>CAZGGK010000001.1:0-36692 GCA_964525125.1 uncultured Mycobacterium sp.
CCGGCCAGAACATGGCTCAGACCGACTCGGCCGTGGGCTCCAGCTGGGCCTGATCCTGGATACAGCAGTACTCTCGTACGCGGCAGCACACCCGGAAGCCCGGTGTGCTGCCGCGTACTTACGGTGTGACGGCGCCAAGCCTCGCGGAGCGCTGCAATAGCAGAATGGGCCCACCGGAACGGCACAGGGAAAGGTAGTGATGGATCCGAGCACCCGCACCGATATCACCGTCAACGTCGAGGGCTTCTGGATGCTGCAGGCACTGCTCGACATTCGTCATGTCGCACCGGAGTTGCGTTGCCGGCCATATGTTTCCACCGAGTCGAGCGATTGGCTCAACGAACATCCCGGCATGGCGGTGATGCGCGAACAGGGCATTGTCGTCGACGACGCGGTCAACGAGCATGTGGCCGCCCGGATGCGGGTGCTCGCCGCGCCCGATCTGGAGGTGGTCGCGCTGATGTCGCTGGGCAAGCTGACCTACGGCGTCATCGCCGACGAGGACCAGGCACCCGGCACCCGGGACATCCCCGACAACGAGTTCCGCATCCTGCTGGCGCGCCGTGGCGAGCACTGGGTGTCGGCGGTGCGGGTCGGCACCGACATCACCGTCGACGATGTGGCGATCACCGATGCCGGCTCCATCACCGCGCTGGTGATCGACGCGATGGAGTCCATCCATCACGCCGAACCGGCCCAGATCAGCGCCGTCAACGTACCCATGGAGGAGATGCTGGAGGCCACCCAGAGCTGGCAGGACTCGGGTTTCAACATCTTCACCGGCGGCGACCTGCGGCGGATGGGTATCAGCGCGGCCACGGTCGCCGCGTTGGGGCAGGCGCTGTCCGAACCCGCTGCCGAGGCGGCGGTCTACGCCCGCCAGTACCGGGACGACGCCAAGGGACCCAGCGCATCGGTGCTGTCCCTCAAGGACGGGTCCGGCGGCCGTATCGCGCTGTATCAGCAGGCCCGCACCGCGGGCTCCGGCGAGGCCTGGCTGGCGATCTGCCCCGCCACCCCGCAGCTGGTTCAGGTCGGGGTCAAGACGGTGCTGGACACGCTGCCCTACGGCGCCTGGAAAACGCATCGCAGGGTTTAGCAATTCTGGGCGGGACCCGGGGCGTGTGCGAATATCACGCGACGTCTTTAGAATTGGAAAAATATCGACAATGCCGAATTGTGAGGCGGAACAAATGGGTTCAGCAGTCATCGAACGGGCGGCGGGCCAGTGACTTCGCTGGTCGAGGCGACGCAGACCGGTACCGACGTCGCACTGTCGTCGCCCCGGGCGGTAGTGGTGGGGATCATGGCCGGCGACGGGGTCCAGATCGGCACGCTGCTGGACGCCGACGCCCCGGTCTCGGTGATGATCGACCCGCTGCTGAAGGTGATCAACAGCCGGCTGCGGGAACTCGGCGATTCGACACTGGAAGCCCAGGGGCGTGGTCGCTGGGTGCTGTGCCTGGTTGACGGCACCATCCTGCGGTCCGCGCAATCGCTGACCGAACAGGATGTCTACGACGGGGACCGGCTGTGGCTGCGGTTCGTCGAGGACGCCGAGCGGCGGTTCCCGGTCATCGAACACATCTCGACCGCCGTGTCGGTGAACCTGTCCAAACGGTTCGCGCCGATCGATGCCGCGCTGTCGGTCCGGGTCGGTGTCGCGGCCATGTCGATCGGGCTGCTACTGGCCACCGGCCTGTTGGCCGCGTGGCGATACCACCACGAGGGCTGGCTGGCCGCTGTGTGCAGTGCCGTGCTCGCGGTGCTGGTGCTGAGTGCCGCACTGCTGGTGCTGGTGCAGGCACGCGGTGTGGACGAGCGGCGGGTCGGTGACACCCTGCTGTTCAGCGGACTGGCCCCGCTGGTGGTGGCCGCCGCGGCCGCGGTCCCGGGACCGGTGGGTGCACCGCATGCGGCGCTCGGCTTCGGTGTGGCCGGCATCGTCGCGCCGCTGCTGATCCGGCTCACCGGCCGGCAGCTGGCCACCTACACCGCCATCACCACCATCGCCGCCGCCGTGACCTTGGTGGGGGTGCTACGGATGCTGGCCCTGACCGGCGCGGTGACGCTGATGTCATGCCTGCTGCTGGCCTGTGTGCTCGGTTACCAGGCGGCGCCGTCGCTGTCCCGGTGGCTCGCCGGCCTGCGGCTTCCGGTGTTCCCGTCCGCCACCAGTCGGTGGGTGTTCGAAGCCCGCCCGGACCTGCCGACCACGGTGGTGACCGGTCCGGGCGGCGTATCCACCCTGGAGGGGCCGGAGTCCGTCCGTGAGGTGGTGCTGCGCGCCGAGCGGGCCCGGTCGTTCCTGACCGGGTTGCTGGTCGGCTTCGGTGTGCTGATAGCGGTGTCGGCGACGGGGCTGTGCGATCCGCACACCGACCAAGCCTGGCTGCCGGTGCTACTGGCCGCACTGACAGCCGGATTCCTGATGCTGCGGGGCCGTTCCTTCCGGGACCGCTGGCAGGCGGTCACCGTGACGGTGACCGGATTGGTGATCGTCGCCGCCATGGTGGTGCGCTATGTGGTGGTGGTGTGGACGCCGGTGGCGCTGGCTGTCGGGTTGGCCGTCCTGGTGCTGGTGCCGGCGGCCGGGCTGCTCGCGGCGGTGGTGGTGCCCAAGACGATCTACAGCCCGCTCTTCCGGAAGTTCGTGGAGTGGATCGAGTACCTGTGCCTGATGCCGTTGTTCCCGTTGGCGTTCTGGTTGATGAACACCTATGCAGCGATCCGGTACCGGTAACCGTTCGGCACGGTTCCGGCGGGTGGCCGCCGCGGCCGGTGTGATGGTCATGGTGGGCTCGGGCTCGCTGGCCGGCATGCCGGCCGCCGGCGCGATAGAGCCGCCCGGGATCGATCCGGCCGCGTTGCCGCCGGACAGCCCGCCGGGCCCGCCGCAGCCGATGCGGCAGACCTCCTACTGCACCGAGGTCGGGGTGTTGCCGAACACCGACTTTCGGGTGCAACCGAAATACATGGACATGCTCAACCTGACGGAGGCGTGGCGGTTCGGCCGCGGTGCCGGGGTCACGGTCGCGGTCATCGACACCGGGGTGACCCCGCACCCCCGGCTGCCGAACCTGATCGGGGGCGGGGACTACGTGATGGGCGGCGGCGACGGGTTGTCCGACTGCGACGCGCACGGCACGCTGGTGGCGTCGTTGATCGCGGCCTCCCCGGACGTCGGTGTCCCGTTGCCGCCGCCACGGCAGACTCGCCGACCACCGTCGGTTCCCACCGCAGAGCCGACACCGACGCTTCCGACGCCGCAGACCACGATCATCGTGAAGCCGCCGGACACCGTCGTCGCACCGCCACCCGAGGAGCCGCCGGGTCCGCCGCCGCCGCCGTGGATGCCGCAGCCGCAACAGCAACCGACGGAGCAGTTGCCGGCCGCGCCACCGCCGGCGCCGGGGCCACCGCAGGCTGCGCGGTCGGGCAGCAGCGGGCGCGGCACGATCTCGTTGCCGGGTTACACCGGCGGCGCACGGGTGGCCGCGGTGGACCGGATCCTCCCGGCGGCACCGGCGGGAGGGGCTCCGGATGCGTTCAGCGGAGTGGCACCTGACGTCCAGGTGATCTCGATTCGGCAATCCAGCCAGGCATTCGGCCCCAAGGAGCCCTTCGCCGACCGGCAGGACCCGCAGTTGCGGGAGAAGACGGACGGCATCCGGACGATGGCACGCGCCATCGTCCATGCTGCCAACATGGGTGCCGCGGTGATCAACATCTCGGAGGTGGTGTGCATGAACGCGCGCACCGTCATCGATCAGGCCGACCTCGGTGCAGCGGTTCGCTATGCCGCCGTCGAGAAGAACGCGGTGATCGTGGTCGCCGCCGGTGACACCACCCGGCGGGACTGCAAGCAGAACCCGGTCTATAACCCGTTGCAACCCAACGATCCTCGCGACTGGGGTGGGGTGAACACGGTGGTGACCCCGGCCTGGTTCGACGAGTACGTGTTGACGGTGGGTTCGGTGGATTCGGCCGGTGCACCGCTGGACAAGACGAGTGTGGCCGGACCCTGGGTCTCCATCGCCGCACCCGGAACCGACATCGAGGGCCTCTCGCCCTTCGATGACGGACTGATGAATGCGGTTGACGGCCCGGAGAATTCGCTGCTGGTGCCATCCGGCACGGGATTTTCGGCGGCGATCGTCTCCGGAGTTGCCGCGCTGGTCCGGGCGAAGTACCCCCAGCTTTCGGCGCATCAGGTCATCAACCGGTTGATTCGCACGGCCCGCCCGCCGGCCCGCGGAGTCGACAACCAGGTGGGCTACGGAATCGTCGACCCGGTGGCGGCGCTGACCTGGGACGTGCCCGACGGCCCGATTGCGCCACCGGAACGGCTGTCGGCCCGGCTGCAGGTGCCGCCGATGCCGCCGGAGCGTGATATGACCCCGGTGTGGGTCGCCGGCGGAGGCCTGCTGTTCGCGCTGGTGGCGGCGGGAGCAGCACTCGGTATCGCGGCGATGCGACGATCATGGAGGCAACGATGAAGGCGCAGCACGCATTGGGGCTGAACCTGTCGTGGTCGAGGGTCGTCATGGTGTTCCTCATCGACGTCACGGTGCTGGTGTCGGCCAGCCATTGGCCCGGTGACCCACGACAGGCCAGCTATGTGTGGTGGACCGGGGTCGGTGTGGCGGTGCTGGTGACGATCGTCGCGCTGGTCGCCTACCACCGGGTGCCGCTCACCTCGGCGTTGGCGGCGCGGGTGCTCGATCGATTCGCCGACCCGGAGAAGATGCTGGCGCGGGGACGCACGCCCGCAGTCGATCATCGGCGGCGATACGGGCGGGATACGGTCGGCATTCGCGAAAGCCACAACCAACTGGTCGCGCTGATCGAGGTCGCGGGCCGGCCGGTGATGCCGTTGGGTCGCCATTCGCGGGGCGCGGCGGCACCGGTCGGGTTGCCGGTGCAGGTGGTGGCCGCCGCCCTGCGTCAGTTCGATGTGCGATTGGCCGGCATCGACATCGTTTCGGTTGGCGCCGCCGGTACCGGGTCGGTGCACGAGCACACCACTGCGGCCGACGCGGAGACCGTGGTCGAGCACTCCACGCCCGGCCACCGCCGCACCTGGCTGGTGCTGCGGATGGATCCACAGGCCAACGTCGCAGCGGTGGCAACCCGCGATTCGGTGGCCGCCACCCTGGCGGCGGCCACCGAGCGGCTGGCACATGACCTCAACGGACGCGACATCATCGCTCGCGTGCTGGCCGCCGACGAGTTCGACGCCGTGGACACGGCGGTGCTGGCGGATCTGCCGGACCCGCGACAGAAAGACCCCAGACGGTATGTGACCAGCTTCTGGGTGTCACCGCGAGACATCGCGTCGGAAAACCTGGACCGGTTGTGGCTCTCCGATGTCGACGCGACCGTGGTGACGGTCCGGCTGAGCCCCCGGCAGGACCGCGTGGCGGTGTCGGCCCTGGTGCGGTATCACAGCGGGACGAGGCTGCACAAGGACCTTCGGAGCGAAGTGAATCGGTTCATCGGCCGGCGGTTGACGGTGGTCTGCGAAAGTCTGCCGGTGCCGACGCGTCGACCGGCGCTGGTGGTGCCGGCCCGGGAAATGCAGGACCCCGACGATCTCACGGTTTCGCTGGATCCAGCCGAAGAACAGCAGGTGGTCAGGGTGGGGGCGCAGCCGTGACGAGCTCGCAGACCGCGACGACAGATGCCCGCAATGCCATGGTCGCCGGCATGCTGGCCTCGGGCATCTCCGTCAACGGGCTGCAACCCAGCCACAACCCGCAGGTCGCGCTGCAGATGTTCACCACCGCGTCCAACATCGATCCCGAGATGTGCGACGCCTGGCTGGCCCGGATCCTGGCCGGCGACCAGGGCATCGAGGTGCTGGCCAATGCGTGGGCGACCCGCCGCACGTTCGGTTGGGAGACCCGCCGGCTGGGCCTCAGCGACTTGGAGTTTCATCCCGAGGTCTCCGACGGGCTGTTTCTGCGGCTGTTGGTGACCAGCGTCGAATCGCTGGCCGCCGGTTACGCCGCCGCTTTGGCTGAAGCGAAACGCTATGCCGAAGCCGCGGAACTGCTGGACGGGGTGGAACCGCGAAATCCGTTCGAAACCGAACTGATCAACTACGTGCGCGGTGTGCTGTACTTCCGTACTGGTCGCTGGCCCGAGGTGCTGAAACAGTTCCCGGCCGCGACAACCTGGCGTCAGCCCGAGCTCAAGGCGGCGGCGGCGGCGATGGCGACCACCGCATTGGCCTCGCTGGGGGTGTTCGAGGAAGCATGCCGGCGAGCCCAGGAGGCCATCGAAGGCGACCGGGTGCCCCCGGCGGCCAATGTCGCGCTCTACACCAAGGGCATGTGCCTGCGCCATCTCGGCCGCGAAGACGAGGCCACCGAACTGCTGCGACGAGTGTATTCCCGGGACGCGAAGTTCGCACCGGCCCGCGAAGCACTGGACAATCCCGACTACCGCTTGGTGCTGACCGACCCGGAAACCATCGAGGCGCGCACCGACCCGTGGGATTCCGGCAGTGCGCCCACCCGCGAACAAGCCGAAGCCGCCCGGCACGCCGAGATGGCCGCGAAGTACCTGGCCGAGGGCGACGCGGAGTTGGGCGCGATGCTCGGCATGGAGCAGGCCAAAAGGGAGATCAAACTCATCAAGGCAACCACCAAGGTGAATTTGGCGCGAGCCAAGATGGGTTTGCCCGTCCCGGTGACGTCGCGGCACACCCTGCTGCTGGGTCCGCCGGGCACCGGGAAGACGTCGGTGGCTCGCGCGTTCACCAAGCAATTGTGCGGGTTGACGGTGCTGCGCAAGCCGCTGGTGGTGGAGACCAATCGCTCCAAGCTGCTGGGCCGCTTCATGGCCGACGCCGAGAAGAACACCGAGGAACTGCTGGAGCAGGCGCTGGGCGGGGCGGTTTTCTTCGATGAGATGCACACGCTGCACGAGCGGGGGTACGCCCAGGGCGACGCCTACGGCAACGCGATCATCAACACACTGCTGCTCTACATGGAGAACCACCGCGACGAGCTGGTGGTTTTCGGCGCCGGCTACGCCAAGGCCATGGATCGGATGCTGGAAGTGAATCAGGGTCTGCGGCGGAGGTTTTCGACGGTGATCGAGTTCTACAGCTACACGCCGGATGAACTGATCGCGCTGACCACGTTGATGGGCGCCGAAAACGAGGACGTGATCACCGACGATGCGGTACAGGTTCTGCTGCCGTCCTACACCAAGTTCTACCGTGACGAGAACATCTCCGAAGACGGCGATCTGATCCGCGGTATCGACGTGCTGGGTAACGCCGGGTTTGTGCGCAACGTGGTGGAGAAAGCTCGCGATCACCGCAGTTTCCGCCTCGATGACGCCGAGCTGGATGCCGTACTCGCCGGTGAGCTGACCGACTTCGGCGAGGACCAATTGCGCCGGTTCCGGGAATTGACCCGCGACGACCTGGCCGAAGGCCTGAGCGCGGCGGTCGCGGAGAAGAAGCCCGGGTAGCGCCGCCGGTTCGCGCAGAACCGGATCGGGCCGAGTTCCCGCCGCAGCTGCTCCGGTGCTGCTACTGTGTGCGCAGCCTCAGGTCAGCCTGCTTCGGTGGGGAGGGTTCATGTCTTTTTTCAACGCACAGCTGCAGATGTTGGCGGCAGTCGCGGGCGACCTGGCTGCGACCGGTTCGGGGCTCGGTGCCCGCACCGCCGCCGCGGAGATTTCGGCGCCGACCGCGGCCCGGTTCGCCGCGCACGCAGGTCCAAATCAGGCAGACCGCGCAGGTGGCGGCGACCGGGTATGCCCGACATCGTGGCCTTCGTCATTCACGGAATAGCCGGATCGGGTACCGCGGCACCATGATCCGGCGCTGATCGACCGGAGGTGGAAGACATGGACTTTGGGGCCTTGCCGCCGGAGATCAATTCGGGGCGAATGTATTCCGGTCCCGGGTCTGGGCCGCTGTTGGCGGCCTCGGCCGCATGGCGGAGCCTGGCTGCCGAGTTGAACTCCACGGCATCGACTTACGATTCGGTGGTCTCAGGGGTTACCAGCGAGGTTTGGGCCGGGCCGTCTTCGGCCACCATGGCTGCCGCGGTCTGTCCCTACATCACGTGGATGAAAACCACTGCGGCCCAAGCCGAACAATCCGGCATTGCGGCCACGGCAGCGGCGGCAGCCTATGACGTCGCCTTTACCGCGACGGTGCCGCCACCGGTGATCGCCGGCAACCGCAGCCTGCTGGCGGCACTGGTCGCCACCAACATCCTGGGCCAGAACACCCCGGCGATCGCCGCCACCGAAGCGCATTACGGCGAGATGTGGGCGCAGGACGCCGCGGCGATGTACGGCTACGCAGGTGCCGCCGCGACTGCCGCGAGGCTGGTCCCGTTCGGGTTGCCACCGCCGGCCACCAATGCGACCGGCCTGGCCGGCCAGGCCGCCGCGGTAGCTGGCACGACCACAACCGCCGGAACCCAGGCGCACGCCGCACTGGCCGGTCTGATCGCGATGCTGCCCCAGGCGTTGCAGACTCTTGCGGTATCGGGACCGGCTGTGGCCCAAGCGGAGTCACCGATTCTGGCGCTGCTGGATTTTCTGGCCGGGCCGCTGTCGCCGATCTCCCTCTTCGGCATCGGCGGGATCCCATACCTGTTGGCGATCCAGTGCGTCATGCTGCCGATGAACGGCGCGAACGTGATCGGCTCGCTGGCCAGGGCGAGTGCGGCGGGGGTGCTCGGAGCGGAGTCGACGCCGCTGCCCGGTGGGCCGGGTGCCGGGGCGCAACTGGTGAATTCGCCGGGGCCGGCGGTTTCTGCGGGTATCGGCAACGCCGCTTCGGCCGGTCGGTTGTCGGTGCCGCAGGCGTGGGCCACCACCATCGAGCCGAGGGCCGAGGCGGGGGCCGTGCTGATTGGCGGCAGCGGTCCGGACGCTGCTCCGATGGCCGCGGCAGACGCCCCGGGCGGACTGATGAGCAACCTGGCGCTGGGCGGTCTGGCAGGACGCGCGATCGGCGTCACGGGCGGCGCGGCATCGCGGGCCGTCGGTGCTGCGGGCGGCGTGGCCGCCGCGGGCAAGCCCGCCAAAGCCAGTCAGGCCACCATCATCGTGATCCCGCCGTCGGCAGCGGACTGACCGGCGGGGGTGGGTGTGGTGGATTTCGCGGTGTTGCCGCCGGAGGTCAATTCGGGGCGGATGTATGCCGGGCCGGGGTCGGCGGCGATGCTGGCGGCGGCCTCGTCGTGGTCGGGGTTGGCGGTGGAGTTGGGTTCGGCCGCCAGGGGGTACCGGGCGGTGATTTCGGAGTTGGCCGGGCAGTGGTCGGGTCCGGCGGCGGAGTCGATGGCGGCGGCTGCCGCGCCGTATGCGGCGTGGCTGGATGCCGCGGCGGTCCGGGCGGAGCAGGTCGCGGCGCGGATCGGTGCGGCGGTGAGTGCCTTCGAGGAGGCGTTCGCGGCGGTGGTGCCGCCGCCGCTGATCGCGGCCAATCGCGGCCGGTTGGCGGCGCTGGTGGCGTCGAACGTGTTCGGGCAGAACACCGCGGCGATCGCGGAGGTGGAGGCGCAGTACGCGGTGATGTGGGGTCAGGATGTGGCGGCGATGTACGGCTATGCGGCACGGTCTGCGGTCGCGGTGGCGGTGGCGCCGTTCGCCGGACCGCCCACGGCGACGAACCCGGCCGGTGGTGGAGCGCACACCCAGCTGCCGCAGCTGCCGTCGGCGCTGGATGGGGCTGTCCCGCAGGCGGGATCACCCGCACCGCCGACGGCCCTGGCATCGCTGCAGGGCCCCGCGCAGGAACTGCCGTCGCCGACGCAGCTCCTCTCGTATGTCCTGATGACCGCCCGAAGCATCCTGCCGGCCAACGTCAGCAACATCTCGACCCTGTACGGCATGGGCCAGTTCTCCCGGAACCTCAACATCGCCACCGATATCGCCAAGGCAACACCGTCGCCGGGTGCCGGGCTGCGGGCGGCGAGCCGACCGGCGGTGGCAGCGGGGGCCGGTAACGCGGGCGCGGTCGGCAAGCTCACGGTGCCGCCCGGATGGGGTGTGCCGGCGCCCGGGGTCGGGACGGCCGCGGTGGCGCTGCCGGCCGCCAGCCCGGCGGCCGTGCCGGCTGCCGGAGCGGTCGCCGGGGCGGACAACCCGACGGACGTGTTCGCCGATATGGCGGTGGCGGGCCTTGCGGGCGGGGCGATCGCCGGCACCGCTTCCCCGGGTCGCCCGCGCGCGGCGCGCGACGGCGCTGACCAGGGTCGGCTGGAACGGCTGGCGGGCCGGCTCACCGGCACCCGACAGGTGCAGCACTGGCATGCCGACCGGGGCCGGCTCAAAGGCCTGCTGACAGACCTGTCCCAACGGCCCGGTGTGCACACGGTGCACTTCGATTCCGAATCGCAGTCAGCGGACTGACCGGCGGGGGTGGGTGTGGTGGATTTCGCGGTGTTGCCGCCGGAGGTCAATTCGGGGCGGATGTATGCCGGGCCGGGGTCGGCGGCGATGCTGGCGGCGGCCTCGTCGTGGTCGGGGTTGGCGGTGGAGTTGGGTTCGGCCGCCAGGGGGTACCGGGCGGTGATTTCGGAGTTGGCCGGGCAGTGGTCGGGTCCGGCGGCGGAGTCGATGGCGGCGGCTGCCGCGCCGTATGCGGCGTGGCTGGATGCCGCGGCGGTCCGGGCGGAGCAGGTCGCGGCGCGGATCGGTGCGGCGGTGAGTGCCTTCGAGGAGGCGTTCGCGGCGGTGGTGCCGCCGCCGCTGATCGCGGCCAATCGCGGCCGGTTGGCGGCGCTGGTGGCGTCGAACGTGTTCGGGCAGAACACCGCGGCGATCGCGGAGGTGGAGGCGCAGTACGCGGTGATGTGGGGTCAGGATGTGGCGGCGATGTACGGCTATGCGGCACGGTCTGCGGTCGCGGTGGCGGTGGCGCCGTTCGCCGGACCGCCCACGGCGACGAACCCGGCCGGTGGTGGAGCGCACACCCAGCTGTCGCAGCTGCTGACGGCGATGCCGCAAGCCCTGCACGAAATCGCCTCGCCGGCGGCACTGGCGGCGGCCAGCCCGCTGCAAAGCATCGACCCGCTGCCGACACCGCTGCAACTGCTCGGCTATTTCTACATAATCCCGAGATCCATCGTGCCGTTCAACGACGCCCTCAAGACGGTTCTCTACGGCATGCTGCAGTATTCCAGGAACCTCAACATCGCGTCGGACCTGGCAGCCGCCAGGCTCGGTGCGCAGACCGCCGGGCCGGTGTCGGCGGAGTCGATGAGCCGCACCGTCCCCACGCAACCGGTGGCGGTGCGTCTCGGAAGCGCCGTCACGGTGGGGAAGCTGACGGCGCCACCGAGTTGGGCGCAAGTCGCACCCGAGGTCAGAGTTGCAGCCGCCGCGCTGCCCACCACCAGTCCGGCGGCAGCACCCGCGGTCGTGGCGGATCTGCCGACCGGCGTCTTCGCCGACATGGGGCTGGCGAGTCTGGCCGGCCGGGCACTTGCCGGCAGTGCTCCGCGAAGCCACCCGGCCGCGGCGATGAACGGACACGCTCAGGGCCGGCTCGAGCGTCTTGTCGCCGAACTCGCCGGCACACACGAGGTGCAGCACTGGCACACCGATCCGAGTCGTCTGGACAGCCTGCTGGAGGAGTTGGCGCAGCAACCTGGCGTGCATGCGGTACATGTGAACGACGATGGGACGCAGATCAAGAGTCCGCCGCAGCCGAGTTAGCTCGGCGGCTGCCCGGCGGCCGCTCTGCGGCGGGAAAGCTTCGCGCCGGCAGACTATTACGCACCACGGTGTACCTCTGCGGGCTGTCGCGGCTGGTTTCTCGCCGAGCCGACGTGGCGGATTGACCCCGGCAGTCCCCTCATGCACTATAGACGGGCAAGCACCTCGTTAGGTGAGGCGTCTGCACGGATACAGGCCACTGACCCCGAACGTCGAGAGACGCCCCGGGTCAGGACAGCTCCTCCCGGCTTAAGGGTTGAGCCCAAGTGGCTTCCGGGGCAACCGGATACGCCGTGTGGTGCCGAATCTCTGACGAGAGGGGTGCGGCATCCGGTCCACCGCCGGGTTGCCTCATCTCGCCGTGCGATCGTGTCGGCACCCGCGTGTGCCCCGGCCGGGAGGAGGTGAGAGCGGCATTGAGTCCGAGTGATAGTTCCTATCCCAGATCAATGACCATTTCGCTGGAATCCCACCCCGGCACGGTTTTCGCCAGCTGAGTCTGCTGACCCCACCGGGCCGGTCAACACGTCTTCGCTCCGGAAGGGCGTGGGGATTCCGCATGCCCTGATGTCGCCGTGATTTCACGGTCTCGTCCTGTACCGCAACGGGAAGTCCGACGACTTTGGTTGCGCCCCAAAATCAAACCGTGCCGCCATCGGCAATTCACCAAGCGTGCGTGCCCGCTCCCGTGAACGCGGCCGCCAGAAATTAAGGAGTACCGCAATGGATTTCGGAGCACTGCCACCGGAGGTCAACTCCGCTCGCATGTACGCGGGGCCCGGATCGGCCCCGATGCTGGCCGCCGCATCGGCCTGGGACCGGTTGGCCGCCGAGTTGAGTTCCGCGGCCACCGCCTACCAGTCCGTGATCGCCGAGTTGTCCAGCCAAGGGTGGACCGGTCCGGCGTCGACGTCAATGGCCGCTGCCGCGGCGCCGTACGTGGCATGGATGAGCACCACCGCCGGGCAGGCCGAGCAGACGGCTGTGCAGGCCAAGGCGGCTGCGGCTGCGTTCGACGCCGCGTTCGCGATGACCGTTCCACCGCCGGTGGTTGCCGCCAACCGAGCCCAGCTGGCCACCCTGGTGGCCACGAATTTCCTCGGGCTGAACACGCCGGCGATCGCGGCCACCGAAGCCCACTATGGTCAGATGTGGGCCCAGGATGCGGCCGCGATGTACGGCTACGCCGGCAGTTCGGCGGTTGCCGCGCAGGTGACGCCGTTTGCCGCAGCGAAGCAGGCCACCAATCCGGCGGGTGACCAGCAGCAGGCCGCCGCGGTCTCCAACGCCGCCGGTGCGTCTGCGGCTTCGGGTGTGCAATCGACGCTGTCCCAGATGGTTTCGTCGACACCCGGAACCCTGCAGGGGTTGGCGTCGCCGTTGCAGTCCCAGACGCCGGGAACGGTTCTCTCCGGCCTGGCCGGTACCTGGGATCTGCAGCCGGGTGACCTGACCAACGGGTTGACAAACCTGATGAGCAGTTCCTTCAGCCCGATGGGCATAGCCGGTATCACACAGGCCGGGGCGGACGTCGCCGTCATGCAGGGCATCGCAATGGAGATGGGCGACATCGGCGGCATCACCGCGATGCCCGCACTTTCGGGGGCGATGCCGGGCTTGATGTCCGCGACCGGGCCGGCTGCGATGGGCGGCGCGGTGTCCGCCGGTGTCGGTCAGGGCACGCTGGTCGGAGCGCTGTCGGTGCCGCAGAGCTGGGCCGGTGCCACGCCGGTGGTCGCGCCGCCGCCGCCGGCCACCGGGTCCCTGGTGGCCAGTTGGACGGCGGCGCCGACCGCTCAGGCAGCCGGAGCGCCGGGCATGCCGGGCATGCCACTGGCCGGCGCGGGAAGCGGCCGGGGCTACGGTTTCGCCGCCCCCCGGTACGGTTTCAAGCCGACGATAATGGGGCGGCCGGTGGTGGCCGGATAGCCTGGTGTGCGAGGTGATTCATGCAGACCCTGAGCATCGCCGAGTTCGTGGCCCGGCTGGCCGTCGGACTGGGCTGCGGTGCGCTGATCGGCCTGGAACGGCAGTGGCGGGCGCGGATGGCCGGGTTGCGAACCAACGCGCTGGTCGCGGCGGGCGCCACGCTGTTCGTCCTCTATGCGGTGGCCGCCGACGACCCCAGTCCCACCCGGGTGGCGTCCTATGTGGTGTCCGGGGTCGGGTTTCTCGGCGGCGGGGTGATTCTGCGCGAAGGGTTCAACGTGCGGGGCCTGAACACCGCGGCCACCCTGTGGTGCTCGGCGGCGGTCGGTGTGCTGGCTGCCGCCGGACACCTGGTGTTCGCGGCGATCGCCACCGGAGCCGTCGTCGGCACGCACCTGTTGTTCCGGCCGCTGGGCCGGTTCATCGACCGTGACAACCACATCGAAGAAGACGAGGGCCAGTCGCCGTACCGGGTGCAGGTGATCTGTCGTCCGAAAGCCGAAAAGTATGCCCGCGCCCGAATTGTGCAGCACACCAGCAGCAATGACCTGGTGCTGCGGGGTATCCACACCGGGCGGGCCGCCGACGGCAACATAGCACTGACCGCGTACCTGCTCGTCGACGGCCGCGCGCCGGACCGACTCGAGCGCCTGGTAGCCGAATTATCACTGCAGCCAGGCGTTTACGCGGTGCACTGGCACGCCGACGACCAGATGATCCCGATCTCCCCGGTCCTGCCATCGGAATAGCCGGATCCCCGGCCCGGCCGGACCCCGGCCACGACACGGTCACAATCGCGGGACGATTCGAAAACGTCGCATCACAGCGGTCCCGCCGGCGTTTAGCGTGCTCTTTCGCGTGCCTATGAATTATCAAGCAGCGGAAGGGGACTGCGCTGATGCGGCGGCTTGCTCTGCTGTTCGCTGTTTGCGCCATCGCGCTGGCTCCGGCGAGTGCGCATGCCGGCGCCACGGTATGGGGGCCGCTGGCGGCACCGAACCCGTACCTAGGGCCGATGGGGACCGCGACGATGCACGCCGACGCACCGTCCTCGGACGCGACCCCGCTGGCCGGCCCCGGCACCGCCCTGGTCGGGGTTGCCGGCTACCCGCTGGTGTCGGCCTGCCCGACCAACCTGCAGGGCTCCGACGGCCTGGTCGTCTCGCTGTGCACCACGGTGCTGGACCAGACTCCGACCGTGAACCTGATCGATCCGCGGACATTCTTGCCGCTGAACAGCCCGCTGGCCAGTCTCCGGCTGACGAAGGGCAGCCTGCTCGGGGGTGTCTATGCCTACCTGGACAACGAGAACCGACTGGTCGTGGTCGACGGGAACCGTCAGTTGCTCCGGATCGGCCACACCAGGAACAACTGGGGCCGCTGGCAGTTGACCGTCGATCAGTCCACCGATCTGTCGGCAGCATTCGGAGCCGACGACAGCGTGGTCGGCCTGGTCCCGGACTGGCAGGGCAACGTCTGGTTCGCCACCGGCAACGCCGTGGTGGGGGTGGTGGCGCAGTCCGGCGCCATCGCCACCGTGCACCTGCCGGCCGGTGAGCAGGTGGCCAACAGCATCTCAGCGGCGCCCAGCGGCCGGATCGCGGTCGCCACCACGTTCGCACTCTACGAACTTGCCGCCGACGCCGCCGGTAACCCCCAGGTGCAGTGGCGGGCCGGCTACGACCGGGGTTCGGCGCGCAAACCCGGTCAGCTCAGCTGGGGCACCGGATCGACGCCCACCTACTTCGGCCCCACCGACGGCGCTGACTATCTGACCATCGTCGACAGCGCCGACCAGCAGGTACATCTGCTGGTATATCGTTCCGGCGGCGGCCAATTGGTGTGCGAACAGCCGGTGCTTACCCAGGGCGGTCCGGGCAGCGAGAACTCGCCGATCGGTGTCGGCCGGTCGGTATTCGTCGCCAGCACCTACGGCTACCCCTACCCGAAGGTCCCGGACGGTGCCGGGCCCGCGGTTCCGCCCACCGCACCGTTCGTGGGCGGGATGACCCGGGTCGACGTCGACGATCCCGGCTGCCACACGGTGTGGGAGAGCAAAGTGCGCAGTTCGGCGGTGCCGCGGCTGTCGGTCGCCGACGGCAACATCTACACCTTCACCCGGTGCGGACCGGCCAATACCACGCCGCTGGACGGGTTCGCCTACACCGTCATCGACCCGGACACCGGTGCCGTCAAGCGCAGTCAGCTGCTGGCCGCCACCATCGTCAGCGACACCCTGCAGATGTCGCCGCTGATCACCGCCGAGGGCTGGCTCATGCAGGGCACGATCACCGGGATAATCCGGCTCAGCCGGCTGTTCGGCACGGCCTAAACTGAATGGCCGGAGGTGTCTGAA
Organism: uncultured Mycobacterium sp.; assembly: GCA_964525125.1. Taxonomy (GTDB): domain Bacteria; phylum Actinomycetota; class Actinomycetes; order Mycobacteriales; family Mycobacteriaceae; genus Mycobacterium. The sequence continues at coordinate 15,989 of CAZGGK010000001.1, forward strand.
GTGGACACGATCGCAGATTTCTGGTCGGTGCTGCCCGGGCCGATGCGCGACCCGGTGCTGTTCGCCATCCCGTTCTTCCTGCTGCTGTTGACGCTGGAGTGGACCGCGGCCCGCGAACTGGAACGACTCGAGGCCGACACCGGCCCGGACCGGCCGCCGGCCGGGTCGTACCGCGCCGCCGACGCATGGGCGAGCATCTCGATGGGGCTGGTGTCGGTGGCCACCACCGCCGGCTGGAAGTTCCTGGCTCTGCTGGGTTACGCGGCGATCTACACCTACCTGGCCCCCTGGCACCTGCCTGTCACCCGGTGGTACACCTGGGTGATCGCGATCGCCGGTGTGGATCTGCTGTACTACACCTATCACCGCATCGCACACCGGGTCCGGCTGATCTGGGCGACGCACCAGGCGCACCACTCCAGCCGGTACTTCAACTTCGCCACCGCACTCCGCCAGAAGTGGAACAACAGCGGCGAGGTGCTGATCTGGATTCCACTGCCGCTGTTGGGTATCCCGCCATGGTTGGTGTTCTTCAGCTTCTCGCTGAACCTGATCTACCAGTTCTGGGTGCACACCGAACGGATCGACAGGCTGCCGCGGCCGTTCGAGTTCGTCCTGAACACGCCGTCGCACCACCGGGTGCACCACGGAATGGACCCGCAGTACCTGGACAAGAACTACGGCGGCATCCTCATCATCTGGGACCGGTTGTTCGGCACTTTCCAGTCCGAGCTGTTCCGGCCGCACTACGGGCTCACCAAGCAGGTCGACACGTTCAACATCTGGCGGCTGCAATTCCACGAGTACGCCGCGATCGTCCGCGACGTGCGCTCCGCCGTGCGGCTGCGCGATCGGCTGGGTTTCGTCTTCGGACCGCCCGGTTGGCAGCCGGCATCGGCGCGCTCGATTCCCGTTCCGGCTCGACGGCCAGCGGGTATCGTCGGGCCGACGATGAACGATGCGATGAACGACGCCGAGACGGGAAGGCAATGACGTGGGGAAGAGCCTGGGAGACACCCTGTCCGTCGGCCAGAGGCTGGTCCGGGGGGAGTCGCTGACCTCGAGCAATGGTGCCTACACGGCGACCTTGCAGGAGGACGGCAACCTGGTCCTGGCAGCGCGCGGCAGCGCGGTCTGGGCCACCGGAACCGACGGCCAGGACGTGGTGCGCGCCGAGGTGCAGGCCGACGGCAACTTCGTGCTCTACACCGCCGACAAGCCCGTCTGGCACACCGGCACCAAAGGCAAGAAGGACGTCAAACTTGTGTTGCAAGACGACCGCAACCTGGTGCTGTACGCCGCCGACGGGGCCGCGTGGTCCAGCAAGACCGAGACCGACGCCCCGCCACCCGCCGCCCCCGCCGAGGAAGCCGCCCCCGCCGAGGAAGCCGCCCCCACCAAGAAAGCCGCCCCCGCCAAAGAAGCGGCTGCCATCGCACCGGAGCCCGAGCCTGCGCCGGCGGCGCAGACGTACACGGTCGTCTCCGGGGACACGCTGTGGGCCATCGCCGAGCGTTTCTACGGCGACGGCAACAGGTACCACCAGATCGCCGAGGCCAGCGGCATCGCCAACCCCGATCTGATTCATCCCGGCCAGGTGCTCACCATCCCCTGACCGGCTTGGCGACCGGATCGGAGTCGGCAGTGCGGACAGTGATCATGGCGACGGCCGTCGCCTTGGTGGCGGCAGCACCTGCCGGGATGGTTCGGGCCGATCCGGTGCTGGTGTTTCCGGGTATGGAGATCCGTCAGGACAACCTGGTCTGCACGCTGGGCTACGTCGACCCGGTGCTGCGCGTGGCGTTCACCGCCGGACACTGCCGGGGTAGTGGCGCGGTAACCGACCGGGACGGCAACCTGATCGGGACCATGGCGGCCTTCCGGGACAACACGCCCAGCGGCTCGACGGTCAACACCGAGCAGGTGATCAGCGATTACGAGGCCGTCGTGCTGGCCGACGGCGTCGGGGCAAACGACATCCTGCCCGGCGGGCGCCGGTTGGCGGCCGAGCCGGGCGCGGGCCTGCAGGCCGGTGACGCGGTCTGCCATTTCGGCATCGTCACCGGTGAGAGTTGCGGGACCGTCGAGCGGGTCAACAACGGGTGGTTCACCATGACCGACGGTGTCGTCAGCCAGAAGGGCGACTCGGGCGGGCCGGTGTATGTGGTCGGCGGTCCCGGCCGGGCCCGCATCGTCGGGGTGTTCAACAGCGTCTGGGGGGAGTACCCAGCCGCGGTGGCGTGGTCGGCGATCCCCCAGCAGGTGCGGGAGGATATCGCGGTGCCGGCAGCCGCATCGGCCTGACGGGCGGCTATCGAGCTGGGCTATTCTGCGAGGCGATGAGCCTGCACGCGCGGACGCCGGTTCAGATCGCCCGGGTGACCCGCGATCTGGATGCCACCGAAGCAGCCCTGACCGGCCTGCTGGACGTCAAGAAGTGGGTGCGGATACCCCGGGCGCACTTCACGCCGGACGCCTGCACGTATCGCGGCGAGCCGGCGGACTTCGTCGCCGACATCTCGCTGAGCTATGCCGGCGACATGCCACCGGGCATCCGCTTCGCCTACGTGGCGGCAGCCGGGGCCGGTGTGCCGTTCGTGGAGATCGCCCAGTTCCCGGTGGAGATCAAGGCCTTTTTCGACTACATCAAACAGGAGCAGCGGTGAGTACCGAGATTCCGGCAGTCGTCAGCGCCGACCAGGTGTCGTCGTGGTCGGACGAGGTCGACGTGGTGGTGATCGGCTTCGGGATCGGCGGCGGCTGTGCGGCGGTCAGCGCGGCGGCGGCCGGGGCGCGGGTGCTGGTGCTGGAGCGCGCCGCTATCGCGGGCGGTACCACCGCGATGGCCGGCGGGCATTTCTACCTCGGCGGCGGCACCGCCGTGCAGCGGGCGACCGGGCACCCGGACTCACCCGAGGAGATGTACAAGTATCTGGTCGCGGTGTCGCGCGAGCCCGAACACGACAAGATCCGAGCCTACTGCGACGGCAGCGTCGAGCACTTCGACTGGCTGGAAGGGCTGGGTATCGCCTTCGAGCGCAGCTACTACCCGGAGAAGGCGGTGATCCAGCCCAACACCGAAGGCCTGATGTACACCGGAAACGAGAAGGTTTGGCCGTTCAAGAACCAGGCCGTACCCGCTCCGCGCGGGCATAAGGTCCCGGTGCCCGGCGACACCCAGGGCGCCAAGCTGGTGATCGACCTGCTGCTCAAACGTGCCGAGAACCTAGGCGTCACAGTCAGATACGAGACCGGTGCCACCGGCTTGGTCATCGAGAAGGGAGCGGTGACCGGGGTGGCGTGGAAACACTTCGGCGACACCGGTGCGGTCAGAGCGCGCTCGGTGGTGATCGCCGCCGGTGGCTTCGTGATGAACCCGGACATGGTCGCGTACTACACCCCGAAGCTGGCCGAGAAGCCGTTCGTGCTCGGCAACAGCTACGACGACGGCCTGGGCATCCGGCTGGGCATGTCGGCCGGTGGCGCCACCAGGCACATGGACCAGATATTCATCACCGCGCCGGCCTATCCGCCCGCGATCCTGCTCGCCGGCATCATCGTCAACAAGCTGGGCCGGCGGTTCGTCGCCGAGGACTCCTACCATTCCCGCACTTCGGGATTCGTGATGGATCAGCCGGACAGTGCGGCGTTCCTGATCGTTGACGAAGCGCATCTGCACCACCCCCAGGTTCCGTTGATCAAGTTCATCGACGGTTGGGAAACGGTACCGGAAATGGAAGCCGCCCTTGGCATTCCGGAAGGAAATCTGGTGGCCGCCCTGAGTCGCTACAACGACCATGCCGCGCGCGGCGAAGATCCCGACTTTCACAAGCAGCCGGAATTCCTTGCCCCCCAGGACAACGGGCCGTGGGGGGCGTTCGACCTGTCGCTGGGCAAGGCGATGTACGCCGGGTTCACCATCGGTGGACTGGCCACCTCGGTGGACGGCCAGGTGCTGCGCGACGACGGCCGTGTGGTGCCGGGACTCTACGCGGTGGGGGCGTGCGCGGCCAACATCGCTCAGGACGGCAAGGGCTATGCCAGCGGCACCCAACTGGGGGAGGGCTCGTTCTTCGGGCGTCGCGCCGGGGCGCACGCGGCTTCCCCGCGCGAAAAGCTGTAATAGTCCCCAAATTCGGCCTCGGCAGGGGACTTTTATGTCTGCTCGGCGGGAACCGCGCTCAGTTGCCACCGGCCGCCACCGAGCAGATCGAGCCGGTGCTGGTGATGCTGGGCCACGGTGTGACGGTGGCTCACGCTGACCACGATGGTGTCCGGCAACTCGGTGCGCAGCAGCCGGTACAGCGTCAACTCCAGGCCTTCGTCGAGGGCAGAGGTGGACTCGTCGAGGAACACCGCCCTGGGCTTGGTCAGCAGGATGCGGGCGAACGCCACCCGCTGCTGTTCGCCGGGCGAGAGCACCTTCACCCAGTCCTCCACGTCGTCGAGGCGTTCGATCAGGTGCGGCAGCGCCACCTTGACCAGCGCCTCGGCCAGTTCGACGTCGGCGATCTCGCCGGTTGACGCCGGATAGGACACCACCGCTCGCAGATCGCCCAGCGGGATGTAGGGCAGCTGGGAGATGAACATCGTCTCGTTTTCGGCATCCGGCCGCCGCAGTGTCCCGGCGGCATAGGGCCACAGCTGGGCCAGGCTGCGCAGCAGCGTCGTCTTGCCGCTGCCCGACGGCCCGGCGATCATCAGCGCGTCGCCGATACCCAGATGCACATCCAGGGAGTCGATCAGGTGATCCCCGGCCGGGGTGCGCACCTCGACGCCCGCGATGTCGACGGTGCCGTCCGGGCTGGGCTTGACCAGCAACTCCGGCAGGCCGCGGGCCTCGTCGTTGGCCTCCACCAGCCCGTGCAGACGGATGATGGCGGCCCGGTAGCCGGCGAAGTTGTCGTAGGCGTTGCGGAAGAACGACAGCGAGTCGGAGATGTTGCCGAAGGCGATCGCAGTCTGGGTCACACCGCCGAACATGATCTCGCCGGCGAACAACCGCGGCGCCTGGATCACCCAGGGCAGCGGGACGATGGTCTGGCTCACCGACAGGTTCCACCCGGTGAACCCGATGGTCCGGTTCACGAAGCGCAGGTAGTTGTCGATGATCGCGGCGAACCGCTGCCGCAGTTGCAGCCGTTCGGCCACCTCGCCGCGGTAGAACGCCACCGCCTCGGCGGCGTCGCGGACCCGCACCAGCGCGTAGCGGAACGCGGCGTTGGTGAGCTCGTTGCGGAAGCTCAACCGGATCAGCGGCCGCCCGATCCAGAACGCGATCACCGTCGCGATCAGCACGTAGACGACGACGATCCAGAACATCGCCCGGGGGATGACCAGCCCCAGCACGTTCAGGGTGCCGGACAGGTTCCACAGGATGGCGGCGAACGACACCACCGACACCATCGACTGGACCGCGCCGAACAGCAGCGTGCTGCCGGTGCCGTTGGCCGGCATGTTCGGGATGGCGCCGTTGCCGGCGGTGAAGATATCGATGTCCTGCTGAATGCGCTGGTCGGGGTTGTCGACGGCACCTTCGATCGCACCCTCGCCGGCATCGCCGATGACGCTGTTGATCTCGTCGTCGATAGAACGACTGATGAAATGCGCACGGTAATACGCCCGGCCGGTCAGCCAGTCGCCGGTGAGCCGGTCGGTCAGCCAGATTCGCCAGTTGACCATGAAGTGCTGGGTCAGGTAGATGTCTAGCATCGCCCGGGCCACGTGCAGTACGGCCATCACGCAGAAAATGCCGAGGGACATCCAGAAGCCGTGCACGCCGGATTGTTTCATCGCGTCGTTGTCCGCCGAGGCGCCCTGGAACGCGGTTTGCAGCGACGAGTACATGTCGTTGCTCTGAAAGCTGAACAGCACGTTGAGGCGCACCGCGGTAACGACCGACAACAGCAGCACACCGAGCATCGCCCAGACCCGGACGCTGTCGCGGCCGACGAAGTAGGCGCCGGAGACCCGCCAGAATTGACGTGCCCACGGGGTGGCTGCCCGCAGCACGGCCAGCACCACGATGACGGCGACCGCACTGATCGCCCAGGCCATCGCGATCCACCTCAGTGAATCGGTCAGCGCGTGACCCCAGTCGATCGACGGCTGGAACAGCTTCGAGTCCACTGTGGCGTCTCCTCACCGCCGGGACATCCCGGCCGGTAGCTGATCAAAATCCCGTGCGCAACCTACCGCAGCGCGGATCGGTAGCGCGTGATCAGCGTCGGTGGATCGGGCGGCACCGCCCTGTGGCCCCCGAATCCGACGGCGGGGGCGTGCGCAGTCTTGGTCTCAGCCCCCGGTGTGTCGGCCGGGGGACACGCACTCTTGCGGGGAGGGGCACCGCGTACCGTTGTGCTGTGGCCAGGACCTCCAAGACCTCCAGCACCGCCAAGACCGCCGGTTCCAGGCAGGGGGGGCTGAGCGCCAGATTCTGGAAGCTGCTCGGTGCCAGCACCGAGAAGAACCAGAGCCGGTCGATGGCCGAGGTGGCCGCCGCCGCCAAGTTCGACGACAAGGCCGCCGGCCTCGACGACGAGCAGCTCGCCAAGGCCGCGCAGTTGCTCGACCTCAAAGAGCTGGCCGACTCGTCCGACATCCCGCAGTTCCTGGCGATCGCCCGGGAAGCCGCCGAGCGCAGCATCGGGATGCGCCCGTTCGACGTGCAGTTGCAGGGCGCGCTGCGGATGCTGGCCGGCGACGTGGTCGAGATGGCCACCGGAGAGGGCAAGACCCTGTCCGGCGCCATCGCCGCCGCCGGCTACGCCATCGGCGGCCGGCATGTGCACGTCGTCACCATCAACGACTACCTGGCCCGCCGGGACGCCGAATGGATGGGCCCGCTGGTGGAGGCACTGGGTCTGACCGTCGGCTGGATCACCGCCGATTCCACCGCGGCCGAACGGCGCGCGGCCTACCGGTGCAATGTCACCTACGCATCGGTCAACGAGATCGGCTTCGACGTGCTGCGCGACCAGCTGGTGACCGACGTCGAGGACCTGGTCTCACCCAACCCGGACGTGGCGCTGATCGATGAGGCCGACTCGGTTCTGGTCGACGAGGCGCTGGTGCCGCTGGTGCTGGCCGGCACCACGCACCGGGAGACACCGCGGCTGGAGATCGTCGAACTGGTCGGGCGCCTGGAACCGGGGGTGGATTACGACACCGACACCGACCGGCGCAACATCCACCTCACCGAACATGGAGCGCGGCGCGTCGAGAAGGCGCTCGGCGGTATCGACCTGTACTCCGAGGAGCATGTCGCCACCACGCTGACCGAGGTCAACGTCGCGCTGCACGCCAATGTGCTGCTGCAACGCGACGTGCACTACATCGTGCGCGACGGCAAGGTGCAGTTGATCAACGCATCCCGCGGCCGCATCGCCGCGCTGCAGCGCTGGCCGGACGGCCTGCAGGCCGCGGTGGAGGCCAAGGAGGGCATCGAAACCACCGAGACCGGCGAGGTGCTCGACACCATCACGGTGCAGGCACTGGTCAACCGCTATCCGACGGTGTGCGGCATGACCGGGACCGCGCTGGCTGCCGGGGAGCAGCTGCGGCACTTCTACAAGCTCGGGGTGTCCCCGATCCCGCCGAACAAACCCAATATCCGCGAGGACGAAGCCGATCGCGTCTATATCACCGCCGCCGCGAAGAACGACGCCATCGTCGAGCACATCGTGGCGGTGCATGCCACCGGGCAGCCGGTGCTGGTCGGCACCCACGACGTGGCCGAATCCGAGGATCTCTACGAGCGGCTGCGCAAGCGCAAGGTCCCGGCGGCGGTGCTCAACGCCAAGAACGACGCCGAGGAGGCCAAGGTGATCGCCGAGGCCGGCAAACTCGGCGCGGTCACGGTGTCCACCCAGATGGCCGGCCGTGGCACCGACATCCGGCTGGGCGGTTCCGCCGAGGCGGAATCGGCCGACCATGATCGAGTGGTCGAACTGGGCGGATTGCACGTGATCGGCACCGGGCGCCAGCACACCGAGCGGCTGGACAACCAGTTGCGCGGCCGCGCCGGTCGCCAGGGCGACCCCGGTTCGTCGGTGTTCTTCTCCAGCTGGGAGGACGAGGTCGCCCAGGCCAATCTGGACGAGTACAAGCGGCCGATGGAGACCGACTTGGAAAGTGGGGACGGCCGGATCACCAGCCCCAAGGCAGCCGAGATGCTCGACCACGCGCAGCGGGTCGCCGAGGGCAAGCTGCTCGACATCCACGCCAACACCTGGCGCTACAACCAGCTGATCGCCCAGCAGCGCTCGATCATCGTGGAGCGGCGCAACACGCTGCTGTCCACCCCCGCCGCGCGCGAGGAACTCGCCGAACTGGCACCGAAGCGCTACCGGGAACTGGTCGACAAGCTGGGAGAAGCCAAGCTGGAGAACATCTGCCGGCTGATCATGCTCTACCACCTGGACCGCGGTTGGGCCGACCACCTGGCGTTCCTGGCCGACATCCGGGAGAGCATCCACCTGCGCGCCCTGGGCCGGCAGAATCCGCTCGACGAGTTCCACCGGATGGCGCTGGACGCGTTCGCGTCCCTGGCCGCCGACGCCATCGAGGCGGCGCAGCAGACCTTCGAGACCTCCGACCGGATCGAGGAGGAACCCGGTATCGACCTGTCCAAGCTGGCGCGACCGACGTCGACGTGGACCTACATGGTGCGCGACAACCCGCTGGCCGACGACACGATGGACGCGCTGAGCCTGCCGGGAATCTTCCGTTAGGGTCAGCCATCATGGAGCCCGGGCACGTTCACGACCGGGTGCTGACGGTGCCCAACGCGATCAGCGTCGTGCGACTGGTGCTGATCGGCGTCTTCGGGTATCTGTTGCTGGTCACCCGCGCCGACGGCTGGGCGGCGGCGGTCCTGATGCTCAGCGGCGCCTCGGACTGGGCCGACGGCAAGATCGCGCGGCTGACGGGGCAGCTGTCGAAGCTGGGTGCCCTGCTCGACCCCGCTGTGGACCGGCTCTACATGCTGGCGGTGCCGATCGCGTTCGGGCTGCGGGACCTGGTGCCGTGGTGGATCGTGATCGTGCTGCTGGTCCGTGACACCCTGCTGGCCGCCACACTGCCGCTGCTGCGCAGTCGGGGGCTGACCGCGCTGCCGGTCACCTACATCGGCAAGGCCGCTACGTTCGCGCTGATGTCGAGCTTTCCGTTGATCCTGCTCGGCCAGTGGGACACGCTGGCCGGTCGGGTGGTGCTGGCCTGCGGGTGGGGTTTCCTGCTCTGGGGACTGTACATGTACCTGTGGGCGTTCGTGCTCTACCTGGAGCAGGTGCGGAAGGTGCTTCGCGCGCTGCCGAAGGTCGGTAATGGCTGAGCCGTTCTTCGCGCTGAGCGGCTACGACGCCGACGCCGGCCACAACGCTCACGAAGCCGATCGGCCACAGCACTTCCCGGTCCCGTCGCTGCTGCGCTTCCTGCTGTCAGAACATCTGGATCCGGGATACGCGGCGGTAGCCGACCGGGATCGGCGCGCGGGATGGGGGTGGCAGGCGCTGGCCGCGTTGCTGGTCGCAGCGGTGTTCGCGATCGCCGTGGCTCAGGCGCGGTCGCTGGAACCCGGGGTGCGGACCGCCCAGCAGGTGCTGGCCAGCAATGTGCGGTCGGCCCAGGCGGAGAGCAACGCCCTGGCGGGCCACCGCAACGCGTTGACGACGCGGGTCGACGAGTCGCAGCGGCAACGACTCAACGAAGACGCCGAGGGTCAGCGATTGCTGGCCGGCCTCGATTCGCTCAGCCTGGCGGCGGCCAGCACCCCGGTGATCGGCCCGGGACTGACCGTGACCATGACCGATCCCGGGGCCGGCCGGAATCTGTCCGATGTGTCCAAGCAGCGGGTCTCCGGCAGTCGGCAGATCATCCTGGACCGCGACCTGCAACTGGTGGTCAACTCGCTGTGGGCCGGGGGGGCCGAGGCCATCTCGGTGGGCAACATCCGGATCGGGCCCAACGTCACGATCCGGCAGGCGGGCGGGGCGATCCTGGTCGACAACAATCCGATCGGCAGTCCCTACATCGTTTCCGCGATAGGGCCGCCGCGGGAGTTGCGGGACGGCTTCGAGGGCAGCCCGGGGCTGTACCGGCTGCGGCTGCTGGAGGTGTCCTACGGCGTGGGGGTTGCGGTCAATGCCGCCGACCACCTCCGGCTGCCGGCGGGGGCAATGCGGGATATCAAGTCAGCCAAGCAGATTGGGGAGCCATGACCGAGATTCCAGCGGCGCGGCCGGCGACGGCGGGAGCCGGGCGCAGATGATCGGCATCGCTGCGCTGGTCGTCGGCATCGTGCTGGGCCTGGTGTTGCACCCGAGCGTCCCGGAAGCGGTTCAGCCGTACCTGCCGATCGCGGTGGTGGCCGCGCTGGACGCGGTGTTCGGCGGATTGCGTGCCTATCTGGAGCGCATCTTCGACGCGAAGGTGTTCGTGGTGGCATTCGTGTTCAACGTGCTGGTCGCCGCGCTGATCGTCTATCTCGGCGACCAACTGGGGGTGGGCACCCAGCTGTCCACGGCGATCATCGTCGTGCTGGGGATCCGAATCTTCGGCAATGCGGCCGCGCTGCGGCGCCGGCTGTTCGGGGCCTGACCGCCATGCGCGCCGATCCCGGACGAGGCGACGGCCCGGCGGCCGGCACCGCGCACGGGCGGCACGAACTGCCGCCCGGCCACGGCCGGTCCGGCGGCCGGTCCGGCCCGGTGTTCAGCGTGCTGGCGATGCTGCTGTGCATGCTGCTGGGGGTGGCCATCGTCACCCAGGTCCGCACCACCGAGTCCGGCGATGCGCTGGAGACCGCCCGGCCCGCCGACCTGCTGGTGTTGCTGGACTCGCTGCGTCAACGCGAGGCCGAGCTGAACACCGAGGTCGCCGACCTGCAGCACACCCTGAGCGTGCTGCAGCAGTCGGGCAGCAGCGACCAGGCCGCCATCGAGAATGCTCAGGCCAGGCTGGCGGCCCTGGCCATCATGACCGGCACGGTCGGTGCGGTCGGCCCGGGCGTGATGATCACCGTCGACGATCCCGGACGCGGGGTGGCACCGGAGGCGATGCTGGACGCGGTCAACGAGCTGCGCGCCGCCGGGGCCGAGGCGATGGAGATCCGCGACGCGGCGCACGGGCTGCGGGTCGGGGTGGACACCTGGGTGGCCGGACCGCCGGGTGCGCTGGAGTTCGACGGTGCCACGTTCAGCCCGCCGTATTCGGTTCTGGCGATAGGTGATCCGCCGACGCTGGCCGCGGCGATGAACATTCCAGGGGGCGCGGTGGACAGCGTCAAGCGGCTCGGCGGCACCATGACGGTCCAGCAAGTCGACCGGGTGGACGTGACCGCCTTGCGGCAACCGAAACCGCGCCAATACGCTCAGCCCGTCAAGTGAACGCCTCCGAGAGGGAACAGGATCGCCGTGAGTCAAGTCCCGTCTGATCTGCACTACACCCCCGAGCACGAATGGGTCCGCCGCACCGGCCAAGACACCGTCCGGGTGGGGATCACCGACTTCGCGCAGGCCGCGCTGGGTGATGTGGTGTTCGTGCAGCTGCCCGATGTCGGCGCGGAGGTGATCTCGGGGGAGTCCTTCGGCGAGGTGGAGTCGACGAAGTCCGTCGCGGATCTGTACGCGCCGATCTCGGCGAAGGTCGTCGCCGTCAACGGCGAACTCCAGACCGGCCCGCAACTGGTCAACTCCGATCCCTACGAGGCCGGCTGGCTGCTGGACCTGCAAGTCACCGAGGACCAGATCGAGGCGCTGGAACAGCGCCTGGCGGCGTTGCTCGACGCCGAGGCCTACCGCGCCACGCTGACCGAATGACGAGTGCCCGGCGTCTTCTCCAACCCACCGATCCTACGGTGCAGCGCACATTTGGGACCGCTGCGCGGTACGGTCGTCTCATCGACAGTCCCGTCGGCGCGATCCGCGCCGATCGGTACGGCCAGGTGGCGCGAGAGCGGCCAGTAAGGAGCAGCGGGTGACGGACAAAGCTAACGGCCAGAGCGCCGACGATGTCACCGTGGAGACCACATCGGTCTTTCGCGCCGACTTCCTCAGTGAACTGGATGCGCCCGCGCAGGCGAGCGGCGAGAGCATCGGCTCCGGTGTCGAGGGGTTGCCGTTGGGCTCGGCGCTGCTGGTGGTCAAGCGTGGTCCGAACGCCGGATCGCGCTTCCTGCTCGATCAGCCGGTGACCTCGGCGGGACGGCATCCGGACAGCGACATCTTCCTCGACGACGTCACGGTCAGCCGTCGCCACGCCGAGTTCCGGCTGGAGAACAATGAGTTCCAGGTCGTCGACGTGGGCAGTCTCAACGGCACCTATGTCAACCGGGAACCGGTCGACTCGGCGGTGTTGGTCAACGGTGACGAAGTCCAGGTCGGCAAGTTCCGGCTGGTCTTCTTGACCGGTCCGAAGACCGGCGAGCGTGAGGCCGGGCCGGGCAGCTAGTGACCGCGCCCGACACCCGCGAACCGGCCGGGATCTCGATCGGAGCCGTGCTCGAACTGCTCCGGCCGGACTTCCCCGATGTCTCGATTTCCAAGATCCGGTTCCTGGAGGCCGAGGGGCTGGTGACGCCGGAGCGCGCCGCGTCGGGGTATCGCCGGTTCAGTGCCCATGACTGCGCACGGTTGCGCTTCGTGCTGACGGCTCAGCGCGATCACTACCTGCCGTTGAAAGTGATCAAGGACCGGTTGGACGCGCAGCCGAACGGTGAGTTGCCGGTGTCCGGTTCGCCTTATCTCGCACCGCGATTGGTGTCGGTGACCGACGGCGATCAAGCCGTGCTCGACCGTCCGGCGGTGGCGCCCACCCGGATCCGGCTGAGCCGCGAGGATCTGCTGGAACGTTCCGGAGTGGACGGCCAGCTGCTGACGGCGCTGCTCAAGGCCGGAGTCATCACCACCGGACCCGGTGGGCTCTTCGACGAGCATGCGGTGGTGATCCTGCAGTGCGCACGGGCGCTGGCCGACTACGGCGTCGAACCGCGGCACCTGCGCGCGTTCCGCTCGGCTGCCGACCGTCAGTCCGACCTGATCGCGCAGATCGCCGGCCCGGTGGGCAAGGCCGGCAATGCCGGAGCCCGGGACCGCGCCGACGAGCTGGCGCGTGAGGTTGCGGCACTGGCGATCACGCTGCACACGTCACTGGTCAAGTCGGCAGTTCGCGACGTTCTGCAACGCTGAGGACTAGACTTCACTCGTCGGCGTGCTGTGCAACCGGTTGGCTGATCGGGCGCTGGTCGCACCATGGTTTTGCAGCAGGCCGGACTCGGGTACAGGCATATGCGGAGGGCAAACCGGAGATGGGTGAAGTGCGCGTAGTGGGTATCCGCGTCGAGCAACCGCAGAACCAGCCCGTGCTGTTGCTGCGGGAAGCCGATGGCGACCGGTACCTGCCGATCTGGATCGGCCAGGCCGAGGCCGCCGCTATCGCACTGGAACAGCAGGGTGTCGAGCCGGCTCGTCCGCTGACCCATGACCTGATCCGGGATCTCATTGCCGCCCTTGGGCATTCGCTCAAGGAGGTGCGGATCGTCGATCTGCAGGAAGGCACCTTCTACGCCGACCTGATCTTCGACCGCGACATCACGGTGTCGGCGCGCCCGTCGGATTCGGTGGCCATCGCACTGCGTGTCGGGGTGCCGATCTTCGTCGAGGAGGCGGTGCTCGCTGAGGCCGGCCTGCTGATCCCCGACGAGAGCGACGACGAGTCCGGCGGTGCTGTTCGTGAGGACGAGGTGGAGAAGTTCAAGGAGTTCCTGGACAGTGTGTCGCCGGATGACTTCAAGGCCACCTGACGCCGTCCGAACCCCGGCATAACCCGATCAGAGCTTTGTGCCATTAGCGTCACGGATGCGTCTCATCTGGCTCGCCGGATACGACACGCCCGGCGCAAAGCAGTTCCGGGCCGACCCGGCGGCCATACTTTGATCACGACCTGACGGGTCGGATCGCACGACAGCGGCATGACAGTGCGTGAGGGCCGGTCGAAAAGCGTATGCTCTCAACCAACTCGGTGCTAGAGCAAAAGCGGCCGTCTGGTGCGCCAGCGGCGACGAGCTGCAATCGGCGAGAGGAAGCAGCGTGGGCGAGCAACCGCGGCAGGAACAGTTGGACCTCGGTGACCAGTCGGGCGCCGAGGAAGCCGGCCCTGCTGAAGCCGGCGCCGCGGCGCCCCGGCCCGACGGCCACGAGGTGGGCGAACCGGTGCAGGCCGGGCTGTTTCCGGACGACTCGGTGCCCGACGAATTGATCGGCTACCGCGGGCCCAGTGCCTGCCAGATCGCCGGCATCACCTACCGTCAGCTCGACTACTGGGCCCGCACCTCGCTGGTGGTGCCCTCGATCCGGGGTGCGGCCGGTTCGGGTAGCCAGCGGCTGTACTCGTTCAAAGACATCCTGGTGCTCAAGATCGTCAAGCGACTGCTCGACACCGGCATCTCGCTGCACAACATCCGGGTGGCGGTCGACCACCTGCGTCAGCGTGGTGTTTCGGATCTGGCCAACATCACGTTGTTCTCCGACGGCACCACCGTGTACGAATGCACGTCCGCCGAGGAGGTGGTGGACCTGCTGCAGGGGGGTCAGGGCGTATTCGGCATTGCGGTGTCCGGAGCCATGCGCGAGCTCACCGGCGTCATCGCCGACTTCCCCGGGGAGCGCGCCGACGGCGGCGAATCGATCGCCGCGCCGGAAGACGAATTGGCAAACCGCCGCAAGTTCCGCGACCGCAAGACCGGCTGACGCTCCGGTCGGCGTACCGGTACGCACGCTCACGACGGGCTGAGGGCTCTGGGTAGACTGGTCCGCGCATCGCACTCGGGCGGGAGAGATCCACGGCAGCCAGCCGCGGGCGCCGAAGGAGCAACACCTCTCCGTCAACCTCTCAGGCCCACGGACCGCGCGAGGTAACGATGCCTCTGGAAAGTGGTGCGCTCCTGGCACCCGCCGATGGGGAAAGGCCGTTCGCGCGAACCGCGCGATGATAGCGGCCGAAACTCTCAGGCGCCCGATGGACGGGTGGCGACAGAGGGGGAGGGCCGGCAGTGACCGTTACCCTCACCGACGTCAGGAGTCCACCCGTGCGCGACCACTCCGAATTCTGCTTCGCCGACCGCCACATCGGGCCGGACGACGATGCGATCGGCATCATGCTGTCGCTCATCGGAGTCGATTCGCTGGACCATCTGGCCGCCCGGGCGGTGCCCACCGGCATCCTCGACGCGCTGACCGGCGGCGGGGCGGCACCGGGACTGGACCGTCTGCCGCCGCCCGCGAGTGAGGCGGAGGCACTCGCCGAGCTGCGGGCGCTGGCCGCCACCAACACCGTGGCGGTGTCGATGATCGGCCAGGGTTACTACGACACCGTCACCCCGCCGGTGCTGCTGCGCAACATCATGCAGAACCCGGCCTGGTACACCGCCTACACGCCGTACCAGCCGGAGATCAGCCAGGGGCGGCTCGAGGCGCTGCTGAACTTCCAGACCATGGTCGCCGATCTGACCGGGTGCGAGATCGCCAACGCCTCCATGCTCGACGAGGGTACCGCCGCCGCCGAAGCGATGACGTTGATGCACCGCGCGGTGCGCGGCAGCGCCAACCGGCTGGCTGTTGACGCCGACCTGTTCGCCCAGACCGCGGCGGTGCTGGCCACCCGGGCCGAGCCGCTGGGCATCGAGATCGTCACCGCCGACCTGACCGCGGGGTTGCCCGAAGGGGAGTTCTTCGGGGTGATAGCGCAGCTGCCCGCGGCCAGCGGCCGGATCACCGACTGGTCGGCGCTGGTGGCGCAGGCCCACGACCGCGGCGCCATGGTCGCCATCGGCGCCGATCTGCTGGCGCTGACGCTGATCACCCCGCCGGGTGAGATCGGGGCTGATGTCGCCTTCGGCACCGCGCAGCGGTTCGGCGTGCCGATGGGATTCGGCGGCCCGCACGCCGGCTACCTGGCGGTACACGGCAAGCACGCCCGCCAGTTGCCGGGCCGGTTGGTCGGGGTGTCGGTGGACGTCGAGGGCAGGCGGGCGCTCCGGCTGGCGCTGCAGACCCGAGAGCAGCACATCCGCCGGGACAAGGCGACCTCCAACATCTGCACCGCGCAGGTGCTGCTGGCGGTGATGGCCGGCATGTACGCCAGTTACCACGGCGCCGACGGGCTGGCCGCCATCGCCCGCCGGGTACACGGCAAGGCCCGGCAGATCGCCGCCGGGCTGGGTGACGCACTGGTGCACGAGAAGTTCTTCGACACCGTGCTGGCCCGGGTCCCGGGCCGTGCCGACGACGTCGTCGCCGCGGCGAAAGCCCAGGGCATCAATCTGTGGCGGGTCGACGAAGACCATGTGTCGGTGGCGTGTGACGAGACCACCACCGACGACCATGTGGCGGGCGTGCTGGCGGCTTTCGGTGTGGCGGGCGCCGATCCGGGCCGCACGGGCATCGCCGACCGCACCACGGAGTTCCTGACCCACCCTGCGTTCAGCAGCTACCGCACCGAAACCTCGATGATGCGGTATCTGCGCACGCTGGCGGATAAGGACATCGCGCTGGACCGCAGCATGATTCCGCTGGGCTCGTGCACCATGAAACTCAACGCCGCCACCGAGATGGAGTCGATCACCTGGCCGGAGTTCACCCGCCAGCACCCGTTCGCGCCGGCATCGGACAACCCTGGCCTGCGCCGGCTGATCGCGGAACTGGGCGAGTGGCTGACCCAGATCACCGGCTACGACGCGATCTCGCTGCAACCCAACGCCGGTTCGCAGGGGGAGTACGCGGGCCTGTTGGCGATTCACGCCTACCACGCCAGCCGCGGCGAACCGCACCGCGACATCTGCCTGATTCCCGCCAGCGCGCACGGCACCAACGCCGCATCGGCGGCGCTGGCCGGGATGCGGGTGGTGGTGGTGGCCTGCCGGGAGAACGGCGACGTGGACCTCGACGACCTGCGGGCGAAGGTGGCCGAGCACGCCGAGGCGCTGGCCGCCCTGATGATCACCTACCCGTCCACCCACGGGGTGTACGAGCATGACATCGCCGAGATCTGCGCGGCGGTCCACGACGCCGGCGGTCAGGTTTATGTCGACGGTGCCAACCTCAACGCCCTGGTCGGGCTGGCCCGGCCCGGTAAGTTCGGCGGCGACGTCAGCCACCTCAATCTGCACAAGACGTTCTGCATTCCGCACGGCGGCGGCGGGCCCGGTGTCGGTCCGGTGGCGGCGCGGTCGCATCTGGCGCCGTTCCTGCCCGGCCATCCGATGGCCCCCGAACTCGGCGACGGACAGCCGGTTTCGGCCGCGCCGTACGGGTCGGCATCGATCCTGCCGATCACCTGGACCTACATCCGGATGATGGGCTCGGCCGGGCTGCGCGCGGCGTCGTTGACCGCGATCGCGTCGGCCAACTACATCGCCCGACGACTCGACGAGTACTACCCCGTGCTCTACACCGGCGAGAACGGCATGGTCGCCCACGAATGCATCCTCGATCTGCGCGGTATCACCAAAGCCACCGGCGTGACCGTCGAGGATGTGGCGAAGCGGCTGATGGACTACGGATTCCACGCCCCGACGATGAGTTTCCCGGTGGCCGGAACGCTGATGGTGGAACCCACCGAGAGCGAGAGCCTGGCCGAGGTGGACGCATTCTGCGAGGCGATGATCGCCATCCGCGGTGAGATCGACCGGGTCGGTGCCGGAGAGTGGCCCGTTGACGACAACCCGCTGCGCGGCGCCCCGCACACCGCTGAATGCCTGGTGGTCGACGAGTGGAAGCACCCCTACCCCAGAGAACTGGCCGGGTATCCGCTGGGTCGCGATTTCCGTCCCAAGGTGTGGCCGCCGGTGCGCCGCATCGACGGCGCGTACGGCGATCGCAACCTGGTCTGCTCCTGTCCGCCGGTGCAGGAGTTCGCGTGACGGCCCTGCCGCCAGGCGTGCGGGAGTGGCGCGATGGCGGCCGCCTGGTCGCCACCGGCGCCGGGCAGGTCTTCCTCCGGTCCGGGTCGGGTGATGGCCCGACAGTTGTGCTGCTGCACGGCTTTCCGTCGAGTTCGTATGATTTCCGGTCGGTGACTGCGAGGTTGGCGGGCCGGTCCTGGCTGACCATGGACTTCCTCGGGTTCGGGCTCTCGGACAAGCCGCGGCCGCATCGATACAGCATCTTCGAGCAGGCCGACCTGGTCGAGTTCGTCGTCGCCGAAGCCGCCCGCGGACCGGTGCTGCTGGTCGCCCACGACATGGGCACCTCGGTGGCCACCGAGCTGCTGGCCCGAGATTTGGCCGGCGGCTTGAGTTTCGACCTGCAGCGCGGAGTACTGACCAACGGCAGCGTGATGCTGGAGCGGGCCAGTCTGCGTCCCATCCAGAAGGTGCTGCGCGGCCCGTTCGGCGGCGCCGCCGCCCGGCTGGCCAATCAGCGGATGTTCGCCCGCGGGTTCGGAAGGCTGTTCGGCGCGCGGTATCCGCTGTCGGAAGCCGAGGCGGCCGCGCAGTGGGCGCTGCTGTCGCACAACACCGGCCATCACATCACCCACCTGCTCTCGGCCTACCTCGACGAGCGGGTGCGCCACGCCGAGCGCTGGCACGGCGCGGTGCGCGATTGGCCCAAGCCGCTGGGCTTCGTCTGGGGGCTCGAGGATCCGGTGGCCACCGTCAATGTGCTGAACGGCCTGCGGGAGCTGCGTCCGGCGGCCGAGGTCGTCGAGTTGCCCGGGGTGGGGCACTACCCGCAGATCGAGACGCCGGACGACTTCACCGCCGCGGTGCTGCAACTGCTCGGCGGCTAGCCTAGGAAGTTGCTCACGGTGCCGCCCAGTTCGGGGGAGTCCGAATGCGCAACGTTCTGGTAGGAGCCGCCGGTGATCTGGGCGACCGCCTGCCAGGTGTCCCGGTCGGGGCCGTCGCCGATGTCGATGACGTTGACGGCGACCGGGCGCTCCGGATCGGCGGTCCGGCGGAGGAACTCCTGCAGGCCTGGGCCGTCCAGTGTTTGGTCGGTGTGCGCCCCCGCAGTGATGACGAGCACGGAATTATGTTGCCCTGCCTGGTATTCGGTCACAGCACGGCTATAGGCCAGGCGCAGTGTCGTGAACGACACCGCCCCGCCGGGCCGTGAGCCGAGGTCGTTCAGGATTGCCGTCAGCGCCGCCGCCCGAGGTCGGTCGTCAACCGGGTCGCTCAGCGGTGCAACGGGCGCCGCGGCCCGGCCCTCAACGCCGTCGAAGGTCCACAGGCCCACCGCGGAAGTCGACGGCAATGCCTGAATCCGGTTGTCCAAAGCGGCGACCACATTGGCCAGGCGGCTCTTGCCGCCCTCGTCGGTGGTCATCGACAGGTTCAGCATGATGGTCACAGCGGAACTGCCCGCCGGGGCGGTCAGCAGGTCGGCCAGGGATACGCGCAGTGCGTCGTCACCCACCGACCGGCTGGTCGGCAGGGTTTCGAAACCGGTGACGTCGCTGTGCGGTGGGCTGACACCGTCGACCCGGAAGCCGGCCTTGGCCAGCTCGGCCAACTGGTCGGCCTTCTGGGCGAATCGCGCGAACTCGCTGGCGGCACTTTTCTGCTCCTGGGACAGCCATGAGCCACTGAGCAGCACCGCCGGATAGTCGGCCACCGCGACCGGCCCGGGCGGCAGCCACGAACCCACCGTGTCGGCTGCACCGGACAGCGACCTGCCCCGATTGAACAGCTGCTGTTCGGTGCTGACCACCGCGTGTACCGGTGCACCCGCCGGATCGGTGGTGCGCAGCAACACGTTCATGGCCTCGGCGAGCGAGTCGTCGGCAAGCTCGGGTTGCCCGGCGAACAGCGCCCGCACCGCCGAGGTGTCGGCGGCCGGTGACGTCCCGGGCCGGGCGGACGCCAGGGCTACCGCCTCGGCAGCCAGGAACGCGGCATCGCTGTTGCCGCTGATCGGCAGCGCCAACCGCAGCGGTCCCCAGTCGGGCAGGCCCAGTTGAGACAATGCGCCGGGATCGTTCTGCAGACTCGGCAGCGTTGCCCAGCTCTGCTTCTGCAGAGCTGATTTGAGCTCGGGGTGCACGGCCAGCAAGACCGGTGAGGTGACCAGGGACCGGCTGTCGCTGACGATTTGCCCGCCGGCGGCGGCCTGCAGCCGTGCCACCGAGAACGAGCTGCCCGGGATCCACAACGCCGGCCGCTCACCGAGCTGCGCCGGCCAGTCGCCGCTGAAACCGCCCACCACGGCAGCCGAGTCCGCCGCCTTGACGCGGACCGACACGCAGCGATCACCGACCGGCTTGGCCGACTTGTCGAACCGGTCGGCGAAGTCCTGCAACTGGTCGACGATCGACGGGTCCGCGATGACGGCGACGGTCAGGTCACCGTTCACGCAGCGGCCGGCGGCGACATCGGAACGGTGGGACAGCGCGTCGCCGAAGAAGCGCCACAGGATCACCGTGCCCACGACGACGATCACGGCGACCAGTGCCGCGATCACCCCGACGCTGACACCGCGGCGGCCGCCTTCGCTGCGGTGACCGCCGTGCCATTGGTCGCCCACTCGCCAGCGCCGCCCCGGACGCTGCTCGGTGTCGGTCTCGGCGTCGGCGTCGGTGTCGGTCTCGGCGGCCATGGCGGAGTCCGGACAGCGGCGCTGCCGCAGATAGCGAGCCGGGTCGATCGGCGCGTCGTCGTGGTCGGTGCCGAACTCAGCGGCGGCGTCGAATTCTGTTCCGGGTT
>CAZGGK010000001.1:36792-167283 GCA_964525125.1 uncultured Mycobacterium sp.
GCGTCGTCGTGGTCGGTGCCGAACTCAGCGGCGGCGTCGAATTCTGTTCCGGGTTCGCCATAGCCGGGTTCGCCGATGTCGTCGAGTGGCTCGTCGGAGGAATCGTCCGGCCCGGGAATGCTGTGCCTGCCCATGGCGGTGGCTATATCCTCTCTGTCGTCCTCCCCGTCTTGCCGTGGGGCCGGCCGCTGCGCTGCCGGTTAGCCGGAACTAGCCGCCGGTGCGGGCCTTGAACTCGCGACGGCGACGGTGCAGGATCGGCTCGGTGTAGCCGTTGGGCTGGCTCGTTCCCGACAGGATGAGTTCCTCCGCGGCGGCGAACGCGATGCTGGCGCCGAAATCGGGCGCCATCGGCAGATACTCGGGGTCGTCCGCGTTCTGGCGGTCCACCACCGGGGCCATCCGCTCCAGTCCGGACCGCACATCTTCGGCGGTGATCACCCCGTGCCGTAGCCAGTTGGCCAGCAGCTGAGACGAAATCCGCAGTGTGGCACGGTCTTCCATCAATGCCACATCATGGATGTCCGGCACCTTCGAGCACCCCACGCCCTGGTCGATCCAGCGCACCACGTAACCCAGGATCGACTGACAGTTGTTGTCGACCTCCTCGCGGATCTCATCGGACTCCCAGGCCAGCCCCTCCGACAGCGGGATGGTCAGCAGGTCGTCGAGGGTTGCGCGGCGGTGACCGGCGAGTTCGCGCTGCACCGCGGGCACGTCGACCTGGTGGTAGTGCGTGGCATGCAGGGTGGCCGCGGTCGGTGACGGCACCCACGCGGTGCTGGCGCCGGCCCGCGGGTGGGCGATCTTCTGCTCGACCATGTCCGCCATCAGCTCGGTCATCGTCCACATGCCCTTGCCGATCTGGGCGTGACCGGGCAGTCCGGTGGCCAGGCCGACGTCGACGTTGTTGTCCTCGTAGGCCAGAATCCAGGGTTGCGCCTTCATGATGGCCTTGCGAACCATCGGGCCGGCCTCCATCGAGGTGTGGATCTCGTCGCCGGTGCGGTCCAGGAAACCGGTATTGATGAACACCACCCGGTCGGCGGCGGCCTTGATGCAGGCCTTCAGGTTGACCGTCGTGCGTCGCTCCTCGTCCATGATGCCGATCTTGATGGTGGCCTGCGGCAACCCCAGCACGTCCTCCACCCGGCCGAACAGCTCCGCGGCGAACGCCACCTCGTCTGGGCCGTGCATTTTCGGCTTGACGATGTAGATCGACCCGGTGCGGCTGTTGACCAGGGGCCCGTTGTCGTCGCCGGCCTTGAGCCCGTGCATCCCGATGAGCCCGGTGAACAGCGCATCCTGGATGCCCTCGAACACCTCGTCGCCGTCGGCACCCCCGTTGTCGAAGACGATGGCGTCATTGGTCATCAGGTGGCCGACGTTTCGGACGAACATCAAACTGCGGCCCGGGAGGGTTACGGTGCCGCCGTCCGGCGCGGTGAATTCGCGGTCGGGCCGCAGCACCCGGGTGATGGTCTTGTCGCCCTTGGCGACCTCTTCGGACAGGTCGCCGCGGTTCAGCCCCAGCCAGTTGCGGTAGCCGAGCACCTTGTCGTCGGCGTCGACGGCGGCCACCGAGTCCTCGAAATCCATGATCGTGGTGATCGCCGATTCCAGCATCAGATCCTTGATGCCGGCGATGTCGGTCTCGCCGACCGGCGAGTTCGGGTCGAACAGGATCTCGATGTGCAGGCCGTGGTGCACCAGCAGCACCGAGGACGGCGACGCGGCATCGCCGGTGTAGCCGACGAACTGATCCGGCGCGGCCGGCGTGGTCTCCAGCCCGTCGGTGAGGGTGGCGACCAGTCGGCCGTCCTCGACCGCCAGGGTCTTGACCGCGGTCCAGGACCCGGCGCCCAGCGGCACCGAGTCGTCGAGCAGTTTGCGGGCGTAGGCGATGACCTTGGCGCCGCGCACCGGGTTGTAGCCGGTACCCTTCCCGGCGCCGTCGGTCTCGGCGATGACGTCGGTGCCGTACAGCGCGTCGTAGAGCGATCCCCAGCGGGCGTTGACGGCGTTCAGTGCGAACCGGGCATTGAGCACCGGCACCACCAGTTGCGGGCCGGCTTGCACGGCGACCTCGTCGTCGACGCCCGCGGTGCTGACCGTGAAGTCGCCGGGCTCGGGCTGCAGGTAGCCGATCTCGGTGAGGAAAGCCCGATACTCGGTCGGGTCGATTGGTGCGATCACCCGTTGCCGGTGCCACCTGTCGATCTGGGCCTGCAGTGCGTCGCGGCGCGCCAGCAGCTCCCGGTTCTTGTCCGTCAGGTCGGTGACGACCTTGTCCACACCCGCCCAGAAACTGTCCGGGTCGATGCCGGTCCCGGGCAGTGCTTCGTCGGTGATGAAGTCATACAGCACTCGGGCAACTCGCAGGTTGCCCACCGATAGCCGCTTCGTCATCCATTCCTCCCTTTCCGGCAATGACCCACCTTACCGGCTGGTAGCGGGGTTATCCGCATTCCGCGACACGCAGCAGCAGGTCACAGCGTTCCAGCAGGGTGGCCCGCAGGGGTGCGGCACGTTCGGCGACAGCGCTCTGGCAACGGACGTATTCGGCCCGGCCGGCGGCGTCCTCGACTGCGATGGGTGCGTAGCCGAACCCGCTGAGGTCGTACGGGCTGGCCCGCATGTCGACTTCGCGGGCTGCCGCGGCCAACTCCAGGCAGTCCAGCAGCAGCGTGGAATCGACCAGCGGAATCAGCTTGTAGCACCATTTGAACAGGTCCATATTGGCGTGCAGGCAGCCGGGCTGCTCCCAGTCGACCTGGGTGGAGCGACTGGGCGCGGCGCTGCTGTCCGGCACGAACCGCGTGGTGAAGTCCGCGGTGAAGAAACGATGAGCGTCGAAGTGCGTACATCGCAGTGGCCCGATCGACCCGGTCTCGACCACGGTGTCGACGGCCGACCGGTTCAGCCGCAGCGGGATGCGCTGGTGCCGTACCTCGCCGCTGCGGTAGACCATCGCCCACTCGTGCAGGCCGAAGCAGTTCAGCTGGGCCGGCCGCCCTGCGGTGGCCCGCAGCAGGCGCGCGACAAACCGCACGGTGTCCCGCCGGCTGTGCAGGTAGGCGCTGCTGACCGCGACCCGGCCGGCGGCGACCGCGTAGCCCCGCCGGTCCCGGTAGGCCCGCACGGCTTGTTCACCGGCCAGCGCCACGCCGAAGCCCGGATGCCAGCAGCGCAGGTGGCCCGGGCGCAAGCCGTAGTAGCTGAACAGAAACCGCGGCACCGGGTCGCCGCAGCGGGCGCGCCGCAGTAGGGGGCCCAGAACGGCGTCCAGGCGCTGTCGGTGGCGCTCGGCGAGCGCCGACCGTTCTCGCTCGTCGAGCACCGATTCGGCCGCTTCAGCCACGGCTGGCGCCGTCCCGCACCATGCCCGCCAGGTCCTGGACCAGATCCGCCAGCGCCACCATGGCCACCACGCGGCCGTCGGCAGCGGTCGCCAGTGCCAGGTGGCTGTTGGTGCGCCGCAGTCGGGACAGCGCGTCGGGCAGCGGCAGTGCCATCGACAGCCGGGGGAGCGGCCGCACCGTGGTCAGATCGAGTACGGCGTCCGGGCGGTCACCCAGCGGCAGCACGTCCTTGATGTGCAGATACCCCATGAACTGGCCGCCGGTGTCGACCACCGGAAAACGGGAGTGGCCGGTCTGCGCCAGGGCCTGTTCCACCGCTGCGACGGTCGGTCCGCAACCGGTGGCTGCCACCGGCACCGCGCAGACGTCACCGACCGGTACGGCGACATCGGCCACCACGCGGTTGCGGATCTGCAAAGCACGGGTGAGCCGGGTGTACTCCTCGGGGTCCAGCAGCCCCGCCGAAACCGATTCGGCGATCATCTCGCTCAACTCCACCGTGGACACCGTGACCTGCAATTCGTCCTTGGGCTCCACGCCTAGTGCCCGCACCGTCAGGTTGGCGCACCAGTTGTAGAACGCGATGAACGGGCGCGCCACGGCCACATAGACCAGGTAGGGCGGGATGAGCAGCATCGCCGCGGTCTCCGGTCCGGCCAGCGTGATGTTCTTCGGCACCATCTCACCGAACAGCAGGTGCAGCAGCACCACGATCGACAACGCGACGATGAAGGACACCGTGTGCAGCAACGGGTCCGGGATGCCGGCCAGCCGGAACGGCCGTTC
Source organism: uncultured Mycobacterium sp. (assembly GCA_964525125.1). GTDB lineage: Bacteria > Actinomycetota > Actinomycetes > Mycobacteriales > Mycobacteriaceae > Mycobacterium. The sequence goes on from CAZGGK010000001.1 coordinate 40,941, forward strand.
CAGCAGATCGGCGACCGCGGGTTCGCCGATGCGGCCGAGCAGGATCGAGCACACCGTGACGCCCAGCTGGAACCCGGCCAGCATGAGCGGCAGCCGCTCCCCGGCCCGGATCACGGTGACCGCACTGTGCCTGCCCTGCTCGGCCAGCGCCTCCAGCCGGTCCCGGCGCGCGGAGATCAGCGAGAATTCCGCTCCGACGAAGAACGCGTTGCCCCCGATCAGCAGCACGGTCAACAGTAGGTCCAGCACGTCACCCATCGCTGCCGCGCAGTTCGCTCAGCTCCAGCAGGTCGATGCGGCGACCGTCCATGCGCAATACGGTCGCCCGCCAGCGCGCCGAGTCGCGGGACAACCCGTCGGGGTCGAAGACAACCAGGTCTACCGTCTCGCCCGCCTCCGGGATGTGGCCGAGTTCGCGCAGCACCAGACCGCCGATGGTTTCGTAATCCCCTTCCGGGGCGCGGTAACCGGTGGCCGCGGCCACCTCGTCGATACGCAGCAGGCCGGATATCCGCCAGCCGCCGCCCACCAACAGCACGTCGGGGTCGGTGTCGTCGTGCTCGTCGCGGACCTCGCCGACGATCTCCTCGATCAGGTCCTCCGCGGTGACCATGCCGGCGGTTCCGCCGTACTCGTCGACCACCAGCACCGCCCGCAGGCCGCCGGCCTGGCCGCCGCGGATCTGCGCCATCAGCGCGTCGCCGTCCAGCGTCGAGGGCACCACCGCGACCGGTTGTGCGATCGCGGTGACCGGTGTGCGCGCCCGATCGGCGACCGGAACCTCGAACACCTGCTTGACGTGCACGATGCCGATGGTTTCGTCCAGGTCGCCGGCGATCACCGGGAAGCGGGAGAACCCGGTGTCGATGGCGGTCGCGACCAGGTCGGCGATCGAGGCATCCGCCGCCAGCGCCACGATCTTGGACCGTGGTGTCATGAGTTCCTCGGCGGTCAGCGCACCGAACCGCAGCGACCGTTCCAGCAGGGCCGCTGTTGCTGAGTCCAGCGCCCCGCGGCGAGCCGAATTGCGCACCAGGGATTCCAGCTCCCGTGCGGACCGGGCGGAGCGCAACCGCTCGGCGGGCTCGACGCCCAGCAGGCGCAGGATCCGGTTGGCCGTTCCGTTGGTGAGCCGGATGGTGAGCGTGAAAATCCTCGAGAACAGCAACTGCAGGCCGGCCACCGCTCGTGCGGTCTGAAGTGGGCGCGCCACCGCCAGGTTCTTCGGCACCAGTTCACCGAAGACCATCGACAGCGACGTCGCGAGTACCAGCGCCATGAATAGCGCGATTCCCGGCGCCAGTCCGGCGGGCACTCCGACCGCTTCCAGTGTGGGGTGCAGCCACCGGGCCAGCACCGGCTCGGCCAGATATCCGGTGGCAAGTGTGGTGATCGAGATGCCCAGTTGAGCGCCGGAGAGTTGGAACGACAGCGTCCGGTGGGCGCGCTGCACATGAATGTCGCGACGGCTGCCGTGCCGGGCATTGGCGTCCACGGTGCTGCGTTCCAGCGTCGTCAGCGAGAATTCGGCGGCGACGAAGACCGCGGTTCCGAGGGTGAGCACCGCAAAGCCCAGCACGCTGAACAGGGTGGCAAGGCTCATCGATCCGGCACCGGCATCACCAGCCGAACGGCAGTGGGTGGCCCTCGGCGAAACCGGCCGCGGACTGTACCCCGACCACCGCACGCTCGTGCAGTTGCGCCAGCGTGGCCGCACCGACATAGGTGCAGGCGCTGCGTACCCCGGAAGTGATGTGGTCGAGCAGGTACTCGACCCCGCCGTGATCGGGATCCAGCTGCATTCGCGAGGTGGAGATGCCTTCTTCGAAGAAGGCTTTGCGGGCCCGGTCGAATGCGCTGTCGGCCGTGGTGCGGGCTGCCACCGCGCGTTTGGAGGCCATCCCGTAGCTCTCTTTGTACAGCGCCCCGTCCCGGTCGAGCTTCAGATCGGCCGGCGACTCGTAGGTACCGGCGAACCAGGAGCCGATCATCACGTTCGAGGCGCCGGCCGCCAAGGCCAGCGCGACGTCCCGGGGATGCCGGATTCCGCCGTCGGCCCAGACGTGGGCACCGAGTTGGTGGGCGGCTTGCGCGCATTCCAGGACCGCGGAGAACTGCGGGCGGCCGACGCCGGTCATCATCCGGGTGGTGCACATCGCACCGGGGCCGAGTCCGACCTTGACGATGGCGGCGCCGGCACCGATCAGATCGCGGGTGGCCTCGGCCGTTACCACGTTGCCGGCGGCCAGCGGGACGCCCAGCCGCATCGCCGCGACGGCCCGGATCGCATCCATCGCCTTGGCCTGATGGCCGTGTGCGGTGTCGACGACCAGCATGTCCGCCCCGGCTTCGACCAGGGCCATCGCCTTGGCGGCCACCTCGCCGTTGATGCCGACCGCGGCGGCGATGCGCAACCGGCCGGCTGCGTCGGTGGCCGGGCTGTAGAGCCCGGCCCGGATGGCCCCGGTCCGGGTCAGCACCCCGGCCAGGGTTCCGTCGGCGTGGGTCAGCACCGCGACGTCGATGAGGGCGTTCTCCAGCAGGTCGAAGACCTTGCGTGGATCGGTGCCCACCGGGGCGTTGACGAAGTCGGGGATCGCCACGTCGCGGACCCGGGTGAAGCGATCCACGCCCTCCCAGCAGGACTCGGTCACCAGACCGACCGGCCGGCCCTCCTCCATCACCACAGCCGCGCCGTGGGCGCGCTTGTGGATCAACGCGATGGCGTCCGACACCGAATTGTCGGGCGCGAGCATCACCGGGGTGTCGACGACCAGGTCGCGGCTCTTGACGAACTCCACCGTCCGCCGCACCACGGTGATCGGCAGGTCCTGCGGCAGCACCACGATGCCACCCCGCCGAGCCACCGTCTCGGCCATCCGGCGGCCGGCCACCGCGGACATGTTGGCCACCACCACCGGGATGGTGGTGCCGGAGCCGTCACGGGTGGACAGGTCCACGTCCAGCCGCGACTCGACCCCGGAGCGGTTGGGGACGATGAACACGTCGTCGTAGGTCAGGTTGTACGCGGGGCGCTGCCCGTCTAAGAACCTCATCGTCTGATGCATTATCCCTTAAAGGGGGACCTCACTGCGGTCACCACTCCACAGCGTGTGAAATTTGCCGGGACCGTCCACCCGCCCGTAGCTGTGCGCGCCGAAGTAGTCGCGCTGCGCCTGGGTGAGCGCCGCGGGCAGCCGCTCGGTCCGCAGCCCGTCGTAGTACGCCAGTGCCGACGAGAAGCCCGGGACGGGGATGCCCAACCGGGTCGCGGTGATCACCACCCGGCGCCAGCTGTCGATCGCGGATTCCACGGCGGTGCGGAAGTACGGGGCGGTGAGCAGGCTGACCAGATCGGGATCGACGTCGAAGGCGTCCTTGATCCGGTTGAGGAACTTGGCCCGGATGATGCAGCCGCCGCGCCAGATGGTCGCCAGGTCGCCGGGTGTGATGGCCCAGCCGTATTCGGCGCTGCCGGCCTGGATCTGGTTGAACCCCTGGGAGTAGGCGACGATCTTCGAGGCGTACAGCGCCCGGCGAATGTCCTCGGTGAACTGTGCGGCGTCATCCGGCTGTTCGCCCAGTGTCCCGGACGCCAGTACGGCGCCGGCACGGCGCTGCGGGACCGAGCCGGACAGCGCGCGGGCGAACACCGCCTCGGCGATCCCGGTCACCGGCACGCCCAGGTCGAGGGCGGACTTGACGGTCCACCTGCCGGTGCCCTTCTGCTCCGCTTCGTCGACAATGACGTCCACCAGCGGTTTGCCGGTCCTGCCGTCGGTCTGGCGCAGCACCTCGGCGGTGATTTCAACCAGGTAGCTGTCCAGGTCGCCGCCGTTCCAATCGGTGAACACGTCGGCGATCTGCGGCGCGGCGAGCCCGAGCCCGTCCCGCAGCAGCTGATAGGCCTCACCGATGAGCTGCATGTCGGAGTACTCGATCCCGTTGTGCACCATCTTGACGAAGTGTCCCGATCCATCCGGGCCGATGTGGGTGCAGCACGGCACGCCGTCGACGTGCGCGGAGATCTCCTCCAGCAGCGGGCCCAACGACCGGTACGACTCGGCGGGCCCGCCGGGCATGATCGACGGCCCGTTCAGCGCGCCCTCCTCGCCACCGGAGATGCCGGCGCCGACGAAGTGCAGGCCGCGGGCGGCCAGTGCCCGCTCCCGCCGGATGGTGTCGGTGTACAGCGCGTTACCGCCGTCGATGATGATGTCACCGGGCTCCATGGCGTCGGCCAGTTCGTCGATGACGGCGTCGGTGGCGGTGCCGGCCTGCACCATCACCAGCACCCGGCGTGGCTTCTCCAGCACCGCGAGGAAATCCGGAATCGTGGCGGTCCGCACGAAGGAACCCTCCGCACCGTGCTCGGCCAGCAGTGCGTCCGTCCTGGCGATCGAGCGGTTGTGCAGGGCCACGGTGTAGCCGTGCCGCGCGAAGTTGCGGGCGATGTTCGAGCCCATGACCGCCAGGCCGGTCACCCCGATCTGGGCGGTGGCTGTCGCAGTGTTCGGTTCGGACGAGCCCATTTCTTCGCCTCCACAGTCGTCGGTCAACGCGCCGGTGAGCTACCCGGCGAACAGCCGGTGCAGCTCGGTCAGCCACGGTACCGCCAATGCGACGGTGGGTACGGCCAGGATCGCCACCGCGGCGGCGTAGGCGGCGGTCGCCACCATCCGGCTGTTGCCCCGGCCGGACAGTCGCCGCACCCGCACCACCGTGGTCGGGCCGCTGACCGCCAGGGCGCCGGCTGGAGCACGTCCGTCCGCGCACGCCACCAGTGCGCGCGCCAGCGGGGTGGCGCCGGCAGCGCGAACCGCGGCATCGTCGGCGAGCAACTCGACCAGCAGTCGCACCGCGTGCAGTGCACTGCCGCTGCGGACGAATCGCGGGAAGGCGGTGTGCAGCGCGGTGAACGCCTCGAGCACCAGGTCGTGACGAGCCCGCAGGTGGGCGCGCTCGTGGCTGAGGACCGCGGCGACTTCGGTGTCGGACAGCGAGGTCAGGGTTCCCGCGCTGAGCACGATCCGGCCGCGCCACCCGGGCAGGCAGTAAGCCAGTGGTTTTTCCACCCTCAGGATTCGCAGATCCCCGGTCCGGCCATGGGCATGGGCATGGGCATGGGCCGCCTCGTTGCCGATGCTGACCAGGTCGACCAGCATGCGGTGTCGGGCCCGGCGCCGTCGAGTCGAGATCGCCACCCGCAGCACGGTGACGGCCAGGCGCAACCCCACCAGCAGCGTCAGGGCGAAAGCCGCCATGTAGAGCAGCCACAGCGGCCAGCCGAACCGGCCGATGTCGCCGGGAATGGTTGCCGTCGGTCGTCCGTCCGGGCCGGGCATGAACAGCCGGCTGGCAATCGCGATGCCGGCGCTGAACGCCGAGAGCACCGCCGCGGCCGCGATCGCCTGCCACAGCACCACCGCGGACCGGGGTGCCCGCAACGGCCAGCGGGATCGTGCCAGGAACGCCGGTATCGGACCCACGAGCACTACCGCGATGACGGTGAAGGCCAGCGCGGACACGCTGTCAGTCTCCCTCAGGTCTCGAGCGAACCGCCAACCGGTGCAGCGATACGGTGTTTGGTCTCCAGTTCGTCGAGCGCCCGCCGCAACGCCTCGGCCTCGTCGGCGCCCACCGATCCGACGAAGTGCATCAGTGCGGCCTGCCTGCCGCCGCGATCGGTGGCCTGGTCGAGCGCGTCCACCATCAGCCCGGCGACCAGTTCGTCAGGACTGCACACGGGCGCGTAGCGATGGGCGCGGTCGTCGCGGATCTGGGAGACCAGGTCCTTTTTGGCCAGCCGCTGCAAGACGGTCATCACCGTGGTGTAGGCCAGGTCGCGGTGCGGCGAGAGTGCTTCGTGGACCTGACGCACCGTTTGCGGCGCAGCAACGGACCACAGGTGATCCATCACTGCCCGCTCCAGATCTCCTAGGTGCGTCTGCTTCGGCATTATCGATCCGTCCCCTGAGCAATAAGGCGAGCCTACCTCGCTGCGTTGGTCCTGTCGTTGCGAGCGCACCCCGCCGACCGCGGGGCGGTCGCGCAGATGGTGTAGACACGAGGCGTGCCGACTTCGCCCGACTCGATCCTGCCGCCGGACTTCGGCGCGGCCTTCGACAGTGAGATCGGGCTGGAGTTCACCGAACTCGGACCCGACGGCGTCCGGGCGCAGTTGACGGTGCAACCCAAGCTGTGGCAACCGACCGGCATCGTGCACGGCGGTGTGTACTGCACGATCATCGAAAGCGTGGCGAGCGTCTCCGCCTACCTGTGGCTGAACCAGCGCGGCGGCGGCAACGTCGTCGGCGTCAACAACAACACGGACTTCCTGCGGGCCATCTCCTCGGGAACCGTGCAGGCGTCGTCCACCCCGATTCACCGCGGCCGCCGCCAGCAGCTGTGGCTGGTCACGATCACCGCCGACGACGGTCGCGCGGTTGCCCGCGGTCAGGTGCGGCTGCAGAACGTCGACTAACTGGCAGCCCGCTCGGCCGCGCCGCGCCGCGACTCGGCGGCCAGCACCTCGAGCTGCTCCAGCCGGGTTCGCGCGAACGCCTGCTGCTCGGTGATGGCGAGTTGGCCGCGGCTGGTGCTCATGAACGTCACCGTCCACGACAGCAGCGTGCTGACCTTGGCCTTGAATCCGACCAGGTAGATCAGGTGCAGTACGAGCCAGGCCAGCCAGGCCAGAAAACCGCTGAACTCCAGTGGGCCGATCTTGGTCACCGCGGAGAACCGCGAAACGGTCGCCATGGACCCCTTGTCGAGGTACTGGAACGGTTCGCGGTGGGCCGGGTCGGCGCCGTCGAGTTCGGCTTTGATGGTGTTCGCGACGTGCTTGGCGCCCTGGATGGCGCCCTGCGCCATGCCCGGCACGCCCTTGAGCGATGCCATGTCACCGACCACGAAGACGTTCGGATGCCCCGGCACCGACAGGTCCGGCAGCACCCGGACCCGCCCGACGCGGTCCAGCTCGACCGACGACTGTTCGGCGAGGTCACGGCCGAGCGGGCTCGCCGACACCCCCGCGGACCACACCTTGCACTGCGACTCGATACGGCGGATGGTGCCGTCGGAGTCCTTGACGGTGATGCCGTTGCGGTCGACGTCGGTGACCATCGCCCCGAGCTGGATTTCGACACCCATCTTCTCGAGCCGCTCGGCCGCCTTGCGGCCGAGTTTGTCGCCCATCGGCGGCAGCACGGCGGGGGCGGCGTCGAGCAGGATCACCCGCGCTTTGGTGGCGTCGATCTTGCGAAACGCCCCCTTGTAGGTGTGCGACGCGAGTTCGGCGATCTGCCCGGCCATCTCCACGCCGGTCGGCCCGGCGCCGACCACGGTGAACGTCAACAGCTTCTCCCGGCGCTCCGCGTCGCGGGAGCGCTCCGCCTGCTCGAACGCACTCAGGATGCGGCCGCGCAACTCCAGGGCGTCGTCGATCGTCTTCATCCCCGGCGCGAACTCGGCGAAGTGGTCGTTGCCGAAGTAGGACTGTCCGGCGCCCGCGGCGATGATCAAGCTGTCGTACGGGGTTTCGTAGGTGTGCCCGAGCAAGTCCGAGACGACGTATTTGCCGTGCAGGTCGATACGGTTGACGTCGCCGAGCAGCACCTGGACGTTGCGCTGCCGGCGCAGCACCACGCGGGTCGACGGGGCGATCTCCCCCTCGGAGAGGATGCCGGTCGCGACCTGGTACAGCAGCGGCTGGAACAGGTGATGGGTGGTGCGCGCGATCAGCTTGATGTCGACGTCGGCCCGCTTGAGCTTCTGGGCCGCTGTCAACCCGCCGAAACCGGATCCGATGATGACAACCCGGTGTCGGCGAGCGGACGCAGCAGCTGCTTCTGGCTTGGCACTCATGGAATGGGGTTGCTCCTCGACGGGGACTGCGTTCACCACTACGCTAGTCGACCTAATTGGTGGTCGTCGCATCCGTCGGTTGTGTGATGAACCACTAGCGGATCACCAGCGGGTCACTCGTGGGTGAAGTCAGCCGAAATGAGCCAACATGCCCGGGCTGACATGGAGTGTCTGACCGGTGATGTGGCGTGCCGCGGGCGTGGTCAGAAACAGTGCCAGCCGGGCGAATTCCGCGGCCACCGGCGGTGCGGTGCCGGTCAGCCCGTCATAGCCGGGGCTGGCGCCACTCCCGGAGGCGACGACGTTGACGGTGATCCCGCGGGTCCCGAACACCGCGGCCTGCCCGGCGGTCCAGTTCGCCATCGCCGCCTTCATGGCGGCATCGGCCCCGCCGTCGGGCGGGTTCTCCGGCAGCACCGATACGATCGCTCCGCCGGAGCGCAGGTGATCGCCGAGGGTCTGGACGGTCAGCACCGCGGACAGCATGGTGGCGTCCAGCGCGGTACGCCAGGACGCAGCCAGGTCGGCCAGCGAATAGGTGCGTGGGTCGCCGGCCTGCCAGCGCGATGCGGGGACGTTGACGATGGTGTCCAGGTGGTGCGGGAACAACCGCCGGGCTTCGGTGAGGCTGGCGGGATCGGTGTTGTCGCAGACGATCGCCTCGACGTCGAGTTCCTTGGCGGCGATCTCCAGTTCGTCCGCGCGCGCGCCGGTGAGCGTCACCCGGTGCCCGGCATCGCGGAAGCCCTCGGCAATCGTCCGGCCCAGCTCGGTGTCCCCGCCGGTGAGAAGCACCTCCATCGCCCGACCTCCTCGTGTCCGTCGCTGGATCCTGTGGTCCGGCCTGCCCGGTGGCTCGATGGTCGCATGCCGCACGGCTGTTACCTGGGATTTCAGCGGGTGATGTCGTTGATCAACCGATATGTTACTGGACAGTAGCCAAAATCGGCGAATGCCGGGAACCGAGCACCGACACGATCCGGCAACGGTCCGGAGCGCCGGTTCCGGATCGCTCGGATATGGTTCCGCTATGTCCGCTGCCGAGCCCGAGTCCGAGCCTCCAGTGCGGCGAAGCCGGGTGCCCGGCGCGGTGGCGGCACTGATGCTGGCGGCCGGTCTGACCGCGTGCGGCACCGGTCCCGGGGCGCCGACGGTGACGGTGTTCGCCGCCGCCTCGCTGAAGCCGGCCTTCACCAAGATCGCCGAACAGTTCGCCGACGCCAACCCGGGCGCGGTGCTCGACTTCAATTTCGCGGGTTCTTCGGATCTGGCGACCCAGCTCACCCAGGGCGCCGACGCCGACGTGTTCGCCTCCGCCAACGCCGCGCAGCTGGCCAAGGTGGCCGACGCCGGACTGCTGGCCGGTGATGCGGTGCCGTTCGCCGCAAACACGCTGGTCATCGTCACCGCCGCCGGCAACCCCGAGCGGGTGGAGTCGTTCGCCGACCTGGCCCGGCCGGGGCTGGCCGTGGTGGTGTGCCAGGAGCCGGTGCCGTGCGGGGCGGCGACACGCAAAGTCGAGGACAGCACGGCCGTGCGGATCAAGCCGATGAGTGAGGAGCCGGACGTGACCGACGTCTTGAACAAGGTCATCACCGGGCAGGCCGACGCCGGCGTGGTCTACCGGACCGACGCGATCAGCGCGGGGGACAAGGTGAGTGCGATCACGTTCCCGGAAGCCGCCGGCGCAGTCAACACCTACCCCATCGCGGTGCTGAAGAACGCCGCGCAGCCCGGCCTGGCGCAGCGGTTCGTCGACCTGGTGACCGGCGTGGCAGGTCAGCAGATCCTGCACGATGCCGGTTTCGCGAAGCCCTGACCGCCGGTGGTGCAGCGGTCCGTCGGGCTTCCGGCCTGGGTGTACGTCCCCGCCGCGGTCGGTGCCGCGTTCGTCGTGCTGCCGTTGTTCGCCATCGCGGCCAGGGTCGACTGGCTGCACTTCTGGTCCTTGATCACCAGTTCGTCGGCGCTGACGGCACTGCTGCTGAGCGTGCGGACGGCAGCCGCGAGCACCGTGCTGTGCCTGCTGCTGGGGGTGCCGATGGCGTTGGTGCTGGCCCGCAACCGGTCGTGGGCGGTCCGATTGCTAAGACCGCTGGTGCTGCTGCCCCTGGTGCTGCCCCCGGTGGTCGGCGGTATCGCGCTGCTCTACGCATTCGGGCGGTTCGGCCTGCTCGGCCGCTACCTCGACGCCGCCGGGATTCACATCGCGTTCACCACCGCCGCCGTGGTGCTGGCGCAGACCTTCGTTTCGCTGCCGTTCCTGGTGATAGCGCTGGAGGGTGCCGCACGAACCGCCGGTGCGGACTACGAGGTGGTGGCGGCGACGCTGGGGGCGCGACCGAGCACGGTGTGGTGGCGGGTGACGCTGCCGCTGCTGGTGCCCGGCCTGGCCTCCGGCGCGGTGCTGGCGTTCGCCCGGTCGCTGGGGGAGTTCGGCGCGACGCTGACCTTCGCCGGTTCGCGCGCGGGCATCACCCGGACGTTGCCGCTGGAGATCTACCTGCAGCGGGTGACCGACCCCGATGCCGCCGCGGCGATGTCGCTGCTGCTGGTGGCGATCGCCGCGATGGTCGTGCTGGGGTTGGGCGCGCGCCGGCTGACCGGCTTCGGGTGACCGCGTGACCAGCGACCTGCAGTTGCACGCCGAGGTGGCGAACCGCGACCTGGATGTGCGGTTCTCGTTGGCCGCCGGCGAAGTGCTGGCGGTGCTGGGACCCAACGGCGCCGGCAAGTCGACGGTGCTGCACATCATCGCGGGCCTGCTGCGACCCGACGTGGGCGTGGTCCGGCTGGGCGGGCGGACACTGACCGACACCGCGCGCGGCGTGCACGTCGCGACCCAGGCCCGTCGCGTCGGTCTGCTGCTGCAGGAGCCGCTGCTGTTCCCGCATCTGAGTGTGGCCGGCAATGTCGCCTTCGGGCCGCGCAGCCGGTCCCGCGGCTGCCGTGGGCGTGCCGGAGAGCGGGCGTCGGCGCTGCGCTGGCTGCGCGAGGTGGACGCCGCGCAGCTGGCCGCCCGCAGACCGCGGCAACTCTCCGGTGGTCAGGCACAGCGGGTCGCGATCGCCCGCGCGCTGGCCGCCGAGCCCGACGTGCTGCTGCTCGACGAGCCGCTGGCCGGGCTCGACGTGGCCGCCGCGGCCACCGTGCGCGCGGTGCTGCGCAATGTGGTCACCCGGGAACGGCGCACCACCGTGCTGGTCACCCACGACCTGCTCGACGTCTTCGCGCTGGCGGACCGGGTAGTGGTGCTCGAGTCGGGCAAGGTCGCCGAGATCGGCCGCACGGCCGAGGTGCTGGCCGCGCCGCGCAGCCGGTTCGGGGCCCGAATCGCCGGTGTCAACCTGATCCGGGGAACTCTCGGAGCCGACAGCGCCCTGCACACCCGGTGGGGCGACCGCTGGCACGGGACCGGAGACGACGGGATCGGTGCGGGCCAGGACGTCGTTGCGGTGTTCAGCCCGGCGGCAGTGGCGGTGTACCGGGCGGTGCCGCCCGGCAGCCCGCGCAACGCCGTCGCGGTAACGGTGGCCGAACTGGAGGTTCGCGGCGCGGTGATTCAGGTGCGCGCGGCGGCTCAGCCGGACGGGGCCCCGGGGCTGGCGGCCGACATCACCGCCGAGGCCGCCGCCGAGTTGCGGCTGACCGTCGGCGAGCCCGCCTGGTTCTGCGTCAAGGCGCAGGAGGTGACGCTGCGGCCGACCGCGGCACGCGGGTGACGCGCGTCTCGGCTGCGCAACGATCCGACACACCGCGGCACGCCACGCTTGCACCATGGTGGTGACACGGTAGGTTTTTTTGCCATGAAGCAGGTGGATTCGATCTCAGCGGCGCACGGCGGTGTTCGGCAGGCGGTGCTGGCCGCTGCGATAGCCGGTGCTCTTGCCGTCGGGCTGTCGGCGGCCCCGGCGAACGCGGACCCGGTGCCGCCGGCGCCGCCGAGCACCGAGACGGCCCCGGCGCCGACCGACCCGAACGCGCTGCCCGCCCCGGCGGGCGAACCGGCTGCGCCCGAGCCCGGCCGGGTTGACGACACCGCCGACGGGTTCAGCTATGTGGTGCCCGGCGGCTGGGTGCAGTCCGACACCAGCCACCTCGAATACGGTTCGGCGCTACTGAGCAAGCAGACCGGCGAGCCGATGCTCCCGGGCCAGCCGCCGTCGGTCGCCAACGACACCCGGATCGTGCTGGGCAGATTGGACCAGCGGCTCTACGCCAGCGCGGAGACCGACAATGCCAAGGCCGCGACCCGCCTCGGGTCCGACATGGGCGAGTTCTTCATGCCGTATCCGGGCACCCGCGGCGGTCAGGAGACCGTTCCGCTCACCGGCGGTGACCTGACCGGGAGTGCGTCGTACTACGAGGTCAAGTTCACCGACCCGGCCAAGCCCGTCGGCCAGATCTGGAGCGGTGTGATCGGGTTGCCGCCGGCTGCCGGAACCACGGCAGCGCCGGGTCCGCGGTGGTTCGTGGTGTGGCTGGGAACCGCCAACAACCCGGTGGACCGGGTAGCGGCGAAGATTCTGGCCGAGTCGATCCGCCAGCTGGCACCGCCGCCGGCCGAACCGGAGCCCGGGCCGCTGCCCGGGCCTGCGGGGACACCCGCGGTGCCGGGGGCACCGGCGTCGGGCCAGCCACCGGCCGATACCACCGCCCCCGCCGCGCCCGCGGCTCAGCCCGCACCGACGGCAACCTGACCGCGGCGAGGTCTTGATGGGGATCCTGGCGCACACCTGTTTCGTTGCCACGCTGGCTCCGCCGACCGCGGTCAGCTGGGTCGCCTACGTCCTCATCGGGGGTATCGCCGGCTGGCTCGCGAGCAAGATCATCCAGGGGGGCGGCTCCGGCATTCTGTTGAACATCGGCATCGGTGTGGTCGGCGGATTCGTCGGTGGACTGCTGCTCGGCTGGTTGGGTGTCGACGTCGAGCACGGGCGGCGGTGGTTCACCTTCTTCGTCGCGCTGGGCGGAGCGGTGCTGCTGCTGTGGGTGGTCGGCCTGATCCGGAAGAGATAAGCCGGCCGGCCATTGCATGTTCCGGGCGCAGAATGGACGTCATGGGGACGGGTGCACTGACCGAGACCACGATGAGCGCATGGCGGGTACGCCGCCCCGGCCCGATGGCCAGCGGCCCGCTGGAGCGGGTCACCACCGCGCTGCCCCGCCCGGAACCGTCCGAACTGCTGGTCGCCGTGCACGCGTGCGGGGTGTGCCGCACCGACCTGCACGTCGCGGAGGGCGATCTGCCGGTCCACCGCAAGTCGGTGACCCCCGGCCACGAGGTGGTCGGCGAGGTCATCGAGGTGGGGTCGGACGCCGGCACCGAGTTCGGGGTGGGGGATCGGGTCGGGATCGCCTGGTTGCGGCAGACCTGTGGGGTCTGCGGGTACTGCCGGCGGGGCGACGAGAACCTCTGCCCGGAGTCGCGCTACACCGGCTGGGACGCCGACGGCGGTTACGCCGAGTTCGCCACCGTGCCGGCGGCGTTCGCGCACCCGCTGCCGGGTGGTTACTCCGACAGCGAACTCGCGCCGCTGCTCTGCGCGGGCATCATCGGATACCGCTCGTTGCTGCGTGCCGAGCTGCCGCCCGGTGGCCGGCTGGGCTTGTACGGCTTCGGTGGCAGCGCCCACATCACCGCCCAGGTTGCCCTGGCGCAGGGCGCCGAGGTGCACGTGATGACGCGCGGGGCGCAGGCTCGCGAGTTGGCGCTCGCACTCGGTGCGGCGTCGGCGCAGGGCGCCGCCGATCCACCACCGGTGCCGCTGGATGCGGCGATCCTGTTCGCCCCGGTCGGCGACCTGGTGCTGCCGGCGTGTGCGGCCCTGGACCGCGGCGGCACCCTGGCCATCGCCGGCATCCACCTCTCCGACATCCCGCCGCTGAACTACCAGCGGCATCTGTTCCAAGAGCGCCAGATCCGGTCGGTGACCTCGAACACCCGCGCCGACGCGCGGGCCTTCCTGGAGTTCGCCGGGCAGCACCACATCGAGGTGACCACGCCGGAATACCCGCTCGGGCAGGCCGACCGTGCGCTCTCCGACCTCAGCGCCGGCCGGATCGCCGGCGCGGCGGTGTTGCTGGTGTGAAGCGGTTCAGACCGACAGCTGCCATACCAGCGCCGCCGCCAACGCGCCCACCCCGTTCAGCGACCAGTGCAGGGCTATCGGTGCGAGCAGGCTGCCGCTGCGGCGCCGCAGCCAGGTGAACACGAACCCCGCGGCCCCGGTGGCAAGTACCGCCAGCGCGACACCGGCCAGCATGCCGACGACGCCCCCGCCGAACAGCCGGGTGAAACCGACGTTGTTGCGGGTCAGACCCAACGACGTGGCGATGTGCCACAGACCGAACAGCAGGGAGCCCGCCGCCGCCACGCCGCGAAACCCCCAGGCCCGATTCAGCGTGCCCTGCAGCACACCGCGAAACGCCAACTCTTCGGGGATGACGGTCTGCAGCGGGATGATGATCATCGACGCGACCAGCGCACCGGAGATCGTCGCGTAGTGGTTGTTCAGGAACATCGGCCGGGTCCACGGCAACAGCGCGCCGAGGGCGACCACGGACACCACGACCGCCACCGCCGCCAGCGCGTAGCCCGCCCCGGATCTCCAGTGGCCACGGCCCAACCCGAGCTCTGCCCAGCCCAGGCCGCGGGACCGGACCAGGACCACCAGCGCGACGGCCGCGAACGGGACCGCGGCAATGCCGGCCCACGCGGTGGTGAAGTGCGCAATCAGGTTGGTCGACGCCAGCACTGCGACAACCACCAGGATGTCGACGTGAACCCGGAACCGGTTGAACGCGCCCGGATGGGTGCCCGCAGTCAGCACGTTCGGGTGACCAGGCATCGGGTCATCCTACCTGTGCACCCTGGAATCGCTGTCAGGTTCAATGCTGCGCGCAGACCACCCGTGCCGGGTTGCCCGTAGCGGTGTACTGGCTGACCACCTTGCCGTTGACCGACATCGTGCAGCTGATCGACCCGGGGCCCACCCCGGTCGCGCTCACCGAGTAGGCGTTGATGTGGGCGCGATTGCCCATCTTGCCGGTCAACTGCGTCGACCAGGGCAACGCAACGTTCGCCTCGTGCGCCTGACCGTTGTTGGTCTGGTAGGTGATGTAGCCCGCCAGGCCGGGACCCGATACCTCATAGCGAATCAACGGCTTGGGGATGTCGCCGCCGGTCACATAGGGCGGTGCCGGTGTGGGTTCCTCCGACGGCGTCCCGGCCGCGGTCGGAACGCCCTGGACGGCCGGAATGGTCACCGCCCCGGCGAGGACGCCGAACAGGACGGACAGTGCTCTGCGCAGCGCACGGCTGGGCGGCGGCTCACCGGTCATGGGCCTCACTGTATGCGGCCGGTCCGACAGCCCGTGCCCGAACCGGGAATCCGCGCCGGCTGCAGTTCGCCACCGGCGATCGATAGGGTTACGCCCATGCCCGTCGACCCCCGGACTCCGGTGCTGATCGGCTACGGCCAGGTCAACCATCGTGCCGAGATCGCCGCCGAGGAGAGCGCCGTCGAACCGGTCGACCTGATGGCCGCCGCCGCACGGCAGGCCGCCGGTGCCCGGGTGCTCGCGGCGGTGGACTCGATCCGGGTGGTGCATCTGTTCTCGGCGCGCTACCGGGACCCGGGGCTGCTACTCGGGCAGCGCATCGGCGCCGATCACCCGCGCACCCGCTACACCAGCGTCGGCGGGAATGTGCCGCAGACCCTGGTCAACCGGGCCTGCCTGGATATCTGGCACGGCCGTGCCGGTGTGGTGCTGCTGGCCGGTGGTGAAACCTGGTACACCCGAACGCGACTGCGCTCCCGGGGCGGCAGACTCAGCTGGTCCCGGCAGGACGAGTCCGTTCCGATGGCCGAAGTCGACGGCGAGGACGTTCCGATGGCCGGCCCCGCCGAGGAGCGCATCGGGCTGGACCGGCCGGCCTACGTCTACCCGCTCTTCGAACAGGCGCTGCGGATCGCCGCGGGCGAAGCGGTCGAAGACCATCGCCGGCGGATCGGTGAGTTGTGGGCGCGATTCAGTGCCGTCGCGGTGGCCAACCCGCACGCCTGGATCCGCAAGCCCGTCAGCGCCGAGGAGATCTGCACGCCCGGTCGAACGAACCGGATGATCAGCTGGCCCTACACCAAGTTGATGAACTCCAACAACATGGTCGACCAGGGCGCCGCGCTGATCCTGACCTCGGTTCGGACCGCCACCGATCTGGGGGTCCCGCGAGACCGATGGATCTACCCCCAGTCCGGCACCGACGCGCACGACACCTACGCCATCGCCGAGCGTGCCGAACTGCACCGGTCGCCGGCCATCCGGATCGCCGGGGCGCGGGCGCTGGAACTGGCCGGTGCGGGGCCGGACGAAATCGACCATGTCGACCTGTATTCGTGTTTCCCGTCCGCGGTCCAGGTGGCGGCCGGCGAACTCGGGTTGCCGCTCGACGACCCGCAGCGGCCGCTGACGGTGACCGGGGGACTGACTTTTGCCGGTGGTCCGTGGAACAACTACGTGATGCACTCGATCGCGACCCTGGCCGAATTGCTGGTCGCGCACCCGGGCCGGCGCGGTCTGATCACCGCCAATGGCGGCTACCTGACCAAGCACAGCTTCGGGGTGTACGGCACCGAACCGCCGCCGGCGGGATTCCGGTGGGAGGACGTGCAATCCGCGGTCGACCGGGAGGCGACCCGTCCGGCGCTGGTGCAGTGGGCGGGACGCGGCGCCGTGGAGGCCTGGACCACCCCGTTCGACCGGGACGGCCGGCCGCAGCAGGCGTTCGTGGCGGTGCGGACCCCCGACGGTTCGCGGACCCTGGCGCTGATCACCGAACGGGACACGGTCGAGGCGACGGTCAGCGAGGACATCGCCGGCGCGGCGATCGACGTCAACGCCGACGGCACCGCGACGCTGCGGTAGCGCGCGGAACGTCCGTCTCAGCCGAGCAGTTCGCCGAGCGGCACCCGCTGATCGCTCAACCGGTCCGCGGCCACCGGCGTCTTCGAGCGGATCAGGGCTTTGATGTCGTCGAGGCCTTCCCAGATGTTGACGTTCATCCCGGCCAGCACCCGGTCGTCGGAACCGAGATAGAAGACGGTGAACTCGCGACCGTCGACGTTGCCGCGGAACACCGCCCGGTGATAGCCCGGCGCGTGGCCGACGTACTCCATGCCGAGGTCGTACTGGTCGGTGAAAAAGTAGGGCAGCGCGTCGTATTCGGCGTGCCCGCCGAGCATGCCGGCCACCGCGACCGCGGGTTGGTTGAGTGCGTTCGCCCAGTGCTCGGTGCGGATCCGGGCCCCCAGCAGTGGATGTTCGGCGGCGGCGATGTCGCCGACCGCGTAGATGTCGGGATCGCTGCTGCGCAGGGTCGCGTCGACCAGCACACCGCGGTCGCCGATGCCCAGCCCGGCGGCCTCGGCCAACTCGATGTTCGGCTGCGCGCCGACTGCCACCAGTACGGCACCGGCGGAGATCTGCGATCCGTCGGCGAGTCTCAGACCGGTGGCGGCACCGCCGGCGGTGGTGATCTCGGCGACGCCCGTCCCGAGTCGCAGGTCGACCCCGTGCTCGCGGTGCAGTTTCGCGAAGACTGCGCCGGCCTCGGCGCCGAGGGCGGCCTGCAGCGGCACCTCGGCCGCCTCGACCACGGTGACGTCCACGCCCCGCTGGCGGGCACTGGCCGCCACCTCCAGGCCGATCCATCCGGCGCCCACCACCGCCAGTGCAGATCCTTCGGCCAGCGCATCACTCAGCGCCGAGGCGTCGTCGAACGTGCGCAGGTAGTGCACCCGGTCGGCGTCGGCGCCGGGGATGGGCAGGCGACGTGATCGGGACCCGGTGGCCAGCAACAGCTTGTCGTAGTGCACGGTGGCGCCGTCGGCGAGGCCTATGCTGTGCCCGGCCGGGTCCAGCGTGAGCACCCGGGTGCCCAGTCGCAGGTCGACATGGTGCTCGCGGTACCAGTCGGCGGAGTCGACGGTGAAGTCGGCCAGCGTCTTCTTGCCGGCCAGATACTCCTTGGACAGCGGTGGGCGTTCGTAGGGCAGCTGCGGTTCCTCGGCAATCAGCACAATGGCGCCGTCGAAATTCTTGTCGCGCAGTGCTTCTGCTGCCTTGGCACCCGCAAGGCCGCCGCCGACGATGACGAATGTGGTTGATGCCGACACGATGGCTGCTCCGTTCTGCTGTTGTGGGCGAGCGAGCCGGCGGGCCACCGATTTGTTGTTGCAGCGCAGCGGCGCCGATCTCCGTTACCACCGTACCCGGCTGATCGGCGGCCTCGATCTCTTCGCCGGCCGGCATGCACGGCAGCAGTTGAAACAGCGGCATCGGCTGGTCGCGGAGCCAGACACCGACTTCCTGGGCGCCGGTGCTGCCCGCGCGATGCAACCGGCGCCGTACCGCGACTCAGGATCGGGCATTCGAGCGGCGTAGCCGCATCGCGATGGCGCAGGACGGGTGGATTTCACCGTCGGGAACTCATCGGGACCATCCGCCGGAGCTGAGTGACATGCCGGGGCGAAAGCTCCTGCAGGCAGGTGACGCCCAGCAGTCGCATGGTGCGGACGATCTGTTCGGAGAGGATTTCGATGGTGCGCCGCACACCGGCCTGCCCGCCGGCCATCAGACCGTACAGATAGGCCCGCCCGATCAGGGTGCAGCGTGCGCCGAGTGCGACCGCGGCGACGACGTCGGCGCCGGACATGATCCCGGTGTCGATCAGGATCTCGGTGTCAGCGCCCAGCTCGCGGGCCACCGTGGGCAACAGGTGAAACGGGACCGGTGCCCGGTCCAGTTGGCGGCCACCGTGATTGGACAACACGATGCCGTCCGCCCCGAGATCGACCGCGGCGCGGGCGTCGTCGAGGTGCTGGATGCCCTTGACGACGAACTTCCCGGGCCACTGCGACCTCACCCAGGCCAGGTCGTCGAAGGTGACGCTGGGGTCGAACATGGTGTCGATGTACTCGCTGACGGTGCCCGGCCAGCGGTCCAGGGATGCGAACGCCAGTGGTTCGGTGGTGAGCAGGTCGAACCACCAGCGTGGCCGGGGGATCGCGTCGAGCACCGTGTGCAGGGTCAGCGCCGGCGGTATCGACATGCCGTTGCGGGTGTCGCGCAGCCGCGCCCCGGCGACCGGGCAGTCGACGGTGGCCAGCACGGTGTCGTACCCGGCGTCGGCGGCCCGGCGCAGCAGTGCCATCGAACGGTCGCGATCGCGCCACATGTAGAGCTGAAACCAGTGCCGGCCGGCCGGGGCGGCCTCAGCCACGTCTTCGATCGACGCGGTGCCCAGGGTGGACAGCGAAAACGGGATGCCGGCGGCCTGGGCCGCCTGCGCACCGGCGTACTCGCCCTCGGTCTGCATCAGCCGGGTGAAGCCGGTCGGCGCGATCGCGAACGGCGCTGCCACGGGCCCGCCGAGCACCTCCCAGCCGGTGTTCACGGTGCTGACATCGCGCAGCACGTTCGGGTGGAACTCGATGTCGCGGAAGGCGTCTCGGGCCCGCGACAGCGAGATTTCGCCGTCGGCGGCACCATCGGTGTAGTCGAACGCCGCTCTTGGGGTGCGCCGCTTGGCGATCCGGCGCAGGTCCTCGATGGTCAGCGCCGTTTCAAGGCGCCGTTTCGCGCGGTTCAGCCGGGGCGTGCGGAACCGGATCAGCGGCGCGAGGTCGCCGAACTCGGGTATCCGTCGTTTGATTGCCACTGCTTGGGTCTTCACCCATGGGACGGTAGTGCCATGACCGCCGATCCGTTCGATCTGCAGCGCTTCGTCGAGGCGCAGAATCCGGTGTACCCGCAAGTGCTGGCCGAACTGCGCGACGGCCGCAAGCGCAGCCACTGGATCTGGTTCGTCTTTCCGCAACTGTCCGGGCTGGGCGGCAGCGCGATGGCCACCCGTTACGGCATCTCGTCGCTGGCCGAGGCCCGTGCCTACCTGGCGCACGACCTGCTGGGTCCGCGACTGCGCGAGTGCACCCGACTGGTCAACGCGGTGCGGGGCCGCGCGATCGGCGAGATATTCGGGTCCCCCGACGACATCAAGGTGCGCTCCTCGATGACGCTGTTCGCCCGCGCCGACAGTGCCGACAGTGCCGACAGTGCCGACAGTGCCGACAGTGCCGACTTTGTCGCCCTGCTGGACCGCTACTACGGCGGTGCCGAAGACCCGGTCACCGTGGCCCGGTTGACCGGTTCCGGGTAGGGCGCGACCACCCGCTCGGGGCGGTGCTGGCTTGTTGCGTTCGGCGATGACGCGGTACAGGTCGTCGGGATGCGGTGCTACCGGTGGCTCCCCGGTGGTCGGCGGTGCGGGTTGGCGACAACCCGCACCACCGCCCACCGGTGCGCTACGGCGACGCGGCGGGCAGGGTTGCTCCGGCCATAACCGACTGGGCCACGCCGGCCACGATCGAGGCCGCCTTCAGGGCCTCGAGCACCGCCTCCCGGCTCAGGCCGCCCTCCCGTACCACCTGCTCGTGGGAGGCGACGCAGGCCTCGCAGCCGTTGATCGCCGACGCCGCGAAGCACCACAACTCGAAGTTGACCTTGCTGACGCCGGGGTTGCCGATGATGTTCATCCGCAACCCCGGCCGCAGGTCGTCGTAGGAGCCCCCCAGGAAGTGCCGGCCACGGTAGAACACGTTGTTCATGCCCATGATCGACGCCGCGCCCAGTGCCGCCTGGTAGGCCTCCGCCGAGAGGGTGTCGGCGGCCTCGGCGCCGATCTCGGCCAGCACCTGGGCATTACGCGTCGCCGCCGCACTGGCCAGCAGGGTTCCCCACAGCTGTTCTTCGTCCAGCGCGGTGGTCCGGGTGATCGAGCCCAGGTTGAGCTTGAGGTCCTTGGCGTACTCCGGTATCGCGGTCTTGAGGTTCTCGATGCTCATCCGGCCCCGATCACACCGAAGCCTTGAGCAGCTCGCCCGCGTTCAGCGTGGCGTCACCCTTGCGCCAGTTGCAGGCGCACAGTTCGTCGGACTGCAGCGCGTCGAGCACCCGCAGCACCTCGTCCACGTTGCGGCCGACCGAACCGGCGGTCACCGAGACGAACTGGATCTCGTTGTTCGGATCGACGATGAAGGTGGCCCGGTCTGCGACGCCGCCGGCGTTGAGCACCCCGGTCGCCTCGACCAGTTCCCGCTTGATGTCCGACAGCATCGGGAACGGCAGCGCCTTGAGGTCCTCGTGATGCGCCCGCCAGTTGAAGTGCACGAACTCGCTGTCGATGGAGGCGCCGAGCACCTGAGCATCGCGGTCGGCGAACTCGCCGTTCAGCTTGCCGAACGCCGCGATCTCGGTGGGGCAGACGAAGGTGAAGTCTTTGGGCCAGAAGAAGATCACCCGCCACTTGCCCGGGTGGTCGTCGCTGGTGATCGTGGTGAAGTAGTCGTCCGGCCGCTGAGCGTCGACCTTGGACAGGTCGCCGGGGATCAGCGCGGTGAGCTGGTAGGCCGGGAATTGGTCGCCGATGGTCAGCAGTGCCATGTCACTCCTTGGGTGTTGGAATCCGGATAGCCTTCGCCACCATATCATCATCGTGAACAAAAGGCGATGCAATCACCTATACTCATAGGCATGACCGATAGGAATTATCAACCGACGCTCGCCGGTCTGCGGGCCTTCGCCGCGGTTGCCGAGAAGCACCACTTCAGCCTTGCCGCATCCGGTCTCGGGGTCAGCCAGTCGACCTTGTCACAGGCCTTGTCGTCGCTGGAGGCGGGCCTCGGTGTGCAGTTGATCGAGCGGTCGACCCGGCGGGTGCTGCTGACCATGGAAGGCCGCCAGCTGCTGCCGCACGCCCAGGCGGTGGTCGAGGCGGCGGACCGGTTCTCCGCCGCGGCGACCGGTGTCTCCGATCCGCTGCGCGGTGCCATGCGGCTGGGCCTGATACCGACCGTGGCGCCGTATGTGCTGCCCATGGTGCTGGCCGGGCTGGCGGACCGGTTGCCGGAGTTGACGTTGCGGGTCATCGAGGATCAAACCGAACGGCTGCTGACGGCGCTGCGCGAAGGTGCGCTGGACGCGGCGCTGATCGCGCTGCCGGCCGATCTGGGCGGGATCAGCGAGATAGCGGTTTACGACGAGGATTTCGTGCTCGCGCTGCCGCCTGCGCACCCGCTGGCCGGTAAACGCAGGGTCTCTCCGGCGGCCCTGTCGCAACTGCCGCTGCTGCTGCTCGACGAGGGGCATTGCCTGCGCGACCAGGCTCTGGACGTCTGCCGCGACGCGGGCGTCCGGCCCGAGTTGGCCGATACCCGGGCGGCGTCGCTGACGACGGCGGTGCAGTGCGTGGCCGGCGGACTGGGGGCAACCCTGATACCGCAGACCGCGGTCGCGGTGGAGGCCGAACGCAGCCGACTCGGGCTGGCGTACTTCGCCGCTCCGCGGCCGGGCCGGCGGATCGGGCTGGTGTTCCGCTCCGCCAGCGGCCGCGACGATCCCTACCGGCGGCTGGCCGGGGTGATCGGCCAGCTGATCAAGGCCGATCGTGAGGTCCGCCTGGTCGGGCCGACCGGTTAGGCTGCAGCCGTGCTGCTCGGAATCGACGACGACAAGCGGGTGCGGACCCTCGCCTTGAACCGGCCGGAGAGCCTGAATGCGTTCAACGAGGCGCTCTACGACGCGACCACCGAGGCGCTGCTGGCCGCGGCCGACGATCCGGAGGTGGCCGTCGTGCTGCTCACCGGCGCGGGCCGGGCGTTCAGCGCCGGCACCGACCTCGCCGAGATGCAGGCCATGGTGACCGACCCGGATTTCACCCCCGGCAAGCACGGCTTCCGTGGGCTGGTCGAGGCGCTGGGGCGTCTCCCCAAACCGCTGATCTGCGCGGTCAACGGTGTCGGCATCGGGATCGGGGCAACCGTCCTCGGCTACGCCGATCTGGCGTTCATGTCCTCGACGGCCCGGCTGAAATGCCCCTTCACCAGCCTGGGGGTGGCGCCCGAAGCCGCGTCGTCGTATCTGCTGCCGCAGCTGGTGGGCCGGCAGAACGCGGCGTGGCTGCTGATGTCCTCGGAATGGGTCGACGCCGACGAGGCGCTGCGGATGGGTCTGGTCTGGAAGGTTTGCGAACCGGACGCCCTGCTCGCCGAGGCCCGCCGGCATGCCGAGGTCCTTGCCTCCCGGCCCATCGCGAGCCTGATGGCGGTGAAGAGCGCGATGGTCGAGCCCAACCGCGCCGAGACCGCGGCCGCGGTGGAGCGGGAGAACGCGTTCTTCGCCCAACTGCTGGGTGCTCAGGCGAACGCCGACGCGCTGGCCGCGTTCACCGGCCGAAGCGGCTGACCGGGGTATCACCCGACCGCGGTGATCTCCAGCATCAGGTGGCGCAGGGAACTGCGCGGGCCGGACGGCGCCGTGGTGGCCAGCGCGGTCTTGATGATGCCCCGAACCGTGCACCGGCAACGGCCGCAGTCCGTGCCCGCGCCGCACATGGCGGCGACCTCCTTGGACGTCGACGCACCGGCGGCGACGGCATCGCACACCATCTGATTGGTAGCCCCAACGCACAGGCACACGTACAACGCAGTTGCTCCTGCCGACTGTCTTCTCCGGTGTTAGTGCAGTCTAACCTAACTTAATCGCGGGGTGTTAGGGGCGTTCGGTGTCGAAACCGTCACACCGTGCCGCCGACTCGCCCGGTCGCGGTCAAACGCGCCGCCGGCGGTCGCCGCCTGCATTAGATTGGATTCGTCGCGATCCAGCAGCCGACGGCAGCCCCGGCGTGCGACAGCCTTCACACCAGAGGAGTGATCATGCAAGGTGATCCGGATGTTCTGCGCCTGCTCAACGAGCACCTGACCAGCGAGCTCACCGCGATCAACCAGTACTTCCTGCATTCGAAGATGCAGGCCAACTGGGGTTTCACCGAACTTGCCGGCCACACCCGGGACGAATCCTTCGAGGAGATGCGGCACGCCGAGGAGGTGACCGACCGGATTCTGCTGCTGGGCGGGCTGCCGAACTACCAGCGCATCGGGTCGTTGCGGATCGGTCAAACCCTGCGTGAGCAGTTCGAAAGCGATCTGGCGCTGGAACTCGATGTGCTCAACCGGCTCAAGCCGGGCATCATCATGTGCCGGGAGAAGCAGGACAGCACCAGTGCCAAGCTGCTGGAGGACATCCTGGCCCAGGAGGAAGACCACATCGACTACCTGCAAACCCAGCTGGAGTTGATGGACAAGCTGGGTGAGGCGCTCTATGCGGCCCAGTGCGTCGCCCGCCCGCCGACGACCTGACGGGCCGGCCCGGGATGAGTCGCATCGGAACGTTCGCCGACGACGACCTGGTCGGTTGGTTCGCCCAGTCCCCGGCGCTCGGCGCGGCGATCGCCGGCTTCAGTGATGCCGTCTACAACCGCGGCCGGCTCCCGATGCGCACCCGGGAGCTGGCCCGGATCGTGATCGCCCACGCCAACGAGTGCGCGGTGTGCGTGAACACCCGCGACGCGGACGGGCCCGCGGCCGGGGTCGACGAGGAGTTGTACCAGCACGCCCTGCAGTGGCGCAGCTGGCCGGGTTTCAGCGCCCAGGAGCGGTTGGCCGCGGAGTTCGCCCACCGCTTCGCCACCGAGCACACCGTGCTGCGCGACGATGAAGGCTTCTGGGCCCGTTGTGCCGAGCACCTCTCCGCGGAGTTGCTCACCGACCTGGCGTTGTCGTGCGCGCTGTGGGTGGGCCTGGGCCGGGTGTTGCGGACCCTGGACATCGGTCAAACCTGCACGTTCACGCTGCCCAGCCGGGCCTGACCGCTCGGTGCGATGAGCGCCACACCGCCCGGCGCAGGGGTGGACACCGTCGTCGGCACCGTGGTCAACCCGGCCGGGCTGATCCTGGCCAAGACCGTCCCGGCCGACCGGGTCGCCGCGTTCGCCGACCCCGGCCTGGGCGCCAGCCCGTCCTGGCACGGCTTCGCCATCGACCAGACCGGCATCGCATTCACCGACGACGTCGGTGTCGTCGGGGATCAGCGCATCCGCGTCGATCTGTCGGCGCTGCGCGGCATCGATGCGGGCCTGGCCTGGGCGCCGGCGGAATTCTTCGCCCTCGACGGCACGCCGGTGCCCGGGTGCAGCCGGGGAACCCTGGGCAGGGTCGTGGCCGTGCTCGCCGGCGCCGGTCTCGATGCGCTGGTCGGCCATGAGATGGAATTCGTGCTGGTCGACGCCGACGGCGGACGGTTGCCGGCCACGCTGTGGGCGCAGTACGGCCTGGCCGGCGTGCTCGAACACGAGGAACTCGTCCGCGACATCATGATCGAGACCGGCGCGGCGGGAGTGGGCGTCGAGCAGATCCATGCCGAATACGGCGCCAACCAGTTCGAGCTGTCGCTCACCCCGCTCTCCCCGGTTGCCGCCGCCGACCAGTTGGTGCTGGCCCGGATCATCGTCGGCCGGATCGTGCGCCGGCACGGACTGCGCAGCAGCCTTTCTCCGGTGCCCTTCGCCGGCGGCGTAGGATCCGGTGCCCACCAACACATTTCGCTGACCCGGTCCGGCCGTGAGCTGTTCTCCGGCGGCGCCGGCGCCGCCGGCATGACCACCGACGGCGAACACGCGCTCGCCGGAGTGCTGCGCGGCCTGTCGGCGGCGCAGGGAATTCTCTGCGGGTCGATCGTGTCGGGCTTGCGGATGCGGCCGGGAGCCTGGGCCGGCGCCTACGCCTGCTGGGGAGTCGAGAACCGCGAGGCGGCACTGCGTTTCGTGCGCGGGGACCCCGGTGGCCGATGCGGCAGCAACATCGAAGTGAAGGTGGTCGACGGATCGGCGAACCCGTACTTCGCCTCGGCGGCGATCCTCGGGCTGATGCTGGACGGCATCAGCCGACAGATAACGCTGCCGCCGGAGACCACCGTCGACCCGGCTGCCCTACCGGATTCCCATCGCGGCGCACCGTTGGCCACTGTGCAGGCTGATGTCATTGCCGCGCTGGATAATTCCTGGCTGCTGCGGAATATCCTCTCCGATTCGGCGGTCGATCTGGTGGTTGCCGTCCGGCGTCTGGAGCAGGAGCGTTACGCGGAGCTGACCCCGGCGCAGATCGCCGAGAAATTCCGGATGGCGTGGAGCGTGTGACGGTGTCCGGCGGCTCGGAACTGGCAGATCACATCGCAAGGGTGTCGCTGGTGGATCAACACATGCATGGATGCTGGTTGGCGGAGGGGGACCGGTCACGTTTCGAGAACGCGCTCAACGAGGCCGACACCGCGCCGCTTGCCGACTCCGCCTCCGGCTTCGACTCGCAACTGGGATTTGCCGTCCGCGCACATTGCGCACCGGTGCTGGGCCTGCCCAAGCATGCGGAGGCGCAACAGTATTGGGACCGCCGCAGCCAGTTCCGCGAACCGCAGCTGGCACGCGGCTTCCTGGGAGCTGCTGGGGTGAGCGATTGGATCGTGGACACCGGGATCAGCGGCGCCGTCGCCGATGTCGCGCGGATCCGCGAGCTGTCCCGAGCGCGTGCGCACGAGGTGGTGCGGTTGGAACAAGTGGCCGAGCAGGCCGTCGCGACGATGGCGAACGCCGCCGACTACGCCGTGGCGTTCGGGGAGATTCTGCACCGGCGCACCGCCACGGCCGTCGCCACCAAGTCGATCCTGGCCTACCGGGCCGGTTTCGACGGCGACCTCAGCGAACCCGCGCCGGCTCAGGTGGCAGACGCCGCCGCTCGCTGGCGCGACGACGGCGGCGTGCGGGTGTGCGACCCGGTGCTGCTGCGGTTCGGGCTGCACCAGGCGCTGCGCCTCGGCAAACCGCTGCAACTGCATGTCGGGTTCGGCGACCGCGACGCCGACCTGCGCCGGGCCAACCCGCTGTGCCTGCGGGATTTTCTGGAACGGTCCGGGGCCACCCCGATCGTGCTGCTGCACTGCTACCCCTACGAACGGGAGGCCGGCTATCTGGCACAGGCGTACAACAACGTCTACCTCGACGGCGGATTGGCCATCAACCATCTTGGGGCCCGGGCGCCGGCGTTCGTCGCCCGGTTGCTGGAACTGGCGCCGTTCCGCAAGGTCGTCTACTCCTCGGACGGATTCGGCCCGGCCGAACTGCACTTCCTGGGGGCGGTGCTGTGGCGCCGCGGCGTGCACCGGGTGCTGCAGGGCTTCGTCGACGACGGCGATTGGAGCGAAGCCGACGCCATCCGGGTGGTCGACCTGATCGCGCACGGCAACGCTGCCCGCGTCTACCGACTCGAGGCCGCAAGCCATGGCTGATGTTCCGCTGGATGCGCAGGAGCGTCGTGAGCTCTGCGATCTGCTCGACGACCTCGGCCCCTGCGCTCCCACCCCGGCGCCGGATGCCGCGCTGTGGCGCAATGTCCGCCGTGGCAGGCGCCGATAGAGTCTCCGATCTAAGGAGTCGACGACGTGCGCGGAGGGTGGCAGATGCGACAGCAACGGGTAGGGCAGAGAACCGGTCGGACAATGGCCGCTGCCGGGGTGACCGCGGCCGCGGCGATGGTCGGCCGGACGGTACGGCGGGGCCGGCCCCGCAGGCGCACCCCGTCCCCGTTCACCCCGGACTGGACACCCGCGCCGGCCCGTTACGGGGTGGGCGTCAAGCGCAACGTCGCGGTGCCGATGAGTGACGGCGTCGTGCTGCGCGCCGACATTCACTACCCCACGGTCCCGGCGACCGGCGAGGCCGCGACCGGGCCGTTCCCGGTGCTGCTGTCGGTGACGCCGTACGGCAAGATGGCACCGCCGCCGGCCGCCCAGATCGGCGGTGGACCCAGTCCGTACCTGATCAAGCGCGGCTACATCAAGGTGATGGTGGATGTCCGCGGGACCGGAGCCTCCGGCGGATCGTTTCAGATGTTCGGCGCCGAACAGACCCAGGACGGGGTGGACCTGGTCGCCTGGGCGGCGACGCTGCCGAACTCCAGTGGTCGCGTCGGTATGTTCGGGATCTCCTATCTGGCCATCAACCAGCTGTTCACCGCCGCCGCCGTCGGTCCGGATTCGCCGCTGAAGGCGATCTGTCCGGTGATGGCAGCCCATGACTTCTACCGTGACGCGGCTGCCATGGGCGGCGTGCCGCACCTGCGGACGGTGCGGGCCTACGGCGCGCTCTACACGCTGCTGAACTTCATCAACCCCACCCTGGAGTTCTTCGCCCCGGGCGGTCACCCGCGGCCGCGGTCCGGCGGGCGCGCAGCGGTGCAGCAACGCGGCCGCGACCAGCGAGGATACTTCGGCCCGTTGGTCGCGGAGGCGATGAACGGCGGTGATGCCGCCTACGACGGGCCGATATGGGAGCCGATGCGGCCCGAACTGGTGTTGCCCCAGATCGCCGCCAACGGGGTGGCGGTGTTCCTGGTCGGCGGGTGGCACGATGCGTTCCAGCGGGGGGCGCCGTTGAACTACGCGGCGCTGCAGAACGCCTACGCCGGACGGCCCGCGAACGCACCGATGGAGCCCGGCCAGCCGCTGTCGGACCGGATCCGGCTGTTGATGGGACCGTGGTATCACGTGTCCCACTACGACGGCCTGCACCTGCGCTCACTGCAGCTGCGCTGGTTCGACCACTGGCTCAAAGACGAGTCGGCCGCCGCCGTGGCAGGATCGCCTTTCACGTTTCAGGCCATCGGCAGCAGGCAGTGGTTCTTCGCCCGGGAATACCCGGTGTCGGAGGCCACCCCGACCCGCCTCTACCTCTCCGATGCCGGAAGGCTGACGCACGACGCCGCCGCCGCGGAAACCCTGGCGACCCTGCACTACCGGGTGCGGGGCCCGGTCTCCGGTCGCAGCATGGAGCAGTGGACGCTCGGCTTGAACAGTTTCATCGCCATGCAGGCGGGCCGGCGTACCCGATACGACAGGGACAACCGCCGCCTGCATCGCGACGCGCTGACCTACACCACCGAGCCGTTCGCGGCGCCCGCCCTGCTGGCCGGGCCGATCGCCCTCACCCTGCACGCGACCGCCACCACCGCCGAGACCCTGTGGGTCGCCCACCTCGACGACGTCGCCCCGGACGGCGCCAGCCGTCCGCTGAGCGTGGGGGCGCTGCTCGGCTCACACCGTGCGCTGGATCCGCGGCGCACCTGGTATCTGCCCGACGGCACCGTGCTGCGCCCGCACCACATCAGCACCCGATCGGCCGCCCAGCCCGTCGTCCCGGGGGAACCGACCCGCTACGACATCGAGATCTTTCCCAGCGCGGCCTACCTCGCCGCCGATCACCGGCTGCGGCTCACCGTGACCAGCTACGACTTCCCCCATCTGGTGCCCACCAAGCCGGCGCGACGGGCACTGGCCGGCGGCAGCTATCACATCCGCCAGGGCGGGCCCACCCCGTCGCAGCTGATCATTCCGCTGACCGCTCCGGACGCCCTGGCCTGACCGCAGGGTCACCCCGATTCGGCAACGTCGCGAATCCGTTCCAGCGTCAGCCGCATGTCCCGGATGTTGTTGCGCTGTCGCAGAAACCCACCGAACAGCCAGTAGTACACGCTGGTGAGCGGGGAGGCGGCCATCCGGAACGACTCGGTGACCTCGGTGCCGCCGGGGGTGGGGGAGAGCCGGTAGTGCCAGTGGTTGACCGGGCGATCGCCGACGAGCACCTCGAACCCGAACTCACGGCCGGGATCGCACTCGGTGACCCGGCAGGTCGTCCAGTAGACCGGACCGATCCCGTTGCGCCGGACGTGGCCGCGAAACCGTGCGCCCAGCGTCGGACCGGTGGCGCCGTCGAGCCACTCGGCCTCGAAGGTCTCCGGAGAGAACCTTCCGGTGTTGCCGACATCGGCGATCAGATTCCAGATGCGGTCCGCGGAGGCCGCCATCCGCACCGTCGCGCAGCCTTGCATGGTCCGATCCAAGCACGTCCGGCGAGACCGCGGAACCCATCGGCGGGCATGACGCAGCGAGGCCGATGGCGGAGATCCGCCATCGGCCTCGCTGTCAGCCGTCAGCCCGGGTTCAGTGGCTGGCGCCCAGGTGAGTCTGCAGGTCGGACTTCATCGCCTGCAGCTGCGCGCCCCAGTACTCCCAGCTGTGGGTGCCGTAGGCCGGGAAGTCGAACACCGCGTTGTGCCCACCCGCGGCGTTGTAGAGCTCCTCGAACTTCTTGTTCTGGCCGATCATGAAGTTGCCTTCGAGGAAGGTGGCGGGAAGGTTGTCACCACCCAGCTCGTTGGGCTTGCCGTTGCCGCAGTACACCCAGAGTCGGGTGTTGTTGGCGGCCAGTTGCCCGACATTGACCGTCGGGTCGTTGCGCTGCCAGGCCGGGTCGTTGTCCGGTCCCCACATGTCTTCCTTCTTGTACCCACCGGCGTCGCCCATCGCCAGACCGATCCAGCCCTGGCCGGTGGAGGGGCTGAGGTAGCCCGACAGGGAACCGGCGTAGGTGAACTGCTGCGGGTGGTAGATGGCCAGGTTCATCGCCGACGCGCCGGCCATCGAGATGCCGACGGCCGCGCTGCCGGTCGCCTTGACGCCCTCCTTGGAGGCCAGGTACTGCGGCAGCTCGCTGGTCAGGAAGGTCTCCCACTTGTAGGTCGAGCAGCCTGCCTTGCCGCAGGCCGGCTTGTACCAGTCGGTGTAGAAGCTGGACTGTCCGCCGACCGGCATGACGACCGAGATCCCGGACTGGTAGTACCACTCGAAGGCGGGGGTGTTGATGTCCCAGCCGTTGTAGTCGTCCTGGGCGCGCAGTCCGTCGAGCAGGTAGAGCGCCGGAGAGCCGGATCCGCCGCTCTGGAACTGGACCTTGATGTCACGGCCCATCGACGCGGACGGCACCTGCAGGTAGTCGACCGGCAAGCCGGGCCGTGAGAACGCCGATGCGGTCGCCTCGTTGCCGGCCAGGCCGATCAGCCCCGGCAGCACGGCGGCGGCGGCCGTGCCGACCAGCAGTCGGCGTGCCCAACCGCGCATCGTCTTGGTCACGTCTGTCATACCTGCCCCTTAGTCCTGTGTCGACGGAGTGATCTGGCAATTTACCGGAAAATGGCGAACGTGTCGATTAAGGTGCGAAGCCGTCCGAGATTTGTGACGGTTCCCACGTTGCTCCAAGAATGCTCCGTGATTGTGCTGGTCGGCCCATCGGAGACGCGACTCAGCACGAGGATACAAGAAGATATTCGCAATATCGAGTTAGACGCGGCTGGCTGGTGTGCGGTAATCCGCGTAGGCTCGCCCGCGGTAAGCCGACGAGACCACGCTGTCTCGGTCCGCTTCGGTGCCTGCCGCCACATCGGGGCACCGCCGGCCGGGACGATTGGGGTGCAGGATTTTGGATACGGTACTGGGGCTGTCGATGACACCGACCACGGTCGGGTGGGTCTTGGCCGATGGACAGGACGTCGATGGAGCGATGCTGGCGGGCGATGAATTCGCGATTCGCCGGCCCGCCGGCGGCACCGGCGCAGGAAATGTGTCCGCGCAGGTCGCGGCGGCGGTGCTGCGGTTGCAGGACGCACTGGAGATGCAGGGTCGGCGACTGCACGGCGTCGGCGTGACCTGGAGCGGCGAGGCCGCTGCCGAAGCCGCGCTGCTGCTGGAATCGTTGTCCGGGGCGGGGTTCGACAACGTTGTGCCGGTTCGGTTCCATCAGGCTGCCGAGTCGCTCGCCGACGGTGTGGACGCGCCCGGCGCCTCGGAACAGGCCGCGGTGTGCATCATCGAACAGGGTTCGGCCACGGTGGTGCTGCCCGACGGTGGTGACGGCGTGCCGTCGGTCAGCGAGCGCGAGTTCAGCGGCGACGACGAGCTGAGCGACTGGCTGGCGACATTTTTCACCGCGGACAGCCGACGGCCCGAGTCGCTGGTGGTCGCCGGGTCGGACACCGAACTGGATGCGGTCGCGGCGCGGCTCGAGGCCAGGCTGTCGCTGCCGGTGGTCGCCGAAGCGGAGGCGCAACTGTCATTGGCGCGCGGCGCCGCGCTGGCGTTGGACCCGGGCGCTGCCCTCGCCGAAGCACGGCGGGATGCGGCACCGGCACTCGATCGCGGCATCGGCGCCGCACCCTCGCGACCACTGTCCTACACCGGCGCGCTGACCATGTTGGTCGCCGGCGTCGTCACCTTCGTGGTTTCGCTGTCGCTGACGTTGAGCCTGCAGTTGACTCCGGCGAAAGACCAGCCTCCGGTCCAGCGTGCGGCCAACGGGTCGGCGATTGCGGCCAGCGGGCAGACCGTCACGCCGTAGGTCGCCAATCCAGTTCTGCGCGATCGTCTTTGTGATACCGGCCGGTCAGCTCGCGGCGCTCTTGGCCCGGGTGCCGGAGAAGGACACCGTCACGTCGTCGGCGACCTTCATCGCACCCATCAGCATGGAATAGGGCTTGACGCCGTAATCGGACTGCCGCACCTCGGTGTCGACGTCCATGCGCCAGGAATCGCCGAGATCGGTTACCCGCACATCGAGCGTGTGCTGTTGTGTCCGGCCGTGAATCTCCAGGGTGCCGGATAACCGATATCCGTGGGCCGCCGATGCAATATCGTTGGCCCGAAAACGAATTCGTGGGTATCGATCGCTCGCCAGGCATTTCAGCGCGTTGGACCGCACCAGCGCCTTCTCCGGCGTGGACAGTGGCGTGAGGCCACCCTCGCCCTTCAGCACCTGAAATGAATCCACCTCGACCGTGAGATCCACCGCGGTGGGCCGATCGGCCGACCACGACACCGTGGCGTGCCATGTCGTCATCGCGATCGTCAGGCGGTGGCCCATCTTCGCGCCCCGGCCGGCAACGCCCGTGCGCACCAGCAACTCACCGTGTGCCGCGTCGAGATTCCACGTTTCGTCGGTCATCACCGGGACTCTAGCGGCAACCACGCGCCGGCAATCGGGGGATTCGCCGATGGGGGCCGCTGCGGGACGGTTAGGCTGCAGCGCAGGGCCGGCCGGGCCGGCTCGGAGCATTGAGACCCGAGGGCGGAACATGATTCGTGAATTGGTCGTCGCGGCTCTCACCGCGGGTGCGGCAATCGGCTGCGCGCCGGTTGCGGGCGCCTATCCCGGCGATGTGCCGGGCATGGCCGACGGTGTCACGCAGGGCGACGCATGCTTCCGGTGGGACCGCTTCATCTACGGGCACGGCCCCAACGGACAGGCGCTGGAATGCCACTTCATCCCCAACCAGTGGCCGCCGAAGGACACCGGGTTCTGGATGATCTCCTACCCGCTGTACGGCGTACAGGAGGTCGGCGCCACGTGCCCGGGTTCGCAGGCGGCGGCGCAGTCACCCGACGGGTTGCCGATGCGGTGTCTCGGCGCGCAGGGCTGGCAGCCGGGCATCGACGTCGGCGGCGCCGGCCCCTACGCACCCCCGGGGTTCATTCCGTTCCCGATGGCGCACCCCTCCGGAGCCTGATCGCGCTGATCTGACCACTCGGCGGTGTCGCACGGTACGTTTGAAGGCGAGCCAGCGCGGGCATCAACCGATCAGCGTCGAGCGACTGGTGGAGGTGTCGGATTGGCCGAACGCGGTGAGGCCGGTTGCGACCTGCTGGTGATCTTCGGGATCACCGGCGATCTGGCCCGCAAGATGACGTTTCGCGCCCTGTACCGGCTGCAGCGCCGCAACCTGCTGAGCTGCCCGATCCTCGGCGTGGCCAGCGACGACATCGGAGCCGAGGAGTTGGTCAACCGCGCCCGGGACGCGATCAGGCAGACCGGTGAGGATTTCGACGACAAGGTGTTCGCCCACCTGGCCAACCGGCTGTCGTATCTGCCCGGCGACGTCACCGACCCGGACCTGTACCGGCAACTCGCCGAGCGGATCGGTCCGGACCGGCGGTGTCTCTACTACCTGGAGATGCCGCCGTCGCTGTTCGCCCCCATCGCCGAGAACCTGGGCCGGGCCGGCCTGCTGGGGCAGGCACGCCTGGCGGTGGAGAAACCGTTCGGCCACGACCTCGCCTCGGCGCGTGAGCTCAACAGCCGTCTGCATGCGGTGCTGGCCGAGGGCCGCGTGCTGCGGGTCGATCACTTCTTGGGCAAGCAACCGGTCGCCGATCTGGAGTATCTGCGCTTCGCGAACGCGGCCCTGGCCGAGCTGTGGGACCGGCGGACCATCGCCGAGATCCATATCACGATGGCCGAGAATTTCGGAGTCGAGGACCGCGGCAAGTTCTACGACGCGGTGGGTGCGCTGCGCGACGTGGTGCAGAATCACCTGCTGCAGGTGCTGGCGCTGATCACGATGGAGCCCCCGGTCGGACCCAGTGCCGACGACCTCAACGACAAGAAGGCGGAGGTCTTCCGGGCGATGCCGGTGATGGATCCGGCCCATTACGTGCGCGGGCAGTACCGCGGCTACACCAATGTCGCCGGGGTGGCGGCCGACTCGCAGACCGAGACCTATGTCGCGATGCGCATGGAGATAGAGAACTGGCGCTGGGCCGGGGTGCCGATCTTCCTGCGGGCCGGCAAGGCACTGCCGCAGCGGGCGACCGAGGTTCGGCTGTTCACCCGCCGCGTTCCGGGACTGGCATTCCTGCCCAAACGCGAACGCGCCGAACGCAACCAGATCGTGCTGCGCATCGATCCCGATCCCGGCATGCGCCTGCAGTTGGTCGCCAAGGAAGGCGACTCGTGGCGCAACGTCCATCTGGACTCCCGCTTCGCCCAGGATCTGGGTGAACCCATACAGCCCTATGAGCGGCTGCTGCACGCCGCGCTCACCGGCGATCGGCAACTTTTCGCCCGCGAAGACAGCATCGAGGAAACGTGGCGGATCGTGCAGCCGCTGCTCGACGATCCCGGCCGAATCCACGCCTACGAACCCGGCTCGTGGGGTCCGCAGGCGGCGCAGTCGCTGCTGCGCGGCCACCGCAGCTGGCAGGAGCCGTGGCTGCCATGAGACCACCCGCACCGTGCACGGCAGTGAGGAGAATCGAACACCATGCAGCTAGGAATGATCGGCCTGGGCCGGATGGGTGCCAACATCGTTCGTCGGCTGGTGCGCGACGGCCACGAATGCGTGGTGTACGACCACAATCCGGACGCGGTCAGGGGGCTGACCGGCGAACGCAACACCACCGGGGCGTCGTCGCTGTCCGAGCTGGCCGAGAAACTGGCGGCCCCGCGGGTGGTCTGGGTGATGGTGCCCGCCGGCGACGTCACCACCGGGGTGATCGAGGCGCTGGCCGGGACACTCGCTGCCGGCGACATCGTGATCGACGGGGGCAACTCCTATTACCGCGACGACATCCGGCACGCCGAAGTCCTTGCCGAGCACGGCATCCGGTTGCTGGACTGCGGCACCAGCGGCGGGGTGTGGGGCCGGGACCGCGGTTACTGCCTGATGATCGGCGGGGACACCGACGCCTTCGACCACGCCGAGCCGATTTTCGCAACCGTCGCACCCGGTGTCGATGCCGCCCCGCGCACGCCGGGGCGTGCCGGGCAGGTGACGCAGGCCGAGAAGGGCTATCTGCATTGCGGGCCGGCCGGGGCGGGGCACTTCGTCAAGATGGTGCACAACGGCATCGAGTACGGGATGATGGCGTCGCTGGCCGAGGGGCTGAACATCTTGCGCAACGCCGACATCGGCAAGCGGGAACAGCAGGGCGGGGGGGACGCCGAGACCGCTCCGCTGACCAACCCGGAGTTCTACCAGTACGACATGGACATTCCCGCGGTGACCGAGCTCTGGCGACGCGGCAGCGTAATCGGCTCGTGGCTACTGGATCTGACCGCGATCGCGTTGCACCAGGCACCCGATCTGGCTGAGTTCGCCGGTCGGGTCTCGGATTCCGGCGAGGGCCGGTGGACCTCGATCGCCGCAATCGACGAGGGGGTTCCGGCGCCGGTGCTGACGTCCGCGCTGTACTCCCGGTTCGCGTCGAGGCGCCTCGATGAGTTCGCCGACAAGGCTCTGTCGGCAATGCGCAAGCAGTTCGGCGGGCATGACGAGAAGCCCGAACCGTAACGCCGTTCCGGCGCCGGCCGTCAGATCGCCGCGGCGGCGTTGATCTCCTCCAGCCGGGTCGTCGCCTCGAGGTATTCCTGCACCCAGCGCTGTATGACGGTCGCGGTCTTCTCCACCTTGGCGAACTGGCCGACGACCTGGCCGACCGGGTTGAACGCGACGTCGACGGTCTCGTTCGGGTACTTGTGGGTGGCTTTGACGGCCATGCCCGAGACCATGTACTGCAGCGGCATCCCGAGCGGTTCCGGGTTGCCGGGGGCCTGCCAGGCATCGGTCCAGTCGTTGCGCAGCATCCGGCACGGCTTGCCGGTGAACGACCGGCTGCGCACGGTGTCGCGGCTGCTCGCCTTGATGTAGGCCTCCTGCTGCTTGGGTGTGTTGTTGCCCTCCTCGACCATCAGCCACTGCGAGCCGGTCCAGGCGCCCTGGGCGCCCAGTGCCAGCGCGGCGGCGATCTGCTGGCCGCTGCCGATGCCGCCGGCGGCGAGCACCGGACGCGGGGCGACTTCGGCGACCACCTGGGGCCACAGCACGATCGAGCCCACCTCGCCGCAGTGGCCGCCACCCTCGCCGCCCTGGGCGATGATGATGTCGACGTCTGCCTCGGCGTGCTTGCGGGCCTGCGCCGGCGAGCCGCACAGCGCGGCCACCTTGACGCCCGCGGCGTGGATGTGGGCGATCATGTCGGCCGGGGGAGTGCCCAGCGCGTTGGCGATCAGCTTCATCTTCGGGTGTCGCAAGGCCACCTCGACCTGGGGGGTGGCGGTCGCCTCGGTCCAGCCCAGCAGTTGCAGGCTGTCCTTGGCGGCGTCCTCGACGGGCACGCCGTGGTCGGAGAGGATCTTGCGGGCGAAGTCCAGATGCTGCTGGGGCACCAGCTTGCGCAGTGATTCGGCGAGTTCCTCGCCGGACTGCTGGGACTCCATGCCCTCGTACTTGTTGGGGATGACGATGTCGACCCCGTACGGGTGGTCGCCGATGTTCTCGTCGATCCAGTTCAGCTCGATCTCGAGTTGCTCGGGGGTGAAGCCCACCGCCCCGAGCACGCCGAAACCACCGGCCCTGCTGACCGCGACGACGACGTCACGGCAATGGGTGAACGCGAAGATCGGGAACTCGATGCCGAGTTCGTCGCAGATCGGGGTGTGCATGGCGGTGCTCCTCAGCGGGACGGTGAGCGAATTGCAACGTGTTCTAGTTTAGTACCAGATCAGGCCCCGGATTCCACAGTCGGGTGCAACAGGGATGGTCAGCGGGTGGTGACGGCGCGTAGCACCGCGACCCCGAAGGCCGCCATCTGGCGCAGCGACCTGCCGGCCCGGGCCGGGCTGGGAACTTGCAGCACCGGCCAGCCGTGTGCGGCCGCCGTCGCCGCAAGTCCGGCGCGCGGATTCACCGGCCGGGGGCGGCCCACCAGCGACATCAGGGCCACGTCCTCGTCGCCGTCGGCGTAGAAAAAGCTCTGGGCCAGGTCGACGGCGTTCTCGGCGCAGAACCGCTGGACCGCGGCGGCTTTCTGGGCGCCCCACACCACCGGCTTGACGATCCCGCCGGTCAGCATCCCGCGGTCGTCGAGCTCGAAGTGATTGCACAGCACCCGGTCGATCCCCAGGAAGCGCGCGACCGGTTCGGCGTGGATGGTCAGTGCCGACGAGCTCAGCACGACGGTATGGCCGTGCTGCTGGTGCGCCCGCACGATTTCGTGCATGCGCGGATAGACCCGCGAGGTGATGTGCTGGACGAACAGGCGCTCGCCGACTTCGTCGAGCGCACTGATCGACTCGCCGCGCAGATACCCCGCGGCTCGCACCAGGAGACGCTCGAACTCCATCCGCCCGAAGCGGTACCGCATCGCGGCTTCGACGACGCCCAGCACTTCGCCGATGCGGGCCTGGCGGCGCCGGATCCGGTCCCCGGCGTGCGCCGTGGCGGTGAACCCATCGACCAGCGTGCCGTCCAGATCGAAGAATGCCCCGACTCGGGCACCCGGCCCGGTCTGGGGAATCTCGGTCAGTGGATCGCCCGGTGCGGCTGACGCGGTCATCGGGGTTGATGCTAGTCGGCTGATAGCGTGGTCGACCGATGCCATTGAAAGAGGAGCGACAGTGACCGACGCGGAGACGACCAACGCGGAGACGACCAACGCGGAGACGACCAACGCGGAGACCACCGCAACCGACCAGCGTCTGGCCCTGTCGGAGCTCGGTGCGCAGTCGGGCTGGCGGCGCAACGAATATCAGCGCGTCGACGTCTACGTCCGCGGGATCCACCACGTTCACGCGATCTGGCGTGACGCCGCGGTGCTCAACGGGGGATCGCATTACGAGGACGCGGTGCTGATGTCCTACACCAGGGATCTGGCCAAGGTCCGAAGCTGGCTGGCGAAGTAGCCGCCGGCGTACGGTCACGGTTCGGCCCGGCTCCGGTCACCACCACGACTCTGCTGCACAACGGTTCAATAAACCACACTCGTGTCACACGAGTAACTCCCGCGCCAGAGTTAGCTTCGTCCCGTCCTTTTCGTCAATTGGGAGCGGGAGAGCCATGTCACGCATCAGAAAGACCATCACCCTCACGGCCGGCGCGGCCGCGGGATTGTTCCTGGGCGCGCTGGCGTCCAGCGCCACCGCTGCGGCGGACAACACCGCGCCGCTGATTCCCGGGTTGCCCGGGGTGGTCGATCAGGTCATCACCGGAATTCCGCAGCAGTTGCTGCAGACCACCACCTCTGCGCTGACCGGCGCCACCGCGGCGCCGGCCGCCGCGACGGCTCCCGCGCCGATCGCCAGTGCCACCCTCAACCTGCCGCAGACGCCCGCAGGTGTGCCGGGCCTGCCCGGGATCACGACGCCGGCGGCAGGTGTGCCGGGCCTGCCCGGGATCACGATGCCGGCCGCGGCCGCGTCGGGACTGCCCGGATTCCAGATGCCGGCCAGCCTGAGCCAGCTGCTGCCGTTCCCGCTGCCGAACCTGGGCGGCACCGGCGCAACCGCCGTCGCACCGTCGCTGGGCCTGCCGAGCACTCTGCTGCCTTCGGTCCCGGCCGCGGTGTCGGTGCCCTCGGCGCCCATCGGCTGGTTGCCCGTTTCCGGGCTGCCGTGAGGCTAGCTGCGTAGTCTCGGACCGGTGAGCACCCGCGCAGGAATCGTGGTCACCGGTACCGAGGTACTGACCGGACGGGTTCAGGACGCCAACGGCCCCTGGATCGCCGACCGCCTCCTGGAGCTGGGGGTGGAACTGGCGCACATCACGATCTGCGGTGACCGCCGCCACGACATCGAAGCGCAACTGCGCTTCCTGTCCGGCGAAGGCGTGGATCTGATCGTCACCAGCGGCGGTCTGGGGCCGACGGCCGACGACCTGACCGTCGAGACCGTGGCCCGGTTCTGCGGGCGCGAGCTGGTGCTGGACGCCACGCTGGAGGCCAGGATCGCGGAGATCCTGAAACCGATGATGGCGCGCTACCGGGATGCGCCCGGGGTCGACTTCGCCACGGTCCGGGCCGCCAACCGCAAGCAGGCGCTGGTCCCGGCCGGTGCGGAGGTGCTCGACCCGGTGGGCACCGCCCCCGGTGTGGTGGTGCCCGGCCGGCCGGTGATCGTGGTGCTGCCGGGGCCGCCGCGCGAACTGCAGCCGATGTGGCGCAAGGCGGTGCAGACCGCTGCGGTGCAGCAGGCGATGGCCGGGCGGACCAGATACCTCCAGCAGACCCTGCGGATGTTCGGGCTTCCGGAGTCCGGCCTGGCCGACACACTGCGCGACGCCGAAGCGCGGATCGCCGGCTTCGGGCGGCTCGAGATCACCACTTGTCTGCGGCGCGGGGAGATCGAGATGGTCACCCGCTACGAACCCGATGCCGACGGGGTCTACACGCAGTTGCTCGACCTGCTGCGGGAGCGTCACACCCGAGCGATCTACTCCGAAAACGGTTCCCGGGTGGACGATCTGGTGGCCGGGTTGCTGGCCGGCCACCGGATCGCGACCGCGGAATCCTGCACCGCCGGGTTGCTGGCGGCGCGGTTGACCGAGCTGGCGGGTGCCTCCGATTATGTTGCGGGCGGGGTGGTTTCCTACTCCAACGAGGCGAAGTCAGAGTTGCTCGGCGTCGACCCGGCGCTGATCGCGGCACACGGCGCGGTATCAGAGCCGGTGGCCGAGGCGATGGCCACCGGCGCGTTGCGCAGATTCCGGGCCGACACCGCGGTGGCGATCACCGGGATCGCCGGCCCGGGCGGCGGCACCGAAGACAAGCCGGTGGGCACGGTGTGCTTCAGCGTGGTGCTGGGTGACGGCTCGATGCTGACCCGGACCACCCGACTGCCGGGCAACCGGGCCGACGTGCGGGACCGGTCCACGACCGTGGCCATGCATCTGCTGCTGCGAGCCCTGTCAGCGAGCTGAGCCGGCATGGACTGGTTCACCGGATCGCAGTATTGGCTGGGTCGACTCGTGCTGGAACGCGGCATCGCGGGCGTCTACGTGTTCGCGTTCGTGGCCGCGGCCAGACAGTTCCGGGCGTTGATCGGCGCAGACGGGATGTTGCCGGTACCGCGGTACCTGCGGCGACGGCCATTCCGTTCGGCGCCCAGCATCTTTGCGCTGCACTACTCCGACCGGTTCTTCGCCGGGGTGTGCTGGCTCGGGGCGGTGCTGGCCGCGTCCATCGTCGCGGGTGCGGCCGATCTGGTGCCGCTGTGGACGGCCATGTCGGGCTGGCTGCTGCTCTGGGTGCTGTACCTGTCGATCGTCAACGTCGGTCAGGTGTGGTACTCCTTCGGCTGGGAGTCGCTGCTGCTGGAGAGCGGCTTTCTGGCGATCTTCCTGGGAAACGACCGGGTCGCGCCACCGGTGCTGGTGCTGTGGCTGGCCCGGTGGCTGGTCTTCCGGGTCGAGTTCGGCGCGGGGCTGATCAAGCTGCGCGGCGATGCGTGCTGGCGGGACTTCACCTGCCTGTACTACCACCACGAAACACAGCCGATGCCCGGGCCGCTGAGTTGGTTCTTTCACCACCTGCCCAAGCCGCTGCACCGCGTCGAGGTGGCCGGCAACCACTTCGCCCAGCTGGTGGTGCCGTTCGGGCTGTTCGCGCCGCAACCGGTTGCCACCGGGGCCGCCGGGATCATCGTCATCACCCAGCTCTGGCTGGTGGCATCCGGCAACTTCGCCTGGCTGAACTGGCTGACGATCATCCTGGCCGCCAGCGCCATCGACGCGTCCGTCGTGGCGCCGGACCTGCCGGGTGCGCCCCCGTGGTTCGCCGCCCTGGTGATCGCGTTCACCGCGGTGACACTGGTGCTCAGTTACTGGCCGCTGCGCAACCTGCTCTCCCGCGGGCAGCGGATGAACTTCTCCTTCAACCCACTTCACCTGGTCAACGCCTACGGGGCGTTCGGCACCATCGGGCGGATCCGCCGGGAAGTGGTGATCGAGGGCACCGACGAGCCCGAGCTCACCGGCCAGACGATATGGAAGGAATACGAATTCAAGGGCAAGCCCGGCGCCGTCGGTCGACTGCCCGCCCAGTGGGCGCCCTACCACCTGCGGCTGGACTGGTTGATGTGGTTCGCCGCCATCTCGCCGCAGTATTCCCAGCAGTGGCGCGAGGCGTTGCTGCTGCGGCTGTTGCGCAATGACGCGGGCACGTTGAAACTGTTGCGCCACAACCCGTTCCCGGACAACCCGCCGCGCTATCTGCGAGCGCTGCTCTATCGCTACCGGTTCACCACCTGGCCGGAACTGCGGCGGGACCGGGCCTGGTGGCATCGCACCCGGCTCGGCGTGCACTGGCCGCCGGTCACGCTGAACGACATCGAATCGAGGTAACGGCATGCGAACGGTGGTCATCGACGGGCCCGGCAGTATCCGGGTCGACACCCGCCCCGATCCGGTGCTGCCCGGTCCCGACGCGGTGATCGTCGCCGTGACCGCGGCCGGAATCTGCGGATCCGACCTGCACTTCTACCAGGGTGAATACCCGCTTGTCGAGCCGGTGGCGCTCGGCCACGAAGCAATCGGCACCGTCGTCGAGGCCGGGCCCGAGGTCGGCACGGTACGGGCCGGCGATGTAGTCATGGTGTCCTCGGTGGCCGGTTGCGGCCGCTGCGCCGGTTGCGCCACCCGGGACCCGGCGATGTGCTTCTCCGGCCCGCAGATCTTCGGCTCCGGCATGCTGGGCGGCGCGCAGGCCGATCTCCTTGCGGTGCCCGCCGCGGATTTCCAGGTGCGCAGAATCCCGCAGGGCATCACCGCCGAACAAGCCCTGCTGCTCACCGACAACCTGGCCACCGGCTGGGCGGCAGCGCGCCGCGCCGACATCGCCTTCGGCGGCACGGTTGCCGTGATCGGGCTCGGGGCGGTCGGGCTGTGTGCGCTGCGCAGCGCGCTGATCCAGGGTGCGGCAACCGTTTTCGGCATCGATCCGGTCGCGGACCGTCGTGAGCGAGCGGTCCGCTGGGGTGCCGTCCCGATGCCGCCCCCCGGCTCCGAGGCGGTGCTGGCGGCAACCGGCGGCCGGGGTGCCGACGCCGTCATCGACGCGGTCGGCACCGATGCGTCCATGGCCGACGCGCTGGGCGCGGTGCGACCGGGTGGCACGGTGTCGGTGGTCGGTGTGCACGACCTGACACCGTTTCCGTTTCCGGCGCTGCCGGCGTTGCTGCGCAGCATCACGTTCCGGCTGACCATCGCGCCGGTGCAACGCACCTGGGAGGAGCTGATACCGCTGCTGGAATCCGGTCGCCTCGACGTTGACGGCATCTTCACCAGCACGCTGCCGCTGACGGATGCCGCCAGCGGTTACGCGGCGATGGCCGCCCGGTCGGGGGGAGACGTCAAGGTCCGCTTGGTGCCCTGAGCTCTGCGGCGTCGTCCCAGACCTCGAGCATGGTGCGCAGGATCTCCTCGCCGCGGCCCAGTCCGGCGAGGTGGCTCTCGCCGGGCAGGTGATACAGCTGCGCGTTGGGGAGCCGGGAGACGACGTGCTCGCCGTGCGTGAACGGGATGATGTGGTCGTGATCGCCGTGCCACCAGTGCACGGGCGCCTTCACGTCCGCCAGCCGGAAGCCCCAGTCCCGGGCGAACAGCATGATGTCGGAGATCGGGGCGGCCAGCTGCTTGCGGCTGCCGTTGAGCAGGTCATCGAGGAACATTGCCTTGAACTCGGGCCGGTGCAGCAGGTGCCGGTCGGCTTCGGGCGACACGCTGGCATAGAGGTCGAGTGCGGTCGACGCGACCGGCCGCACCAGCCAGATCAGCCCGGTGGCGAGCCTGCCGACCTGGGTGCCGGCCACCTCCAGCAGTGGCGCCACCCGGGTGCCGAGGCTCACCAGGCCACCGCTGATCGCGTCCGGACCCCTGGCCGGGGCCACCCCGCCGAGTTCACCGACCGCCACCACCCGGTCCGGCATCGCGGCCGCACAGGCCAGCGCGTAGGGCCCGCCACCGGACAGGCCGACGACCGCCATCCGGTTGATCCCCAGGGTGTCGGCGATGGTCCGCAGGTCGTCGGCGAAATCCAGGACGCAGTCGTATTGATGCGGGGTGGACGATCCGATCCCCGGTCGGTCGACGCCGATCAGCCGGATGTTCTCCCGCTCGGCGAACACCCTGGCCTCGGGCGGGATCTGGCGGCGTGCGCCAGGGGTGCCGTGCAGCCAGAACATCGCCCGGCCGTGCGGGGCGCCGAACTCGGCGAACCCGAGCCGGCGGTTCTCACCGACGGCGATGTTGCCCTCGAGCTTGGGGCGGTCGATAGGGTGTGGCATCCGAAGAGTGTCGCACGTCAGCCGCCGCGCACGGGTCTCAGCCGGTGAGCACCCAGGCGGTCGAAGCCAG
Organism: uncultured Mycobacterium sp.; assembly: GCA_964525125.1. Lineage (GTDB taxonomy): Bacteria > Actinomycetota > Actinomycetes > Mycobacteriales > Mycobacteriaceae > Mycobacterium. The sequence goes on from CAZGGK010000001.1 coordinate 84,542, forward strand.
GGCGCCGATCGCGAGCAACACCAGCAACACGGTGTCTTTTGCCCGCAGGTTCTCCGCATCGGATGCGCTCAGCCGCAGTTCACGGGCGATCAGGAAGAGCGGGAAGGTGACGCTGATCGCGATGAAGACACCGCCCACGATGTAGACCCAGACATACCGGACGCCGTGTTTGCGGGCTTCGATCACCATCAGGATCGCCGCCGCCAGGAAGAAGAACACGATGTCGACGGTGATCGAGCGCGCCGCCGGTGTCTGTCTCGTCTCGTTCCAGAAACTGGTGAACATGTCGGCGGCGGCATTCTGGTAGGCCAGGTTCTGGCTCCAGGTCGCGATCAGCGCGAGGACGGCGATCACCGCGTAGACCGCGCAAACGATCTTGCGCGACATCGGCATTGACGCAGCTGGGTTGATTTCTGGCATGAGCGCAACGATAACGGTGCCCGGTGGTCCGCGGTTGTCGAATGGTCGCCGAAGGGTCGCCGAATCTCGCTCACAGCTCCAGCAGCACCGTCACCGGGCCGTCGTTGACCAACTCGACTCGCATGTGGGCGCCGAACAGGCCCATTTCCACCTGCGCACCCAGGCTGCGCAGCGCGTCGGCGAACACGGCGACCAGCGGTTCGGCGACCGGCCCCGGGGCGGCGGCGTTCCACGACGGCCGGCGCCCCTTGGCGGTGTCGGCGTACAGGGTGAACTGGCTGATCACCAGGATCGGCGCACCGACATCGGCAGCTGAGCGCTCGTCGTCGAGAATTCGCAGCTTCCAGAGCTTTTCGGCAAGGCGCTGCGCCTTGGCCGCGTCATCGCCATGGGTCACCCCGACGAAGGCCAGCAGACCCTGCAGGTCCGGCGCGATCGCGCCGACCGTCCGGTCGTCGACCGTCACACTCGCCGAGGAGACGCGTTGCACCAGAACCCGCATGGCAGTCGATGCTGCCACGCGTGCTGGGTACGCTCGGAAGGTGTCTGTGCTGGTTGCGTTCTCGGTCACACCGCTCGGAACGGGGGAGGGTGTCGGGGAGATAGTCGCCGAAGCGGTCCGGGTCGTTCGCGAGTCCGGGCTGCCGAACCGGACCGATGCGATGTTCACGGTGATCGAGGGTGACAGCTGGGCGGAGGTGATGGCCGTGGTGCAGCGCGCGGTGGAAGCCGTGGCGGCCCGCTGTGCCCGGGTCAGCACGGTGATCAAGGTGGACTGGCGCCAAGGCGCGGCCGACGCGATGACCGGCAAGGTCGAGTCGGTGGAGCGGCACCTGTCCGCACTCAGCTGAGCGGCACGTCGACGATCGGGCGTTCGACTCCGGCGCCGGGCCCGTCGAAATGCCACCATTCGCCGGAGTACGGGGCAAACCCGCCGGCCCGCATGGCGTCGCGGAGCACGGACCGATTCTCCGCTGCCGCCGCGCTGATGCCGCCGGTGCTGAACGAGCCCGCCCGCGGCGAGAAGTCGTCGAAGTCGGTGCCCATGTCGACGAGGCGCCGGTTCGGGTCGGCGATCGTCACGTCGACCGAACGGCCGGCCACATGGCTGCGGGCGAACGGGCCGGGCCGGGCCACCCAGGTCGGGTCCGGGACCGCCTCGAACATCCGCACCTGCACGTCGTGCGGCCGGTAGCAGTCCCAGAAGACCAGAGTTCGTCCCCTGCCGCGCAGGGCGTCGGCAGCAGCCACCAGGCCCGGCGCCAGCGACTCGTGCACCAGGCAGCGCGCCCCGGCCGGATACAGCGGCGTGCGCAGGAAGTTGTTCGCCGTCGCGTAGCGCAGGTCGATGATCGCGCTCGGCAGCACGCTGTGGACGTCGACGAATCCGGCGGTGCCCGGATCGGTTGGCGCCGCCGAACTGACCCCGGCGGCACCGCACCCGATGGCGCACAGCACGACGACCGCCGCTCCCGACCGGCCGGCTGTCGCGCCGGCCCGACCCGCCCGGCCCACCCACTCGGCCGCTGCGCAGACCAGCGCGCTGGCCAGCAGCGCCGCACCTATGGTGTCGGTGAGGTAGTGGTAGCCGCAGGCGATCAGCCCGAGCATGCCCAGCAGGCTCACCGCCACCGCGGCCGCAACCGTCAAGGCTCGCGCGGTCACCACCACGACCAGCATCCCCAGCACCGCGACCAGCAGGCCCGTGTGCCCGCTGGGATATTCCAGATACGGCCCGTTGCGACGGTTGAACAACCGCTTCAGGCCGGCGGTGGCCAGGATCACGGCCAACGGGCAGAGCAGCACGGCTATCGCAAGCCGCCGGCGCCGGCGATAGACGGCGACCGCCAGCCCGGCCAGCAACACCGCCGCCGTCAGCCACCAGCTGGTGAAGGCCAGCAGCCAGCGTGGATTCTCCCCGACAACCTCACGGACGGATTGACTGAACCAGGTGTCGACGGTCGTCGACCCGCTGCCCACTGCCCAGCCCAGCAGAAGCATCGCCAGCAGACCGACCGGTGGCCACCAACGCAGTGCGGCAGCCGCCCGGTGCGCTATGTCAGGCCGTCTTCTTGATCAGCGGCAGCAGCAACTGGCGCCGGCGGTCGATGGCTTCGGCGAGGGTGTGCAGCGCCTGGCCCACCGAGTGTGCAGTCGGGAACTTGGCCTCCTCGTCGAAGTCACGCAGCACCGCGTTGACCGCCGGGCTTTCGACCAGGGTCCATTCCACGCCCGCGGCGCGGCAATCCCCGTCGAGTACGCACAGCACCCAGATGCCGGGGGCGGAGAACGAAGTCACGCCGCTGAGATCGACGACCAGTGGCTCGTTGGCCAGGATGAAGCGCCGGGCGGCCTCGCTGATCTGGTCGACGTTCGCGGCGTCGATCCGGCCGCGAATCGCAACCACCGTCGCCAGGTGGCGGTAGTGTGCCCGAACCTGGGCGCCGTTGCAGTCGGCCGCGAAGTCGGGACTGGTCGCGCTGGTCGCGTTGGTCGCTGCGGTCATCGTGGGCCCCGTTTCGGTCGTGCATCCCAGCCGGTTTCGGCTTGTCTGCGACGTTAGGCGGCAAATTTAAGGCACCCTGGGCTGGCGTTTAACGCTTTGGTGAGAACTGGCCTTCCGGTATCGGCACCGCCTGGCCAACACCGCGCGCGGCGGTCGGCTCGCTTGCCCGATCAGACCCGGTCGCGCTGCTAGTCTGCGATGGTCACCGACGGAAAGAGTCTCGTGCGCAGCGGAGAGATCAAGGCCCTGACCGGGTTACGGATCATCGCCGCATTGTGGGTCGTGCTGTTTCACTTCCGGCCGCTGCTGCGCCAAGCCGCACCCGGCCTCGGCGATGCGCTCGCGCCGGTGCTCGACCGCGGGGCGCAGGGAGTCGACCTGTTCTTCATCCTCAGTGGGTTCGTGCTGACCTGGAACTACCTCGACCGGATGGGTTCGTCGTTCTCCGCCTCCGCCACGGCGCGTTTCCTGTGGCTCCGGTTGGCCCGGGTATGGCCGATCTACCTGGTCACCCTGCACCTGGCGATGCTGTGGGTGCTGTTCACTCTGCATGTCGGTCACGTGCCGTCGACCGCGGTGGGACAGCTGACCGCGACCAGCTACGTGCGCCAGCTCCTGCTGGTGCAATTGTGGTTTCAGCCGTACTTCGACGGTTCGAGCTGGGACGGCCCGGCCTGGTCGATCAGCGCCGAGTGGCTGGCCTACCTGTTGTTCGGCCTGCTGGTGCTGGTGGTATTTCGGATCGCGCAGGTGACCTCGGTGCGCGGCCTGACCATGCTGGCGATCGCGGCGTCGCTGCCGCCGCTGCTGCTGCTGTTGGCCACCGGTGAGTTCTACACGCCGTGGAGTTGGCTGCCGCGGATCGTCATGCAGTTCACCGCCGGCGCGCTGGCCTGTGCCGCGGTGCGCAAGATGCGGCTGTCCGACCGGGCTCGTTGCCGGGCGGGATACCTGTCCGCGGCGCTCACCGCCGCCACCGTCGGCATCCTCTACTTCTTCGACGCACACCCGCTCTCCGGCATCCAGGACAGCGGGGGCCTGGTCGACGTGCTGTTCGTCCCGTTGGTGATGGTGCTGGCGGTCGGTGCCGGCAGTCTGCCGGCTCTGCTGTCCAGCCGGTTGCTGGTGTACGGCGGGCAGATTTCCTTCTGCCTGTACATGGTGCATGAATTGGTGCACACCGCATGGAACTGGGCGGCCGAACAGTTTCAGCTCGTGTTGCATGACGCGCCCGGCAAGTGGACCGTCGCCGGCCTGCTGGTGGCCGCCGTCGCGCTGTCGATGGTGCTGTTCCACCTGGTCGAGGAGCCCGCCCGGCGGTGGATGCGCAGCATGTCGGCGGTGAAGGCGGCCGACACCGCGACCCTGCGGATCGACCGGGTGCCGATCGAACTCGATGCCGTAGAGCAGCTTCTGGATCCCCGCCGGACGGCGGTTCCGGTCAGTGCGGTGCGGTAGCGATGACCCGGCTGAGCACATTCGTCATGGCACTGGTCGTCTTGGCCATGGTCGCGGCGGCCCCCAGGATTCGTTCGGTCAGCGGACATCCGGTGCCGCAGCGACACTACGAGACCACCATGCTGGGCTCCGTGCAGTACCACGTCGCGGTGATCGGCGACTCCTACACCGCCGGCTCGGTCGAGGGTGGTGAGGGACCCAACGGATGGACCGAACACGCATGGCAGACGCTCGCCCAGCGCGGGGTGATCGTCGCTCCCGACGTGGCGTCCGAGGGCGGTTCCGGATATGACGTGCGCGGCAGCCGGGGCAGTGTCTTTTCCGACCTGGCCGTACGGGCGGTACGTCCCGACGACGCGCTGGTGGTGTTCTTCGGCTCCCGAAACGACCAGGAGGCCGATCCCGCACAGCTGGCCCAGATGACCCGGGACACCCTCGGTCAGGCCCGGCGGATCACGCCCTCGGCGCGGATACTGGTGATCGGGCCGCCGTGGCCCACCGCCGACGTGCCGGACAGCGTGCTGCGGATCCGCGACATCCTCGGTACCGAGGCACACGCGGTCGGCGCCGAATTCGCCGATCCGATCGCCGAGCGCTGGTTCGTCGACCGACCGGAGCTGATCGGTGCGGACGGGGTGCACCCGACCGACGCCGGACACACCTACATGGCGGACAAGATCGTGCCGCTGATCGGTGCCTTGTTACCGATCCCGGCCTGACGAGCGGAGGCGTGCGCACGATGCGGGTACTGATCACCGGAGGTACCGGATTCGTCGGCGGCTGGACCGCGAAGGCAGCCGCCGACGCCGGACACCGGGTGCGGTTCTTCGTCCGGAATCCGGCGCGCCTGGCGACCAGTGTCGAGCGACTCGGGGTCGACGTCTCCGACTACGTCGTCGGCGACATCACCGATCGGGACTCGGTCCGGCAGGCGCTGCAGGGCTGCGACGCCGTCGTCAACAGCGCAGCGCTGGTCGCCACCGACCCGCGCCAGACCGAACAGATGTTGGCGACCAACCTCGACGGCGCCAGAAACGTGCTCGGTGGCGCGGTCGAGTTCGGCCTCGACCCGATCATCCACGTGTCCAGTTTCACCGCGCTGTTTCGCCCCGGCCTGCCGGTATTGCACGCCGACCTGCCGGTGGTGGGGGGAGCCGACGGGTACGGCCAGTCCAAGTCCCAGGTCGAGTCGTACGCGCGAGGGTTGCAGGATGCCGGCGCTCCGGTCGACATCAGCTACCCGGGAATGGTAATGGGCCCGCCGGTCGGCGACCAGTTCGGTGAGGCCGGTGACGGGGTCGAGGCAGCCCTGAGAATGCGTGTCATCCCCGGCCGCGGCGCGGCCTGGCTGGTGGTCGACGTCCGCGATGTCGCCGCGCTGCATGCTGCCCTGCTGGAGCCCGGTCGCGGCGCGCGCCGCTACATGGCCGGTGGTCATCGCGTCGCGCGGCACGAGTTGGCCGGCCTGCTTGCCGAAGCCGGCGGCATCCGCATGCACACGGTGCCGGTTCCCGATGTGGCACTGCGCGCCGTCGGCAGATTGCTGGACCAGGCCAAGCAGTTCCTGCCGCTGAGCACACCGTTCACCGAGGCCGGCATGCAGTACTACACCCAGATGCCGGCTTCCGACGATGCCCCCGCCGAGCGGGAACTGGGCATCCGGTTGCGCGACGCGCGCACCACGCTGGCCGACACGGTGGCCGGCCTGCGCGCGGTGGGCCGTTGGGGCGGCTAGCTAGTCCCCTTCCTTGCGGATCAACCGTTGCAGCGCCGCACGGTCCGAGGCCAGCAACTCCTCGATGCGGGCTTGGTTCACATCGGCGACGATGATCTCGCCGACATCCTGGTTGACACTGCTGAAGATGCCGTGCTCTTTCATCTTCTCGGTCTGGTAGAGGTTGTCCTGGGTGGGTGTGACATAGTGCACCGCCGCCGCCTTGAAGCGGTGCACCAGCCAGAGGTGGACCACCGTCATCAGCCGCTTCTGGCGCAGCTTCTCCGAGAAGGTGTTCTGGTCGCGCACGGTCAGGATGCTGCGGCCGTGCCGGTCCTTGATGGGGTCGACGATGACGTTGGCCAGCGGCTCGGAGCCGTCACCGTAGATACCCAACTCGAGCACGTCCGAGCCGGCCCGGCGCGGCCGCAGCTGCACGGTCAGCTTCTCCGGAAGGCGGTTGAACTCGCTCCAGAGCGCCAGCCATTCCTCCAGCAACTTCTTGGGTACCTCGGTCTGCACCAGGTGCTGGTGCTGAGTCGAACCGGCGCCCATCGCCTTGGTGGTCGCCGTGCGCCCGGACGACGCGGCCAGCGCGGCGTCGCTGCGCGGCCCGCCGACGAGGGTCTGCGGGGTGCGGTACGGCGATTCGACCAGGCGCATCTTGCGCTGCAGGCGGGCCAGCGCCTGCATGCCGTCCTGCAGCAGGGCGGTCGCGAACTCCTCGGAGGCCACGCCGTCAACCTGGTGACCGCCGTAGGTGATGAAGTTGAAGACGAAGCCGAGCTTGCCGAGTTCTTCGGGGAAGCGCTTCATCTCCTCGTCGGTCATCCCGGTGGTGTCCCAGTTGAACGAGGGGGAGAGGTTGTAGGCCATCATCTGGTCGGGGTACACGGCGTGAATGGCCTCGGCGAACTGCCGGGCTTCGGCGAGATCCGCGGTTTTGGTCTCCATCCACAACAGGTCGGCGAACGGCGCAGCGGCCAGCGACTTGGCGATCGCGTACGGGATGCCGCCGCGGATCTGGAAATACCCCTCGGGTGTCTTGGCCCGCTCGCAGTCCCAGCCCGGATCAGCGTTCAGTTCCCGGGCCTTCGCGCTGGCCGAGTACAGCGAAGCGGTTGCGGCGAACTCGCGCCACTCGGCTGCGCTCATGTCGCGCGGTTCGCCCTCCTTCTCGGCGAATTCGAGCATCTCGGCCACCGCCTCGCCGAAGGTCATCAGCCCGGCGTCGTTCTGCCAGGCCTCGACGAACTTCGACTCGATTTCGTCGAAGACCGCGTCGACCGACCGCTGCGGGCCGCTCGGCCGGTCGGCGGCCGCCGTGGTGATGAGCTCCGTGATGCCCCGGCGCTCCAGCCAGGCGTCGGCGGCGGCGTATTCGCCGTCGGGCAGCGCGTAGAGCAGGTGCCCGTTCAGTTCCTTGAAGCCGGATTCGTAGCAGCGCCGCATCATCGCCAGGAAGCAGGCCTTGTAAGCGGGGATGTCGCGGGTGGTGCCCAGCAGGAACGGCTGGTCGCGCTCGTCGCCACGGCCGTCGATGAGGTTGGCCGCCTCGGCGTCGGTGCGGGCGACGATGATGCCGGGCACCCCCATGACGTCGAGTTGGAAGCGGGCGGTGTTGAGCCGCTTGATCTGTTCGTCGGACGGCACCAGCACCTTGCCGCCCTGATGCCCGCACTTCTTGGTGCCGGGACGCTGGTCCTCGATGTGATAGCCCGGGACTCCGGCCTCGACGAAGCGGCGGATCAGGTTGCGCACGTGGGGGTCACCGCCGTGGCCGGTGTCGGCGTCGGCGATGATGAACGGCCGGTAATCGACGGCCGGCGTTGCGGCGCGTTGCGCTTCGGTCATCTGCAGCCGCAGGTAGTGCTGGTTGCGGTCGGCGGTCAGCAGGGCGCGCACCAGGCCGGCGGCCTCATCGGGCACCTGGCTGAGTGGGTAGCTGGCCAGGTCCGGCCCGGGGTCCTCGGTGATGGAGCCCTTCGCCGACGTCGCCCAGCCGCCGAGATAGATGCCCTCGATGCCGATCCGCTTCATGACGACGGCCTGCCCCGGCGAGTAGGGGCCGAAGGTGGTGATGGACTTGCGCTGGGCGAACAGTTCGCGCAAGCGGGGGTGGAACGCGGCGGCGGCCTCGCGTGCCACCGTGTAGTCGGCCGGAATCGTGCCGCGCTGCTCGACGACCTGCCGGGCGGTGTACAGCCGGATGATCCCGTCGAAGCGCGGGCTGTCGAAGTACTCCTGGGTGGCGGCAATCTGGGCTGCGAGATCCTGTTCGACCGACGTGCTTGCTGCCATGGATGTGCGCTCCTGTCCCAGGTGGTTCCGCTCGACGGTGCCGAGTCTATCCCGGCCTGAAATGCCGGGATGGTGCTCCGAAGAAGTTGTCCGCGAACTCTCGGTTTCGGCGGGCGTGCTCAGTAGAGTCATCAGTTATGTCGGTCTGGGCACATCGGCATCGTCCTGCTCCGCATGTTCAGCTGCTCGACCGCTGGCGGGCGCACCGTACGAGCCGGCGCTTCGCCGATGTCGGCGTTCACATCGCGCCTGGGCGGCTCCGCGAGATCACGGCGGGTGCACCGCTGGCCGGCAACGAGTCGGTGGACGTCAACTTCGCGCTTGCCGCCACCGGCATCCGGCGTGAGCAGCGACTCGCCCGAGCCAGACGCACCCGGCAACGCGCCGTTCAGTGGCTGATCGTGGCCGGCCTGGTGGTAGCCGCGCTCAACGCACTGGTCTGTATCGGCTACGTCTTCATCAGCCTGGCGCTGCACGCGCAACCGCTCTGATACGGCCCCTACCGCGGCCCACCGCGCAGATCATCGTCGTCCACACCTACCTCGTCGGTGACGCCTGATCGCCGGTCTCGACGAGAACCTGGCGGCGCCGGCCGGCAGTGGGGTGAAATCGGGGCGAGATCAGGCCAGCACACTTACCGCAGGGGCGTGTGTCACCGGGAAGTTGACCGAGTTGGCGATGAAGCAGGCGCGGTGGGCGTCGGCATGCAATGCGAGCGCCTTGTCCCGCATCTCCGCGGCGGCGATCTGCACATGTGGCTGTAGGACGGCCGCGGTGAAATGTCCGCCCGCGATGGTCTCGGTCATCGTACCGACGGGCCGATCCACGTAGGAGGTGACGACCACGCCGTTGACCGCGCACAAGTGCAGGTACCAGAGCAGGTGGCACTGGGCGAGGGAGGCCAGCAGCAACTGTTCGGGGTTCCAGCGGGTCGGATCACCACGGAAGACCGGGTCAGCTGAGCCGAGGATCGGTGGACGCCCTTCGGCGATGACCTCGTGCTCTCGTCCGTACGCAGCGTAGTTACTGGTCCCCGCCCCGCGGTCCCCGGTCCATCGGATCTCGACGGTGTAGGTGTGCTCGCTGGACATCGGTGTGGTGGGCACCCTTCTGCGCCGGAACGATTTCAGTGTCCTGAAACGCCGCGGCATCCCGCGCCGCATTCGATGACACCGACCCCGTGTGCCACTGAAGTACGCCAGGACGGACGGTCGATGGCGCGGCGCACGACGTTACATCAGGTGCGGACACCGACAATCGCCCAGCCTCCATGTACGGCAGCCGACACTTAACTCGGCGCGTGGAAGCGAGATCCCATGATTCTCAGCCCACGGGCACCGTGAGGACTCGAACATGGCCGGCGACTAGGCCCAGTCCTCGTCCTCGTCATCGTCCTCGTCATCGTCGTCGTTCCCGCGGCTTTCCCGGCAGAGTAGGCGTTCGGGGTGGTGGTAGGAATTTGTGCGGGCTTGGCCGTGGTCGGCATGGGCTGGTGGGATGGTTTCGATGGTGCCGTCGTGGCGTCGTCGGGTGGTCCAGCCGTCGGGGCCGATGATTTCGTGGTGTGATCCGCAGCGCCAGGTCAGATCGTGGACGTCGGTTTCGGGGTTCTGGGCGTAGTCGTAGACATGGTGGGCCTCACACAGGTAGCCCGGCACCGGGCAGTTCGCGTGCGAACAGCCACGGTCTCGCGCATGTAGCACGATCCGCTGGGCCGCTGAGGCGATGCGGCGGGTGTGAAACAGTGCCAGTTCCTTGGCGCCGTCGAAGATGCGCAGATAGTGGTGGGCATGGGAGGCCATCCGGATCACATCAGACATCGGCAGCCAGGTGCCGCCGCCGGTGTGGGCTTTGCCGGTGCCGGATTCCAGCTCGGCCAGTCCGGCGGAGACGATGATGGCGACCGGCAGCCCGTTGTGCCGGCCGAGATCGCCGGAGGCCAGGGCCGCACGGCACAGTGCTTTGAGCGCATCGTGATTGCGCTGGGATGCACCGCGGGTGTCGGCCTGGATGGCTTCTTTGCCGGGTGTGCCGCTCACGCACGGGACTTCATCGTCGGGGTTGCACATGCCCGGGGCGGCCAGCTTGGCCAACACCGCGTCGAGGGCGGCGCGGGCTTCGGGGTCCAACCAGCCGCTGATCGATGACATACCGTCGGCGTCTTGCGGGCCGATGGTCAGCTTGCGCCGTTTGGCGCGGGTGACATCGGAGAACAGTCCGTCGGGCACCAGGTGGTCAAAGAGCGCACCGGCGAGTTGCCGTACCTCTTCGGGGCGGTGGTCTTCGGCGAATTCGGCCAACCGGGCTTCGGCGATCTGGGCGGCTTCGGGGTGGACACCCTCGGGCAGCTGGTCGAAGAAGTCGCGGATCGCGCGCACGTCGCCATCGCCGAGCAGTCCGGCGCGTTGGCCGGCGGCAGTGGCCGGGCGCACCGGTTCCAAGGGTTCGCCGGTCAGCGTCTGGCGCGGGCCCAGTTCGGCGGCCGCATCGACGCGGCGTTTGGCTTCGGCGCGTGCGATCAGCAGCCGATCGGCGATCGCCCAGTGCAGTCTGCCGGACAGTTCGGCAGGGCTGGCCTGCCGGCGGAGCCCATTGATCAGCGGATGCTCGACGGCGGGAAGCCGGCGCCGGGCCTGCTCGCACTGCTTCAAATAGGCGAAGCGCTCCGGGGTGGTCAGCGCGTCGAAGTCCAGTTCCAGCACCGCATCCACCGCGGTGGCCAGGGCTTTGAAGGCCACCGCGATCTCTTCCCGATCATTCGAACGCATGTGCTAATACTATCGGTGGCCACCGACATCGATCCCCAGACCGTGGCCCCACCGGGCCAGCTGGGGACAAAACCACAACTGGGGATAACCCGAAGAGCCACCCCGTCGCGGACGTGCAGGCCTTGCGGCGGGGACCCACGCGAATCCGAAGATCTGACGCCGGATTGGCGGCCATCGTCGCCACCGGCACCGCCCCGGCCCGACGAACCGCCCTTCTAGACTGCTGTGGTGGACACGGGCCTGGTGCAAATCGAGGACTGCCTGGACGCCGACGGCGGCATCGTGCTGCCACCGGGTGACACGCTGATCTCACTGATCGAGCGCAACATCGCCAATGTCGGTGACGCGGTGGCGTTTCGCTACCTGGACTACGCCGGGTCGGCCGACGGGCACGCGACCGAGCTGACCTGGACGCAACTCGGTGTGCGGTTGCGGGCGATCGGGGCGTGCCTGCAACAGGTCGCTTCCCGCGGTGAGCGGGTCGCGATCCTGGCGCCGCAGGGCCTGGACTATGTGGCGGCGTTCTATGCGGCGGTCAAGGTCGGCACCATAGCCGTGCCGTTGTTCGCCCCGGAGTTGCCGGGTCACGTCGAGCGCCTCGATACCGCGCTTCGCGATGCGACGCCCAGCGTGGTCATGACAACGACGGCCGTGCTGAAAACCGTTGAGACGTTCCTGCTCAGGTTGCCGGACCTGCGCCGTCCGCACGTCATCGTCATCGATCAGATACCCGATTCGGCGGCCGAGGCGTTCACCCCGGTCGTGCTCGACGTCGACGGCATTTCGCACCTGCAGTACACCTCCGGCGCCACGCGCCCCCCGGTCGGCGTGGAGGTCACCCACCGATCGATCGGCACCAACCTGCTGCAGATGATCCTGTCGATCGACCTGTTGGACCGAAATACCCACGGCCTGAGCTGGTTACCGCTCTACCACGACATGGGGTTGTCGATGATCGGGTTTCCGGCGGTCTACGGCGGGCATTCCACGCTGATGTCTCCCACTGCGTTCATCCGCCGGCCGCAGCGCTGGATCCAGGCGCTGTCCGATGCGTCGCGGCGGGGTCGGGTGGTCACCGCCGCACCGAACTTCGCCTACGAGTTGACCGCCCAGCGTGGTGTGCCAGCACCGGGGGCGGACGTGGATCTGGGCAACGTGGTGATGATCATCGGCTCGGAACCGGTCAGCATGACTGCGATTGACGCATTCAATGCGGCGTTTGCGCCATACGGGTTGCCGCGCACCGCGATCAAACCCTCGTACGGCATCGCGGAGGCGACCCTGTTCGTCTCCACGATCGAACCCACCGCCGAGGCGGCGGCGGTGCACCTGGATCGGGAGCAACTCGGTGCCGGTTACGCGGTACGGGTACCCGCCGACGATCCCGGCGCGGTCACCCACGTGTCGTGCGGGCGGATCGCGCGCAGCCTGTGGGCGGCGATCGTCGACGCCGGCGCCGAACTGGCCGACGGCCGGGTCGGTGAGATCTGGCTACACGGTGACAACGTCGCCCGAGGGTATTGGGAGCAACCGGAGGAGACCCGCCGGGTGTTCGGCGCCACGCTGCGGTCCCGGCTCCCCGCCGGCAGTCACGCCGAAGGCGCGCCCGCCGAGGCCGACTGGCTGCGGACCGGGGATCTGGGCGTATACCTCGACGGCGAACTGTTCGTCACCGGCCGGGTCGCCGACCGGGTGATGATCGACGGCCGCGATCACTACCCACAGGACATCGAGGCGACCGTTGCGCAGGCTTCCGCGGCGGTGCGTCGCGGCTACGCGGTGGCGTTCTCCGTGCCGGGCGAGCGACTGGTGATCGTCGCCGAACGTGCGATGGGCGCCGGCCGGGCCGATCCCCAACCGGCGATCGAGGCGATCCGGGCCGCGGTGGCGCAGCGGCACCGGTTGACGGTCTCCGAGGTGCGGTTTCTACCGGCCGGTGCGATTCCGCGCACCACCAGCGGCAAGCTGGGACGCCAAGCCTGCCGGGCCCAATACCTCAGTGGCTCTCTGGGAGTGCATTGACTGGCTCGGCCATCCGGGTCGACCGGAACCGGGGCCGCTGCACGTTCAGCGGCCACCAGAACCAGCGCCCGAGCAGTGCTGCGATCGACGGGGTCATGAACGACCGCACGATCAGGGTGTCGAACAGCAGGCCCAGTCCGATCGTGCTGCCGGCCTGTCCGATGGAGTGCAGGTCACTGGCGACCATCGACATCATCGTGAAGGCGAAAACCATCCCGGCGGCGGTGACGACGGAGCCGGTGCTGCCGATGGAGCGGATGATGCCGGTGTTGATGCCCGCGCCGATCTCCTCCTGGAACCGGGAGACCAGCAGCAGGTTGTAGTCCGATCCGACCGCCAGCAGGATGATCACCCCGAACACCGGCGCGATCCAGTTCAGCTCCAGGCCGAAGATGTGCTGCCAGACCAGCACGGTCAGCCCGAAGGCGGCGCCCAGCGACAGCAGCACGGTGCCGACGATCGTCGCCGCGGCCACCAGCGCCCGGGTGATGATCAGCATCACCACGAAGATCAGCGCGACCGCGGCCACCCCGACGATCAGGATGTCGTATTTCGCGCCGGTCTGGATGTCGTTGTAGATCGCGGCCGTTCCGGTGAGATAGAACTTGGCGTTGGTCAGCGGGGTGCCCTTCACTGCCTCGTGCGCCGCGTTGAGCACGGGATTGACGGCCGCGATGCCCTTCGGGGTCGCCGGGTCGGTGTCGTGGGTGATGATGAACCGCGCGGCCTTGCCGTCCGGCGACAGGAAGATCTCCAGGCCGCGTTTGAAGTCCGGATTGTCGAACGCCTCCGGCGGCAGGTAGAAGTAGTCGCCGTTCTTCGAGGCGTCGAAGGCCTCACCCATCGCGGTCGCGGTGTCGGTCATCCGCTCCATCTGGGTGACCAGCCCGGCGAAGCTGCTGTGCATGGTGAGCAGGCTGGCCTGCATGGACTTGGCGATCGCGATCATCGGCGGGAACTGCTCGCGCATCTGCGGCAGCACGGTGTCCATGTCGGCCAGGTCCTGGCGCAGCGGGTTCATCTTCTCGCTGAATTTGTCGACGCCGTCATAGGCATCGAACACCGACCGCACCGCCAGGCAGGCCGGGATGTTGAAGCAGTGCTGCTCCCAGTAGAAATAGTTGCGGAACGGTCGCACGACATCGTCGAAATCGGCGATGTGGTCCCGCATCTCATCCAGGGTGAACTGCAGCTCGTCCATATCGCCGACCATGCGACCGGTCGCGTCGGTCATCCGGCCCATCAGGTCGTACAGCCGCTCCATTGATCCGGTCATGGCGCCCAGATCGTCGCTCATCGCGAGCATGTCGGCCATCCGGTCCTTCATGAACTGCAGGTTCTGGATTATCGGAATCGACTGCATGCTGACCTGAAACGGTATCGAGGTGTGCGCGATCGGGCTGCCCAGCGGCCGGGTGATGCTCTGCACCCGCTCGATGCCCGGGGTGCGGAACATGTCCTTGGCGATCTTGTCAAGGGTGATCATGTCGGTCGAGTTGCGCATGTCGTGATCGGCTTCGACCATGAGGACGTCGGGATTCATCCGGGCGGCGCTGAAGTGCTGCTCGGCGGCCGCGAAGCCCACGCTCGACGGGAGGCCCGAGGGTATGTAGTGGCGGTCGTTGTAGCTGATCGTCATGGTGGGCATGATGAGCAGGCCGACCAGCACGGTGAGCAGCGCCGCCACGAAGACCGGTCCCGGCCAGCGGACGTTGATCGTCCCGATGCGGCGCCAGCCGCGCTCCTTGATCTCCTTCCGGGGATCGAGGAGTCCGAATCTGCTGGCCACCGCGACGACGGCGGGCGCGGCCGTCAGCGCCCCCGCGATCACCACCAGCAGGCCCAGCGCCGACGGGATCGCCAGCGCCTTGAAGTACGACAGCCGTGCGAAGTACAGGCAGAAGGAGGCGCCGGCAATCGTCAGGCCGGAGCCCAGGATGACGTGAATCGTGCCCCGGAACATGGTGTACCAGGCGGTTTCTCGATCTTCACCGGCCTGGCGGGCCTCTTGGTACCGCCCGACCAGGAAGATGCCGTAGTCGGTTCCGGCCGCGATGGCCAGTGACGACAGCATGGCGACCACGAAGGTCGAAAATCCGAGCAGCCCGTAGTGGCCCAAGACGGCGACGAGGCCGCGGGCGGTGCCCATCTCGAAGCCCACCATCACCAGAATCAGCAGCACCGTGCTCACCGAGCGGTAGACGATGGCCAGCATGATGATGATGACCAGGCCGGTCACCCCCATCATCTTGAACATGCTGTGGTCGGCGGCCTCGGTCATGTCGGTGGTGAGCGCCGCCTGCCCGGTGACGTACACCCGCAGCCCGGCGGGTGGCGGTGAGCCCTCGACGATCTTGCGGACCGCGTCGACGGACTCGTTGCCCAGCGTGCTGCCCTGGTCGCCGGCGGTGTTGATCTGGGCGTAGGCGGCTTTGCCGTCGGTGCTCTGCACGCCGGCAGCGGTGCTCGGATTGCCCCACAGGTCCTGCAGGTGCTGAACGTGCCTGTGGTCAGCCTTCAGCTCGGCCACCAGGCCGTCGTAGTAGTGGTGCGCTTCGGCGCCGAGTTCGGTGTCGCTCTCCAGAACCAGCATGACCATGCTGTCGGAATCGAACTCCTCGAACTTCGCACCGATGCGCTTCGCGGCGATCATCGCCGGCGCGTCCTGTGGCGACATCGTCACCGCATGGGTCCGGGAAACCCCTTCGATGGACGGCACCAGGACGTTGACCGCGACGGTCAGCAGCAGCCAGCCGATGATGATCGGCCACGCGAAGGTGCGGACGAACCGCATGAAGGCCGGGCGTTCGTTGCCGCCGTGGCCGCTCATGCGGCCTTCACCAGGCAGAAGGCCTGAGCATGATGCCCGGTGGCGACGTGCTCGTCCAGGACGTCGCCGTTGACGCTGATGCGGCAGCCGATGCTGTCGCTATTTCCTTGCGCCACCAGGTTGGCGACCACGGCAGGGTTCGTCGTCGTCATGGTGTATGTCCAGGGCAGGGTGGAGAAGTTCGCCTGCTCGGGTTTGGTGTCCTTGTTCAGGTAACTCACCCCACCCGCCGCGGAGCCGGGACCGAAGACCTCGTAGGTCACCTGCTTGACGTTGATCGACTCGATCACCTCGGAACCGCTGCCGGACCACGAGAAGATCTCGTCGGAGCCGAAAGCGCCGCGGAGGTTGATGACGGCCAGCCCGCCCAGGATGACGGCCGCCACCACCACGATGGGCACCCAGGCTCGACTCAGGACCCTGAACATCGGACTCTCCCTCCGCTCCCTGCTGCGGCACCATCCCGCGGGTGCGCTCGAAAGTTGAACCTACTATACCCCTGGAGGTATTCCGACATGGGTGGACAGGTCTCTGAACCCGAATAGTGGGTTCACTCTAGGTGACTTTGCAGCGGTTTTGGGCGACTACGGCTTCACCCAGCCAGCGGCGCAGGAAGCGGCGTAGTTCCTCGGGAGATCGGCCTGGATCGTTGGGTGCCACGAAGAACGACAGCATGACCCGCAGGGTGAACTCGACCAGTTCCCGCAGGCTGGACTCGTCGTAGCCGTGGAGTTGCCAGTCGACGTCGAAGCGGTCGATCATCCGCATTCCGAAGTCCTGGGCTTCCACGGAGGTCATGTCCTGGCTGTGGTCGTGCGGGTACGACGACGACAGCATGATCCCCAGGTGCGGGCTGCGCGTCACCGCGTCGAGGGTGTATGCGGTGCCCTCGGTGAGCGCCTCCGCCGGGTCGTGGATGCCGCGCACATGATCGGCCAGCCGGTCCAGGAAACCATCGACCGAGGCAATCGCCACCGCGCGCATGAGCGCGTCGGCGGTCGGGAAGTACCGGTACACGGTCTGCCGGATGATGCCCAGCGCGCTCGCCACATCGGCCAGCGATATCGCCGAGCCGGTTTCGGCAACCAGATCGACGGCCGCGGCGATGATGCGCCGGGCGGCCTCCTCGTCGCTGTCGGGTGGATCGCCACCCCAGCCTCGTCTGCGCGCCATCCTGCGGACCCCCGGGTGCTTGACAACCGACCTCGACGCAAGAATCATACGCGAAGACAGTTGCACGTATGTTGAGTTGCGAGGGGTCCGGACATGACAGATCTGATCGTGCGCAAGTTGCGGTTCGCATTCGCCGATCGCCGGGTGCCGTTCCTGTGGAACGAGGTCAATCCGGCGTTCTCCTCGATGGCCAACGCGGTGTCGTTCCTGGCCATCGCCTTCGAGAAGATGATCGTCAGCATGGTGCCCGAGATCATGCCGCTGATCACCGATCCGGTGATCGCCGAGGAGGCCGATGCGTTCGTGCGCCAGGAGGGCCAGCACTCGATGGCGCATCGCGGGCATGTGAAGGCACTGATCAGGAGCTATCCGGCACTGCGGGAGACCCTCGCCGAGGTGATCGCCGCCTTCGACCGGCTGACGGCGGAGAAGCCGCTGAAGTACCGGCTGGCCTACACCGCCGACCTCGAGGCGACGTTCACCCCGGTGTTCAAGCTGATGCTCGACCACGACGACACCCTGTTCGCGCCGGGCGACGACAGGGTTGCCTCGCTGTTCCTGTGGCATTTCGTCGAGGAGGTGGAGCACCGCAGCTCGGCGCTGATCATCTACGAACACATCGTCGGCGACCAGGTGTATCGGATGCGGGTGGCGCCGTCGATCTTCAAACACGTGATGGCCACCCTGCGGATCGCGTGCGAGGGCTTCAACAGGCACATCCCGTTCGACGATCGTCAGGTGGACGCACTGTCGATGTTCTCCAGCTATCGGGGCAAACAGGCGCTGCGGCGACGGATGCCGTTCGGCTGGCCGGCCAACCAGGGCCCGGTGGTCGATGCCTTCAAGCACCTGCCGAAGCGCGAGATCGTCACCGCGGTGTCCGGCATCGTGCGCAGCCAGCTGCCCAACCACAAACCGGCCCACGAGAAGATCCCGGCACTCGCCGAGGACTGGTTCGCCCGCTACGACGCCGGCTACGACGTCACCAAGTGGTACACCGCTGATCAGGTGGAGACCGCCGATGTCTGATCTGTGCGCACCGACGTTCGAACGGCTCGCACGGTCGCTGGGCTTCTCCTGCGAGGATGCCGGCGGCCTGGTGGAGTTCCGCAACCCGTTCGGGCTGGAGAACGCGACCCTGCCGGTGCTGGAGCTTACGGTCATCACCGGCGCGGTGCTGGCGTTGGTCTATGCGGTCCAGCGGCTGCGCCGCCACGGCGACGCCACCAATCTGGTGTTGTGGTTCGGGGCGATCGCGTACCTGCTCGTGATCGAGCCGCCGCTGTACTTCCCGGCCGCGTTCGGCATCGACGGGCACGTCGACACCATGTTCGCCCACAACGTGTTCAGCGTGGATTTCCTGTGGGGCCGGCTGCCGCTGTACATCGTCGCGATCTATCCGATGATGGCGACCGTCGCCTTCGAGATCGTGCGCTGCCTGGGTGTTTTCCGCCGCTACGGTGCCGTGATCGGCGCGGTGTGCGTCGGCTTCGTCCATCACGCCTTCTACGAGGTCTTCGACCACCTCGGCCCGCAGCTGCGGTGGTGGGAGTGGTCGGTGGACAACCCGCTGAACCAGCCGATGTTCGACTCGGTGCCGATGGGCAGCGTGGTGGTGTTCGCCGCGCTGTGGCCGACGTCGCTGGCGTTCTGCGTCCAACTGTTGGTCGGTCGACACGCCGATCGGGGACAGCGCTTCACCGGCGCGCAGCTGGTCTGGCGGACCGTCGCCGTGGGCCTGCTGGCGTCGCTGGGGACCGGGATTCTGCCGCTGCCGGCAACGGTCGCGGGTGCGCTCTCCCACGGCCGGTGGCAGGGGATCGGTTACGCGGCGGAGCTTTTCGTGATTGTTGCCGTTGCGGTGCCGGTGCTATTCGTTCAGTGGCAGCGGCTGCGCGTCGATCCGGACACCACCGGCAGGTACCGCAATCCGCTGATCCTTCGTTACGCCACGGCGTATCTCATCGTCATGGCGGCGCTGTGGGGAGCGGCACTGCCGGCGTACTTCGGCGCCGTCGACGGGCTCACCGCCAACGGCGACCCGATCGGCAGCCTGTGGTACGCGACGGCGTGTTTCGTCGCGGGCGGGCTCTGCGTCGCGGCTGCCGCAAGCGTCACACCGAAGCCGGCGAAACACCCTGCCGCACCGGTCATCACGGCGAACTGACCACGGTCAGCGGCCCTGCCACTCCGGTGAGCGCCTCTCCCGCCTGGCCCGCAGGCCCTCGGCCGCGTCCTGGGTCGCCCCGGCCACCTTGCGCATGGTCTCCCCGAAGCGGACCGCCTCGGTCCAGCCCATGTCCGGGCTGCGCCACGCCACCTCCTTGGTGGCGCGCTGGGCCAGGGGAGCGGCTTCGGTCAGGGTTTGCGCCCACGCGCGCGCCACGTCCCGAAGTTCGCCGGGGCCGACCAGCTGCCACACCAGCCCGACTTCGTGGGCCCGCTGTGCGGCCATCGGTTTGCCGGTCAGCAACAGTTCCATGGCGTTGGCCCAGCCGATCCGCTGCGGCAGCCGGATCGCCCCGATGATCGTGGGCACCCCGATGGACACCTCCGGGAAGCAGAACACCGCCTCGGTGCTGGCAATGACGAAGTCGCAGAACAACACTCCGGTCAGCCCGTAACCGATGCACGGGCCGTGCACGGCGGCGATCGTCGGCTTGAACAGCTCCATCCCGCTTTCGAAGGAATTGATCGTCGGTTTCTCCCAGAACGTGCCGCCGAAGGTGCCGACCGCGCCCTCGGAATCCTTCAAATCGGCACCGGCGCAGAAGACGCTGCCGTTGGCCGCCAGAATGCCGACCCAGGCGTCCTCCTCGTCGCGGAACCGGTTCCAGGCGGCGTTGAGTTCGTCGCGCAGTGCGCCGTTGATGGCGTTGCGGGCCTCGGGCCGGTTCAGGGTGATCGTCGCGACGTGGTCATCGAGTTCATAGGTGACGAGGCTCATGGGGTGAACAGTAGTTCGAGTCGTACCGTCAGGACCGTGCGGTGGATCGTCGACGCCATGAACGTGATCGGGTCTCGTCCGGACGGCTGGTGGCGGGACCGCCGTCAGGCCATGGTCCGGTTGGTGGATCGGCTTGAGCGATGGGCCCTGGCCGGCGGGCACCGGGTGACCGTGGTCTTCGAGAAGCCGATCTCGCCGCCCATCGAATCGGCGGTGGTCGAGATAGCGCAGGCACCCCGGGGCGGCGCCAACTCCGCCGACGACGAGATCGTCCGGTTGGTGGCGGACGATGAGCTGCCGACCGAAATCACCGTGGCGACATCGGATGTCACGTTGGCCGGCCGGGTGCGCGGCCTGGGTGCCGCAACCCATCCGGCGGCGAGTTTCCGTCGGCTTATCGGTGACCGCTGAAGATGATCCGCATCATCTTGAGGTTGATGCGGACGAACCGCCAGGACTGGACCAGTAGGTTCTGGCGCATCCGCAGGGTCTTGCGGGTGGGCAGCGGGGCGTCGGCGATCTTCTCCGCGGTCTGGGCGTTGACCTTCGAGGCGATGCTTTCGTCGTCCACAGGAGTGCCTTCCGTTTCGGTCATTCCGGGATCAGCCACCACAGCGGCTTGGCCTTGGCCTTGTAGATGAACAGGTGGTGCAGCAGGGCCTTGATCCAATGGCCGGCCAGCCCGAGCTCGCCGGAGGTGCCGGCGATGTCGCGGCCGGTCTGGGGGTAGCGGGCCGGGTCGGGAACCACCGGGAACATCGTCATCGCGGCGGCCGATCCTTCCCGCAGGCCGGTACCGGCCGAGGCGACGCACGCCGCGCCCATGGTGGCCATCGAGGCGCGGTGGGCGGGCGCCTCGGGACTCTTGCGGATGCGGTCGACGATGGTCTTGGCGACCGTCTTGGCCATGACACCCGACGGCATACCGGTGCGCGGCGGTGCCGGGGTGATCACGGTGCCGTTCGCGCTCTTGCGGGGCCGGGAGATGGGATGCGGCGGGGCGAAGGCGATGCCGGGCGCGAAGATATTCGGGTACGCGCACGATTCGTATGTGTGCGGCCAGTCCTCGGCCGACCATTGCTCGTAAGGCTTGCCCGAGTAGTCGGCGTCGACCTTCAAGAAACCCGACGGCGCGAAGAGCGTCGAGGTGATGTCGGCGCCGTCCCTGTCGTAGGCGGTGAGGCTGGCGCCTTTGAACGGCGGCAACAGCATCGCGAAGTCGAAATCCAGGTCGTGCTCGCTGCCGTCGAGTTGCTCGTAGCGCAACTTGCCGTCCATCACCTCGTGGACGTGGGCTTGCGTGATGGCCTTGACGCCACGCTCGCGGAACAGCGACTCGGTCCAGATCCGGCTGGACTGGGTGAATCCCTTGTCGACGAAGCTCATGCCGCCGACACCGAAGTCGCCCAGCTCGTATTCGTTGGTGAGGTAGACGATTTCGGCCCGATCGCGCACCCCGGCCATCCGCAGTGTGTGCTCGACGTTGAAGGCGTACTCGAACGCCGCGCCCTCACAGGTGCAGGTACCGTGGCCGACGCCGACGACCAGCCGCTGCGTCTCGCCGGCCTTCAACTTGGCGACAACCTGCTCGAAGGCCTCGGCCGCCTCGACCGCGTGCGCCGCGGTGCACACCGACCACGAGTGCCCGTCGGGGCCGAGACCGGGGGTGGCGGCGAAGTTCAGTTGCGGGCCGGTGGCATTGATCAGGTAGTCGTAGGCGATGCTGCCGGTCTCGCCGTGGCGCGTCTCGTCGGTGTAGCTGAAATCGACCGACGGCGATGGTTCCCCGCGGGTGCCCTCGGGGCGGATCGCGGTGGCGCTGGCCTGGTGAAAGGTGATGCCCTTGCGCCGGTAGATCGGCTCGAGAGGGATCAGCACCTTCTCGGGGGCCATCCGCCCGACGCCGACCCAGATGTTCGACGGAATCCAGTTCCAGTCGGCGTTGGGGGAGATGACCACCACCTCGTGTTTGCGGGGTAGCCATCGGCGCAGGTGCAGCGCCGCGGTGTGGCCGGCGATGCCGGCGCCGAGGATGACGACTCGTGCCATGCGACGCTCCTTCGATGTGACCGAGCGGTGCGCTCGACAACGCTCATCATATACCCCCATGGGTATTAATGCGAGCGTTTGCCGGCCTCGTTCGCCGTTCCCGGTTCCCGCGACTCAGCGTTTGTCGGCCTGACCCGCCGCGATCGCCTCCATCGACTGCACAACGCCCGAACCGGCGAGTCGGCTCAAGGACTCGGGCGCCAGCATCATCAACCGGGTGACCGCCCGTTGCCGGCGCGGTGCCACGCAGATCTCCGCCTTGTCGCGCTCGATCGCGCGCACCACCGCGTCGCCCACCTGTCCGGGTGTGCCGGTTCCGAGGCCGAACAGTGGCGCTGCGCCGCTGTCCGCGAACATCCCGGCCTCGCGAATGATCCCCGGGGTGATCACCGAAACGCCAACGCCGCTGCCGCGCATGTCTTCACGCAATGAAAGTGCGAATCCGCGCAGGCCGAACTTAGTGGCCGCATAAAGCGACATTCGTGCGTTCGCAGCGAAACCCGCGATCGATGAGATGAAGACGAAGTGCCCGCTGCCACGCTGCTGCCAGTGCGGCAGCAGTTCTCGGGTGATGCGCACCGGCGACTCGAGGTTGACGCGCAGCGCGCGGCCGAGCTCATCCTGGCTGAAACCCTCCAGCCGGCCCGACGCCGGGAGTGCGGCGTTGGCGACCAGTACGTCGACGTCACCGGCCTGCTCGAGCAGTTTCAGCGAAGCGCCGTCCACCGCAAGGTCGCAGACCACCGTCTTGTGCCCGCTGCCGGTCAGGGATCCGGCCAGTTCGTTCAATGCGTCGGGCTTGCGGGAGCTGAGCACCAGCCTTGCACCACGTTCGGCGAGCGCCTTGGCGATCGCCCGACCGAGACCACCGGTGGCCCCGGTGAGCAGGACCGTCTTACCGGTGATGTCCATGTTCGGCAGGATACGGCGAGGTCGGCGCAGATAGGTGACAATGGCGTGGGTCGGTCCCCATCGGCCCCGGGCGGAGAGAAGGGCGTTGATGGCTAAACCCTCGTTGTCGATGAAGCCGACGGGTTGGTTCCAGGTGGCCTGGTCCGACGACATCGGCGCCGGCGAGGTCCGTCGGATGAAGTACTTCGACACCGAACTGGTCGGCTGGCGCAGTGCCTCGGGGCAGCTGACCGTCATGGAAGCCTACTGCGAACACCTCGGCGCGCACCTCGGTTACGGCGGTCACGTGCAGGACGAGGCGATCGAGTGTCCCTTCCACGGCTGGCAGTGGAACCATGAGGGGCGCAACGTCTGCATCCCCTACGACAAGCACCCGAACCGGGGGCGGCGCATCCGCACCTATCCGGTGCTGGAGCGCAACGAGTCGGTGTACATGTGGCATGACGTGGCGGGCCGGGAACCCTACTTCGACGCGCCCGACGTGTTCGGCGACTACGGCGATGGCAGCAGTGCGGCCGACTACTACCCGCAGGCCCGGCTGTATCGGGAGCGGCTGGAACTGCATCCGCAGTATGTGCTGGAGAACGGGGTGGACTTCGCCCACTTCAAGTTCGTCCACAAGACGCCGATCGTGCCGATGTTCACCCGTCACGACTTCGACGGCCCGGTGTCGTATGTGGATTTCACCATCACCTTCGAAGGCGGTGCCGATCAGTCGATCCACGAAGTCAAGAGCGGCGTCGAGGCGATCAACGGCGGGTTGGGCATCGCAGTGACCAAGAGCTGGGGGATGGTCGACAACCGCACCATCTCCGCGATCACCCCGGTCGACGAGCACACCTGCGATGTCCGGTTCATGGTCTACATCGGTCGCACACCGGCCGGCGACCCGGGCAGAGCCGAAGCCAGAGCCCAATCCGTCGGGAACGTGATCATCGACCAGTTCCAGGCCGACCTGAGCATCTTCGAGCACCTGCGTTACACCGCCACACCGGGCTTGACCGGTGCCGAGCACGCGGGCTTCACCGCCCTTCGGGCCTGGGCGGCCCAGTTCTACCCGGAAGGATCCAGCACATGACAGTGACCTCGGCGCAACCCATCCGGGTGTTCCAGGTGGCGACCGGCAATGTCGGCACCGAGATGATCAGACGCATTCAGCATCGGCCCGGACTGGAACTGGTCGGGTTGCACTGCTACACCCCCGAGAAGGTGGGCCGCGATGCCGGTGAGATCGCCGGCTTGGCGCCGATCGGGGTCACCGCGACGGGTTCGGTCGACGACATCATCGCCGCCCGGCCGGACGTGGTGACGTTTCACGGGGTCTTTCCCGACGAGGACCTCTACGTCGCGGTGCTGGAGGCGGGCATCAACATCGTCACCACCGCCGACTGGATCACCGGCTGGCACCGCGACACCAACCACCCCCACCCCTCCGGCAAACCGGTCACCCAGCTGCTGGGCGAGGCCTGCGAAAAGGGCGGCGCCACCTTCTACGGCACCGGAATGAACCCCGGCCTCAACCAGATTCTGGGGGTGGTGTGCTCGGCCGACGTCGCCGAGATCGAGAACGTCACCACCATCGAGTCGGTGGACGTGTCCTGCCACCACTCTCCGGACACCTGGATCGAGGTCGGATATGGCCGGCCCGTTGACGATCCGGAGCTTCCGGGAATGCTCGAGAAGTACACCCGGGTGTTCGCCGACAGCGTGCTGATGATGGCCGACTGTTTCGACCTGCAACTCGACGAGGTCAAGTTCAGCTACGAGCTCGGTGCGTGCACCAGGGACGTCGACCTGGGCTGGTACCGGCTGCCCAAGGGATCGCTGGGCGCCAACTACATCAAGTACCAGGGCATGGTGAACGGGGCTCCGAAGGTCGAGACGCACCTGGAGTGGCAGATGACGCCGCACACCGACCCGAGCTGGAAGATCAAGGGCTGCTACATAACTCAAGTGACCGGCGATCCGTGCGTCTACAACAGGCACATGATCTACCCGAAACCGGGATTCGACCTGTCCAAGCCGGAGAACTTTGCCTCGATCGGCATGACGGTCACCGGGATGCCCGCGCTCAACGCGATCGCCTCGGTTGTCGCCGCCCCGCCGGGGCTGCTCACCAGTGCCGACGTGCCGCTGCGGGGGTTTGCCGGCCGCTTCAGGTAGGTCGGGCGGCACCGCTGTCGGTCAACGCACAGCGTGGTAGTCGCCGATAGCGAAGTGCTCCAGCTGCCGCACGTACTGGGTGGCGAAGCCCGGATACATGGTGGCGTTGTAGCCGTCCGCGGTCAGATACCAGCTCTGGCACCCGGAGTTCCAGGTGGTCTTCGCCAGCCGCTCCTGGATCGCGTCGACGTGCTCGCGCTGGGCTTGCTCCCGTACGTCGAGGTAGCGCAGGCCCCAGGTGCGAAGCATCTTCACCGCGTTCACCAGATAGTCGATCTGCGACTCCATGTAGACCAGCGCCGAGTTGTGCCCGGGGCCCGAGTTCGGCCCGAACGTGATGTGCAGGTTGGGATAGCCGGCGACGTCGACGCTCTTGTAGGCGTAAGCGCCGCGCGCCCACTCGTCCGCCAGCACCCGGCCGTCGAGGCCGGTGACCGGAAACGGCGTACCGGTCTTGCAGACGTCGAAGCCGGTGGCGAACACGATCACGTCGAACTCGTGGATCAGCCCGTCGCAGGTCGCGATGCCCTGCGGCACCAGCTTGGCGATCGGCCAGGTGATCAGCGAGCAGTTGTCCCGGGCCAGTGCCGGGTAGTAGTCATTGGTGACCAGCATGCGTTTGCAGCCTGCCCGGAAATGCGGGGTGAGCTGGCGGCGCATCCAGGCGTCTTTGACCTGCAATCGCAGCTGCGCCTTGCCCAGCGTCTCCACGACGGTGGTGGCCACGGTCGGCCAGACCAGCGCCAGCGCAACGGTTTCGTGGGCGTAGAACACCGCTTTGCGGGCCAGCGTCTGAACCGGCGGAACCGCACCGAACAGCTTCTTGATCGGCGCGGGGGTGTCGAACTGCACCCGCGGGGTGACCCAGCCCGGCGTGCGCTGGAACACCTTGACGTGCCCGGCTTGGTTGACCAGTTCCGGGATGATCTGCACGGCGCTGGCGCCGGTGCCGATCACCGCGACCCGTCTGCCGGTGAAATCGTAGTCGTGATCCCAACGGGCGCTGTGGATCTTGTGGCCGGTGTAGGTCTCGATGCCCGGCATGTCCGGGAAGCTGGCGTTGGCCAGCGGCCCGGCGGCCATCACCACCGAACGTGCCCGGTACCCGTCGCTGCCGCCTGCGGTGTCGATGGTCCAGGTGCCGGTGGGCTCATCGAACACCAGCCCGGTCACGTCGGTGTCGAACCGGATGAAGCGCTTCAGGTCGAAGCGCTCGGCCAGATCGGTGATGTAGTCCAGGATCTCGGCACTGCCGGAGTAGCTCTGCGACCAATTCGGGTTCTGCGCGAACGAATACGAGTACAGCAGCGACGGGATGTCGCAGGCCGCACCCGGATAGGTGTTGTCCCGCCAGGTGCCGCCGATGCGGGTGTCGCGCTCCAGGATGACGAAGTCGTCGATCCCGTTCTGCAGCAAGCGGATCGCCGCACCGAGTCCGGCGAATCCGGCACCGATGATCGCCACCTCGTAGCCGGACTCGGCCGGCCGCAGCGCGGCCGTCACGACGCCACCGGACGGTAGGTGAGTTCCTTGATCCAGCTCGGGGTGGGCCGCAACAGCTGTTTGGGGAAGTACTGGGTCAGGGCGACCAGCGGGTCGCCGATCTTGTGGATCGGGTGGCCACGGTCGATGATCGCATCGCCGTGCCAGCGGACGAACCGGTAGATCGGGTTGCGGTGGGTGGTCTCGGAGCGGTCGCCGATGTTCTTGAACCGGCGCATCGCGGCGTAGAGACGCTCCTCGGAGAGGCCCATCGCGACGATGTTGTCGCGCATCTTCGACAGCAGCGGGGTGTAGACAAGCAGGCCGATCAGGGTGGCCGGCGTGACCAAGGTGCCGAAGAACTGAATCCACAGTCGCGTCATCGGCCCGACGCCGAGGATCTCCAGGACAGCGAAATCGACTGCAAGATGCCGTGATTCGTCACTGTTGATGTGTTTGAACACCTCGTGACAGAGCGGGTCCTCGACCTCCTCGAGCAGAAACTTCAGCAGCGCGCCGTCCAGTGCGGTTTCCAGCATCGGGATGACCGTGCCCAGCGCCGCCAGCGACATGTCGTCGCCGTAGCGGTCCAGCCAGTCGATCACCAATCGGATGTTGATGTTGGGCTCGGGGATCTCGTCGTCGTCGAGCATGCCCCAGCGCCGCATCAGCGCCAGTTCGGCGTTGGCGTGCCGCTGCTCCTCGGCATGGAAGTAGCGGTAGAGCTCGGCCATCGTCTCGTCGTCGGTCTTGAGCGCCAGCGAGGCGAAGCCGCGGGCGCCGACCTGCTCGATCCAGACCAGGTCCGACATGAACGCCTTGAGCTTGGGACGCTGCTCGTCGGTGATCTTGTCCGCACCCGGGGCTTCCCAGTCGATGTCGGCGAGCGCCCACTGCCGGTCCTTGACCTTGACCAGGATCTCATCCAGTTCGGTAGCCATGTTGCCCTCTCGTTTCTGGCGCTAGGCGAGTCGCGCGCAGCGGCCGCCGCGGGCGGGCCGCACTTCGCGGGCCTCGGGGGAATCGACATGAGGCATAGAAACGGACGATACATATCCGATATGGTTGTTTCAATACCCAGGTCGACGTGCCGACCGTCGCAGGAGGGAGGACCGTGAACTACGGGGGGCTGTTCGGCAAGGCGGTGCAGCGACTAGCCCTGCCGGCCATCGAGGGCACACCCGGGAAGATTTTGGACGCCGCACTGCGGCAGTTCGAGATCGTCGGCGTGCAGCGGTCCACCGTCGAGGACATCACCCGCCGCGCCGGGTTGGCCCGGGTGACCCTGTACCGGTACTTCCCGGGCAAGAACAACATCGTCGAGGCGGTGCTGCTGCGCGAGCTCGGCACCTTCCTGGCCGACCTGGAGAGCGCGTCCCGGGGCTACCCGGAGATCGAGGACCGCCTCATCGAAGGCTTCGTGTTCACCTTGGACACGCTGCGCGCCCACCCACTGCTGAACCGGCTGCTGACCACCGAGCCCGACGCCGTGCTGCCGTTTCTGACCACCGAAGGCGCCAACCTGATCGAGACCGCGTCGGCGTTTCTGGCCCAACAACTCGTGCTCGGGCTGCCCAGCGATCAGCGCACCCTGTCCGAGCTGCAGGAGGTGGCCGAGGTGACGGTACGGATCATCCTGTCGTTGGTGCTCACCCCGGCGCAGTTCATCTCCCTCGGCGACGACGACGCCGCCCGCGCCTTCGCCCGCCGCTATCTGGTTCCACCACTGCTCGGCCTCAGCACGACGCGGAAGGCGGAGACCCACCGATGACGCTGCAGGCCCAGCCCGGCACCGTCCAGACCACCGCAAGGAGATCGACCCGATGACCCACCGTCCCAGCTGGCTCACCGACGACGTCGAGGCGGTCCGCGATCTGGCCCGCAGCTTCTGCGAAAAGGAGATCGCCCCCAACATCGACAGGTTCATCGAGCAGCACCACGTCGACCGGGAATTGTGGACCCGCGCAGGCGAACTCGGTCTGCTGTGTGCCTCGATTCCGGAGGAGTACGGCGGCGGCGGCGGCACTTTCGCCCACGAGGCGGTGATCCTGTCCGAGCAGGCTCGGGTCGGTGACACCTCCTGGGGCAACAGCGTGCACAGCGGCATCGTCGCGCACTACCTGCTGTCTTACGGCACCGAGGCGCAGAAGCAGAACTGGCTGCCGAAGATGGCCACCGGCGAGGTGGTCGGCGCGATCGCGATGACCGAGCCGGGCACCGGCTCGGACCTGCAGAACGTGAAAACCAAGGCGACCCGCGACGGCGAGCACTACATCATCAACGGCTCGAAGACGTTCATCACCAACGGTTCCCAGGCCGACCTGACGATCGTGGTGGTCAAGACCGACACCAGCCAGCGTGCCGCCGGCATCTCGCTGGTACTGGTCGAGGGCGACCGGGCGGGCTTCCGGCGCGGCCGGGTGCTGGACAAGGTCGGCCAGCGCGGCCAGGACACCTCCGAGCTGTTCTTCGAAGACGTCAAGGTGCCCGTGGCCAATCTTCTCGGCGACGCCGAAGGGCAGGGCTTCATCCAGCTGATGCAGCAATTGCCGCAGGAGCGGCTGATCCTGGCGGTCGGCGCCGTCACCGCGATGCAGTGCGCGCTTGCGCAGACGCTGCGCTACACCAAGGAGCGCGAGGCGTTCGGCAAGCCGATCTTCGCCTTCCAGAACACCAAATTCAGTCTGGCCGAGGCCGCCACCGAGGCCCACATCGGCCAAGTGTTCCTCGATGACTGCATCACCCGGCATCTGCGCGGTGAGCTCGACGTGCCCACCGCCGCGATGGCCAAGTGGTGGACCACCGATCGGGCGCAGGGCATCCTGGACCAGTGCCTGCAGTTGCACGGCGGGTACGGCTACATGACCGAGTATCCGATCGCGCGGGCCTGGGTGGACAACCGGGTGCAGATGATCTACGGCGGCACCAACGAGATCATGAAGGAGATCATCGCCAGATCGCTGTGAGCGTCCTAGATTGGTGTCCATGCCCGAATTCACGGCGATCAGCCATCTGGATCTGACAGTGCGCGATCTGGACACCAGTGCCCGCTGGTACGAGAACACGCTGGGGTTCACCCGGCTTTTCCGCAGCGACGCCGATGAGCGGTCATCCGCGGTGCTGATGCACGCCGGGTCGGGGCTGATTCTCGGGCTGGTGCAGCACCGGGATGCCCCGGGCACGGCGTTCGACGAGCGGCATGCCGGACTGGATCATCTGGCGTTCGCGGTCACCGATCGGGCCGAACTCGATAGCTGGCAGGAGCGGCTGGCCGAGCTCGGCGTCACCCATTCGCCGGTGACCGACGACCCGTCGGGCATGGGCACCGCTCTGGTGTTCCGCGACCCGGACAACATCCAGCTCGAGATGTGGTGGATGCGTCCGCAGGGCTGATCCGCGTAGGTGTACCACCAGCTTTCCTGGTGGGACACTTTCGGCGTGCCGACAACGCGCCCCCGATACCAGGTGACCGAGACGCCTGAGGTGGCCCGTGCGCTGGACCGGGCCGCCAAACGAGGGCCGGGGGAGTCCCGCTCGAAACTGCTCGTGCGCCTGGTCGTGGTGGCCGGCGGTGTCCTTGAGGATGATGCACGCGCCGACGATCGGACTCACCGGACTGCCGTGCTGGCCAGCGCCGGTCGCTACGCGGAGGCGTTCGGGCCTGACTATCTGGCTGAGCTGCGCGCGGGCTGGCCCGCGTGATCGTGCTGGACGCGAGCGTCCTGATCGCGCATTTGAATCCGGTCGATCCACATCACCAGGCGGCCACTGATGTTCTCCTGTCCGGCACGCCCGAGCAGATGCTTGTGCACACGATCACGCTGGCCGAAGTATTGGTCGGCGGCGTCCGGATCGGCCGGGGGGTGTCGATGCGCGACGACCTTCATACTGCCGGGATCACGGTCGCGTCGCACGACGACGGAGAAGCGCTCCGCCTTGCCGAGCTTCGCGCGAGTAGCGGGCTGAAGCTGCCCGACTGTTGTGTCCTCGATCTGGCAATTCGCCATCAGGCAGGGCTTGCGACCTTCGGCCATGCCCTTGCCGACGAGGCGAGAAAGCGTGGCGTGCCGATCGCGGGTTGAGGCTCCAATCGCCGGCCAAGGCAAGTCAAACCGCCGTTGTCGACGTCGTGCACGCGGCCATCGGCGCCCTGGAGCGACGGAAGTTCCTCCAGGGGCTCAATGGCGATTACCGGCGCCTGCGTGATGACCCCGAATTGTGGGGGCAGTACCAGGCGGAGCGTCACGAGTGGGACACCCTGGCTTGATCTGGCGCGGGGAGGTCTACTCCGTCGATCTCGGCCGGCCGGTGGGCCGCGAGCCGGCTCTTCGGCGTCCGGCGGTCGTCGTATCGGTCGACATCTGGCGTTGATGAAACCCGTTGGCGCGCAGCATCAAACAACCCACTGTACTGGTAACCCTGCATATTCGACTACTGCATATTCGACGTCGCAAGGAAAGCAAGTGAGGTGAGCCCCCTGTAGTGGTCCAGTTGATCTATACCAAACGGGTCCCCCTCACGTGCACTGAAACCCGGCCGGCGTCGTGCACACCCCGTCATATCCGCGGACCCTCATAGCGCCCGAATTCAATCACTGTTTCAATCAACGATTGATTCCGCGGTCGATCAGTGCTTTGATGAGCCCATGGCCAACGTTGACGCGGGCACCAGAGAACGGTTGTTGACAGTGGCGGAGCGGCTGCTGCTGGAGTCGGGATACGACGAGGTTTCGGTTCGGGCGGTCTGCACGGCAGCGAACGTGAACCCGGCTGCGGTGCATTACCACTTCGGCTCGAAGGTGGGACTGGTGTCGGCGCTGCTGGAGGACCGCCTCGGACCGCTGTGGAAGGTGACCTTGGCCGACCGCGACGACGCCGAACAGTTGACGGTCCCCGATGCGGTCCGGGTCGTCGTCGACCCGCTGGTGGTGCTGGCCGCCGACCCGGCCGGGCGCCTCTACCTGAACCTGCTGTCGCGACTGCTGCTGTCTCGGCGGGAGCTGAACTGGACACAACGATGGTTTTCCCTCACACCGTGGGCAGAGTTGTTGCAGCGCAACGTGCCCGGCCTGTCCCCTGCCGAGGCGAAACACCGCTGGATGCTCGCCTTCGAACTCATCTTCGTGCAGTTCGGTGATCCACTCGCCGGGGATAGGAGATTGACCGGCCGACAAGTGGACACGCTGTGCACGGTGGTCTCGGCAGGGCTGTCGGCACCGGCGGTGAACCGATGAGCGGCCCAGCCACCGACGTGTTCGCGCCCGCGATGCTCGGGCCGATCACGCTGCGCAACCGGGTGATCAAGGCGGCGACGTTCGAGGCGCGCAGTCCTGCAGGAGCAGTCACCGACGACTTGATCGCCTACCACCGCGCGCCGGCTGCCGGAGGGGTGGGCATGACCACCGTCGCGTACTGTGCGGTCGCCCCCGAGGGACGCACCGCACGCGATCAGATCGTGATGCGACCGGACATCGTCCCAGACCTGACCCGGCTCACCGACGCCATCCACGCCGAGGGCGCGAAAGTGTGCGCGCAGTTGGGTCACGCGGGACCCGTCGCCAACGCGGCCTCCAACGGCGTTGCCGCAATATCACCGAGCCGCATGTTCAGCCCGCTGGCCATGCGGGCCACCCGAAGGCCCGACTCCGCGGCACTGTCACGGGTGGTCGCCGACCATGCCCGAGCGGCGGCAGTGGCCGTCGAGGCCGGCTTCGACGGGGTCGAACTGCATTTCGCGCACAACTATCTGGTGAGTGCGTTCCTCAGTCCACTGCTCAACCGGCGCAGGGACGACTACGGCGGAAGTCTGGTCAACCGTGCCCGGCTGGCCCGGCGGATCGCGATCGCCGTGCGAGAAGCGGTGGGAGACCGAGTCGCGGTGATCGCCAAGCTCAGCATGGACGACGGTGTCGCCGGCGGGTTGCGGCTCGAGGAGAGTCTGCAGGTCGGGCGGTGGCTGCAGGACGACGGTGCCCTCGACGCGCTTGAGCTGACCGTGGGCAGTTCACTGCTCAACCCGATGTTCTACTTCCGCGGCGATGCGCCACGCAGCGAGTTCGCGCGGACCTTCCAGCCGCCGCTGAGCTGGGCGTTGAGTACCGCCGGGCGGCCCTTCCTACGGCGCTACCCGTACCAGGACGCCTATCTGCTCGACCACGCCCGCCAGTTCCGTCGCGAGCTGTCGATGCCGTTGATCCTGCTCGGCGGCATCACCACCAAAGCCACCATGGACATGGCGATGCGTGAAGGTTTCGAATTCGTGGCCATGGCACGTGCACTGCTGCGGGACCCATCGCTGCTCAACCGAATTCGGCAGGACCGGGATGCCGCTTCGCTGTGCACGCACTGCAACAAGTGCATGGTGACGATCTTCGAGCGGACCCACTGCGTGCTCACCACTGAACCGGTGACGCTTCCCGACCGGGAGTTCATCGGCGGGAGCAGCTGAGGGCCCCAACCTCAATCGCCAGCGTATGCGGAAACGTCCTGCCGAACCGTGGACGTTGACCTGACCCACCCGAGCGGCCCGAGGCTGGACTCCCTGGTTGACAGGCTCATAATTGTTGTCGCCTTGCGACTTCGGGTGAGGACTGGATGCGAAATCCTCTGCCGGTCGTACTCTGCGGCAACGTGGGTTGCGTCCAGCAGAGTGGGGTCAAGTCCAGGGACGTGGTGTACGACCTCGTCGTGTGATTCTTCGAGGTGATGGTTCAGGCGGTCAGTGCTGCGGGGGTGGCCTCCTGTTCGGTCGGGGTATTGTTGACGGTGCGTGATTTGCTCAGCACGTCGAGGCCGAGGTAACGCCGGGATTCGGCCCATTCGTCGTGTTGCTCGGCCAGCACGGCGCCGACGAGGCGGATGAGGGCGTCGCGGTCGGGGAAGATGCCGACGACGTCGGTGCGGCGGCGGATCTCCTTATTGAGGCGCTCCTGAGGATTGTTGGACCAGATCTGACGCCAGATCTGCTTGGGGAACGCGGTGAACGCGAGCAGGTCCGGGCGGGCCGCTTCGAGGTGCTCGGCCACCTTGGGAAGTTTGTCGGACAGCGCGTCGATGATCCGGTCATACTGGGCGGCAACAGATTCCGCGTCAGGTTGATCGAACACCGAATGCAACAGGGTGCGCACCCACGGCCATGACGCTTTCGGGGTCAGCGCCATCAGATTCGTTGTGTAGTGGGTTCTGCAGCGCTGCCAGGCCGCGCCGGGCAGGGTGGCGCCGATGGCGGCCACCAGCCTGGCGTGGGCGTCGCTGGTAACCAGTTTGACCCCCGATAGGCCCCGTGAGGTTCCCCCCGGGTGGTGGACATCGAGATAGCAGGTTGGATGATCCTGCTGGAAGGATGTCACCATGTCCCGAACCCGTCGGTCGTTTACGACCGAGTACAAGGTCGAGGCCGCTCATCGGGTGATCGATTCCGGGCGCACCATCGCCGAGGTCGCCCGCGAACTGGGTCTCAACGAGGCCCTGCTGGGGCGGTGGGTCGCCGACGAGCGGCGTCGCGTGGAGGCCGCGGCGGCCCGCAACGAGGAGCCGTTGACCCCGGCCGAGCGCACCGAGCTGGCGCGGTTACGAAAGCAGGTCGCCGAGCAGGAAAAGGACATCGCGTTCCTCAAAAAAGCCTCGGCGTACTTTGCGGCCAACGGACTGAAGTAGATCGGTTCGAGTTGATGGCGGCAGAGTGCGCGACCACGGAGATCACCCGAATGGCACGCTTGCTGGGGGTCTCGACTTCTGGCTACTACAAGCGTGTGAAGCGTTCGGATACAACGGAATTGACTAATCGAGAGCAACGGAAAGCCGATCTGACCGTGAAGGTCGTCGCACACCATCGCGACTCCGGTGGGACCTACGGGTCACCCCGGATCACCGCTGATCTGCGGGCTGCCGGTGAGCAGGTTTCGGAAAAGTGAGGTGAGCCCCTCGTAGTGGTCCGGTTGTTGTGCGACTCTGATGCCCGGTGTTCGGGCAGGAAGAATCGGCAACGACATGGCAGCCAAGAAGCGCCGGCGGCATACGCCGGATCAGATCATCCGCAAGCTCGCCGAGGGCAACAAGCTGCTCGGGACGGGTCAAGAGCTGGCCGAGGTGTGCCGGCACCTGGAGGTCACCGAATCGACGTGGCATCGCTGGGTGGCCCAGTACGGCGGCATGAAGGCCAGCGACGCCAAACGCCTCAAAGAGCTCGAGGCCGAAAACGCCAGGCTCAAGAAGCTGGTGGCCAACCAGGCCCTCGACATCGACATGCTCAAGGAGATCTCGGAGGGAAACTTCTAACCCCGAACCGCAAGCGCAGCGCCGTGGTGATGCTGCGCGAGCGGTTCGGGGTCTCGCAGCGTCGGGCCTGCGCGGTGGTGGGCATCCACCGCTCCACGATGCGCCTGGTGCCTACGCCGATCACTGATGAGGAAGCCGAGTTGCGAGCCTGGCTGCGTACGTTCTCCACCGACCGGCCGCGCTGGGGCTGGCGACGTGCCGCGGCGATGGCCCGCAAGGCGGGCTGGGCGGTCAACAACAAGCTCGTCCGCCGCCTGTGGCGCGACGAGGGGCTGCGAGTGCCCCAGCGCCGCCGGAAGAAACGCCTGACTGGCATCGGGACCGCAGCCGGGGCGATGTCGCCGATCCGCCCGAACGTGATCTGGGCGATGGACTTTCAGTTCGACACCACCGCCGATGGGCGCACCTTGAAGATGCTCAACGTGATCGACGAGTTCACCCGCGAGGCCCTGGCGATCCATGTTGATCGCGCCATCAACGCCGACGGCGTTGTCGATGTTCTCGACCACCTGGCCGGCCAACACGGGGCACCTCACTACGTGCGGTTCGACAACGGGCCCGAGTTCATCGCCCACGCCGTCAACGACTGGTGCCGGTTCAACGACACCGGCTCACTGTTTATCGATCCCGGATCGCCTTGGCAGAACGCCTGGATCGAGTCATTCAACGGCCGGCTGCGCGACGAGCTGCTCAACTCCTGGCGCTTCGACTCACTGTTGGAAGCCCAAGTGATTATCGAGGATTGGAGGATCGACTACAACGCCAACAGACCGCATTCGGCCCACCGTGGACTCAGCCCCGCCGAGTTCGCCTTACAGTGGACCTCGACCCACCAACCCAAAGCCGCATAGCGACTGGACCACCAAACGGGTCCCCCTCAAAAGACTGTCGCCAAGATCATGGCCGAGATCGGTCTGGTCGGGATCAGTCCGCGCACGTTCAAGGTGCTGACCGCGTGGTCCAGTCGCTTTAGGTAGGTGCCGTGGTGCTTCTCCTCGTACTGAGGGCTCAGCGACTGGAGCGGCTTTTCAGCGAACTTCTCCGCAGTCTCGTGTCCTTTGGTCGAGTCATCAAGTGCTTGGCCTAGATGCGGGTACGTACCTGCCCCATGGCTGCGCAGCGAGTTCCGCATGCCGATGTACCACTTGGTCGCTGTAGCCGAGCATTTCGGCCACGACCGGAGGAGGCACCTGGGTAACGAGTTCGCGCAACGCGATGTTTCGAGCGCCGAGCAGGTCGATGCCGAAGCGCCGCAGACGGTCCATGACGGTGTTGGGGTGCAGGTGTTCGCCGGGCCGGTTTCCCGGAAAGAGCCAAGGATTGTCTGCCCCAGCGGTTCGGAGGTTGGGCCGGCTATTGATGTGCCTCTTGAGCAGGTCAGCGAAGGGCTCGGGGACGGGCGACGGAGTAACACCGAGGACCAGCGAGAGTCCCTCGGGAGCGACGAGCACCTTGCTCATCGGGATGGCTGCGACCTTCACGAGTGGCTGGGCGTAGAGGAGTAGCAGGGTTCCGGCGACGCGGTAGGGGAGCGATTCGCTGTCGCCGGACAGGAGCTCGCGAATCCACTCAAGTCGCTGGTCTTGCGTGAGCGCTCGGACCGTCTTGGCCTGCCGATGCCCGAGGGTGATTGATCGGTTGACCCGCATTTTTTCGCACCAGATGATGAATGTCCGGATGAGGTGCCGCGTTGTCGGACCGGTTGTGACCCACTGGTCCACATCTTGCTGTGTGCAGTTGGCGATGGTCCGTCCGTGTTCGTCGCGAAGCCACTCAAGGAACTTCAGTGCTTCGGTGATGTCCTGCTTCGAGGCGTGAACGGGCCCACGGGTTGGCTTTCCGGCGAGCGCAATATCGTTGATTCGTTTGAGGTGGTGCCAGGTGGCGAACTGTCTGATCGGTCTGGCGATCTCGGGGTCTGATACTGGGTGGAGCTTGTCGTCGATCCACCGCTCGAAGTAGGCAAGGTACTTGTCACGGGCCTGCAACACCTCATGGTGCTGAAGGATGGCCCGAAGGTGCTCGACGTGCCGGCCCCTGGGCTCGTACTGGTCCAGTCCGTCGTGGGTGAGGGGAGTGGTGCCGTCTCCGAGGGAGCGAAGGAGTGCCTGAACCTTGTCCGATCGTTTCCAAGTGATTATGCTCTCGGCGCGATCGGCTGCGCACAGGGCGTCGATGAGATGTGTGAAGCTCGCGGGGGAGTCCGGGTGGAGGAACGCTCGCTCAAGGTCTTCGCGGAGGCTGCAACGTGCGCATACGTTGCCGCGGTAGGGTCGCCGCTCGTCGTTGCACGACGTGCAGTGGAAGTTCTGGCGGATACGTGCGCAGTCTCGACACACCGCTTGATCGCCGATGTCCAGTCGGCCGGGCAAAAGGCGGTGGAATCCGCAGCTGGGACAGTCGCCGTAGAGGCTGGTTGCTTCGTAGTAGCAGGAGTTGCAGATGCGGCCGTCTGGCCATGTTGCTGCCGTGCGCCGCATCTCGCGGTGACAGCGAGCGCACTCCATTGATCCGTCCGTGACCTTGGGTCGCCCGCGAACGGTGTTCCGGCGCTGCGGTTCAATCGTCATCGCTGAGGATCCGAGCACGCTTGGGGCGGATGGTCTTGTTCAGTTCTACGACGTTCTCTCGGCCGGCGCTGGCGGCCTTCCTTCGGGCGTCCGCGGCAGTAACGGTGACGAGATCGTCTGGGCCGCAGTCGAAGATGTCGCAGAGTGCGGCGATTAGCTTCAGAGAAACTCGTTCGGGTCTTTGGTGGACGAGTCGGTAGACCTGTGGCCGTGACAGCGTGATGCCGCGTTCATTCAGCCGTGGGATGAGGTCGGTGCTGTTGTGCATCTGGTTACCCGCCATAAGCTCGGCGAGCCGCCATTGGTAATCGACATCGCGTTTCATCCGGCGCCGCCGTTCTGCTTCGGCTGAAGCGCTGCGGCGATAGTGGCGTCGAGCGCATTTCGCAGCGTCCGGGTGCGGTAGTCGCTGCTGACACAGCTATAGATCGCTGTGGTCGACACATGCTCATGGCCCATTTGGTGTTGGACGAACATCGCGTCCCAGCCGGCTTCGAGCAAGTGCGTTGCATAGGACCGTCGGAACGAGTGGAGGTCGAGGCCGGGCGAGAGGTCGAGATCGTCACAGTAGCGGCGGAACCGCCTGATGAGGGTGGTTTCCGAGACGAGATTTCCACGTTCGCTGGGGAACAGGTCGATCCCGTCGTCCATATGGGGCTGACCATTCTCCAGCCAGTCGACCAGTACTTCGGGTGTCCAGTCGAAGACTGTCAGGACGCTGCGCCGCTTCGGCGGGGAGCCCTTCTTCGCTTTGCCGTATCGCACATGAACCAGGCCGAACTTTCCGAACTCCTTAGCGTGGGGGTTCCTTGCGAAGTCGACCGTCTGCAAGTGGGCCAGTTCGTTGAACCGCAACCCATACGAGTAGGCGATCTTGAACATCACGGCGTCGCGGTATGCGGGCAGCCAACCCTTTCTGCCCGAAGCTACGACGGCAGATACCTGCTCGTCGGCATGATCGAAGAAGTCTTGAAGTTCGCGCTTGGTGAATGCGCGTTTCTCGGGTTGGGCCTCGTTCTCCTGGACGTGGCGAGCGGTGTTCCAGTCGAAGAAGACTTGGGATGGGTGGGTCCCGAACAGTGCTTCGCAGACGCGGTCCCAACCGTAGTCCGGATTGCTGATATAGGAGCAGAACTGTCGTAGGCCGACCTGATACGAACGGATCGACGACTGGGCGAGTTTGTGGATACTTCGAAGATCGCCGAAGAACTCGTCGACCATGGCGACGGTCCAGGTCCATGGGAATTCGTTCGAGTGCTCGATGAAGCGCTGCACCTGCTTGATGCGGGCGTCGATAGTCTCGAACTGCAGATTGCGGCTGAGTTGCTGGTTGCGCCAGCCCTGGAGCATTTCGGCGACTGTCTGTTCTTCGGGGTGCAGGGGCCTGACCGCGTCAACGAGATATGCACGTCCGACGTCGTCGACTGCCACCTGAAACTCCTGCCAACTGGTATCAACAGATGAATCAATGATTCATCTGTTGCATCATCAAGTCAAGACCCCAGGTCAGCGTGTCGCCGGAACGGCTACGGGCGTAGCGAGGATGGCTGCCGATACGAGTCCGCAGATCGGGGACGGAGGGCGGAAAGTGTTGCAACGCTGCCGAAAACGATGGGAGGAGTGGTGACCGCCAAGCGGCAAGGCGCTGATTCATCTGATGCAATATGCAGTGGTTTACTTAACATAATGTGGCTTATCGGCATTGGGCCGGCCTGCGGGTTCGATCGGCGATGCTGCGGACAGTTTCCTTGTCGACGGGCTCGACATCTCCCGGGCGTCCGCCGTGGCCTGTCCCTGCTTGCAATGCATGGCCGCGAGATCCGGCTGCGCCACCGTGGACACCCTCGCCAAAACCTGCCGGCGGACCCGGCCGTGCCCAGCGCGGCCGCACCCAACCGGGCCGAACGCGACCGCAAACCGCCTCCCCGGCGTCCCGCCTCCGCGGCATCAATGCGTCACTGTGACGGAATATGATTACGCTGCCGTTTTCCCCACGTCGGCCCGCGCGAGCTCAACCGGTGCCGCTGGTGCCGCAGTAACGTTCCGCCGCACGGGACTTCGATCCGACAGGTCGGCCCGGGCGCGAGGGCGAGCCGTTCATCCATGGTCAGCAGGGTGGCGTCGAGCATCTCCGCCAGTGCCACATAGACGGCGTCCCAGCCCCGCACCGAATCCCGCAGGCTCCGGGCCCGCTCCAGCAGGAACTGGTGCCCGAAGCGCTCACCGGGCCAGTCCCGCAGATCGGCCACCGCCTGACCGGCGGCGGTTCCGTCGAGACGACCCCGCAGGTGCTGGGCTCGGATCACCCCCAGCACCTCGACGTCGATGACGTGCGGTGCCGCCTGATCGGGATCGGCGGCCAGCCGGGCCGCGATGGCGCCCGCCTGGGGGTATCGGCCACCACCTCGAACAGGCCGTAGCCGCAGGCTACATGCATTCCTGCATGAAGAGACGCGAGTCTGCATCAGCACTGTTCACGGTGCCGTGCCGGCGGCGTTGATCGCTCGATGAATCCGCTGCTCGCTGACCGGGCGCGGCGTGCCGAGCTGCTGGGCCCACAGGCTCACCCGCAACTCCTGGATCTGCCAACCGATGTCACGCACGTCGGCCCCGGTTCGGCGGACCGCGGGCAGCGCGGCCAGCAACTCGTCGTAGGCGTCCTGGACGGCGTGCACCCGGGCCATCCGGTCACGATCGGCGGCGATCCCGTGCGGCAGCTGCTCCAGGCGGCGGCGGATCGCGGCCAGGTAGCGGCCCAGGTCGGCCAGGTGAGCGCGGCCGGTGGCGGTGACGAAGCCGGGGGCCAGCAGGTGGTCCAGCTGCGTGCGGATGTCGGCGATCGCGTCCTGCTGTGCCGGTGGCGGTTGGGCGGGCAGCAACAACTGGACGTCGCGCGCGGTGTCCAGTGCCTTCTCGACGGCGCCCACGATGCCCAGGGTCGTGGGCACCAGGGCTTTGCCCGCGGCAGCGCACACGGCGGCGAAGTCGTCGCGGGTCCACACCGGCGCGCCCAGCAGCGCATCGGCGGCGGCGTCGGCACAGTCTTCGATCAACGCCGACAGCGAACCGTCCGGGTTGGCCCCCAGCGCCAGCCGGGTCCGTGGATCCAACTGCCGTTCAACCGCTTTGACCGGCGACACCACGCTGCATCGCAGCAGTCGCCGGCTGCCCGGTCCGATGGCCGCCGCCTGCTCGCCCGGCGTTGCGAACACCCGCAGGTCAACCGTTGCGCCGGTCTCGACGAATGCCGGATAGCCGCGCACCACGCGGCCCCCGACGAGGTGCTCGACCAGGCGGGGCAGTTCGTCGAGATCGTCGGGCCAGCCGTGCAATCCGGTGCGCTCCAGCTCGCCGGCGACCGCGTCGGCGACGGCGTCACGAGCCGAGGCGGCGAACCGGTCCTGCAGCACCTGTAGGTCGTCACCGCGGGCCAGCTCGGTGCCGTCGGCGGACTCGACGGCGAAGGTGACCCGCAGATGCGATGGAACCTTGGTCAGGTCGAAGGCGTCGACCGGCACCAGAACGCCGGTGCGGCGGTGCAATTCGCGCTGCACCGCCGCCAGCAGCGATCCGCTGCCCGGATCGATTCCGGCCAGCACCGCGCGGGCGGTGTCTGGGGCGGGAACAAAGTTGCGGCGCAACGGTTTCGGCAGCGAGCGGATCAGCGCGGTGACCAGTTCCTCGCGCACCGCCGGCACCTGCCAGGTGAACGCATCACCGCCCAGGCGGGCCAACACGTCGATCGGCACATGCACGGTGACCCCGTCGTCGGCGGCGCCGGGTTCGAACCGGTAGGTCAGCGGCAGCGCGGCATCGGCGGCAGCCCAGCTGTCCGGCCGTCCGGCGTCGAGGTCGCCGCCGGTGCGCAGCAGATCGTCGCGGGTGAAGGTGAACAGCGCGGGTGTCTGCTGCCGCTGCTTCTTCCACCAGGAGTCGAAGTGCCGGGCGGAGACCACCTCGGCGGGTATCCGGGCGTCGTAGAGCGCATGGATCTCGTCGTCGTCGACGATCAGATCGCGCCGGCGGGCCCGGTCCTCCAACTCTTCGAGTTCGGCCAGCAGCCGGGCGTTGTCGGCCAGGAAGTGATGCCGGCTCTGCCACTCCCCCTCGACCAGCGCATGGCGGATGAACAGCTCCCGGGCCACCGCGGGCTCGACGCGGGCGTAGCCGACGCGGCGGCGCGCCACCAGCGGCAGCCCGTACAGCGTCACCCGCTCGTAGGCCAGCACCTCGCCGCGCTGGGCATCCCAGTGCGGTTCGCTGTAGCTGCGCTGCACCAGCTCCCCAGCCACCCGTTCGATCATGTCGGGGTCGACGCGCGCGGCGGTGCGCCCATAGATCCGACTGGTCTCGACCAGTTCGGCCACCATCACCCAGCGCGGCGGCCGCTTGGTCAGCGCCGAGCCGGGTGCCAGCACGAACCGGGAGTTGCGCGCCCCCTGGTAGTCGCGGCCGTCGACCTGGCGCATGCCGACGTGCGAGAGCAGCCCGGCCAGCAGCGCCGCATGCACCCGGGCGCTGTCGGCGGGCTCGTCGGTCCCGGCCCCGGACGCGGTGACGCCGAGGTCGGCGGCGATGCTGCGCAGCTGCCCGTGCAGGTCCTGCCATTCGCGGATGCGCAGGTAGTGCAGGAAATCGTCGCGGCACATACGGCGAAACGCGCTGCCGGTCATCGCCTTCCGCTGAGACGTGAGATAGCGCCACAGGTTGAGGTAGGAGAGGAAATCCGATCCGTCGTCGGCGAAGCGGGCATGTCTGGCCCGGGCGGCCTCCTCCTTGTCGGCCGGGCGCTCACGGGGGTCGGGGATCGTCAGCGCGGCCGCCAGCACCAGCACCTCAGCCACACATCCCTCGGTGTCGGCCGCCAGGATCATCCGGCCCAGCCGCGGGTCGACCGGCAGCCGGGCCAGCCGCCGGCCGAGGTCGGTGATCTCGCCGCGGGTGTCGAACGCCCCGAGTTCGACCAGCAGTTGCACCCCGTCTCGGATGCTGCGCGAATCCGGCGGGTCCAGGAACGGAAAGGCTTCGACGTCGCCGAGACGCAACGCCGCCATCTGCAGCAGCACCGCGGCGAGATTGGTGCGCAATACCTCGGGGTCGGTGTAGCGCGGACGGGCCGCGAAATCGGTCTCGGAATACAGCCGGATGCACACCCCGGGTGCGGTGCGCCCGCAGCGGCCGGCCCGCTGCGCGGCCGAGGCCTGCGAGACGGGTTCGATCGGCAAGCGCTGCACCTTCAGTCGGCGGCTGTAGCGCGAGATCCGGGCGTTGCCCGGGTCGACGACGTAACGGATGCCCGGCACGGTCAGCGACGTCTCGGCCACGTTGGTGGCCAGCACCACCCGGCGCGTCAGCCGCGTCCCGGACCGGGGCGCGAAGACCTTCT
Source organism: uncultured Mycobacterium sp. (assembly GCA_964525125.1). GTDB lineage: Bacteria > Actinomycetota > Actinomycetes > Mycobacteriales > Mycobacteriaceae > Mycobacterium. The sequence continues at coordinate 127,519 of CAZGGK010000001.1, forward strand.
GCTGCTCGGCGGTCGGCAGCCGGGCATACAGCGGCAGCACCTCGAGGCGATGGTTCGCCCTGAGCGCCTCGGCGGTATCGCGAATCTCGCGCTCGCCGGACAGGAACACCAGGATGTCGCCGGGGGGTTCGGCCTCGAGTTCGCCGATCGCGTCGACGATCGCCTCGATCTCGTCGCGCATCTCGGTGCGCACGATCTCGTGATCGGGATCGTCGGGATCATCGGCGGTGTCCGCCGGAACAGGAACCTCCAGCGGGCGGTACCGGACCTCCACCGGGTACGTCCGCCCGGACACCTCCACGATCGGCGCGCCGCCGAAGTGCGCCGCGAAGCGCTGCGGCTCGATCGTCGCCGAGGTGACGATCACCTTCAACTCCGGCCGTCGTGGCAGCAACTCCCGCAGGTAGCCGAGCAGGAAGTCGATGTTGAGGCTGCGCTCGTGGGCCTCGTCGAGGATCAGCGTGTCGTAGCGCAGCAGGCGGCGGTCGCGCTGGATCTCGGCGAGCAGAATGCCGTCGGTCATCAGCTTGATCAGGGTGCGGTCGCTGACCCGGTCGGTGAACCGGACGGTGTAGCCGACGACGTCGCCGAGCGGGCTGGACAGCTCGTCGGCGATGCGCTGGGCAACCGTGCGGGCCGCCAGCCGCCGCGGCTGGGTGTGCCCGATGGTGCCGCGGATGCCGCGGCCGACATCCAGACAGATCTTGGGCAGCTGGGTGGTCTTGCCCGAACCGGTCTCACCGGCCACCACCACCACCTGATTCTCCCGGATCGCAGCGGCCAGTTCGTCCCGGCGCTCGCTGACCGGCAGGTCGGGGTAGCTGATCGCCGGCACGGCGGCCTGTCGGGCCGCGACCCGCGCCGCAGCGGCGGCGATCTGCTCGGCGCAGCGCCGCAGCTTCTCCGGTGGCGCGCCGCGGAGGGTCTGCAGCCGCCGGCCGAAATGGGCGGCGTCGCGCAGGGTCAGCCCGTCGAGCTGCCTGCGCAGCGCTGCTACGGACGGTCCGGACACTCCGGCAACGATAGAGGGTCCGGTGTTTTGGACCGCCGGCTGCGCGAACGGGGCGCTACAGCGTCCCCCGGGCAGCCACCCACTCGGTGGCCTGGCCGGTTATCGCGGCGATGCGGTCATAGTCGGCGTCGTAGTGCAGGACGGTCGCCCCGTGGAGTTCCGCCGTTGCCGCGATGATCAGATCGGGCAACCGGAAATTGCGATGCTGACCGACGGCAGCAAGTTCGCGGTGTACCTCCAGTGCCCGGTTCATGGCCGCAGTGGTCACGTCGATCCAGCGATGGCCGTGCAGTGCATCCCAGATCACCTGGTAACCCTTCGGGTCCGGGGCATTGTTGAGGTATTCCAACGTCGTCATCTGGCACCCTGCCAATCGCCCTTCGGCCAGGAGGGCCTCGAATCGGCGACGTACCACGGGATGCCGACCCTGCAGGACGTAGACCGTGGTGTCGGCCAGATAGACCCCGCCCGCCATCAGGGTGCTTCGGGCTTGGCGGCGTCTTCTTCGAGTCCAGAGAGATCACGGCCACCGCCGTACCGCCACGAGCTCGCCGAATCGGAGAAGTCCATGGTGACGCTATCGAGAGCGGCGACGATCTTGCCGGCTTGCGTGCGCAGTGCGAACGAGTGCAGTGCGGCGTTGATAGTTGCCACCTTGGTGTCGGTCCCGAGCACTTCTCTGGCGGCGTTGAGCCAGTCGTCATTCACGTCGACGGTGATGCGCGTCATCTCCGAAACCATACACCATCATTTCGTCATTGATGCACCAAATCTGCGCGGGGCTACGCACCAAGACTGACGATCCTCGGCAGTGCCGGTGGACCGTCCCGTAGGCGCGCCCAGCGCACCGGGTCTGCGACAAATACGGCAGCGATTGCGCAACGATACTGACCGATATATCGTTCTGTATCGTAGGGAAGCAGGGGTGATCATGGGCAAACAACACGCACGTGGCGGGCGCACCGAGAAGGCCAGGCTGGAAGCGATCATTGATCCGCTTGCCGCCGACGGGTCCCCCGAAGGCGAAATCGCCGGTCCCGTCGAACTCGACGCTGTCGTCGGGCCCGGACCGCTCGGGCACGGCGATGACGAGGATGACCTGGTGGTCGGGTGGGAACCCGATTACGCCGAAGACGCCGCCGAAGACGCCGCCGAAGACGCCGCCGAAGACGCCGACGAAGGCGACGAACCAGGGCCCGGCTATGGCGACGACGACGGATTCGGGCCGGATTTCGACGCCGGTGAGCCGCCCGGCCACGGTCCCCCGCCCAGGCTCGCCCCGGGTCCCAAGCACGGTCCCGGCCACCATCCCGGGCCTCCGCATGGCCATGGCCCCGGACCCAAAAAGGCACCGGGCAAGAAGGCTCCGGGCAGGAAAGCGCCGGGCGAGAAAGTACCGGGCAAGAAAGCGCCGGCCAAGAAGGTGCCCGGCAAGAAGGTGCCCGGGCCGAAGAAGCACCCCGGCCACCGGCCACCGCACGAGCACGGCGATGAACCGGAGCCTGCCGGGGCCGGATTGGATTTTCGCGTCGGACCCGACGGCGGCTTCGGTTTCGGCCCCCGCGGCCGCCGGCGTGGATCCGGCCGCCGCGGCCGCCCCGGTGATGTGCGGGCCGCCATTCTCACCCTGCTGGCCGAACGGCCCATGCACGGCTACCAGATGATCCAGCAGATCTCCGAACGCAGTCAGGATCTGTGGCGTCCCAGTCCCGGCTCGGTCTATCCGACGCTGCAACTGTTGGGCGACGAAGGATTGATCGCCGGCTCCGAAAGCGATGGCAGCAAGAGGCTTTTCGCGCTCACCGAAGAAGGGCGTGCCGCGGCCGCAAGGGTGCAGACCCCGCCGTGGCAGCAATTCGGCGACGGCGTCGATTCGGGTCAGGCCGACCTGCGCGCTGCGGCGAATCACTTGGTCGGCGCGGTGGCGCAGGCCGCCTACGCGGCAACCGCCGACCAGCACCGGCAGGTTGTCGCCATCCTCAAGAGCGCCCGCCGGCAGATCTACGGCCTGCTTGCCGAACCCGAGCAGGACGGGTAGTCAACCGCTGCAGTGCGTATACCGCGGTGCCGGCGCCCAGCACCGCGATTCCGGCGAGCACCGCCGATGGCGGCAGCGAAAATGCCAGCAGCACACAGCCGCTGACCCCGACAAGCGGGATCAGCCGGGGCGGCCGGCCCTCCCCGGGTCGCAGTGTCAGCGCAGCGACGTTGGCGATCGCGTAGTAGACGAGCACCGCGAACGAGGAGAACCCGATCGCGCTGCGCACGTCGGCGCTGGCCGCCAGCATCGCAACCACCAGCCCGATCAGCAGTTCCGCGCGGTGCGGTACCCCGAACCTCGGGTGCACCGCGGACAGCCGGTGCGGCAGGTGGTGGTCGCGGGCCATCGCCAGCACGGTGCGCGATACCCCCAGCAGCAGCGCCAGCAGCGAGCCCAGCGCAGCGATCGCGGCGCCAGCCCGCACCGCCGGAGCCAGCCACCCGGTCCCCGCGGTGATCACCGCGTCCGTCAACGGGGCCACCGAGTCGGCGAGCCGCTGTGGTCCCAGTACCGCCAGCGCCGCCACCGCGACGACCGTGTAGACGGCCAGCGCGATGCCCAGCGCCAGCGGGATCGCACGCGGAATGGTCCGGGAGGGGTCGCGGACCTCCTCGCCGAGGGTGGCGATGCGCGCATAGCCGGCGAACGCGAAGAACAACAGCCCAGCCGACTGCAGCACCCCACCCACCGAAGCGTCCGTGACATCGAGTCGGGCGGGTGCAGCTGCTCCGGAACTCAGCGCGGCGACGGCCACGGCCGTCAGCACCGTCAGCACGACGGCGACGATCACCCGGCTCAGCCACGCCGATTTCTGCACCCCCGCGTAGTTCACCGCGGTCAGCGCCACCACCGAGGCCGCGGCGATCGCATGGGCCTGCGCCGGCCACGCATAGAGCCCGACCGTCAGCGCCATCGCTGCACACGAGGCGGCCTTGCCGGCCACGAAGCCCCACCCGGCCAGGTATCCCCAGAACTCCCCCAGCTGTTGCCGGCCGTACAGGTAGGTGCCGCCGGCTGCGGGGAATCGGGCGGCCAGTCGCGCCGAGGACGTCGCGTTGCAGTAGGCCACCGCCGCGGCCACCGCCAGCCCGATCAGCAGTCCGGAACCGGCCGCGCGGGCGGCCGGGGCGAGGACGACGAAAATCCCGGCCCCGATCATCGAGCCCAGCCCGATCACCACCGCATCAGCGGTTCCGAGTCGGCGCGCCAACGCGGGCGCGGGCTTACCGGAAATAGATTTCCGCACCGGTGGGATAACCACCACCAGTGGTGGTGATGTGGACGTGGTCGTAGTGGCCGTAGCTGTTCCCGCGCACCCCGTCGGGGGTGTAGTAGCCGCCGCGCCAGATCACGTCCTGCAACCCGAATCGAGCCGCGTTCTCCAGCGCGAACGTGACGATGGCGTCACCGAGCGCTATGCCCTCGGCGCTGCCGGGGTTGGGGATCATGACGTCGAGCGCCAGACCGTTGGGATGCCAGCGCAGCCCGTCGGGTCGGACACCGCCTATCTGGTGGATCTCGGGAAAGGTGTCGCTGATGCTGCGGGCCGCCAGGATGGTTCTGACCTGCAGGCCCCGTTCCGGAGCCACCCCGGCGGACAGGAAGCGGGAAACCACCCGGAGTCGCGATGCCGGCATTGGCGCGGCTGGGGTCTCGGACACCGCGGCGACCGGGTCGGAGAGCAGCGCGGCGGGTGCCGCCACGATCTGCGCACAGCAGGGCGTGGCGTCGGCGATGGGCTCCAGGACGCCACTGGTGGCCCGCGGATAGGCACTGCCACCGGTGATGACGGCCACCGCCAGCGGGGCGAGAATCGCTGCCTTGACCGCCGGCGCTCTCCGCCTCCGGACGGGTAACCGATGTCGACCCACGCGCCCACCATACTGTCAACCGGTTGGCTTGTCACAATCTTGTAAAGATTGGACGGCGCATTGATAAAGGACGGGAAGTTACCCGGCGACCTCGACGGTCAACCCATGCCGGGGCCGCAGTGCCGCGTAGCCGCCGGCCCGGACGCGCTGCGCGGGTAGTCGCAGCACCGTGCGGGCCAGCAACCGGGCCAGCATCACGGTGATCTCGGTGGTGGCGAAGAACGAGCCGATGCAGCGGTGCGTGCCGCCGCCGAAGGGCAGGAATTCATAGGGCGCGGGCTTGCGGTAGTACGGCGATCCCGGCTGCCAGCGCTGCGGTTGGAACCGCAGCGGCTCCGGCCACAATTCGGGCAGCCGATGGGTGACATACGGACTGAAGACCAGCATTCGCCCGGCGCGGATGCGCACCCCGTCGAACCGCAGGTCGCGCACCACCTTGCGCGCCGAGATCACCGCGGGCGGATATAGGCGCAGCGCCTCGTGCACGACGCCGTCGAGGTAGCTCAGTGCCTTGAGATCACCGGCGTCGGGCACCCGGTCGCCGAGGGTCTCGCGGACCTCGCCGGCCGCGGTGTCCCACGCTCCGGGAACGGTCAGCAGCGCATAGATCGCCCAGGCCAGGGCGGCGCTGGTGGTTTCGTAGCCGGCGGCGATCAGCGACACCACCTGGTCGCGGACCTCGCCGTCGTCCAGCGCCACCCCGTTGTCGCCACGGCCGTCGATCAACATCGCCAGCACGTGGTCGTCGGCGCTGCGCCGGTTGCGGGCCCGGTCGATCTCGGCGTAGATCACCTCGTCGACACGAGCCCGGGCCGCCATCGCCGCCCGCCACGCCGGCGAGCGCACCCGCTGCTGCCACTGCAGTACCTGCGGCAGCCGATGCGTCAGGTCTATCAGCGGTTGCAGTTGCCGGCCGAGGAAATCGGAGTGGCCGGCCATTCGCGGGCCGAACAGCGATTCGATGGCGCTGCGCCGGACCGCGGTGCGGAACTGCCGGTAGATGTCCAGTCGCTGCCCGGGTTGCCAGCCGTCGATGACGGCGTCGGTGTTGGCGGCCATGATGCGCACGGCTTGGTGGATCTGTCGATGGTGAAACGCCGGTTGCACGATGCTGCGGCGGCGCCGGTGCTCGGCCCCGTCACTGACGATGAGCGCGGTGGGTCCATCGACGGGGACCAGCACCTGGAATGCGTCCCACCAGCTGAACGCATCGGAGTTGGCGAACACGAACTTGTTGGCGTCGGCGCCCAGCAGATAGACGTAGCCGTGGCCGCCCAGCCCGGCGTTGACCACCGGCCCGCGCCGCCGGTGCAGTGCCAGCAGGGCCTCGCCGGGGAGGTAGCGCAACGCTTCGCTGTCGGCCGCCATCCCGGCATTCTGTCACCATCACGAAGGAAGTTCAGCTAACCAGATGCCGGTACACTGCAGCCTATGAAGCCAACGATGCTCGCTGCGGCAACCGTATCCCTGGCGATGGCGCTGGCCGCACCGGCGCACGCCGATGTCGACACCGACTTCGCCCGCGAGTTGCAGAGCTACGGCATCTACGGCCCCCGCGACTACAACGCGTGGCTGGGCAAGATCGTCTGCGAGCGACTGCACAACGGACTGGACACCGACGCCGCCAAATCGGTCAAGTTCATCTCCCCCAACCTGCCCAAGGGCAGCACCCAGGCGCAGTCCTGGCAGTTCCTCGGCGCCTCGATCAACACCTACTGCCCCGACCAGCGGCCGGTGTTCGAGCGAGCCGCCGGCCAACAGGGCTGACGGCGCAGTCGTGCGAGACGTCAGCCGGGTCTGGCAGAACAGGTTCTTCGCCGGCTCGATCGGCGCCGGCTATGCGCGGGCGGTCGAACGCGAGCGCGTCGCCCGCCCTGCCGGTCGGCTGCTATTCGGCACCGACGTCGGCTGGATGTACCGGGCTATGGACGTTGTCGCCGGAATGCCCGACGGCTCAACGATTCTCGATGTTCCATGCGGCGGTGGCGTCGTGATCGGACGATTGCGGCCGGACCAGAAGGTGCGCTACGTGGCGATGGACATCTCTCCCGGCATGCTCGCGCACGCCCGCCGGCGGCTGGCCCCGGAGCAGCGAGACACCGTGGAGTTCGTCGAGGCCAGCATCGAGCAGATCCCCTTCGGCGACGGCGAGTTCGACCTGTGCGTGTGCTTCAACGGTCTGCACTGCCTGCCCGATCCGGCGAAGGCGGTCCGCGAGATCGCCCGCTGCCTGAAACCCGGCGGCCGCCTGATCGGGGATTTCGCCACCCGCGGCCTGATCCGCCGCTCCGATGCCTACATGGCGCTGATGCGGGCCACCGGGGCCTTCGGCCCGGCCGGCACCGTCGAAGACGCCCGGCGCTGGTTCGCCGATGCCTTCCTGGAGATCGACACCCTTGAATGTTCCGGTGCGATCACACATTTCGCCGTCCACCGGTAGCCGCCCAAAACTGTCTCTCGCTAATCGAGTTTTTATGACTAAGGTCGGAAGTATCCAGTGAATCCGACCGGCGGGAGGCTCCGTGATGGGCACCGACAGCATCCTCGACAGTTTCGGAACGCGTGACCGACTCGCCGTCGACGGAACCTCTTACCAGATCCGGCGGCTGGACCGCATCGACGGGTCGGCACGGCTGCCGTTCAGCCTGAAGGTGCTGCTGGAGAACCTGCTGCGCAACGAAGACGGCCGGCTGGTCACCGCCGAACAGGCCAGTGCGCTGGCGGGCTGGGATCCGGCCGCCGCGCACGGCCGGGAGATCGCCTACACCCCGGCACGGGTGCTGATGCAGGACTTCACCGGGGTGCCGTGCGTGGTCGACCTGGTCGCGATGCGCGACGCCATCGCCGCGTTGGGCGGTGACACCAAGAGGATCAACCCGCTGTGCCCGACCGAGCTGGTGATCGATCACTCGGTGATTGCCGACGTCTTCGGCCGCGCCGACGCTTTCGCGATCAACGCCGAGCTGGAGTTCGAGCGCAACGCCGAGCGCTACCAGCTGCTGCGCTGGGCGCAGCAGGCGTTCGACGACTTCTCGGTGGTGCCGCCGGACACCGGCATCTGCCACCAGGTCAACCTGGAGTATCTGGCCCGCGTCGTCTTCACCCGCGACAGCTCGGATGGTCCGCTGGCCTACCCCGACACCCTGGTCGGTACGGACTCGCACACCCCGATGGTCAACGGCCTGGGCGTGCTGGGCTGGGGCGTGGGCGGCATCGAAGCGGAGGCGGCCATGCTCGGCCAGCCGATGAGCATGCTGATCCCGCCGGTCGTTGGGTTGAAGCTCAGCGGCGAACTGCCGGCCGGCACCACCGCCACCGACCTGGTGCTGACCGTGGCCGAACTGCTGCGCCGGACCGGCGTGGTGGGCAAGTTCGTCGAGTTCTTCGGGCCTGGCGTAGCCAATGTTCCGCTGGCCAACCGGGCCACCATAGGCAACATGAGCCCGGAGTACGGGGCCACCTGCGCGATCTTCCCGGTCGATGACGTCACGCTTGACTACCTGCGGCTGACCGGCCGCCCGGCGCACCGGATCAAACTGGTCGAGGCGTACGCCAAAGAGCAGGGCATGTGGCACGACCCCGAGCACGAACCGACGTACTCCCAAACCCTGGAACTGGACTTGGGCACGGTCGAGCCGTCCATCGCCGGGCCGAAGCGCCCCCAGGACCGCATTCCGCTGCGGGTCGCCCCGCATGCGGTCGCCGAGTTGCTCAACGGCGCCAAGACCACCGCCGAGGCACTGAAGGGCCTGGACGAGGCGTCCGCGGAGTCCTTCCCGGCCAGCGATCCGGTCGCCTACAGCGTCAACCGGGCCGAGGACGGACCGCGCACGCCGTGCTGCGACGGCAAGGAGCACGAATGGCCGTCGGCTCGGGTGGCCGTCGAACTGGCCGACGGCACCCGCACCGAGGTCGCCAACGGCGACGTGGTGATCGCCGCGATCACCTCCTGCACCAACACCTCCAACCCGTCGGTGATGGTGGGCGCGGCGCTGCTGGCCCGCAACGCGGTGGAGAAGGGGCTGACCCGCAAACCGTGGGTGAAGACGTCGCTGGCACCGGGCTCGCGGGTGGTCACTGACTACTACGACCGGGCCGGGCTGACCCCGTATCTGGACAAGCTGGGCTTCAACCTGGTCGGCTACGGCTGCACCACCTGCATCGGCAACTCCGGTCCACTGATCCCCGAGGTGAGCACCGCGGTGGTCGACAACGACCTGACCGTGTGCTCGGTGCTGAGCGGCAACCGCAACTTCGAAGGGCGTATTCACCCGGAGACCAGGATGAACTTCCTGGCTTCCCCGCCGCTGGTGGTGGCCTACGCCCTGGCCGGCACCCTGCACACCAACCTGCTCGCCGACCCGATCGGCACCGGCAGCGACGGCGAGCCGGTGTACCTGCGCGACATCTGGCCGTCGGCCGCAGAGATCGACGCCGTCGTGAACGACAATCTGCAGGCCGAGATGTTCACGGCCAGCTACGCCGACGTGTTCACCGGCGACGACCGCTGGCGCGGCCTGCCGGTGCCCGACAGCGACACGTTCCAGTGGGATCGCGGCTCCACCTATGTGCGGCAGCCGCCGTACTTCGACGGTATGACGCCGCAACCCAGGCCGGTCGCCGACATCACCGGAGCTCGGGTGCTGGCCAAGCTGGGCGACTCGGTCACCACCGACCACATCAGCCCGGCCGGGTCGATCAGGTTCGACTCCCCGGCCGGAAAGTACCTGTCCGAACACGGCATCGAACGCAAGGACTTCAACTCCTACGGGTCGCGGCGCGGCAACCACGAGGTGATGATCCGCGGCACCTTCGCCAACATCCGGCTGCGCAACCAGTTGGCGCCGGGCACCGAGGGCGGCTTCACCCGCGACTTCACCCGGGCCGACACGCCGGTGACCACCATCTACGACGCCTCGGTGAACTACATCGCGGCCGGCACCCCGCTGGTGATCCTGGCCGGCAAGGAGTACGGCTCGGGCTCCTCGCGGGACTGGGCCGCCAAGGGCACCCTGCTGCTGGGTGTGCATGCGGTGCTGGCGGTGTCCTACGAGCGCATCCACCGCTCGAATCTGATCGGCATGGGGGTGTTGCCGCTGCAGTTCCCGGACGGCCACGACGCCGACTCACTGGGATTGACCGGCGAGGAGACCTTCGACATCACCGGTGTGGCCGCGTTCAACGACGAAATGCCGCAAACCGTGCACGTCAAGGCCGGTTCGGGAGAGGACGCGGTGGAGTTCGATGCCAAGGTGCGCATCGACACCCCCGGCGAAGCCGACTATTACCGGCACGGCGGCATCATGCAGTACGTGCTCCGCAAATTGCTCAACAGCTAGAAGAGGAGACAGTCATGTCCGACGGCCTGTATCCACAAGCCACCCAAGAGATTTACAACCGGCGCAAGGAACTCACCCCGCACACCCACGAGGCGTTCGAAGCATTTTCCCGGGCAGTGTTCGCCGAGGGGGCACTGCCGGAGAAGACCAAGCAGTTGATCGCCGTCGCGGTCGCGCACACCACCCAGTGCCCGTACTGCATCCAGGGTCACACCAAGCTCGCCCACCGCAAGGGCGCCACCGACCAGGAGATCATGGAAGCCATCTGGGTGGCCGCCGAGATGCGCGCCGGCGGCGCCTACGCCCACTCCACCCTCGCCCTCGACGTGCTCGCCAAACAGCCCCGATGACGGCTGGCCGAGCGCGCCTCGACATCCACCGCATCGACCCGCAAGCCTTCCAAGCAGTGCTGGCGATGGAGGCCTACGTTCGCAACAGCGGGTTGGATCCGCTGCTCTACGAGTTGGTCAAGATCCGTGCTTCGCAACTGAATTCGTGCGCGTTCTGCCTGGACATGCACAGCCGCGACGCGCGCCGCCGCGGTGAGGACCAGCGTCGCCTGGACGTTCTGCCCGCCTGGCGGGAAGCCCCGGCGCTGTACACCGGCGCCGAACGCGCGGCGTTGGCACTCACCGAGGCGGTCACCCGGATCGGCGTGGCCGGGGTGCCCGACGCGGTGTGGACCGATGTCGCAGCGGAATTCGACGAGGCCGGGATCGTGCATCTGCTGATGGCCATCGCCACCATCAACGTGTGGAATCGGCTCGCTGTGGCCACCCACCAACAGCTTCCGGACGTCCCGGCCGAACCGTAGGCGTGTCGCTGTGGCGTGTGCCACTGCGTCGCTGTGGATATCCGTAATGGTGAGCTAAGCGGCACGCATCGAACCCAGCCAAGTGATATACCGGGACGCACGGCCGTGCTCGGTGGAACCGAAGTGACGCGCTTCGTGACTCTCGAGATTCGCTTCTCGATCCGGTGAGGGTTGCCGCGTTGCCAACCCGGTTCGTTGAGTGCGCTGCCGCGACGAAACGCGAGAGAGCGGGTGGGTTCGATGACGGCAGGCACATCACGGGCATCGCTGGCGCCGCTGGTGCCGGGTGGGGAACCCATCGAGTCGCTGCTGCGCCGTGCACAGTTCTTCACGCCGGGTACACCCACCCCGGATCATCGTGAGCTGCATCGCAGTGGCGGGCGGGGTGCCGAGGAGTTCTACCGGCAGCGCTGGCGTCACGGCAAGGTGGTGCGCTCCACCCACGGGGTGAACTGCACCGGATCGTGCTCGTGGATGGTCTACGTCAAAGAGGGCATCATCGCCTGGGAGACCCAGGCCACCGACTATCCGTCGGTGGGGCCGGACAGCCCCGAGTACGAGCCGCGCGGCTGTCCGCGGGGTGCGTCGTTCTCCTGGTACACTTATTCGCCTGCGCGGGTTCGCTATCCCTACATTCGGCAGCCGCTGCTGGAGCTGTGGCGGGAGGCCCGCGGCCGGCTGGGTGACCCGGTGGCCGCCTGGGCGGAGATCACCGGCAACCCCGAGCGGGCGGCGCGGTACAAGTCGGCCCGCGGCAAGGGCGGCTTTCTGCGCGCGACCTGGGACGAGGTCAGCGAGCTGATCGCCGCGGCCCACGTCCACACCGTCAAGGAGTACGGGCCCGACCGGGTGGTGGGCTTCTCCCCCATCCCGGCGATGTCACAGGTCTCCTACTCCGCCGGCACCCGGTTCCTGTCGATGATCGGCGGCACCATCCTGTCGTTCTACGACTGGTACGCCGACATGCCGATCGCCTCACCGCAGGCCTACGGCGACCAGACCGACGTCCCGGAATCGGGTGACTGGTGGAACGCCGCGTATCTGGTGGTCTGGGGCTCCAACATTCCGATCACCCGCACCCCGGACGCCCACTTCATGACCGAGGCCCGCTACCGGGGCCAGAAGGTGGTGGTGGTCAGCCCGGACTACTCCGACCACACCAAGTTCGCCGACGACTGGCTGGCCTGCGCGCCGGGCACCGACGGCGCACTGGCGATGGCGATGGGCCACGTGGTGCTCAGCGAGTTCTTCCGGGACCGGCAGGTGCCCTACTTCCAGTCCTACGTCAAGACCTACACCGACCTGCCGTTCCTGGTCACCCTGCGGGAACGGGAGGACTCCCACGTCCCGGACCGGTTCCTCACCGCGGCCGACATCGGGCGGCACGAGGAGGGCGACGAGCACCGGACGGTGCTGCTGGACTCGGTGACCGGGCAGCCGTTCGTCCCCAACGGCACCGTCGCCGACCGCTACAGCGAGGCCACCAAGGGCAAGTGGAACCTCGAACTCGGCGATGTCGACCCGGTGTTGACGCTGCACGGCCGCGGCACCGAATCCGTCACCGTCGACCTGCCCCGCTTCGATGTCGGCGCCACCGAGGGCGGCAGCTCGATCCGCCGCGGCGTTCCGGTGCAGCGGCTGGGCGGGCGGCTGGTGACGACGGTGTTCGACCTGCTGATGGCGCAGTACGCGGTGCGCCGCGACGGCCTGCCCGGCGAGTGGCCGTCCGGCTACGACGACGCCAGCCAGCCCCACACCCCGGCCTGGCAGGAGGTGATCACCTCGGTGCCGGCCGCTGCGGTAGCCCGGGTGGCCCGGGAGTTCGCCCGCAACGCCGAGTTGTCGAGCGGCCGCTCGATGATCGTGATGGGCGCCGGCACCAACCACTGGTTCCACTCCGACCAGATCTACCGCACCTTCTTCACCCTGACCATGCTCTGCGGTTGCCAGGGCGTCAACGGCGGCGGCTGGGCACACTACGTCGGGCAGGAGAAGGTGCGGCCACTCACCGGCTTCCAGCAGGTGGCGTTCGCGCTGGACTGGCAGCGGCCCACCCGGCACATGGCCGGGTCGTCGTTCTTCTACCTGCACACCGACCAGTGGCGCTATGAGCAGTACGGCGCCGACGAGCTGTCCTCCCCGCTGGGTCCCGGCCTGTTCCGGGGCCGCTCGATGGCCGACACGATGGCGCAGGCATCCCGGCTGGGCTGGACTACATCGCACCCGATGTTCGACCGGAACCCGTTGAGCCTGGCCGCCTCCGCCGCCGAAGCAGGCAAGAGCGTCGGCGACTACGTGGTCGACGAACTGACGGCCGGCCGGCTGGGTTTCGCCGGCGAGGACCCCGACAACCCGGTGAACTTCCCGCGGGTGATGACGATCTGGCGGGCCAACCTGCTGGGCTCATCCGGCAAGGGCATGGAGTACTTCATGAAACACCTGCTCGGGACGGACCACGCCGTCCGTGCCGAACAGACCCCCGAGCATCTGCGACCGGCGGATGTGCGCTGGCGCGAGCCCGCACCCGTCGGCAAGCTCGACCTGGCCGTCACCATCGACTTCCGGATGACCAGTACCTGCACCTATTCCGACATTGTGCTGCCGGCGGCGACCTGGTACGAGAAGTACGACATATCCACCACCGACATGCACCCGTTCGTGCATTCGTTCAACCCGGCGATCGCCCCGCCCTGGGAGACCCGCACCGACTTCGAGGCGTTCGCCACCATCGCCCGCGATTTCTCCCGGCTGGCGAAGGACCGCCTGGGTGTCAGCACCGATGTGCTCGCCGCCCCACTGCTGCACGACACCGCCGACGAACTGGCCCAGCCCGGTGGCGTGGTTGCCGACTGGACCCGTGGCGAGTGTGAGCCGGTGCCCGGCAAGACCATGCCCAGGTTGGTGGCGATCGAGCGCGATTACGGTGCCGTGGCCGCCAAGATGGCCGCACTCGGCCCGCTGGTGGCTTCGGCGGGAACCCCGGTCAAGGGCATCTCGTGGAAGCCCATCGAGGCGGTCGACTGGTTGCGCCGCCAGAACGGGGTGGTGCGCGGCGGACCGGGCGACGGCCAGCCCTCGCTGGCGCGCGACATCCATGTGGCCGAGGCGATCCTGGCCCTGTCCGGCACCACCAACGGCGAGGTCGCCCTGCTGGGCTGGCAGGCGCTGGAGGAACGTACCGGGATGACGTTGACCGACCTGGCCGCCGAACGGTCCGGCGAACACATCACGTTCGCCGATACCCAGACCCAGCCCCGGTCGGTGATCACCTCACCGGAGTGGTCGGGCAGCGAGACCGGCGGTCGGCGCTACTCGCCGTTCGTGGTCAACGTCGAACGCAAGAAGCCGTGGCACACGCTGACCGGCCGGATGCACTTCTTCCTCGACCACGACTGGATCGCCGAGTACGGGGAATGGCTGCCGGTGTATCGCCCACCGCTGAACTACATTCGGCACTACGGCGAGCAGGGGCTGCCCGAGGAGGGCCGCAAAGAGATCACGGTGCGCTACCTGACGCCGCACTCGAAGTGGTCGATCCACTCCGAATACCAGGACAACCTGCACATGCTGCGACTGTTCCGGGGTGGTCCGGTGATCTGGATGAGCCCGAAGGACGCAGCGAAAATCGATGTGGCCGACAATGATTGGATCGAGGCGTACAACCGCAACGGGGTGGTGGCCTGCCGGGCGGTGGTCACCCACCGGATGCCGGCAGGCACCGTGTACATGTACCACGCGATGGACCGGCACCTGATGACACCGAAGTCGGAGGTGTCGGGCTGGCACGGCGGCGGCGACAACTCGCTGACCCGGATCGTGATCAAGCCGACGCACATGATCGGCGGATACGCCCAGCAGACCTACGCGTTCAACTATCACAGCCCGACCGGCAATCAGCGCGACGAGATCACCGTGATCCGGCGCCGTTCGCAGCAGGTGCAGTGGCACGTATGACGCAGCTGAAACGACTTGGGAACGTGGGAGGTTCGCGATGAGGGTGATGGCCAACGTGGCGATGGTGATGAACCTGGACAAGTGCATCGGCTGCCATACCTGTACGGTCACCTGCAAGCAGGTGTGGACCAACCGCCCGGGCACCGAATACGTCTACTTCAACAACGTCGAGACCAAGCCCGGCATCGGCTACCCGAAACGCTATGAGGACCAGAACCGCTGGCACGGCGGCTGGACGTTGGACCGCAAGGGCCGGCTGCAGCTGATGGCCGGCGGGCGGGTGCGCAAGCTGCTGTCGATCTTCTACAACCCGGACCTGCCCAGCATCGACGACTACGGCGACCCGTGGACCTACGACTATCAAACGGTCATCGAGGCGCCGCTGGGCACCCCCAATCCCACCGCCCACTCCATCTCGGCGCTGACCGGGCGCGACATGAAGGTCGAGTGGGGCAGCAACTTCGAAGACGACCTGGCCGGCGCACCCGAACGCGCGATGGACGACCCCAACATGGCCGGGCTCGAAGAACAGGTCCGGATGGAGTTCGAGCAGGTATTCATGTTCTACCTGCCGCGCATCTGCGAGCACTGCCTCAACCCGTCGTGCGTGGCGTCCTGCCCGTCGGGCGCGATGTACAAACGCGCCGAGGACGGCATCGTGCTGGTGGACCAGGACAAGTGCCGCGGCTGGCGGTTCTGCGTGTCGGGCTGCCCCTACAAGAAGGTCTACTTCAACCACCGCACCGGCAAAGCCGAGAAATGCACGTTCTGCTACCCCCGCATCGAGCAGGGCATGCCCACCATCTGCTCGGAGACGTGTGTGGGCCGGCTGCGTTACCTGGGCCTGTTCCTCTACGACGCCGACAAGGTGCTCGACGCCGCCGCGGTGCCCGACGTGCAGGACCTCTACGAGGCCCAGCTGGGCGTGTTCCTGGACCCGCACGACCCCGAGGTACAGGCCGCCGCGGAGCGGGACGGCATCCCGCACGACTGGGTCGAGGCGGCCAAGCGGTCACCCTGCTACGAACTGGCCGTACGGCACCGGGTGGCGCTGCCGTTGCACCCGGAATACCGCACCCTGCCGATGGTCTGGTACATCCCGCCGCTGTCGCCGGTGGCCGATGTCGTCAACGCGCAGGGCTACGACGCCGACAACCCCGACAACGTCTTCGCCACCATCGACTCGCTGCGCATCCCGATCGAATACCTTGCCAACCTGTTCACCGCCGGCGACACCGATGTGGTGCGCACGGTGTTGCGCAAGCTGGCCGCGGTGCGCGCCATTCAGCGAGCCGCACAGCTCGGCCTGTACATCGACACCGACCTGCCGGCCAGTGTGGGCTCCACCGTCGCGGATCTCGACGACCTGTACCGGCTGTTGGCCATCGCGAAATACGAAGAGCGCTACGTTATTCCGCCCGCTCACACCGAGGAGGCGGGGCGGCTGATGGGCCAGCACGAACAGTTGTTCTGCAGCTTGGACGGCGACGGCGGCCCGGGCATGGGCGGCATGGGTCCGACCGGCCCGCACGGTGTCGGGTCCTACCATCCGCCGCACGCCACCGCTCCCGCCGGTGCGCCGGGGCACGCCGACCGTCCGTCCGGCCGGCTCAATCTGCTCAACTGGAGCGGGCGAGACGGTTCGGCCGGGATGTTCCCGGAGCCGGGTCCGGCGTGAACACCGCGACGGTCAAACTGGCGTCGGTGCTGCTGCAGTACCCGACCCTGGCGCTCTTCGACGGGCTGGAGGAACTCGAACGGTTCGCCGCGAGCGCCGGGCCCAGACCGGCCCGCGAATCCTTTCAGCGGTTCCTGGAGTGGCTGCGGGTCACCCCGGCGACCGATGTCGCGCAGCACTACGTCGAGACATTCGACCTGCGCCGGCGCTGCGCGCTCTACCTGACCTACTACCGCTACGGCGACACCCGCAAGCGCGGTATGGCGATGGTGGTGTTCAAGGCCGCCTACCGGGACGCCGGTTACGTCGTCGCCGAGGACGACCTGCCCGACTTCCTGCCGATCGTGCTGGACTTCGCCGCCCTGTGCCCGAAGGGTGAGCGGCTGCTGACCAGCCACCGCACCGACCTGGAGCTGCTGCGGCGGGCCCTGGTGAAAGCCGAGTCACCGTATGCCGACGTGGTCGGGGCGGTGACGACGGCGCTGCCCAAACTCGGCAAACACGAACTGGGCCAGGTTCGCACGGCGTGGAAGACCGGGCCGCCCGCCGAGGAGGTCGGCCTGGAGCCATTCGCTCCCCCGGATTACCTGTCCGGTTACGGCATGAGCAGTGACATCGGAGAGACAAGAGGCGCGCGATGCAACTGAATACCTGGAATGTCCTGTGGTGGGTGATCCTGCCCTACATCGCCATGGCCGTCTTCGTGGTCGGGCACATCTGGCGCTGGCGCTACGACCAGTTCGGCTGGACCAGCCGCTCCACCCAGCTGCAGGAACGGCGGATGTTGAAATGGGGTGCCCCGCTGTTTCACTACGCGACGTTCGCCGCGATCGGCGGGCACGTCATCGGCATCCTGATCCCCAAGGCGTTCACCGACTGGGTCGGCATCCCGGAGAACGTCTACCGGCACTTCTCCGGCATCGCCGGGTCGCTCGCCGCGGTCGGGGTGCTGATCGGCGGCGGAATTCTGCTGCTGCGCCGCACCACCGTGCCACGGGTGCGCGCCACCACCAGCGCGGTGGACTACCTGGCGCTGATCCTGCTCGGCATCGTGGTGCTGCTCGGCATCTACCTGACCCTGGTGGTGCAGGAGTTCGGTCCGGGCTACGAGTATCGCGACACCGTCGGGGTGTGGTTCCGCAGCCTGTTCGCGCTGCATCCGGACGTGCACGTGATCGCGACCGCGCCATTCATGTACCAGCTGCACGCCACCGCGGCCTGGGTCATCTTCGCGGTCTGGCCGTTCAGCCGGCTGGTGCACGCCTGGAGCTATCCGCTCTGGTATCTGTGGCGGCCCTACGTGGTGTTCCGCAGCCGGGTGGCGATGCACCCCAAGGAGCCCGGCACCGGCGGCAAGTGGCGCAAGATCGGTGTCCGGTACTGATGCGCGGCTGACCGTGCGGCCAGCCACCGGCGTCCGCGAAGCGGTGCGCACCGTCAACCCGGGCTACTTCGCGCTGGTGATGGCTTCGGGCATCGTGTCGATCGCGATGCGGCACCAGCAGGCGATCGTACTGTCGGTGCTGCTGCTGTGGGTGGCCGCGATTGCCTATGCTGTGCTGCTGACGGTCTCCGCGGCGCGGATCATCTTCTTTCGCCACGACTTCCGGGCCGACCTGTTTGATTCCGGCCGCGCCTTCGGCTTTTTCACCTTCGTCGCAGCGACCAACGTGCTGGGTACCCGCCTGGTCATCGACGGCCACAACGCCATTGCTTTCGTCCTGCTGATGGTCGGGACGCTGGCCTGGCTGGTGCTGGGCTATCTGGTGCCCTGGACCGCGGTGCTCAGCACCGCGGAGCGGCCGGTGGTGCAGCGGGCGAACGGCACCTGGTTCATCTGGGTGGTGGCGAGCCAGTCCGTTGCGGTGCTGGCGGCGGTGCTGCAGCCGGACATGTCCGGCTTGGGGCGGCAGAGCCTGGCGCTGCTCGCGGTCAGTTCCTGGTCCATCGGGGTGTTCCTCTACGGTGGCGCCGGAGTCTTCGTCGCAGCCCGGATGCTGCTCTACCCGCTGCGGCCGCAGGACCTGATCCCGCAGTACTGGGTGTCTATGGGCGGCACCGCGATCACCGTGCTCGCCGGTGCCCGCATCGTGGAGATGGCGCAGGCGCCGATGGTCGACGCCACCCGGGGATTGATCGCCGGCACGTCGGTGCTGTTCTGGGCGTTCGGCAGTTGGCTGATCCCGCCGTTGCTCGCCGCCGGTGTCTGGCGGCACATCGTCAACCACATCCCGCTGCGCTATGAGGCCCCACTGTGGAGTGTGATCTTTCCGCTCGGCATGTACGGCCTGGGCAGCCACTACCTGGGGCAGGCCGACCACCTGCCGATCGTCCACATGATCGGTTCGGTCGAAAGCTGGATCGCCCTGGCGGCCTGGATCGTGACGTTCCTGGCCATGCTGCACCACCTGGTCAGCACCCTGGGGTTCGGCGCACGCCCCCGGGTCAGACCTCGATAGGTGGATACAGCCTTTCCAGGGTGTACTGGCGGTCCCGCCGGGCCGCCCACGCGCTGGCCGCCAGCGAGGCGGCGAGGATGCCGGCGAGAACGCCCACCGAAACCGACATCCGGGCATCGATGCCGCCGACCGTCAGCTGCCGCAACCCGTTCACCGCGTAGGTCATCGGGTCGTAGGGGTGCAGTAGCTGGAAGGGTTTGGCGGTGGTCTCCACCGGATAGACCCCGCCGGAGGACACCAGCTGAAACATCAGGAACGCCAGCGTGATGACGCGGCCCACCGCGACCCCGAAGACCGCGTTGAACGCCTGGATCAACGCCAGGAACGCCGCCACGATCAGGATCAGGAAGCCGACCATGCCTGCGGCGTAGCTGGCCTGCAGCCCCACCCCGAAGTGCACCACCACATACATCAGCAGCACCTGGCACACGCCCAGCAGCAACGCCGGCCAGTACGAGGCGAGCACCACCCGCAACGCGCCGAGCCCGTTGACGATCGCTCGGGTCTGCAACGGCGTCAACAGCATCCAGATGATCAGCGCGCCGATGAACAGTGCCAGCGGCAGGAAGAACGGTGCGAACCCGGTGCCGAATGTGGAGGCGTGATGGGTGAAATCCATCTCGACACCGACCGGGCTGGCCAGAATCTGGGAGACCTGGATGCGCTGCTGGTCGGTGAGCGCGGACACCCGCTGATCGGCCTCGCCGAGCCCGCTCGCCAACTGCTGCGCGCCGTCCTGCAGCCGGTCGCCGCCGTCGGCCAACTGCACCAGCCCACCGCTGAGCTGATGAGCGCCGTCGTCCAGATCCGCTGCGCCGGTGCGCAAGTTCGTCAGATCGTTCTTCAGGCCGCCGTCCAGCGTGTGGGTGATGAACGTCCGCAGCTGACTATTCGGGTTCCCCAGGTCGTTCTCCAGTTGCTGGGTGTTGTTGCGCAGCTGGGTCAGTCCCTCGTCGGTGGCCGGGTCGAGACCGGTTGCCGCCAGCAGCTTCTGCGCGCCGGCCAGGGTGTCGCCGAGTCCCCGCAGGTTCGGGTCCGGGTTCGCGTGCAGGGTATCCACCACCTGGTTGACGATCCCGGCGGCCTGCTGGTAGTTGACGTTCAGGGCCGCAATGCGGTCGGCCACGCTCTTGATGTTGCCGCTGAGCCGGGTTGCCGTCGCGCCGACCGCGTTCGGGTCGAAACCCGCCTTGCCGAGGTCGTCCATCATCTTCAGCAGCGGGTCGGAGGCCCGCTGGATTCCGGCGGACAACTGGCGGGTGCCGTCGGCCAGTGTCGCCGAGCCGTCTCGCGCGGTCACCAGGTTCTCGGCGAGCAGCCGGGCGCCGTCGGACAGTTGGCCGGCGCCGTCGGATGCCTTCTCGACCTCGTCGGTCACCTGCGTCAGCGCGGTGCCGATCACCTGTTCGCCGACCTTCGCGCTGACCTGGTTGAGGACTTCCCGGGCTGCGTTCTGGCCCATCACCGAGGCCAGGTAGTTGTTGGCGTCGTTGAACCGGAACTGGATCTGCGCCGTCTGCGGGTGGGGTCCCGCAGGGGAGACCACGGCCGCGCTGAAGTCCGCCGGCAAGGTGATCGAGAAGTAGTAGCTTCCGTCGGAAACCCCTTGGGCTGCTTGGCTTGCCGACATCTGGTGCAGATCGAGCTGACCGGACTTGAGCAACGCCGCGGCGACCTCGTCACCGGCGTGCAGCTGGTGGCCGGTGACCGTCGCGCCCTGATCCTCGTTGACCAGGGCGACCGGGATCTTGTCGATCGCCGCGAACGGATTCCAGAACGCCCACAGGTACATCGCGCCGTAAAGCAGGGGCAGCACGATGATCGTGATCAGGGCGATTCGCGGCATGGTGCCGCGCGAGTACCGCTTGAGGTCGGTGCCCAGCGACATTCCGGCAAGCATGATCAGTCGTCACCTTTCTGAACCGGGGCGTGGTCGGCGAGTTCGGCATGATCCAGGTGCGGCACCGGGATCTGCGCGTGCACGCCGAGACCGGCCGGTATTTCGTTGACCGAGGCGGTGATCACCGTCTGGTGCTCGCCCAGCGCCACCAGACGGCGCACCAGAGTCTCGCGGTAGGCGTCGCTGGCCAGCTGGTCGATGCCGCCGACCACCAGCAGCGGCGGCCGGGCGGTGTTCGCCAATGCGATGCGCAGCAGCAGGCCGTCCAGCTCACTGAGCTGCTCGACGTATTCGTCGAGGCCCGGCGGCGGCAGGTCACCGAAGACCGGCCGGCAGATGGCGTCGCGCTCGGCTTCGCCGGCCCGGCGGACCAGCCGGTGCCAGGGGGCATCCCAGCGGGTCTGTTCGGTGACCAGATCCCGGACGGTCACCGACTCGAACACCGAATCGAGTTGCTCGACACCGGCCAGCGCGCAGGCACCGAAGACGGCTCGGACGGTGCTGCGGCCGAACACGCTGACGGTGCCCGAGGACGGCCTCATCCGACCTGCCAGGATCATCAGCAGCGCGGTCCGGCCCTGTCCGGCCGGCCCGATCAGCGCGGTGACCCCGCCGGCGTCGACCTCGAGGTCGAGCGGGGGGAAGACCGGGCCCCAGGGGCCGGTCATCGAGATCCCGCGGGCCACCACCGCAAGCTGCTGCTGGTCGTCCGATTGCTGATCCGGCACTGCTGCGCCCCTTTCGCCAGGTCTCGTCGTTGACCATCCAAGCAACAGAGCGGCACCGAGCGTGCAGCCACGGCGAAAACAGCCCAAAACGTCGTCGTTGTACCTGCTCGGCGAAAGGATGCGCTAGCCGAACCCGGCGGTCGGGTCGGCGTGACCGGCCGAACCGGTACGCCGGGGCAACTCGACCACGACGTTGGTGGCCTTGACCGAGGCGACAACCAGGCTGCCCGGCTGCAGGTGCAGTTCGTCGACGGCCTCCCGGCTGACCAACGACACCAGCCGGAACGGCCCGGCCTGGATGTCGACCTGGGCCATCACGGTGTCGCGCACCACGTTGGTGACCAACCCGACCAGGCGGTTGCGGGCGGACTGCCCGACCACCGGGTTCCGCGACATCGGTTCACCGGCGGCGCGTTCCTGGGCGAAGCGGGCCAGGGCCGCCCCGTCGACCATGCGGGGACCACCACCGGTTGTCGCCGGCAACCGCCCGGATTCGATCCAGCGGCGCACGGTGTCGTCGCTGACCCCGAGCAGGTCGGCGACTTCGGCAATACGAAAACTCGGCACGCCACGAGCTTATGCGCATCGGCGCCGGACGCGGCCGGCTATTTGGCCTTGACCACGAGTTGGTGCGGGCAGAACGACTGCGCCGAGATCGCGACGAACTTCGTCGCGCCGTCGGTGCTGACGCCCGGGTTGTTGGCCTTGACGTCCTGGATGATCTGCAGTCCGGTCTCACCCCGGTCGGCGAAACCGCACACCGCCTGGGCGGCGGTGACGGCCTGGCCGGGGTCGGCGTAGGTGATCCCGGCCGATCGCAGCGACGCCAGGAAAGCGGATTCGCCGGCCCCAGCCTGTTCGGCCCCGGGGTCGGCGTGAGCCGGGCCGGCCAGACCGATCATGGCGCACACACCAAGTGCGAATAGCAGCTTCATAGCCCCTCCAAGCCCGTCTGAGCCCCGCTGGGGCCATCCGAACGTCGCAATGAAGATCCCAACCAATCGCACGGTCCGGATATTCCGGGCGGCGGGTCAACCCGGAAAGTACCGAATCCGGCTGATCGCGCTGCCGCGCCGGGACAGGTCGGCGAAGAGCACACCACGGTGCCCCTCGGACCGCACCGAGGCCGCCACCGTCGAGCCCGCGCCGATCGTCTTCGTCGCTTGCGCACCACCCACCAGCGCGGCGAGTTCGTCGCTGCCGATCTCCTCGTCGTCACCGAAAGTCACTGTGGCGCCGGGTGATAGCGATCGCGCGGCGTTGGCGGTGCGCCCGGCCGCAAGTTCGGCGACGAAGGACCCGACCAACTGCCGGCTTCGCGACCCCGGTCGGCGGAACCCGGCCGTGAAGCCGGCGGCTCCCGACAGTCGCTGGTTGCCCAGCAGTGCCCGTGCCAGTTGGACCCCGGCCGGCAGGGCCGGACGGCCGTGCCGCAGGAATGCCCACATCATGGCCGGCAGATCCCAATACGCACGCAGCCGGGCCAACTTCCATTCCCCGTCGACTTCGCGCAGGTCGTAGCGCAGGAACGCCGGAATATGCATCGTCACAGCGGTTCCCATCGACACCTCCAGGTCGAGGTCGCGAATCACCACCGGTCCGCGAACGATATCCAGGTTGCGGTGGAAGGTGATGTCACGTGGACCGATGAAGGTGTCGTAGAAACGCCCGATCTGCGGCCACCCGACATGCGGGCGGGACCCGACCGGGTCTTCGACCCGGCCGTCGGCGGTGAACAGCCCCACCCAGCCGGCCCGGTCGTGCGCGGCGGCGGCGCGCGGTGATTGCTCGACCACCGCGAGCAGGTCGGGTTGCGGCGCGGTCATCAGGCCGCCTCGACTACCGTGACACCGGCGGCCCGCAGTGCGCTCAGGGCCGCGGCCGCCGACTCCGCTTCGATCCCCACCGTCAGGCCGGGCAGCACCCGGGTCGCGAAGCCCGCCGCCGCCGCGTCCTCGGCGGTTCGGCGCACGCAGTGGTCGGTGGCGATACCGACCACGTCGACGGTGTCGACGGCGTGCCCGCGCAGCCAGTCCCGCAGCGACGTACCGGCGTCGTCGGTGCCCTCGAAGCCGCTGTATCCCGCGCTGTGGGCGCCCTTCTTGAAGACCGCGTCGATGCGGCGGGTGTCCAGGTCCGGGTGGAACTGTGCACCACGGCTGCCGGCAAGGCAGTGCGGCGGCCATGACGAGACGTAATCCGGATGGTCGGAGAAGTGATCACCGGGGGCGATGTGAGAATCCTGGGTAGCCACCACGTAGTCATAGCAGTCCACCGCGTCAAGGTAACGGCTGATCCCCCGGGCTACCGCGGCACCGCCCGGCACCGCCAGTGCCCCGCCCTCGCAGAAGTCGTTCTGCACGTCTGTGATGATCATGGCCCGCATGCAGACCACGCTAGCTGTCCCGGTCCCGGTGGCGCCGGGAACGCTGCCGGGCATACAGCAACCACGAAAACGCGACCAGCGTCAGCACGACGACTTCGACCGTGCCCAGCCAGTCCGCCGGAAAGAGCACCCCGGTGATGTAGTGGGCGATGAATCCGTCCGGCGGAAGCGGGGCCATCCCGGCTCTCCCCCGGGCCCACCGCTCCAGCCAGGTCAGCGGACAGTCCAGATGAGCGACGACGATCACGATGCCCCACGCGACGGCCACCGCGTGCAGCCAGATGCTGCGCCGCCACCGCAGCGCCAGGAACCCGCCCAGCACGCCGTAGCCGAGGAAGGCCAAGTGCGCCACCACGGTCAGGACCGTCAGCAACGCATACATCTACCCCGGTCGGTTCTCGACGCCGTTGCGGTTCCACTCCAGCCAGCCGATGCCGTTGCGGCCGTCGGCGGTGGTCACGCGTACCCAGGCCCGCGGGAACTGGCTGACGCGCCCATCGGCGGCGACCAGTCGCACCGGTGCGTGTGCGACGACCTCGGCGGTCAGTGTGACATCGCCGGGTTGCAGGGTCAGCACGGTGCTGATCGGCAGACCGTTTTCGGCGAACGCTTCCCGGGCGGTGACCGAGTGCAACTCGACCAGCCGCTCCCCCGGTGGCTGCAGATAGCCGACGCCGATCGGGCCGACACCCGGAATGCGGATTTCCACCCCGTGCAGGTGGGTGCCGTCGTCCAGGTGCAGTGCGCTCCACACCCAATCCATGCTCCACCAATCGCGCACCCCCCAGGAATGGTCACGCTGGCCGGCGGCTGCGCTGATCGGGTAGCTGCGGCCGGCAACGGTGACGGTGCCCGACACCGTGCACGGAATCTCGTAGCGCGACGCGAGCCGGTATAGGTAGGGCGTACCGGCGGTGTGCCACGCCAATTCCATCGACACCTCGGCCGGCCGGCCGGCTTCGCCGCGCAGCAGGCCGGCCGGGTCGTCGTAGGCCTGGCCGGTGCCGCGCGCCGTAACCCGGTAGGTCGCCAGCGGTGTGGTGGCTTCCAAGGCGAGATCGATTTCGCTGCAGTGGATTTCATCGAGCCGCTGGGGAACGGCGGCGGCGAAGTCGTTCAGCGCGACGGTCGGCAGGCCCGGTCCGCACAGCAGCGCGTTGATCCAGGCCGTGCGCTCATTGGGATAGAGGCCGACGCGCACCCAGCCGCCTATGCCGGACCCCGGATCGGCGAAATCGAAGTACCAGCTCTCGTTCCAGAGCGCCTCGCCGCCGGGCGGATGGGTACCTTCGTCAGCGTCCTCCGGGTGCAGGGCCTCGGCGGCGGCCGGTTCCGGCAACTCCGAAAGCGCATCGGTGTCGAGCACCAGTTGGGTGTGCCGCTCCAGCATGGTCAGGAACATCTGGTCGCCGCGCTCCGTGCGGGCCACCAGCATCGGCGACACGATCGCCATCATCAACCCGAAGAAGCTCGCCCGGCGCACCCCGGCCCGTACGTCGTCCAGACTCAGTGCGGTGTCCGGGCCCAGCGCGGCGTGATAGGTGCGCACCAAATCGTCGTAGTTCGCTCGACGGTCCGCCACCGGCAGCGCACAGCCCAGGAAGTAGGCCAGGTCGGTCAGCGCCGGGCCGAAGGTGACGGTCTGCCAGTCCACCACGGTCAGCGGGCGGTCGGCACCGGGCTCGCCGAAGAGCATGTTGTCCATCCGGTAGTCGCCGTGGACCAGGCCCTGCGGGCGGCCCGCCGACGTCTGGGCGGCAGAGTACTCATCGAAGCCGGCGACCAGTCGTTGGCACACCATGCGCTGCTGCACCGTCAGCGCGGCACCGTAGCGGTCGGCGAAAGCGGCGTAGAGCTGGGTCAACAGGACCTGGTTGACCGGGTTCGGCTGGTTCAGCCACGGCGTCGCGGCGAGGTCGGCGTCGCCCAGCAGCGGTGCGTGCAGCCGGCCGAGTTGCTCGACCGCCAGCCGGGCCTGCTCGACGGTGGCCCCGCCGATCTCGTCACCGGCGACGGCCGGTGCGGCATCACCGAGCAGCAGGTGGAAGATCCCGGTCGCCGGGTCGAAGCCGGCGTGGTAGCAGGGCGCGACCGGCCCGTCGAGTCGGGGCGCCACATCGGTGTAGAAGCGGACCTCACGTTCGTAGAGCCCCAGCGCCCGGCCGGTCTGTCGGCTGGTCGGGTCACCGGCCGCCACTTTGAGCACCACCGAGGGCGGGCCGTCATCACCGTCGGCGTACTCCAGCGTGATGCGGTGACACTCGCTCATCTGGCCGGTGCCGATGCGTTCGGTGCTGAAGGCGGTGACGGTACCGGACCGCAGTGCCGTGGTCAGCCAGTCGACGGTCAGATCGGCCGGTGTCTCGATCGGGAGGTTGGCAGCCACCTGCTCAATCTAGCGGCGGGGCCGGGCCGCTCAGCGTGCCAGGGTGAAGCCCTGCCACGCCTTTCGACGCTCCGGGTGCGGGTCGAATTCGATGCGGGACCGCCGGTCGAAGATCATGACGGCTCGGTTGCCGTCGGTGTAGGCCGGCCAATCGTCGCCTGGCACCCCCGTGCGGCTGAACGACTGCCAACGCTGCTGGACCTGATCGCTGACCCGCAGCGCCGCCCGCCGGTCCGCACCGACGGTGAGCAGGGGGCCGAGCCGGCCGCGGTAGACGTCGAACACCGCGAACAACTCGGTGGCATGGGTGGCGCCCAAACCGGACCAGCGCAGCGATCGGGGTGCGAAATCGAAGCGGTACACGTAGGTGGGCGCATGGGTGCTGTGTGCGTCGGCGATCTGCCAGACCGCCGAGGTGAAGGCGAAGTCGCCGCCGAACCGCAGGCACGCGGCCCGGCTCGGGTAGTCCGGGTAGGCGGCGATGATGCGTTCGCGCACCGCCGGGTCGAGTTTGGCGAACATCGCTTCGATCATCGACTCGGTCGTCGGCAGCATCCGCAGGAAGCGGGTGAACAACCGGCCTTCGTCGGCGTTGCTGCCCACGATCAGCGGCACCCGGTGCCCCACGCCGCGCTGCATCGCCTCGATCGGGTCCAGCGGCAACACGTCGTCGCCGAAGACCGGGCCGATCGGGAATGCGCCATGCATGGCACGCACCCCCTCGGCGATCAACTCGTCCTGCGCGTCCAGCAGTTCATCCGTGGAGGCCCGCAGCAGCGTAACGGCGGCGTCGCGATCGCGTACCCCGAGAAGTCCGGCGAACCGGCTGGCGAACTCGGCGGACTGCTCTGCGGAACGCACCATGCCCGAGGCCGGACTTTCGGCGATCGCGCGGGTGAACAGGCCCTCGGCGGCCGGCACCGCCAGCAGGGTGGCGACGATGTGGGCGCCTGCGCTCTCGCCGAATATCGTGACGTCGTCCGGGTCACCGCCGAACACCGCGATGTTGTCCCGTACCCAGCGCAACGCCAGCACCAGGTCACGCAGATACAGGTTGCTGTCGATGGTGACGTCCGGCGTCGACAACGACGAGAGGTCCAGGCAACCGAGCGCACCGAGCCGGTAGTTGACCGAGACGTACACACATCCGCGCCGCGCCAGGGCGGCGCCGTCGTAGAGCGGCGTGGCCGAGCTGCCCAGGATGAATCCGCCGCCGTGGATGAACACCATGACCGGCAGCGGTTCCGGCCCCACCGTCTCGGGTGCCACCACGTTGAGGGTGAGGCAGTCCTCCCCGGTCGGCTGATATCGGCCGGGCGCGACCATGGTGTATATCCGCCGTTGCGGCGGACAGTTGCCGAACCCGTGACAGTGCCGCACCCCCGGCCACGACTCAGCCGGTCGCGGCGCCCGGAAGCGCAGCGGTCCCACCGGCGGGCGCGCATACGGGATCGATCGCCACCTGCGCACCCCGTCGCGGGCAAAACCCTCGACGGTGCCGGTGGCGATGACGGCCTGCACCGGGTGCTCATGCATGAGGCGAACGGTAGCGAATTCGGGTCCGGTTAGCCTAACGCCATGCGGACTGCCGTGCTGATCGCCGTAACGCTGCTGGTTGCCGGGTGCTCTCACGCTACTGTCGGCGAACCGGGGCAGGCCACCGCCGCCGGTCCGGGATCGTCGCGGCCGGCCACCGCGTCATCGGCAGCGCCGACGTCGTCGGCGCAGGCCGCCCCACCCGGCCCCGGCGCCGCGATCTCGGACGTGATCGCCTGGATCGAGGCCGGGAAGCCGGCCGAAGCGACCGGCTATCACAGCGCGACACGCGACGGCGAAACCACCGAACTCGGTGATGACCTGGCCTTCCAGGCCGGCGGCACGTCGTGCATGACCGATACCGGTCACGCCGGTGGCGCGCTGGCATGCCTGGTCAACCTGGCCGAGCCACCGCCGCCCCCGGACGGTGTCTACGGGGAGTGGAAGGGCAACTGGGTCGACTTCGACGGCGCGACCGTGCAGATCGGTTCGGTGCATGCCGATCCGGGCCCGTTCCACCGCGGTGCCGGCCCGGAACTGCCCGCCGGCGCCACCCTGTCCTTCGGCGACTACCGTTGCCGCGCCGACCGGACCGGCGTCTTCTGCGTGAACTACGCCCACCGGGCAGCGGTCCGGTTCGCCTCGACCGGTGTCGAGCCGTTCGGTTGTCTGCAGCCCGCACCCGCGCCCGAGGGTGTCGGCACGCTGCTGCGCTGCTGACCCGGTTGTCAGCGCCACCCGTCGGCGGTCGCCACCGCCTGCAGCAGCGTGTCGCACAACCGGCGCAGCTCCGCCGACGACGCCTGTTCGTCGAGGGCGGTCGCGATGTCCTCGGCCGCGCAGCGCACCTGGTAGACCCGATCGGAGAGGGCATCGGCCTCCCGGGCCGATAGCACCACCGCATCGGGTTCCAGGGTTGACGCTCGCCCGGAACCGATCAGGGTCCGCTGTTCGTAGGCACGCTGCCGGCAGGACTGCCGGCAGTACTGACGCCGACGCCCGATGCCGCTATCGCCCACATCCCGGCCGCACCAGCGGCACGGCTGAGGTCGGGTACGGCGCGTCATGGCTGACGACTTTAGTCCGGTGTCCGCGCCGAGCCCGGTAGCCGGCCGGTATCATTTGAGGACGTGCCACATGGGGCCTGGCGGGAACTACCCGGCCCGCTGCCACGTTGTTAGCCGCGAGAGATTTTGCTCACCGGGTTTGTTAAGGAGAGGGCCGATGGCTGATCGAGTTTTGCGGGGAAGTCGCCTGGGAGCCGTTAGTTACGAGACCGACCGCAACCATGATCTGGCGCCGCGCCATGTCGCGCGCTACCGCACCGAGAACGGCGAAGAGTTCGAAGTGCCGTTCGCCGACGACGCGGAGATTCCCGGCACCTGGATCTGCCGCAACGGCATGGAGGGCACCCTCATCGAGGGTGACGTGCCCGAGCCCAAGAAGGTCAAGCCTCCCCGCACCCACTGGGACATGCTGCTGGAACGTCGTTCGGTGGAGGAACTCGAGGAACTGCTCAAGGAACGCCTCGACCTGATCAAGACTCGCCGGCGCGGCTGACCCGCTCCGGCCGCGGCTCTCAGGTGCGGCCCAACCGCCCGCCGATACCCCAGCGTGCAACCTTGACCATTGCCTCGCGAATATTGGATCCGCTCATCTTGGACACGCCGAGTTCCCGCTCGGTGAAGGTGATTGGTACCTCGACCACGCTGAAACCGCCGTTGATCGTGCGCCAGGTCAGGTCGATCTGAAAGCAGTAGCCCTTGGAGTCCACCGCGGTCAGGTCGATCTTCTCCAGCACCTCGCGGCGGTAGGCGCGGTAACCGGCGGTGATGTCCCGGATGCCGACCCCGAGCAGCAGCCGCGAGTAGGTGTTGGCGGTCTTGGACAGCACCAGGCGGCGCCACGGCCAGTTGCGCACCGTCCCGCCGTCGACGTAACGCGAGCCGATCGCCAGGTCGGCACCGGCGTCGATGGCGTCGAGTAACCGATACAACTGCTCGGGAGCATGGCTGCCGTCGGCGTCCATCTCCACCAGCACGGTGTAGTTGCGGCTCAGTCCCCAGGCGAAGCCGGCCAGGTAGGCGGCGCCCAGACCGGCTTTGGCGGTGCGGTGCATCACGTGAATCCGGTCGGGATCGGCGGACGCCAGCTGGTCGGCCAACTCGCCGGTGCCGTCCGGGCTGCCGTCGTCGACGACCAGAACGTGCGCGTCGGGGCGTGATTGCTGCAGGCGGCCCAGGATGAGCGGCAGATTCTCCAGCTCGTTGTAGGTGGGGATAACCACCAGCGTGTGCTGGCTGGCGCGGGTCATGTCGCTCCTTCGGCTGGCCGGCCGGCTGGCCGGCGACGAATCAGCCCCCTATTGTGCAGCATCGCCGCCAGGGCGCTCACGGCTCCCGCACCCACCAGCAGCCACTGCACCAGCGGAGCCCATCGGGTGGCCGGCGTGAGCGTGGTCTTCAAGCGCACCGAGAGATCCAGGTGGGCCGGTTCGAAGAAGCCGGTGCGCGCCAGCTCGCGGCCATCCGGCGCGATCACCGCACTGATGCCGGTGGTTCCGGCGACGGCGACGTAGCGGTCGTGCTCGACGGCGCGCACCCTGGCGAACGCCAGCTGCTGTTCGCTCATCGTCTGGTTGAAGGTGGCGTTGTTGGTGGGCACCGCGAGCAGTTGCGCCCCGGCCAGCACCGCGTCGCGCAGCGCCCGGTCGAAGATCACCTCCCAGCAGGTGGCCACCCCGATCGGCACACCCGCGGCGTGCACCACCCCGGTGCCGTCGCCCGGCACGAAATAGCCGGCGCGGTCGGCGTAGCCCGACAGATGGCGGAAGAACCCACGCCACGGCAGGTACTCGCCGAAGGGCTGCACGATCCGCTTGTCGTAGTACTCGCCCGGACCGGTCGCCGGATCCCAGACCACGACCGAGTTCATCGACTCCGGGTTGTCGGGGGTCCAGCCCGGGCCGACGCGCAGGGTGCCCACCAGGATCGGCGCGCCGATGGCGCGGGCGGCGGCGGTGATCTGCCGCCCGGCGTCGACGTTGGCCACCGGGTCGATGTCCGAGGAGTTCTCCGGCCAGATCACCACCTGGGGCCGGGCGGCCCGCCCGGCGTGGACCTCGTCGGCCAAGCGCAGTGTCTCGCGGACGTGGTAGTCGAGCACCTCGCGGCGCTGGGCGTTGAAGTCCAGCCCCAGCCGGGGCACGTTGCCCTGCACGACCGCCACGTTGATCGCCGGCTCGCTGCCCGCGCCGATGCCGGAGCGGCGGACCCCCGGCCAGACCGCGACGGTGGTCAGCAGCACCAGGCAGATGCAGACGCCCGGCAGCAGCACCGCCGGCGGTTGGCTGCCCGCTCCCTCGGGATGGTCACGCAGCAGCCACCGCACGATCTGGCTGCCGAGCGCGGTGGCGGCACAACCCAGCAGCACGATCGCCGCCGACAGCAGCGGTATGCCGCCGAGTTTGACCAGCGGCAGCAGTGGACCGCTGGTCTGGCTGAAACCCACGACACCCCAGGGAAACCCGCCGAACGGAAGAACCGATTTCG
Organism: uncultured Mycobacterium sp.; assembly: GCA_964525125.1. Classification (GTDB taxonomy): domain Bacteria; phylum Actinomycetota; class Actinomycetes; order Mycobacteriales; family Mycobacteriaceae; genus Mycobacterium. The sequence goes on from CAZGGK010000001.1 coordinate 159,174, forward strand.
CCCACTCCTGGGCCGCCCACAGGGTGGTGAACCAGATCGGCCAGCCCGGCAGCCGGGCGACCGGCACCGCCAGCAGGCCGAACAACCCCGGAAACACCGCGCACAACACGGTCAGCGCAAGCCAGGGCAGCACACCGACCAGGCTGCTGACCCAGGGCAGCAGCGGCAGGTAGAACACCAGGCCGAACAGGAAGCCGTACCCGAAACCACCGGCGGGCGTCGTTGTCGCGCGGGTCAGCACCCAGGACAGCGCCGCGAACGCGATGACGGCCGCCCACCACCAATTCAGCGTCGGGAAGCTGGCCCACACCAGCAGGCCAGCCGCCGTGGTGACGCTGAACTGCGGCAATCGGCTGAGCACCGCCCGGCGCGTTCTTGCCAGTCGGCCCGCCACGGGTGCGTCGTCAGCCATACAGGATCACGCCCCGGTGCACGGTCTGCCGGCACCGCGGCAGCGGGGCGGCCGGATCCAGCAGCGGCAACACCGGTATCTGCGATCGCGGCTCGACCGACCGGCGCCGGACCGCGCTGTCGGGCGGGCCGACGGCAAGGGGCCCGGTATCCCAGATCGCGTAGGAAGCGGGTGCGCCGGGCACCAGGGTGCCGGTCAGCCCGTCATCGACGCCGCCGGCCTGCCAGCCGCCGCGGGTCGCCGCCAGGAAAGCGGCTCGCACCGACACCGCGCTGCGGGCGGTGTGATGGTTGGCCGCCGCGTGAACACTGGCCCAGGGGTCCAGCCCGGTCACCGGGGTGTCGGAGCCGAACGCAAGGGGCACGCCTTCGGATGCTAACAGCGCAAACGGGTTGAGCCCGGCGGCCCGTTCAGCACCCAGCCGGCGGGCGTACATGCCGTTCTCGCCGCCCCACAGGGCGTCGAAGTTGGGCTGCATGCTGGCGATCACGCCCCAGGTTCCCAGCTTGGCTGCCTGTTCGGCGGTCACCATCTCCAGGTGTTCCAGGCGGTGCCCGCAGCGCACCACGGCGGCCACCCCGAAATGTTCGACCACCGCTTCCAGTGCCCCGACGGCGGCGCTCACCGCCGCATCGCCGATCACGTGAAAACCGGCGGTGATGCCCGCTTCGGTGCACGCCCACAGGTGGGCACGGATCGTCTCCGTGTCGAGGTGCCGGCTGCCGGTGCAGCCCGGGGCGTCGGCGTAGGGGTGGTGCAGCCAGGCGGTGTGCGAACCCAGCGAACCGTCCACGAACAGGTCGCCGGCCAGCCCGCGGGCTCCGGTTTCGATGACCAGGGCTCGGGCCTGTGCGGCGCTGGTCACCGCCTCACCCCAGTAGCCGACCACCTCCACACCGTGCCGGACCGCGCGCAGCTCCGCCCAGTCGTCACGGCCGCCGATCTCGGGGCCGGCGCATTCATGGACGGCGACGATTCCGGCCGCGGCGGCGGCATCAAGCGCGGCGATGCGGGCGGCCGCACGCTGATCGCCGGTCAGCAGGGCCAGTGCCGTTGCCCGCACCCGGTGGTGGGTGTCTTCGGACAGCGGCAGTTCGGTGGCCAAGCCGACCCCGGGCGTTTGTCTTCGCAGCGCGGTCGAGGCCAACGCCGAATGCATGTCCACGCGGGTCAGGTAGGCCGGCCGCTCCCCCACGACGGCGTCCAGTTCGGTTGTGCTCGGCGGGCCGTCCGGCCAGTCGGCATCGTCCCAGCCGTGCCCCCACACCGGCGGGCCGGCGTGGGTAGCGGCATAGTCGGCGATCATCTGCAGGCAGTGCCGGCCGGAGGTGGCCGCGCGCAGGTCCAGGCCGATCCGGGTCAGTCCGGTCGCGGTCAGGTGGACGTGGCTGTCCACGAACGCCGGGGCGACGAAACCGCCGTCGAGGCCGACGATGTCGGCATCGGGGTAGCGGTCGCGGCCGACCGCATCGCTGCCCAGCCACTCGACGATGCCGTCGCACACCGCCATTGCGGTGGCCTCCGGGTGCGTCGGGCTGTGTATCCGACCGCCCAGCAGCAGCACGGTGCAGTCAGCGGTCACCAGGAGAAACTACGGCCTCAACGGGAGTGCGGGCGTCTCGGTGTCGGTGATGTCGGTGACGTCGAGGACCTCGGCGTCGATGAAGTCGTCCCGCTGCTGCCGGTATCGGCGGTATTGCCGGGCACCGGCCGTCGTCACCGTCACCAGGGACGCGTACCGGCCAAGGCGGCCCACCACCAGCGTGGCCAGCACCGGACGTGCCGCGGCCCGGGTGGCCGGCATCAGGACCAGCAGCCCCGCGACGGTGCTGACCAGGCCCGGGACGATGACCATGGCGGTGCCCAACGCAGTCAGCGCGCCATCGGTCACAGCGTCCTGCGGGTTGCGCCGGGCACCGGCACCCGCCCGCAGCGCGGTGAGTCGCCGAGCCAGCTGCGAGCCGGCGAGTGCGACACCGGCGGCATAGGTGGCCAGCAGCAACAGCGCCGTCCAGCCGAACCCGATCATCGACACCAGCGCGACCAGCACCGCCAATTCCGCAACGAGATAGACCAGGAACAGTCGCGTCAGCATGTCAGGCCAACGTTTTCGGCGCGTTTGAAGTTCCGTGGCCGGCCATCGGTAATACGTTGCTGTCATGGCTACCATCCAGATCGACACCCCCGCCGGTGCCATCGACGGGCTGCTGAGCGTTCCGCAGGGCTCCGGCCCCTGGCCTGGAGTGGTGGTGATCCACGATGCGATCGGCTACGCCGCGGACAAGGAATCGGTCAACGACCGCATCGCCGCCGCCGGATACCTCGCACTCACCCCGAACATGTACGCCCGCGGTGGCCGGGCGCGCTGCATCACCCGGGTGTTCCGGGAACTGCTGACCCAGCGCGGCCGCGCCCTCGATGACGTCCTGGCCGCCCGCACACACCTGCTCGGCCTGCCGGAGTGCACCGGGCGGGTCGGGATCGCCGGATTCTGCATGGGCGGTCAGTTCGCGCTGATCATGGCGTCCAAGGGTTTCGCCGCCGCCGCGCCGTTCTACGGCGTACCGCTGCCGCGACACCTTGACGAGGTGCTGGACGGGGCGTGCCCGATCGTGGCCAGCTTCGGTCGCCGCGACCCGCTCGGTGTCGGCGCCGCGACCCGGTTGCGCCGAGTGGTCGAGCACAGGGACGTCCCGCACGACATCAAGGTGTACCCGCATGCCGGGCACAGCTTCGCCAACAAGCTCCCCGGCCAGCCGCTGATCCGGGTCGCCGGTTTCGGCTACAACGAAGTGGCGACCGCCGATGCCTGGGCGCGGGTGTTCGCGTTCTTCGGAGAACACCTGCACGGCGAAAGCTGAGCTGGCGATTGCTTCAGGCGGATGCGAGCACCCGCCGGAACAGCACGTTGTTCTCCTTGTGCACGTGGATGTGGATGTCGGACTCGAGTTCCTCCAGTCCGGACAGCATTGCGGTGTAGCTGGCGCAGGCATCCGGGGGGATGGCGTAGTCGTTGGTGATCTGGCGCAGTTCGGTGAGCAGATGGCCGGACCGGTCGTGTTCCTCCTGGTTCTCGGCGAGTTCGGCCTGCACCTCGTCGGAGAGCGGACGGTCGGGCCGCCCGCTGTGCAGGCTGATCTCCGGGAACAGCAGGGTCTCCTCGGTGCGCAGGTGCGGCTCCATCCCAGCGCGCAGTTTGTGGAACAGTTCCTGCACCTGCTTGAGCTCACCGTGGTTGGGACCGTGCACCCGCGCCACCTTGTCGACCAACTCGGCCAGCCGCGGGAACTCGTCCCACAGGTACCGGTGGTGGGTGCTGACGATGTGGGCGATCAGCGCAACGTCGTCCAGGTCGGCCCAGTCCGCACGCTGGCCGGGGCCCTTCTCCGCGAGTGCCGCCAGCACCTCGTCGACGTCGACGTTCGACGACGCGCATGCCTGCCCGAGCGGGCGCTGGCCATGGCAGCAGAAGTCGATCCCGAACCGGCTCAGAACCCGGGTGGTCGACGGGTCGGCGGTGACGATGTCGCCGAGGATGGTGTCGGAGGTGAAGGTGGCCACGGGAACTCCTTAGTTCGGTCCTGGACTGCGCCGTGCTTGTCAGGGTAGTCGGCTACAACCATCCTAATTTTGATGATGGAAGTCCACTATATGTGACGCATTCGTCGCCTTTCAGCCGGCGGCAGCCCTGAGCTCGAGGCCCACATTGTTCTCCATCCCGCCGCGCAGCCTGCTGAAGAGGTTGAACACCCGGCCGATAATCCCGTACCGCTTGATGATGGCGGCGTAGACGGCGCCGTTGCACGACTTGTCCAGAACGGCGGCGACCGCCTCGACGGCCTCGCTCTTGGACCGTCCACGCATGTCGCAGGCCGCCAGGGTGACGCGCGGGGTGTTGCGGATGCGCTTGACCTTCCAGGAGTCGCCCTGGGTGATGACCAGCAGCCGGTCACCGTCGCGGGCCGCCCAGATCGGGGTCGGCTTGGGCCGGCCGTCCTTGGTGAACGTGGTCAGCAGGATGTAGTCGGACTCGGCGATCTGCGCGAAGGTGGTAGCCATCCGCCCAACCTACCGGTGCCGGACGGACCCGACCGGATTTAGGCCGGGAGGGATTGCGGCGGTGGGCAATTGCTGGTGATGAACCAGTTCACCTTGGCCTGCCAGGATCGGGCGGACCCGTGGGCGAAGCTGATAAGGCTGAGACAGCCGAAGATCCAGACCGGCAGCGCGACATCGGCACCGGCCCATGCCGTTCCGAGTTGTGCTGCACCGGCCGCTGCGCCGAAGACAAGGGCCAGCAGGTACATGTCGGCGGTGGCACGACAGCGGGGATCTGCCCGCAGGATCAGCAGCACCCGGCCCGCATACCCGAAGAGATAGATGAGCAGGCCGCCCAGCAGCACCCAGTAGACACCGAACCAGAAGTTGCCGACGTGCGCAGCGAACAGGTCCGGGTGATAGCCCTCGTCGGCGACGACGAAGATGGCCATCAGCAGCAGGACGCCGAGGTTGACCGGCTGAATCACCTGCCTGCCGAACAAGATGCCGACTCGTTGCTGGTCAGCAAGGCGCACCAACAGATGACGGATGATCGCCGTTGCCGCGAGGATCAACATGATGTGGCCGAGCAGGTGCTGCACATTCCATCGCCCGAAAATGTGGTACAGCCGCGGCCCGACGAGCGCTGCCGCCCACGGCGACATCATCAGCACCGCGCAGCCGTGCAGTGCCACGCTGAGACTGGCACTGATCTCCCACGACGAACGCCAGGTGTCACGACGAATCCAGAGGCTGCGCGCGGTGGCGGCCAGTGCGACCGTGATGAGGATGAACGTCATCGATTCGGGGGTGCTTTCACGACTGGTGTCCTGTAGATGGTCGGAGGTCTGTCAATCATCTCGACGGGCAGCGGGGCGAAATAGGGTACGGGGTTACTCCAATTCCACTACCGAACCGATGAGCTGCGTCAACTGATCCCGGCTTTGGATGTCGAGCTTTCCGAAAATGCGGTAGAGGTGTCCGCTCACCGTTCGCACCGAGACGTACAGGCTCTCGGCGATCTGCCGGTTGGACAGGCCGGCCGCGGCCATCGTCGCGATTTCCCGCTCGCGGTCGGTGATCGGCAATGGGTTGGTGATGGCGACGATCGCCGGTGATCGCAGATTGCACTGGCCGGCCAGTCGCAGGGCCCGCTCCAGCGACCCCAGCTCGTCGGAGCGCTTGCCCTGGCGCTGGTGCGCCTGCGCGGCCTGCGCCGCCGCGTCGGCAGCCAGCGCCATGGTGCCCAGATCGGTGAACCGGTCGGCAACCGCGTCGAGCAGGAAGCCGTCCCGGCCGGCCAGGCCGCGGGCCTGCATCGCGATCGCATCCGGCAGGGGTGCGGCGAGCATGTGGGAAAGCTCGTCCAAGCGGGCCGCGTGGGTGTGATCGAAGAACCGGGCGGCGGTGTGCAGCGCGCGCATCTCCAGGGCATGGGTCCCGGCCTGCCGGGCGATCTGCGCGGCGCGGACCGCGTGCCGCCGGCCGGCGCTCACCCGGCCGTGAGCCGCATGCACCCAGGCGTGTGCCAATTCGAGCTCCGGCAGGTACACCGCAACCTGGGGGCCGAAGACCGCCTCGAGTTGCCGCAACGCGGCGGCGGACTCGGGGGCTCCACGCATCGCCTCGACCTGCGTCAGCCAGGCCAGCGCCGGCGCCAACGCGGACAGCTGAAAGCCTTTCGACAGCACCGAAACCGCCTCGTGCAGCGCTGCGCTCGCCGATGGCAGCGCACCGCGGGCCAGTTGGGTGTAGCCATGCAGGGCATCGACGATTGCCCTCGCCTCGGGAACGCCGGCAGTGCCGTCTGCGTACGATTCGACGATGCGTTCGGCCGTGGACACGTCGCCGGCGAAGCTCAGCGCTACGGCCTCGGCCAATCCCATCGCAAGCCGCTGCGGACCGGACGCGCCGGCGTCCGCCGACCGCAGGCCCGCCAGGGCTACACCGCGCACTTCGGTGAAACGACCGGCCAGCGCGAGCGCCCAGCAGGTCGGACCCGCGGCCAGCGCCGTCGCCAATGGATGGGCGTCGGGTGTGCATACCGGCAGGCCAAGTTCGATCGCGCGCGTGACATCGCCGGAGTAAAAGGTGAACCAGGTCTCCGTCGCGGCGACGAGATCGGCAGCCGGTCCCCCGCCCACCCGATCCCGGACCGTGCCGAGCACCTCACACGCGGCTTCAGCCTGCCCAGATCCACCGAACAGGCTCACCACCCGCAGGTAGCCCCAGCGCGCCGTCAGTTCGTCGTCCCCATCCGGGTCGAAACCACTGAGGAGTTGCTCGGCTTCGCCGCCCCGCCCCTGCCAGCGCAACGCGTCGGCAAGCAGTGCCGCCGCCCGCAGGCCGCCGTCGTGATCGAGCGCGAAACGGGCCAGCGTCTCCCCCGCGGCGACGTTCCCCAGCCTCAGCGCCATCTCCGCGGCATGGAGGATCCTGTCGAGATCCGGCGGCAGGTCGCTGCGCATCTGGAACTGCGCCACCCGAATCTGGCCGCGCAGGTCTGCCGACCTCATCCGGCAACCGATCGTCTGCAGGTATTTCTGCAGGGTTTGTGCCAGGACCCCGTTGAGTCTTCGGATCCCCACCACGCCCGCGAGTTCGGTCGCTACCTCACCGATGACAGGGTGATTCAGCTGCGCCACCAAGGCCGGGCCGTCGGGGATCAGCTGAACCATTCCGAGGCGTTCCACGCGTTCCACCGCAGCGGGATCGCAAAGGTCGCGGAGAATCTCCCAGTCCAGCACCTCCGCGGTCGCCAGCAGTTCTATGACGGCGCGTTCCGCCGGATCCAGGGATCGCAGCCGAAACACCAGGAGGTCATGAAGCTCGCGATCCGGGCACAACGGTCCGCGCAGTCGCCAGCCTTCGTCGGTGTGCACCAACACGCCACTCTCGCGACCGGGGCTGAGCAGGCCACGCAGCAGCAGCGGGTTGCCCGCGGTGCGGCTGTGCAACTCATCGACGAGCCGGCTCTCGACGGCTCCCCCGAGCACGCTGCTCGCGAGTTCGGCGGTCTGGTCACGGGTGAACGCCTCGATGCGCAGGCCGAGCAGCATCCGCTCTTTGAGCAGCGTTGTCACCGGGTCGGGTGCGTCGTCTCCTGACCCGAGGGTCACGATCAGCCGCGCGGTGCCCTCGGTTGCCAGCTGATGGACCAGCGTCGCCGACAGCGGATCGAGCAGGTGGGCGTCATCGACGACGATGACCAGATCGTGTTGCTGCTCCAGGTTGCGGTGTGCGGCGGCCAGCATCGCAGCCGGTTGTGTGGCATCGACGACGACGGCCCGGGAGAAGGCACCGAGTGGTATGTCGTGGCCTGCACGGGTGCCCAGCACATACCGCACCGTCTGACCACGCCCTTCGACGGCACTGCCGAGGGCGCGAGCGAGTGTGGACTTGCCCACTCCGCTTTCGCCGATCAGCGCGGCGCCCCGGAATTCCGCATCGCCGCCCAGGGCGGCCAGTGCCCGCTGGAATTCGGTGTCACGGGCCACGAACGGCCACCGTGGCGCGCCGCTAGCTGTTGGCACCGCACCTCCTAGTCCGCGCCTGTAGCGTGAAACGGTCTGCCGCCGCTGTTGAAAAGGCTGCCTGAACAGCGGATGGCGCGTAGCGCTTGTTGGTAGCGCTGGTCTGGGTTGTTGGTAGCGGTGCTCC
>CAZGGK010000002.1:0-160461 GCA_964525125.1 uncultured Mycobacterium sp.
AGATGCCGATCTCGGCGCCGAACCCGAACTGCTCGCCGTCGGTGAACGCCGTCGATGCGTTGACCATCACCGCGGCCGCATCGACCTGTTCGGTGAACCGTTGCGCGGCAGCCATGTTCGTGGTCACGATGGCTTCGGTATGTCCGGTGCCGTACTCGTTGATGTGGGCGATGGCGTCGTCGAGCCCATCGACCACGCTCAGCGCGATATCCATCGCGAGATACTCCCGGCGCAGGTGATCCTCGGCGGCGGCCGCACTCGCGTCGCCGTGCACCCTCACCCCGGCTTCGACCAGCGCCCCCACCAGCCGCGGCAACGCGGCATCGGCGATGGCCCGATCCACCAGCAGCGTCTCGGCGGCGTTGCACACGCTGGGCCGACGGGTCTTGGAGTTCAGCAGCACCTGCTCGGCCACCTCCAGGTCGGCGGCGGAGTGCACGTAGACGTGGCAGTTGCCGACGCCGGTCTCGATGGTCGGCACCATCGCGTCGCGCACCACCGCGTCGATCAGTCCCGCCCCGCCGCGCGGGATCACCACGTCGACCAGGCCGCGGGCCTGGATCAGGTGGGTGACGGTGGCGCGGTCCGCGCTGGAGAGCAGCTGCACCGCGTCGGCGGGCAGCCCCGCGCCGACCAGTGCCGCCCGCAGGACATCGACCAGGGCTTCGTTGGACTTCGCCGCCGACGAACTGCCCCGCAGCAGCGCGGCGTTGCCTGATTTCAGCGTCAGCCCGAATGCGTCGACGGTCACGTTGGGCCGGCCCTCGTAGATCATGCCCACCACGCCGAGCGGAACCCGCTGCTGGCGCAGCTGCAGGCCGTTGGGCAGTGTGTAACCGCGCAGCACCGCGCCGACCGGGTCGGGCAGCCCGGCCACCTGGCGCAAGCCGGCCGCGATGCCGTCGATGCGCTGCGGGTTCAGTGCCAGCCGGTCCAGCATCGCCTCGGGGGTGCCGGCCGCCCGGGCCGCTTCCAGGTCTTCGGCGTTGGCAGCCAGGATGTCGTCCGCGTGGGCCAGCAGCGCGTCGGCGGCGGCGTGCAACGCGCCGTCCTTGACCGCCGTGGACAGCGAGGCGAGCGCGCGGGCGGCGACTCGAGCCCGGCGGGCGGCGTCGTGGACCTCTTGACGCAGGTCGGGCAGGGACGGTGCGGGCAGACTCATCACCCCAGGGTATCGAGCTTGATATCGCCGAGCGACCCGGCTCCGTCCGAGCCGTGGCCGTCCGGGCCGGGGCCACCCGAGCCGGCCGAACCCACCCGTGCCACCATGCTCCGGCGCTCGTCGATGACGCGGCCGAAGTCGCGCAGCAGCGACGGTTTGGCCATGATGATCTGTTCGAGGGGTTCGCGATCGATCTCCACCGCGGTCACCTCGCCCAGTGCGTACGCGCCGGCGAGGTTCGGTTGGCGGGTCAGGGCGGTCAGCCCCAGGAATGCGCCCTCTTCCAGCGTGCTGACCGGAATCGGCGAACCGTCGTGCGCCGGCACCGTCAGCCGGACGCTGCCGGTGACGACGAACGTCATCCGGGTGGGAACTTCACCGGCACGTTGCACGGTTTCGTCGGCCCCGTACCGCACCATCCGCGCGTGGGAGACGAGCAGTTCCTGCTGGTCGGCATCCAACCGGAGTTCCGGCGCCACCACGGTCTGCAACGCCGCCGCCACCCGCTCGGTGTTGGAGAAGTCGTCGTCGGCGCCGTCGAGGTGCAGCCCCTCCCGTCGCGCGGCGTACCAGATCCAGCGCAGGAAGGCGGCTTGCGCCGCATCACCGCCGGCCGGGGACCCCAGCGTGATGGTGGTGCGGTAGGCACCGGCACCCAGGGCCACCGAATCGCACGGTGCGCCGGCTGGCCGCCCGGGCAGGCCCGCGGCGACCCGCGACAACATCGCGCAGACCCGGTCGGGCGGGTCGACCACCGAGAAGGTGGTGGTCGCCACCAGTTCGTAGCCGCCTGCCGGCCGGCTCAGATTGGTGAACGACGTCCTGGCCAGCACCGAGTTCGGCGTCACCTGAAGTCCGCGACCGGTTCGGATGTGCACCGCCCGCCAATTCACCTCGACGATTCGGCCCCGGCCCTCGGGGGTGTCCAGCCAGTCTCCGATCGCGAACGGCTGCTCGAACAACAGGAACAGGCCCGACACCACCTGACCGACGGAGTCCTGCAGCATCAGACCGACGACGACCGAGGTCACCCCCAGCGCGGTGAAGAGTGCTCCAACGTGGGCACCCCAGACGTAGGAGAAGATCAGTGCCAGTCCCACGCCGATCAGGACGAACCGGGCGACGTCGAGGAAGATCCGCGGCATCCGGCTGCGCCAGGAACCCGCGGGTGCACCCTGAAACAGGGTGGCGTTGAGCCCGGACAGCGACAACACCAGCACCGACAGGCCGAACACCGTGGCAACCACCCGCGCCGAGAGATCGTGCAGCGGAAGTTCGGCGGCCTGGACCAGCAGCAGCAGCAACGCCCCCAGCGGCAGCAGGTAGTTGCGGGTCAGATAGACCGGCCTGGCCAGGTGGCTCTGCCTGCGGATGAGCGCGTGGTGCCATTCGGTGAGCAGGATGAGCCCGACGGGCAAGCCGATGGCGACGCCGACCGCCCAGTAGAACGGCGCCGATTCGGACACGTTCACGGCTGCTCCGACAATCGCCAGATCGGTTGTTCCGATTCGCCTGCCACGATCACGCCGGCCGGTGTGAACTGCCGCACATCGTGCATCACCTCGTACACCCGCTCGGTGGTATAGATACCGGGCTGCGACGAACCGCTCTGCATCCGATAGACCAGACTCACCGCCGGACCCCAGATGTCGTGCACCACGGCCGCCCTGCCGACCAGCCCACTGATGACCTGCCCGCTGCCGAGACTTGCCCGAAGGGCAAGACGGTAACCGGTCTGACCGTTGAACCATTCGACGGCGTGGGAGATTTCGACGGCGAAGTCGACGGCCCGGCGAACATGGTCCAACCGCGGGATGGTCAGACCGCAGGCGGCCAGGTACCCGTTGTGCAGAGTCCGGATCCGTTCCATGCCACACGATTCGGCAGCCGAATCGAACTGCCGCAGCACGGTGTCCACCGATCGCACGAATTCATCGCCGGACCGGTCGTAGGAGGTCTCGTCGAAACCGACGACCTCGGCGAAGATGACCGTGACGTCCTGATGCTCCTGTGCGATGGTCTGCTCGCCCCGGCGGTACCGCTGCAGAACCTGCTCGGGCATCAACGACAGCAGCAACCGGTCGTTCTCCCTGCGCTGCTCGTCGAGCAGCGCCTCCTTGACCTCCAGGCTTCGGCTCATCTCGTTGAAAGCCGCTGTCAGATCGCCGAATTCATCGCGCGACGTCACCGGCACGGCGACGTCGTACTTACCCTCGCTGATCCGCAGCGTTCCGGCCTCCAGTCGTCGGATGGGCCGCACGAATATCTGCGCGAGCAGCATCGCCGCCACACAGATGATGAAGATGATCGCGGTGACGGTCAGGATGAGGGTCTTGCTGAACGCCGACACCCGGGCGAACGCATCCGAGATCTCCCTGGTCGCCACGATCGACCAGTGCAGATCGGAGCCCGGCACCGCCAACGGCGTATAGGCCTCCACCACCCGATTTCCCAGGTAGTCGGTGTCCTCGGCATCGATGCCGGTCTGCCCGCGCTGCGCTGCCCGCAGGCCCCGGCTGGAGACCGGCTGCACCAGCGTGGTGCCGCCCAGCCGGATCGCCTCGTCGACCACCTCTTTCGGGGTTCCGGCCGCCACCGCCTCCTGCCGGTACCTGGTCGGGTCCTGCAGGAAAAGCCTCGAGTCGGAGCGCATCAAGCCGTCCGGGCCGGCCAGGTACGTCTCCGTCGTCGCACCCATCCCGGCAGCATCCCAGCGCTGCTGGGCGGTCATGATCCGGTTGATCTTCGAAACCGGCAGCTGCAGCGCCAGCACCCCCTCGGTGCTGCCCCCGGCACCGATCGGGGTCACCAGCCAGGCGGTGGGTGCGTTGTGTTGCGGCTGATACGGCTGAAAGTCGGTGATCCAGGTGAAATCAACGGTGTCGGCGTCCAGCGCCTTTTCGTACGCGTCCCCCAGGTTGGAGCCGCGATAGGGACCGGTCCGGATGTTGCTGCCCAGGTCGACGTTGTCGTTCATCGAGTAGACGATGTTGCCTCGGGTGTCCAGCAGCAGTGCATCCCCGTAGTCGAAGCGGCTGACCACCTCCCGGAAGAAGCCGTTGTAGCGGGCGTTGGCTGCCGACCATGCGCTCCCGTCGCGGGCGTCGTCGAGTTGCCGGGCGTCGCTGATCGACGTGAACGGGATGGTGTAGTAGGCCTGCAGGTATCTCTGCGCATTGCCGGTGGGCACCAGGGCGGCGAGGTCGAGTTCGGCGCCGGTGTCCCTCCTGGCCGGCTTGACGACCTGGTTGATGTAGTAGTCGGAGAGCGCCTCCTGCTGGACGGGCGTGATCGTCGCACCGGCCAGCTTGTCGAAACCCTCGGTGAACGCGTGCAGCGCCTCGACCGCCAGTCCGTGCGCGTACACCACCAGCGAATGCGTCAGATCGGCGAAAAGCATCTCCATCGCCCGCTGCTGCGACTCACGCAGTTCTATCAGCCGCTCGGAGACCGCGGTTCGCATCGAGTTGCGGCCGATTTCCCTGCCGATGAGACCGACCACCGCCACCGATGCGATGCTGGACACCAGCAGCATCACCAGGACCTTGGACTGGATGCTCATCCGGGGAAGCAGCCACCACCGCCGCCTGCGTTCGTCGCCCGCGGTGCTCTCTGCTGCCGTCTCCGTGAGCTGCCCCGAGACCATCCGCTTCCTCCCGAAGGCGCTCCGCGGCGCCGGATAAGCCAGCAGCCTAGCGCGCGGACCCGCGCAAAATGGCGTTTGCCGCAAACTGACAGGTGCTGCGTGGCTTCTGCGTCGAAAGCCATGGTCAACTGAGTTCCAGACATTGGGAGCCAAAACGTCGACACCGCAGCTGACGTTTGCCAATTGCTGGACTAACGTCAGCGCTATGACGAGTCGGGTGTGCGTGCTGGGCAGCGTGAACATGGACAGCGTCTTGACCGTCGACGCGTTGCCGAGACCCGGCCAGACGGTGCTGGCGGGATCGGCCCGCACGACGCCCGGCGGAAAAGGTGGCAACCAGGCAGTTGCCGCGGTGCGGGCCGGCGCGCAAGTCCGGTTCGTCGGTGCCGTCGGGGACGACGACGCCGGTGTGGCGCTGCGCCGGCACCTGGGCGCCAACGGGGTGGGCACCGCGGGGCTGGTCACCCTGCCCGGTCCCAGCGGTTCGGCGGTGATCACGGTCGACGCCACCGGCGAGAACACCATCGTCGTCGCACCGGGTGTCAATGCGTTGCTGCGGATGGAGTCGGCTCGAGCCGATGTCATCGTCGCCGACTGTCAGGTGTTGTTGCTGCAGTTGGAGATTCCGGTCGCGACGGCGGTGGCGGCGGCCCGGATCGCACGCGCCGCGGGGGCAATCGTCATGGTCAACGCCTCACCCGCCCGGCGTGACCTCGCGGATCTGGCCCGTTTGACCGACGTCGTCGTCGTCAACGAAGCCGAATCGCAGGATTGGGTCTGGCCGGTCGATCATCGGGTGATCACCCGCGGCGCCGCAGGAGCGCGGTATGTGGGCGCTGACAACGGATTCGACGTGCCCGCACCGGCGGTGCGAGCGGTTGACACCTCCGGAGCGGGCGACGTCTTCGCCGGTGTGCTGGCCGCGAGTTGGCGGGCCGGACGCGACTCCGCACTGCGGCGGGCCTGCGCGGCCGGTGCGCTGGCGACGCTGGTCCCCGGCGCCGGGGACTGCGCACCGTGGACCGCGGCAATCGATGAAGCGATGCGGTAGGCCTGAACTCTCCTGCCGCCGTGCCCGCGAGGTCGATCAGGCGGAGTAAATGTTAGAAATCTTGGACGATTCTGAAAAATTCCTCGCAGTAGCCTTTCGGATAGACCGCATCGAGCGTAGTGTTCATGACAGTTCGATGAGATCGAGGTCCGTCATGAACCACCGCGAATCGGTGCACCACGTGGATGAACCGCACTCGCCGCCCATGTCGGACACCATGCCCTCGGCTGTGGCGGTCGGTACGGCGAACCGGATTCCGCTGCGGACCAAGACGCTGACTTCAACTTACGCGTACCTGAGGAAGTGGTCCGCATGATCGCCCTGACGGCCATCTCGTTCATGGTCCTCGTCCTGTTCGCACTGGCGGTGGATGGCACACAGCGCTCGCTGGAACGCCGGTCATACGAACGGCACCGCAACGACTGAGCCCCCGGCCAACACCCGGACCGGCGCGGGATTGGCAGTCACGGAGCGCAAGGATTCCCCGAAATCCACTATTCGGGCGGTATCTCCCGCTCGATCTCTTCCAGCCAGATTCGCGCCGACATGTCCGAGGGGGCTCGCCAGTCGCCCCGCGGCGACAGCGCACCGCCCGCCGACACCTTGGGCCCATTGGGCAACGCCGACCGCTTGAACTGGCTGAACGAATAGAACCGCTGCGCAAAGACTTTCAGCCAGTGCCGAATCTCGGCCAGCGAGTACGCAGGCCGGCCGTCCGATGGATACCCCGGGGGCCAGCTGCCCCGCTGGGCGTCGCTGAACGCGTGCCGGGCCAAGAACGCGATCTTCGACGGCCGGAACCCGTACCGCAGCGCGTAGAACAGGGAGAAGTCCTGCAGCGGGTACGGCCCGACGATGTCCTCGCTGCGCTGGATCTCCTCGCCGGCGTCGGCCGGAACCAGTTCCGGGCTGATCTCGGTGTGCAGAACCGAGGCCAGTACCTCGCGCACCGCGGTGTCGAACTGGCCCGAATTGATCACCCAGCGGATCAGGTGCTGAATCAGCGTCTTGGGCACCCCGCCGTTGACGTTGTAGTGCGACATCTGGTCACCGACCCCGTAGGTGGACCAGCCGAGAGCCAACTCGGACAGGTCGCCGGTGCCGAGCACGATCCCGCCGCGCTGGTTGGCGATCCGGAACAAGTAGTCGGTGCGCAACCCCGCCTGGACGTTCTCGAACGTGACGTCGTACACCGCTTCGCCGCGGGCAGCCGGGTGCCCCATCTCGGCGAGCATCCGCACCGCCGTGTCCCGGATGTCTATTTCGCCGAAGGTCACCCCCAGCGCCCTGCTCAACGCGATCGCGTTTCCCCTGGTGTGCTCTCCGGTGGCAAAACCCGGCAGTGAGAACGCCAGGATGTCGCTGCGCGGCCGGTTTTCCCGGTCCATCGCTCGCGCGGCGACGATCAGCGCGTGCGTCGAGTCCAGCCCGCCGGACACCCCGATGACCACCTTCGGGTAGTTCAGCGCCCGCATTCGCTGCTCCAGCCCGGCCACCTGGATGCTGTAGGCCTCGTAGCAATCCTGTTGCAACCGTCCCGGATCCGAGGGCACGAACGGAAACCGCACCACTTCACGGCGCAGCCCGATGTCCCCGGCAGGTGGATTCAGGACGAACGCCACCCGCCGGAACGACTCCGACAGCGCCCGGTGGTGACGGCGGTTGTCGTCGAAGGTCCCGATCCGCAGCCGTTCCGAGCGCAGCAAGCCGGTGTCGACGTCGGCGGTCGTGCAGCGCTCGCCTTTCGGGAAGCGGTCCGACTCGGCGAGCCGGGCCCCGTTCTCCCAGATCATCGTCTGCCCGTCCCAGGCCAGGTCGGTGGTGGACTCGCCTTCCCCGGCAGCGGCGTAGACGTAGGCGGCCAGGCAGCGCAGCGACGCCGAACGGACCAGCACCTTGCGGTCTTCGGCGCGGCCGATCGTGATCGGGCTGCCGGAGAGGTTGGCCAGCACCGTCGCACCCGCCAGCGCGGCCTGCGCACCGGGTGGCACCGGGACGAACATGTCTTCGCAGATCTCGACACCGAGGACGAAGTCGGGCAGGTCGGTGGCGGCGAACAGCAAGTCGGGACCGAACGGGACGTCGGCACCGCCGACGCTGATCACGCCGCGTTCGGCGTCTCCGGATGCGAACTGCCGGCCCTCGTAGAACTCCCGGTAGGTCGGCGGGTGGGATTTGGGCACCACACCGAGCACCGCGGCACGGTGGATCACCACGGCGGTGTTGTAGATGCGATGCCGATGCCGCAGCGGCGCCCCGACGACCAGCACCGGCAGCAGCTCCGCCGAGGCCGCGACGACGTCGAGCAGAGCGGTCTCGACGGCGTCGAGCAGGGTGTCCTGCAGCGCGATGTCCTCGATGGAGTACCCCGACAGTGTCAGTTCCGGGAAAACGACCAGCGCGACACCGTCGTCGTGGCAACTGCGCGCCAGCCGCAGCACCGAGGCGGCGTTGGCAGCCGGGTCGGCGATCACGGTGCGGTGCGTGCACGCGGCGACCCGGACGAACCCGTGGCGGTAGGCGTTGTAGAAGTCCATCAGCTGCCATTGTGGTACATCCGGGGTCGTCATCGGCCGGCAAATCGGCCGTGAATCGGGCCTGTGAAACCCACCACATGCGCCCGCCGTGATTCGGCGAAACCCCCGGCACCCTGCCACGCTGGAAGCAACTGGAGATGTTTGGAGTCCCCATGTGCGCTGAGAAAAGCCCTGATAAAGACCCTGACCTGCACTCCCGGCGAAACACCGCGCTGATCTGGCTCGGCGGCGGCGACCCACACGAGCCCGGTGACCGACACGAGCACGCGACCGACGCGGTCGCCGGACTGATCGTGCTGATCGGTGCGGTGCTGGCCGCGGTGGTCGCCACCGCCGCCGTTGCCGGCGCGACGGACTGGCCGCTGGCGGCCGTGCTGCCGGTTACCGTGCTCTGCGGGGTGCTGGCCGGCGCGGCGACCCGGGCGATCAGCACCGGGCCGACCCGTGGCTGGCTGGACCTGCTGGGCCGGGCCGGCTTCGGCCTGGCCGTCGGAGTAGCCGCCGGCGAACTGGCCGCGTGTGCCGTCTTCGCCGGTCCGGTGGATCGTCAGCTGGAGCAGTCGGCGGAGTCGGCACCAGCGGTGGCGGTGGCATCGGCGCAGCTGGACCGGGCAGCCGACGCCCGGACCGCCCTGGACGAGGCGGTTGCCACGGCCCGCGCCCGCCGCGACGACGCCCTGGTGGTCGCGCGCTGCGAGTACCACCCGACCCCCACCTGCCCGCAGACCCGCATCACCGGGGTGCCGGGCGCCGGCCCGGAGACCGGGACGGCGAAGGAGTTGCTGACCGAGGCGCAACGCGACCTGGACGACGCCGTAGCGGTGCGCGAGCGCCGCACCCCGGAGCTGGACGGCGACGTCGCCGCCGCCGAGCAGGCGCTGACCCTGGCGCACCAGGACGCGGTCAGCGCCGCCGACCGGGGAATCGGGACCCGCTGGATCGCGATGAACGACTACACCCGCAGCAATCCCGGCGCGCTGCTGCTGCGGCTGGCGCTGACGGTGGCTTTCGCGTTGCTGACCCTGCTGCCGTTGATCATCAAGCGGTGGCGTGGCGAAACCACCCGGGATCGCCGCGCGGTGGCCCGTGCCGAAGTCGACCGCGCCGAACGTCAAGCCGACGTCGCGATCGCGGTCAAGCGCGCGGAGATTCGTGCGGCTGCGGAATCGCTCTGGGCCGAACAGCAACTCACCCAGACCCGGCTGGCCGTGCAGGCCCAGACCGAGATCGACGCGGCGCGCCAGCATCGTCGCATCACCGAGGCGCTCGGCGGGCCGGTGGCGGTGGCATCGCAGCGCAGCACCGAACCCGAAGCACAGGAGGCACACGTGGAGATCCCCGACCTGCCGGCGGTGGCCGAACTGCCCGCCGCACCGGATCGGCTGCCTGCGCGGGTCGAGACCGCCCCGGCCGCGGTGCCCGGATCGTCGCTGATCCCGGGCATTCCCGACATCGCCAGAACCGCCGCTCGCTGGCTCCGCCCGCTGGTTCCGCCCGTCGTCGCCCGAGCGATCGACACCACCACCCATCCGGTACGCAGCGTGCGCCGGGCGTTCGACGAGATCTTCGAAGAGGTCGAAGAGATCACCTTCACCCTCAAGCGCACCCGCCGGGTCAACGTCCATTCGGCGACGGCCGACGACCGGCCGGCCTTGGCCGCCGGCCGTCCGCAGGCCGAACCGCACCGAGCGCAGGTGCACCCAGTGACCGCCGACGATCCACGGCTACCGCTGAGCACGGGCCGGCACGCGGCGCTGAGCGAACCTGGCCTCGCCGAGCTGACCGAGCGGGACGGACACCTCACGCTGTCGGCCGGTAATCCGCCCGCACTGCCGCCCGGGTAGTACATGATGCTCGGGTGAGCAAACAGCGACTCACCGCCGACCAGCGCAATTCGTTCCTGGCCGCCTTTCTGGGCTGGACCATGGACGCGTTCGACTACTTCATCGTGATCCTGGTCTACGCCGACATCGCGGAGACCTTCGGCCGCACCAGGACCGAGGTCGCGTTTCTCACCACTGTCACGCTGATGATGCGGCCGGTGGGGGCGCTACTGTTCGGGCTGTGGGCCGACCGGGTGGGCCGCCGGGTTCCGCTGATGGTGGATGTGGCGCTGTACTCGGTGGTCGGGTTCCTGTGCGCGTTCGCGCCGAACTTCACCGTGCTGGTGATCCTGCGACTGCTCTACGGCATCGGCATGGGCGGCGAGTGGGGGCTGGGCGCGGCACTGGCGATGGAGAAGGTTCCGGCCGAACGCCGCGGGTTCTTCTCCGGGCTGCTGCAGGAGGGCTATCTGTTCGGATACCTGCTGGCGGCACTGGCCTCGCTGGTGGTGATGGACTGGCTGGAGCTGTCCTGGCGTTGGCTGTTCGGACTTTCCATCATCCCGGCCGCGGTCAGCCTGATCATCCGCTACCGGGTCTCCGAGTCCGAGGTCTGGGAGGCCACCCAGGACCGAATGCGGCTGACCAGCACCCGAATCCGTGATGTGCTGACCGAGGGGAAGGTGATCCGTCGGTTCTGCTATCTGGTGCTGCTGATGACAGCATTCAACTGGATGAGCCACGGCACCCAGGACGTGTATCCGACGTTCCTGGCGGCCACCCACAGTGACGGCGCGGGTCTGTCGCACGTAACCGCAAGATGGATAGTGATCGGCTACAGCATCGGCGGCATCATCGGTGGCCTGATCTTCGGCTCACTCTCGCAACGGTTCGGCCGCCGCTACACGATCATCTGGTGTGCGCTGCTGGGGCTGCCGATCGTGCCGCTGTTCGCACTCTCCCAGACTGCCGCGATGCTGTGCCTCGGCTCGTTTCTGATCCAGGTCGTCGTGCAGGGCGCGTGGGGCGTCATCCCCGCGCACCTGACCGAGATGTCGCCCAACGCCATCCGTGGCTTCTACCCCGGGGTGACCTATCAGCTCGGCAACCTGCTGGCGGCGTTCAACCTGCCGATCCAGGAGCACCTGGCCGCTTCGCACGGCTACCCGTTCGCGTTGACGGTGACGATCGTTCCGGTGCTGATCGTCGTCGCGCTGCTGACCGCAATCGGCAAGGACGCCACCGGGATTCGCTTCGAATCCGCCAATCCGGCCGTGCCCGGTGTTACCCGGTGAGCGCGGCCCGGATCAACGACCGCGCACCGTCACGCGCCGACCGGCTCACCGCCGACCAGCGTCATTCGTTCCTGGCGGCCTACCTGGGCTGGACCATGGACGCGTTCGACTACTTCATCGTGATCCTGGTCTACGCCGACATCGCGGAGACCTTCGGCCGCACCAGGACCGAGGTCGCGTTTCTCACCACTGTCACGCTGATGATGCGGCCGGTGGGGGCGCTACTGTTCGGGCTGTGGGCCGACCGGGTGGGCCGCCGGGTTCCGCTGATGGTGGATGTGGCGCTGTACTCGGTGGTCGGGTTCCTGTGCGCGTTCGCGCCGAACTTCACCGTGCTGGTGATCCTGCGACTGCTCTACGGCATCGGCATGGGCGGCGAGTGGGGGCTGGGCGCGGCACTGGCGATGGAGAAGATTCCCGCACACCGGCGCGGCTTCTTCTCCGGGGTGCTCCAGCAGGGCTTCCTGGTGGGCTGCGTACTGGCGACGCTGGCCTCCCTGCTGGTGATGAACTGGCTCGGACTGTCCTGGCGCTGGCTGTTCGGACTGTCCATCATCCCGGCCGCGGTCAGCCTGATCATCCGCTACCGGGTCTCCGAATCCGAGGTCTGGGAAGCCGCTCAGAGCCGAATGCGATTGACCAGTACTCGAATCCGCGACGTGCTCACCGACGCCCGGGTGATCCGCCGGTTCTGCTACCTGGTGCTGCTGATGACCGCCTTCAACTGGATGAGCCACAGCGCCGTCGACGTCTATCCGACGTTCCTGCATACCGGCGATAGTGCCGGTGCCGGCCTGCCCAGCTCGACCGCCCGGTGGATCGTGGTGTGCTACAACATCGGCGGCATCATCGGTGGCATCGCCTTCGGCTCGCTGTCGCAACGGTTCGGCCGCCGCCACACCATCACCTTCTGCGCGCTGGCCGGTCTGCCGATCGTCCCACTGTTCGCCTACTCGCAGGGTGCCGCGATGCTCTGCCTCGGCTCCTTTGTCATGCTCGTCTTCCTGCAGGGCGCCTGGGGGGTCATCCCGGCCCATTTGACCGAGATGTCGCCGGATGCCGTGCGTGGTTTCTATCCCGGGGTGACCTACCAGCTCGGCAACCTGCTGGCGGCACTCAACCTACCCGTCCAGGAACGGTTGGCCGCATCGCACGGCTATCCGTTCGCGCTGGCCGTGACGCTGGTGCCGGCGCTGCTGGCGGTCGCGCTGTTGTCGGCGATCGGCAAGGACGCCACCGGGATCGAATTCGGGCACCTGCCGCGCGAGCATGCGCCGGTTCGGTGAGTTTCCCGGCGCATCGACCGGGGACCACGCCCCGTCATCCAGCAATCGAAGACTGACAATTCTCAACTTTCGCGACCTCGACCGCGTTATTGTGGAATGCCTTACCTCATCAAGGAGGAGCCGTGCCCACACGCAGATCATTCACAGCAGCCGTGCTCGGCGCGGCAGTCCTGGCGGCGCCGTCGGCCATCGCCGCGGCGCCCGCGTTGGCTGCCGGCCACCTCGCCCACACAACCAGCGCAGCCGCCACCGGCTACCCCGATTACTGCCGCGCATACCCCCAGCCGGACCTCCCGGAGTGCAAGACCGGTTCGGATCTCACCCCGAACTGCGGCGGATTCCCGCCCCCGCCGGAGTGCGGCAGCATGGGTGGGTCCGACAGCTAGCCGCCAGCCACCCCGGCCGCCGGAATCAGCCGATAGCGAGGTCGTCGGCGTGCACAACGGGCCGGCGTTGCCCGGCAGGCAGCTCGGCGGTGCACCGGCCGACCATGTCGATCAGCTCGGTGGCGTCGTAGGCCACCACCCCGCGGCCGATCACCGAACCGTCGGCATCGCAGAGCTCCACCACGTCGCCGCCGGCGAATCTTCCCGACACCGCGGTGATCCCGGCGGCCAACAGCGACCGCCGCCGGCGCACCGCGGCCACCGCCCCGGCGTCGAGGGTCAGCGAGCCGGCTGTCTCGGCCGCGTGGCGCACCCAGAACTTGCGCGCCGACAATCGCTGCGGGCGTGCCGTGAAGACCGTCCCAACCGACGCATCCGAGAGCGCCGCAGCCGCATCGCCGGCGGCGGCCAGCAACACCGGAACCCCGGCGTCGGCGGCCAGCAGCGCTGCCGAGACCTTCGACGCCATGCCACCGGTACCCAGGTGGCTGCCCTCGCCGGCCGCCACACCGACCAGATCATCCGGCCCGGACACCTCGGCGACGAACCTGGCGGGGCCCTTGCGCGGGTCGGCGTCGTAGAGCCCGTCGATATCCGAGAGCAGTACCAGCGCATCCGCACCGACCAGATGCGCGACCAGCGCCGAGAGCCGGTCGTTGTCGCCAAACCGGATCTCGTTGGTGGCCACCGTGTCGTTCTCGTTGACTATCGCCACCGCATGCAGTGCCCGCAACCGGTCCAGGGTGCGCTGGGCATTGGTGTGCGACACCCGCAGCGAGACGTCGTGCGCGGTGAGCAGCACCTGCCCGACGGTACGTCCAAGACGGGCGAATGCGGTGCTCCACGCGTTCACCAGAGCCACCTGGCCGACGCTGGCTGCCGCCTGCTTGGTGGCCAGATCCGTTGGACGCCGTGACAATCCGAGCGGTTCGAGGCCGGCGGCAATTGCTCCGGAGGACACTACGACCACGTCGGAGCCGGCGCTCATCCGGGCCTCGATCGCATCGACGAGCACGGCCAGTCGGCCGGCGTCGAACATGCCGCTCTCGGTCGTCAGCGCGGTGGTTCCAACCTTGACGACGACGCTGCGGGCGGTACGTATTGCCGCGCGGGGGCTCACCGCTCCTCCGGGTGCTCACGGCGCTGCTTGCGGGCCGCCTTGCGCTCGGCCGCACCGACCCGGTCGGTGCGGTCCAGTCGGGTGTCCGTGCCCCGCCCGGACGGCACCACGTCGACGCCCGCCGGAGTGGCCGGCTCCCAGTCGAAGGTCATCTCACCGATAGTCACCGCACACCCGGGTTGTGCACCCAGGCGCAGCAACTCGTCCTCGACGCCGAGCCGCGCCAACCGGTCGCCGAGATAGCCGACCGCCTCGTCGTTGTCGAAGTCGGTCTGAACGATCCAGCGCTCCGGGCGCGCCCCGTGCACCACGAAACCCCCCTGGCCGTCCGGCCGCACGCTGAACCCGGCCTCACCAGACGGTATCGGGCGGATCACCGGCCGTCGGGCCACCGACTCCGGCTGTGACGCCCGATACGCCGCAACCATCTCGGCCAGCGCGAACCGTAACGGCCGCAAACCCTCCCGGCTGACCGTGGACACGTCGAACACCGGCCAGCCGCGTTCGGCCGCGATGTCGGCGTGCACGAACTCGGCCAACTCGCGGGCCTCCGGCACATCGATCTTGTTGAGCACCACCGCCCGAGGCCGCTCGACCAGGTCGCCCAGCGTCGAATCCCCTTGCAGCGTAGGGGTATACGCAGCCAACTCGGCCTCTACCGCGTCGATATCGGAGATCGGATCGCGCCCCGGCTCCAAGGTGGCGCAGTCGACCACATGGACGAGCACCGCACAGCGTTCGATATGCCGCAGGAAGTCCAGGCCCAGCCCGCGACCGTCCGACGCGCCCGGGATCAGGCCCGGCACGTCGGCAACGGTGTAGGTGTCCTCGCCGGCCGAGACCACGCCGAGGTTGGGCGCCAGTGTGGTGAACGGGTAATCGGCGATCTTGGGCTTGGCCGCCGAAATCACCGACACCAGCGCGGATTTGCCGGCCGATGGAAAGCCGATCAGGCCGACGTCGGCAACGGTCTTGAGTTCCAGCGTGAGGTCGCGCGCCTCCCCCCGCTCGCCGAGCAGCGCGAACCCCGGGGCCTTGCGGGCGCGCGACACCAGCGCGGCATTGCCCAGTCCGCCGCGGCCACCCGCCGCGGCCTCGAATCGGGTGCCCGATCCGACCAGGTCGGCCAGCAGCCGACCGCTTTCGTCGAGGACCACGGTGCCGTCGGGCACCTTGATCTCCAGATCCGCCCCGGCCGCACCGACCTTGTTGTTGCCCATGCCCGATTTGCCGGACGCAGCGACGATGTGCGGCCGGAAATGAAAGTCCAGCAGTGTGTGCACCTGCGGGTCGACCACCAGCACGACGCTGCCGCCGCGCCCGCCGTTGCCGCCGTCGGGCCCGCCGAGTGGCTTGAATTTCTCCCGGTGGATCGAGGCGCAGCCGTTACCGCCGTCGCCCGCGCGCAGATGGATGACGACGCGGTCGACGAATCGGGACATCACACGTCACCTATCCGGCGCCGAACGTGCAACCAGCGCGAGTCTCGGCTCGAATTCTCGCGCTGAATACACGCTCGCGGCGCTCAGTCGCTCAGTCGAGGCCGACCGGCAGGATGTTGACGGTCTTGCGGCCGCGCTTCACACCGAACTTGACCGAGCCGGGGGCCTTGGCGAACAGCGTGTCATCATCACCGCGCCCGACGTTGATGCCGGGGTGGAAGTGGGTGCCCCGCTGGCGGACGATGATCTCGCCGGCCTTGACAACCTGGCCACCGAAGCGTTTCACGCCGAGTCGCTGGGAGTTGGAATCCCGGCCGTTGCGTGAGCTGGACGCGCCCTTTTTGTGTGCCATCTCGTTGCCTCCGCTACTTGATTCCGGTGACCTTGAGCACGGTCAACCGCTGCCGGTGACCCTGCCGCTTGTGGTAGCCGGTCTTGTTCTTGAACTTGTGAATGCGGATCTTGGGGCCCTTGGTGTGCTCGAGCACCTCGCCGGTGACCGCCACCTTGGCCAGCTTGGCCGCGTCCGTGGTCACGGTCGAGCCGTCCACCACCAGTGCTACCGGCAGCGAAACCGACGCACCGGGCTCTGAATCGAGCTTTTCGACCTTGACCACGTCCCCGACAGCGACCTTGTATTGCTTGCCGCCGGTCTTGACGATTGCATACGTCGCCATCGTTGGTGTCTACCTCTACTCTTCTCCAAGCGCGCACCATCCGGGCTTGCGCGGGTGTCTGGGGTTCTGCCGGCTGAGCCTGGCAATAACTGGTCAAGGGTACTTGACCAGCGTCCAAAGGTTCAAACCGGCCTGGTTATCACTCCTCGCGGCTGGGCGGACCGGCTGGGCGGACCGCGGCCCGACGCCGGCGCGACGCTATCGGTTCCGGGGGCACGAAAACCGCGCGGGTGTCCTCGTCGTCGTCGGAGTCGCCGGAATCCTCGTCATCGCCGGAATCCTCGGCGTCGTCGATGACGTCGAGATCGTCGTCGAAGTCGTCGTCATCGTCATCGAGGTCGACCTCGTCCTCGTCGTCCTCGTCGTCCTCGTCGTCGGCGGCGGCGTCGCCATAGTCGTCGGCGTCCTCGTCGTCGACGTCGCCATAGTCGTCGGCGTCCTCGTCGTCGGCGTCGCCATAGTCGGAGTCGTCCAGGTCCTCCTCGGCAATCTCATGCGCGACCTGTTCCTCGACCGACTCGTCGACCCATTCCTCGACGACATCGGCAGTGGTCTGCGCACTCGGCTCGTCATCGGACTCACCGGTGCCGTCGTCGATGCGGTCGCTGGCGGCGGCCATGGCCTTGAACATCGGGTGCTCACCGGGTGGGTGCGAGGGCACCTTGGTCACCGTCGGCTCGTCGGGCTTACTCCGCTTCGAGCGCCGGCTCCGCCGGCCGCCCGATTCCGACTTGCGCGCCGCTGCGGTCGATTCGACCGGGTCGGCGTGCAGCGTGATACCGCGGCCGATGCAGTGCGGGCAGGGTGTCGAAAACGCCTCGACGAGCCCGGTTCCCAGCCGCTTGCGCGTCAGCTGCACCAAACCCAACGACGTCACCTCGGACACCTGGTGTCGGGTGCGGTCGCGAGCCAGCGCTTCGGTCAGCCGGCGCAGCACCAGGTCTCGGTTGGACTCCAACACCATGTCGATGAAGTCGATCACGATGATGCCGCCGATGTCACGCAGCCGCAGCTGGCGGACGGTCTCCTCGGCAGCCTCCAGGTTGTTCTTGGTGACCGTCTCTTCGAGGTTGCCGCCGGATCCGGTGAACTTGCCGGTGTTGACGTCGATCACGGTCATCGCCTCGGTCCGGTCGATCACCAGGGTTCCCCCGGATGGCAGCCAGACTTTGCGGTCCATCGCCTTGGCGAGTTGCTCGTCGATGCGATGCACCGCGAACACGTCCGGCCCGGGCTGTCCGTCCGGTCCGGCCGGCGGGGAGTATCGGTTCAGCTTGGCGACCAATTCCGGAGCCACCGAATTCAGGTACTCGTTGATGGTCCCCCAGGCTTCGTCACCGGACACGATCAGCTCGGAGAAATCCTCGTTGAACAGATCCCGGATGACCTTGAGCAAGACGTCCGGTTCTTCATAGAGCGCCACGGCGGCGCCGGCGGCTTTTTCCCTGGTTTCGGCCGCGGTGGCCTCGATCTGGCTCCAACGGTGCTGCAGCCGGTCTACGTCGGCGCGGATGTCCTCCTCTTTGACGCCCTCCGATGCGGTGCGGATGATCACCCCGGCTTCCGGCGGCACCACCTCGCGCAGGATCTCCTTGAGGCGCTGGCGTTCGGTGTCGGGGAGCTTGCGGCTGATACCCGTCGACGACGCACCGGGAACGTACACCAGGTAGCGGCCGGCCAACGAGACCTGCGTGGTCAGCCGGGCACCCTTATGGCCGACCGGGTCCTTGCTGACCTGCACCACCACGTAGTCACCGGGCTTGAGAGCCTGCTCGATCTTGCGGTTGGCCCCGCCCAGACCGGCGGCCTCCCAGTTAACTTCGCCGGCGTAGAGCACACCGTTCCGGCCGCGGCCGATGTCGATGAACGCCGCCTCCATCGACGGCAGCACATTCTGCACTATGCCCAGGTAGACGTTGCCCACCAGCGAAGTCGAGGCGGCAGACGTGACGAAATGTTCGACCATCATGCCGTCTTCCAGCACGGCGATCTGGGTGTAGCGGGCACCCCTGTTCGGCGGTTCGGTACGCGTCCGATCGCGCACCACCATCACCCGCTCGACCGCTTCGCGACGCGCCAGGAACTCGGCTTCGCTCAGGATCGGCGGACGACGCCGACCCGCGTCCCGGCCGTCGCGGCGGCGTTGCCGTTTGGCTTCCAGCCGGGTGGAGCCGTTGATGCCCTGGATCTCGTCCTCGGCCGCCGGCTTGCCGGATTTGGCGCCGGACTTGGCGGAGCGGGGAGCCCGCTCGTGCACGACGGTGTTGGGCGGGTCATCCGGTGCGGCCGTGTCGTCGTCACCGGAACCCGACTTGCGGCGCCGCCGGCGACGACGTCGCCGGCTGGCGCCCTCCTCGGCGCCGCCGGCATCGTCGGCGCCGCCGTCTTCGGTCTCATCGGCCGCCCCGGTGTCCTCGGCCTGACCGTCGGTTTGCGCTTCGTCCTCGGTGTCATCACCGCCGTCGGGCCGGTCGTCGGATCCGCGGCCTCGGCCACGTCCGCGACGACCGCGCCGCCGCCGCCGACTCGCCGGACGTTCGTCGTCCTCGTCGTCGGCGTCCGCGCCGGCGTCGTCGTCAGACCCGGAGTCGGCGTCGTCGAAATCGTCGACGAAGCGAACCGGCTGCGGTGCGACGAAGAGCGGCATGTACTCGGCACTCCCCGCCGACAGCTCGGGGACCGTCTCAAGCAACAGCCGTGACTCGGGTTCGGCAGCCTCATCCGGTTCCGCCGGTTGCTCCCCCGGCACCGGTTCAGCCGGACCCAACAGGTCACGAACCCGTACCGCATCGACGCGGTCCACACTGGAGTGCGCGCTGCGGACCCGGCCATCGAGCTCGATCAGCGCATCGAGCACTCGCTTGCTGGTCGTCCCCAGCACCCGCGCCAACGAATGAACGCGAAGCCGGTCCGGCAGGTCCTCGTGCTGAGCCGGAACCGGTGATACGTCTGACGAAGGGGCCTGAAAAAGAGATGAATCTGCCACGTAAGTCTCCTAGAGCCCCCGGGCGCGTCAGGGTGACGCGGCCACGCGAGAGCTGCACACTATGTGCCCGGGTCACTTCTCCCGGGCTTGTGATGGTCTTGCCCCGAGCTGCTCGGGTGGAACTCACTCGGTGCCTGGCATGAATGAAGACCGCTGGTTCGGCGCCGCATCGCAGGTTGCGGTGGTCGCACTCGCCAAAGTCTGCACTCGGGTGTTCCCCACCGGTCTGGCGACGTTCACCGTCCGCCAGTATCCCACACCGGCGCGCGTCAGCGAGCCAAGTCCGAAAACCGGTATCTACAGCCCCGGGAACCACAGCGCGATCTCGCGCTGTGCCGACTCTGCCGAGTCGGAGCCGTGAACCAGGTTGAACTGGGTCTCCAGTCCGAAATCACCCCGGATGGTGCCGGGCGTGGCCGCCTGCACCGGGTCGGTGGCTCCGGCGATCTGCCGGAACGCCTCGACCGCGCGTGGACCCTCCACCACCGCCGCCACCACCGGTCCGGAGGTGATGAACTCCAGCAGCGACCCGAAGAACGGCTTGGCCTCATGTTCGGCGTAATGGCGACGCGCCAGTGCGTCACCGACGGCTTTGAGTTCCAGCGCGGCGATCGTCAGGCCTTTTCGTTCTATCCGGCCGATGATCTCGCCCACCAGGCGACGGCCGACACCGTCCGGCTTGATCAACACCAGGGTCCGCTCAGTCACAAGCCCCGTTCCTCCCGTTTGTTCCATCTCGGCCAAGTCCGGCGGTCAGCGTACCGAATCGTCGGTCAGCGTGGCGGGTAGCGGCGCAACATCTCGGCGCGGAAGTAGGCGATCACCGCCCATACCACGGTGAACAGCACCCCGATCACGGCCACCCCCGGGTAGACGACGAAACCGGCGATCACCACCGGTTGCAATCCCAGGTCCAGCCAGATGGCCCACGAACGGCCCTGGATGGCGGTCAGCATCACCAAAGCCGCGGCCAGGCCGACCAGATAGATCAGCGACGCCGGGGTGAGCCCGCCGCCGACCATGGCAACCGCCGGCAGTGCCAGCAGCACCACGATCGCCTCCAGGATCAATGTCAGGGCCAGCACCCCGCGGAAACCCCGCCACGGGTCGGGCGCGTCGAGCTGGCCGGGCCCGCCGGTCATGCGGGATCACGACCGAACAGCGTGCGGGCGGCCCCGGCGGTGACCACCGAGCCGGTGATCACGATGCCGGTCCCCGAGAAGGACTCTCCCCCGCCGGCGGCGGCTTCCTCGACCAGCGCGGTCGCGGTCTCGATGGCGTCCGGCAGGCTCTCCGCGGTGATCACCCGATCGTCGCCGAACCGCTGCCGGGCCGCCAGCGCGAGAGTCTCGACATCCAGCGCCCGCGGCGACCCGTTCCGGGTGACCACAATTCGGTCCAGCACCGGCTCGAGCGCGGCAAGGATGCCGTCGACGTCCTTGTCGCCCAACACGCTCACCACGCCGACCAGGAACCGGAAATCGAACTCCTCGACCAGTGCCCGTGCCAGCGCCTGCGCCCCGGCCGGATTGTGCGCGGCGTCGGCGAACACCGCGGGTGCGCTGCGCAGCCGCTCCAGCCGGCCCGGGCTGCGCGCCGCTGCGAAACCGGCCCGCACCGTGTCAGCGTCGAGTTGCCGGCTGGCGCCGGCACCGAAGAACGCCTCCACCGCCGCCAGCGCCAGCACCGCGTTGTGTGCCTGGTGTTCGCCGTGCAGCGGCAGGTAGATGTCCGAATACCGGCCCCCCAGGCCCTGCAGCTCCAGCAACTGCCCGCCGATCGCGAGCTGGCGGCTGCGCACCGCGAATTCCGAGCCCTCCCGGGCCACGGCGGCGTCGGCGCGCACCGCCTGCGCCAGCAGCACCTCCATGGCCTCCGGCGGCTGGGCCGCGATCACCGCCACGGTGTCGACCAGGTCGTTGCCGGAACGGTGGATGATGCCGGCCTTCTCCCCTGCGATCCCGGCGATATCGTCGCCAAGGTAGTCGACGTGGTCGAGGCCGATCGGCGTGATGACCGCCACCGGGGCGTGAACCACGTTGGTGGCATCCCAGCGACCGCCCATGCCCGCCTCTATCACCGCGACATCGATCGGAGCGTCGGCGAACGCCGCGAACGCCATCGCGGTCAGCACCTCGAACTTGCTCATTGCCGGCCCACCGTCGGCCCGCGACGACTTGTCGACCAGCTGGACGAACGGCTCGATCTCGACATAGCCGGCCACGTACTGGGCGGGGCTGATCGGGTGGCCGTCGATCGCGATCCGCTCGACCACACTCTGCAGGTGCGGGCTGGTGGTGCGGCCGGTACGCCGGTTGAAAGCGGTCAGCAGCGCATCGATCATGCGCGCCACCGACGTCTTGCCGTTGGTGCCGGCGATGTGAATCGACGGATAGCTGTGCTGCGGAGAGCCGAGCAGTTCCATCAGCGCGCTGATGCGGGTCAGGCTCGGCTCGATCCTGGTCTCCCCCCACCGCTGGTCCAACAGGTGCTCGACCTGCAGCAGCGCCGCGATCTCGTCCGGGGTGGGCGTCATGACTGTCGGGCCAGGTCAGCGAGACGCGCGCTGATCCGGCCGACTTCCTCGCGGGCCAGCTGCTGGCGGCCGCGGATCTTGTCGACCACCGCGTCGGGGGCCTTGGCCAGGAAGTCGTCATTGCCGAGCTTGGCCGACGTGGCGGCCAATTCCTTCTCCGCAGCGGCCAGGTCCTTCTCCAGCCGGCGGCGTTCGGCGGCGACGTCGACGGTGCCCGAGGTGTCCAGTTCGACGACGACGGCACCCCGACTCAACCGCACCTCGACGGTGGCCGATGGCGCGAAATCCGGCCCCTGCTCGGTCAGCCACGCCTGCGATGCCACCGCGGCCACCTGGCTGGTCAGATCGGCTTCAACGATTCCGGTCAGTCGGGCCGGCACCTTCTGCCGGTCCCGGAGGCCCTGGTCGCTGCGGAACCGGCGCACCTCGGTCACCAGCTTCTGCATGTCGTTGATCCGCTGCGCGGCAACCTGATCCGGGGAGATCTCGGACTGCCCCGGCCAGTCGGCGATCACCAACGACTCACCACCGGTGAGCGCCTGCCACAGGGTCTCGGTGACGAACGGGATCACCGGGTGCAGCAGCCGCAGCAAGGTGTCGAGCACCGCCGCGAGCACCGCGGTGGTGTGCTGGTACCCATCGGAGAGCTGCGCTTTGGCCAACTCCACATACCAGTCGCAGAATTCGTCCCAGGAGAAGTGATACAGCGCCTCGCAGGCCCGACTGAACTCGTAGCGTTCGAAAGCCGAATCCACTTCGGCGCGAACCGCTTCCAGTCGGCCCAGAATCCACCGATCGGCGTCGGTCAGGTCCTTCCACGCCGGCAGCGGTGCCGGTCGTGCACCGTTGATCAGCGCGAAGCGGGTGGCGTTGAACAGCTTGGTGACGAAGTTGCGGGATGCGCGGGCGTGGTCCTCGCCGATCGAGAGGTCACCGCCCGGGCTGGCGCCGCGCGCCAGGGTGAACCGCAGTGCGTCGGCCCCGAACTTGTCCACCCAGTCCAGCGGATCGATGCCGTTGCCCCGGGACTTGCTCATCTTGCGGCCGAACTCGTCACGGATCAGGCCGTGCAGGAAGACGTTCCGGAACGGGACCGGGGAACCCGGAATGGCGATGTAGGTGCCGAACATCATCATCCGGGCCACCCAGAAGAACAGGATGTCGTAACCGGTCACCAGAACGCTGGTGGGATAGAAC
The DNA here is from genome assembly GCA_964525125.1 of uncultured Mycobacterium sp. Lineage (GTDB taxonomy): Bacteria > Actinomycetota > Actinomycetes > Mycobacteriales > Mycobacteriaceae > Mycobacterium. Next base: position 23,145 of record CAZGGK010000002.1, read on the forward strand.
TTCTCCAGTTCCGGGGTGTGATCCGGCCAGCCCAGCGTGGAGAACGGCCACAGCGCCGAGGAGAACCAGGTGTCCAGCACGTCCGGGTCCTGCCGCCAGCCCGCCGGCGGCGCTTCGTCCGGTCCGACGCAAACCTGCTGACCGTCCGGTCCGTGCCACACCGGTATGCGGTGGCCCCACCACAACTGCCGGGAGATGCACCAGTCGTGCATGTCGTCCACCCAGGCAAACCAGCGCGGCTCCAGGCTCGGTGGGTGAATTGCGGTGTCGCCGTTGCGTACCGCATCCCCGGCGGCCTTGGCCAGCGACGCGACGTTGACCCACCACTGCATCGACAAGCGCGGCTCGATGACCTCGCCGCTGCGCTCGGAGTGTCCGACACTGTGCAGGTAGGGCCGCCTTTCGGCGACAATGCGCCCCTGGGCGGCCAACGCCTCCCGAACCGCCAGGCGGGCCTCGAACCGGTCCATGCCGTCGAATCGGGTACCGGTTCCGACAATTCGGGCCTTGGTGTCCAGGATCGTCGGCATCGGCAGCTGGTGCCGCACTCCGATCTCGAAGTCGTTGGGATCATGGGCGGGGGTGACCTTGACCGCGCCGGTACCGAACTCGGGGTCGACGTGTTCATCCGCGACGACGATGATCTCCCGGTCCAGGAACGGGTGCGGCAAAGCTGTGCCGACCAGGCCCCGGTAGCGGTCGTCGTCGGGGTGCACCGCGATCGCGGTGTCTCCCAGCATGGTCTCCAGCCGGGTGGTGGCGACCACGATGTGCGGTTGCGCGTCATCGAGCGAGCCGTACCGGAACGACACCAGCTCGCCCTCGATGTCCTCGTACTTGACTTCCAGGTCGCTGATCGCGGTTTCCAGAATCGGCGACCAGTTGACCAGTCGCTCGGCCTGGTAGATCAGGCCGGCGTCGTAGAGCCTCTTGAAAATGGTGCGCACCGCCCGCGACAGCCGATCGTCCATCGTGAACCGTTCGCGGCTCCAGTCCACGCCGTCGCCGAGGCGGCGCATCTGGGTGCCGATCGTGCCGCCGGACTCGCGCTTCCAGTCCCACACCTTCTCGATGAAACGTTCCCGGCCGAGGTCTTCCTTGGTTTCCCCGCCGGCGGCCAGTTGCCGCTCGACCACGCTCTGGGTCGCGATGCCGGCGTGATCCATGCCCGGCAGCCACAGCACTTCATAGCCCTGCATGCGTTTGCGACGGGTCAGCGCGTCCATCAGGGTGTGGTCGAGCGCGTGGCCCATGTGCAGGCTGCCGGTCACGTTCGGCGGCGGCAGCACGATCGAGTACCCGGGCTTGGCGCTGTCCGGGTCGGCGGTGAAGTAGCCGGCATCGACCCAGCCCTGGTAGATGGTCGCCTCGACCGTGCCGGGCTCCCACGACTTGGGCAGGTCTTCGGCGTTCGCGGCGATCGGGCTGGCGGTCACCGGTCAATTCTAGGAATGGCGACCCAGCGGCCGAGAACCCGGCTCGGCCTACTTGTTGCCCCGGAGCAGGCCGCCGAGGATCTCGCCGATCGCGCTGCCGGCCTTGCTGCCCAGCAGATCGCCCAGAATGCCGGGCAGCGACTTGTTGGAGCCGCCGGCACCGCCCAGGATGCTGCCCAGCACGTCGCCGAGGCCACCGCCGGAGGCCTCCTGGTGCCCGGCCGGGGCACTCTTCTGGCCCAGCTGCTTGCCGATATAGGCCAGCACGATCGGGGCCAGGATCGGCAGCAGCTTGGCGACCAGGTCACTGTTGCCGGCACCGGCACCGGACAGCGCCGATACCAGCGCACCGGTATCGGTGGCCGTGTCAGAGCCACCGCCGCCGAAGATGTTGACGACCGCCTTCAGCCCGTCAGCCTGGTCGAGCTGGCCCAGGTCGAAGCCGCCGTCCAGCAGTCCCCGGGCGGCGTGGCTACCGGCCGCGGCTTCGATACCCGCGGCACCGTTGGGGTCCTGCGCATTCTCGCGCAAACCACCGACCAGCACCGGCACCAGCGTGCGGATGGTGGCCTCCACCTCACCCGCGTCCGCGCCGAGCTTGTCCGCGATGTCCTGGGTGGGTATCTGGGCGAAGAGATCGTCGAGGCCGGCCATGGCACGACCCTAACCGAACCAGTCTCGGTCGGTGCCGTTTAACCCTGCGCCGCTCAGTTCAGCCGGACGACCTGTAATGTCACACCGGCGGCAGGCAACCTTGCCAGCAGTGCGTCGCCCATCGCCGCCGCCGGGGTGAGCACACCGTGCAGCTCGGACAGCATGTCGCGGTCCAGCGCCAGCGCCAGCCCGGACTCCCCCAACAGCACCGAGGTGGCCTGATAGCCCGGGTCGCCGCGCTGCGCGATGGTCGCCGAATAGCGCGCCCCGGTGCTGGTGACGGCATACGTCTCGGCGCGGTAGTGGCCGTTCTCGCGGCGCTTCCGGCTCGGCCCGGTACCCGGTTCCGGCGTGATCCGCTCCACCAGCCGCCGCGGCACCAGCCCGAAGAACCGGCCGCCCAGCGCGGACCCGGCATTGGCGGTCGCGGTGAGGACGGCCGACAGCAGCGGCGCCGCGATCGACGAGCCCATGCTCATGTGCTCGGCGTAGCGGAACCGCCGCCCGTAGGCCCAGCCCTGCAGCATGTTGCTGCGCCGTACGATCCGGGTGTTCACCACGGCCATCACGAACCCCGCGGTCCAGATGCCGGTCAGCTCGGGTGCGATCTCCCGCCCGCGCCGCCAGGGCAGGTCCGGCTGCGGACCGAGTTCGGGTTCGGCGGCCCGATCGCCGCTCAGCGTGTAGGGGTCGTTGAGCAGGCGGCGCGTTTCCGGGTCGTTGGACGCAGCGCGCAGCACCTCGGTCATCGAGGCGATGGTGCCGCCGGACAGGCCGCCGGAGAGGTCACGCAGGACGAAGTCGGTGTCGGCGAGCTCGCCGGTGCCGTCAGCCGTGACCGCGCGGTACAGCGCATACACGCTCATATCCGCGGGGACCGAGTCGAACCCGCAGGCGTGCACGATGCGCGCACCGGTGTCGGCGGCCTGCTTATGGTGCAGGTCGATGCTGTCCCGGATGAAGTTCGCCTCGCCGGTCAGGTCGGCGTAGTCGGTGCCGGCCGCGGCGCACGCGGCCACCAGCGGCAGACCGTAGCGGGTGTAGGGCCCGACGGTGCTGATCACGACCCGGGTCCGGGCCGCCATCGCATCCAGCGTGGCCGGTTCAGTGGCGTCCGCGACGAGGATCGGCCAGTCCTGCGCCGTGGCGCCCAGACTGCCGCGCACCGCGCGCAGCCGCTCGGCCGATCGGCCGGCCAGCCCGATTCTGGCGCCCGTCCCAGCCCGGGCCAGGTAGTCGGCGGTCAGCCTGCCGACGAAGCCGGTGGCCCCGTAGACAACGATGTCCAGTTCACGCGGTGTCGCCGCCATCCGCCCGACGTTACCTTCACCGGACCCGCAGACGACGACGGCGCCGGGGGTTGCACCCCGGCGCCGTCACCACGGCTGTTCGTCAGCCGCGCCGCCCGCAGGACGGCCACGCGCCGATACCCTGCGTCCGCAAGACGTTCTCCGCCACCCGGATCTGCTCCGCTCGGCTGGCCTGGTGCGGCAACCCGGCGCCACCGTTGGACCGCCAGGTGCCCGGACTGAACTGCAGGCCGCCGTAGTAGCCGTTGCCGGTGTTGATCGACCAGTTACCGCCGGATTCACAGGCGGCGATCGCGTCCCAGTCCACGCCGTCTGCGTGGGCCGTGGCCGGCGACAGCAGCGGAGCCGTGGCCAGGGTTCCGGTGATCGCGGCCATCGTCAGCGCGTTGCGGAGGTTCTTCAAGGTCGTTCCTTTCACGGGGCGCGTTCCGAAAATGGGGACCCACAGCTCGGGGCCGGGCCGGGCCTGGTTCGGGCACGACCGCTTCTCGGGAGGTGCCCTCTCGGTCGGGCACGACAGCAGGGGGGTCAGGGTCGCCCGCCGGGCTCGGCGCCCGGCGCCGCGGTACGCCACCCAGTGGCTGTCCACGGCCCCGCTCACACGCGGTGTCAGATATTCAATTAATTTGCCGATTTCCTCGGCGAATGGGAATGTACGAGATTTCGCAACACCGCGTCTACATACCGACTTTCGTATCTCATGCAGATAACATCAAGATCACAGACACATCTTGGGTATCATTTCCGCAGGTCAATACGAGTTTTTGCAGCCTCAGAGATCCCTCAGAGCTCTCACATAATCGTGAGCCAGATCACGGCGATTTTGTGGTCTGCACCACTGCATTCGCGCAGCACAAGCCCATCCGGGTGGCCGGAGACACCCCGTTCCCCCATGACGACGATACCGCTGGCCGCAACGCGCTCACAGCATGTTCAGCAAATATCATGATCGCGATGCGAAACCTCGAAGTTGCCTTGACACAACGTGTTTCAGAGCGAATCGACTGATCAAATGAATCGTGGGCAAGTTAGCCCACCGCAGATATTCGTTTTATCTACTAACAATAACGTTGTGATCAAATCACATCGAGTGATATTCACTACACAAACGAAGATATTGCGAGTGGGACACAGGACAACAGATTTCACTCTATTAACCAATGCACCAACCGGGCCACATCGTGGCGACCGGACCTCAGCGCTACGACTGGGCGAACGTCAGCAGGTCCGCCGGCGAATTGAGGTTGGCCAGCACCAGGGCATCGGAGAGGACGATGCGCTGGACGTCGACGGTTCCGATGAACGCGCCCATTCGGCGTTCGCCGGCGGCCACCAGGGCATCGATGCGGTCGGCCAACCCGGTGCGGTACACCCCGGCCAGGTAGTGGTCACGCCCGTCCCAGGGCAGCACCACGTCGGCGTGCAACCGCGCTGCCGGCCCGGCGAGGGTGTCGATCAGATCGGTGGTCACAAACGGCATATCGACCGCACAGACGAAAGCACGGGGCACCCCGGCCTGTGCTGCCGCCCGTAATCCGCGCCCGGTGGCCGGCAGCGGTCCAAGCCCTCGCGCATGGTCACGCAGCACCCGAACCGGCAGCCTCGGCAGTGCCTGGCCCCGGGCGGCCACCACGAAAACCGGGTCGCACCGTTGCCCCAACACCGCCACCAGCTGCTCGACCAGGGTTCTGCGGTCGAACCGCCCGGGTACGGTCAGCGTGGCCTTGTCCCGGCCCATCCGGCGCGATGCGCCGCCGGCCAGCACGATCCCGGCCAGTGCCGACCGGCCCGACCGCCCGGCCACGTCAGTCGACGGTCCAGGTGTCACGGCCCCGCAGCAGCCCCTGCAGCGCGGCGGTGTCGTGGGGTTGCGCATCACGCGCCGCGCTGACCTGCCCACGCGCCCGGTCGTCATAGGTCGGCTTGCTGACCTGGCGGAAGATACCCATCGGGAAGTGCGCCAGGTTTTGATCGGACAGTCGCGACAGCGCGAAGGCGTACGACGAGTCCTCGAGGGTGGCGTCGTGCACGACGATCTGGCCGGCGGCGACATCGGCGGTCTTGGCCACCTCGAGCCCGTAGCCGGACTTGATCACGCACAGTTCGCCGTTGGCGCCGAAGATGATCGGCTCGCCCTGCCGGACGTTGATCAGCCGGTTCTCGGCCCCCTCCTTGCGCAGCAGGTCGAAGGAGCCGTCGTTGAAGACCGGGCAGTCCTGCAGGATCTCCACCAGCGCGGACCCGCGGTGCTGCATCGCGCCGCGCAGCACCTCGGTCAGCCCCTGCCGGTCGGAGTCCAGCGCGCGGCCGACGAAGGTGGCCTCGGCGCCGATCGCCAGCGACACCGGGTTGAACGGGTTGTCCAGCGAACCCATCGGCGTCGACTTGGTGATCTTGCCGGTCTCCGAGGTCGGTGAGTACTGGCCCTTGGTCAGCCCGTAGATCCGGTTGTTGAAGAGCAAGATGGTGAGGTTGACGTTGCGGCGCAGGGTGTGGATGAGGTGGTTGCCGCCGATCGACAGCGCATCGCCGTCGCCGGTGACCACCCACACCGACAGGTCTTCACGAGCGAGTGCCAAACCGGTCGCAAACGTCGGTCCCCGGCCGTGGATCGAGTGCACCCCGTAGGTGTTCATGTAGTACGGGAACCGGCTGGAGCACCCGATACCGCTGACGAACACGATGTTCTCCCGGCGCAGCCCCACCTCCGGCAGAAAGTTCCGGATGGTGTTGAGGATGGCGTAGTCGCCGCAGCCCGGGCACCACCGGACTTCCTGGTCGGAGGTGAAGTCCTTGGCCTTCTGCGGCTCGTCGGTGGTGGGAACCCCGGTCAGCGCGGTGAGTTCCAGGTGCGTGCGAACCGTGGGGTCAACCTCGGCGTCGGCTGGTTGCACCGTCAGGTCGGTCATTCCTCGGCTCCTGTCCCGACCGTGGCCACCGCCAATCGGGCGACCATGGCTTTGTCTTGCTCGATATCGGCAAGTGTCCCCCGTCGCCCGCTCAGCGCGGCTCGGATGATCCGGCCCACCTCGTCGGCGAGGAAGGCGACACCCTGGACCTTGGTCACCGACTGGATGTCGACCAGATACTTGCCGCGCAGCAGCAGCGCCAGCTGGCCCAGGTTCATCTCCGGTGCCACCACCTTCGGGTAGCTGCGCAGCACCTCGCCCAGATTGGCCGGCAGCGGGTTGAGGTGGCGCAGGTGGGCGTGGGCGACCTTGGTGCCCCTGCGCCTGGCCCGCCGACACGCCTCGCGGATCGGGCCGTAGGTGCTCCCCCACCCGATCAGCAGCAACTCCGCATCCCCGGTGGGATCGTCGACGTCCAGGTCGGGAACCCCGATGCCGTCGATCTTGGCCTGCCGCACCCGGACCATCAGGTCGTGGTTGGCCGGCGCGTAGGAGATTTCGCCGGCGCCGTTGGTCTTCTCCAGCCCGCCGATGCGGTGTTCCAGGCCCGGGGTTCCCGGGATGGCGAACTGGCGGGCCAGGGTTTCAAGGTCCCGGGCGTACGGCTGGAAGTCTTCGCCGGGCCGGGCCAGATTGCGGTCGATCGGCGCATAGCCCGCCAAGTCGGGGATGCGCCACGGCTCCGACCCGTTGGCGATTGCTCCGTCGGAGAGCACCACGACCGGGGTCCGATAGGTCAGTGCGATCCGCGCCGCCTCGATCGCGACGTCGAAGCAGTCCGCCGGGGTGGCCGCGGCCAGCACCGCCACCGGGCACTCTCCGTTGCGCCCGTACAGCGCCTGCAGCAAGTCGGCCTGCTCGGTCTTGGTCGGCAGGCCGGTCGACGGACCGCCGCGCTGGACGTCGATGAGCACCAGCGGCAACTCTGCCATCACGCCGAACCCGAGCGCCTCGGACTTCAGCGACAACCCGGGGCCGGAGGTGCTGGTGACGCCCAGGGCTCCACCGTACGAGGCGCCGATCGCCGCGCCGATGCCGGCGATCTCGTCCTCGGCCTGGAAAGTCAGCACGTTGAAGTTCTTGTGCTTGGAAAGCTCATGCAGGATGTCCGATGCCGGAGTGATCGGGTAGGTCCCCAGCACGACCTGGGTGTCGGCGAGCTGACCGGCGGCGATGATCCCATAGGCCATCGCGGTGTTGCCGGAGATCTGCCGGTACTCCCCGGGTGGCAGCTTGGCCGGCGATACCTCGTAGGTGGTACCGAACGCCTCGGTGGTCTCCCCGTAGTTCCAACCGGCCTTCAGCGCCAGGACGTTGGCCTCGGCGACGTCGGGGCTGCGGGCGAATTTCTCCCTGATGAAGGTCTCGCTGGTCTTGATCGGCCGCCCGTACATCCAGGACAGCAGGCCGAGTGCGAACATGTTCTTGGCACGCTGGCCGACCTTCTTCGACGCACCGATGGACTCCACCGCGCCCAGCGTCAACGCGGTCATCGCCACCGGGGTCACCACGTAGTCGGACAACTCACCGGTCTCCAGTGGGTTCGCCTCGTAGCCGACCTTCGCCAGGTTTCGCCTGGTGAACTCGTCGGAGTTGGCGATGACCATTCCGCCGCGCGGCAGGTCGTCGATGTTGGCCTTCAGTGCGGCCGGATTCATCGCGACCAGCACGTCGGGCCGGTCACCGGCGGTGAGGATGTCGAAGTCGGCGATCTGGATCTGGAACGACGACACGCCGGGCAGCGTGCCCTGCGGCGCCCGGATCTCGGCCGGATAGCTCGGCTGGGTGGCCAGGTCGTTGCCGAACACCGCGGCCTCGGAGGTGAACCGGTCACCGGTGAGCTGCATGCCGTCGCCGGAGTCGCCGGCGAATCGGATCACGACCTGTTCGAGTTTGCGCCGTTGGGGCGATGACTCTCTCCGAGTTTCCGACCTGGCTCCGTCACCGTTCGGACCCACGTCCCCGCCTTCCATCCGCCCGAGTCAACCCCGCGCACGTTTTGCTGTCACTGGCGGTACCGATTATGGCACTGTTCTTAGGGATTCAACGACGCCACACACCGCCGACACGCTCCGGATCGGCTATCAAACATCCAGGTCAACATCGATATATCGAGTAGCAACGAGGTCAAATGTGGTGTTCGTCACTTTTGACGCCGACACAACTTTAAGAAAATCGGCTACTGGTGAGTAACATTTGCTAGCGCTCGGTTCACACGTCCGACCAGGGACGATGCGCGGGCCCGATGCCGGCGGCCCGGCGCGTCCGGCTTCGCCACGCTTGCCATCGCCGCTGGGCTAGGCGGTCTTGTCGCGTCTCTCGCTGCGCGAGTGTTTGCGCGGCACGATCGTCGGCAGCACATTGTCCTGCACCGTCTCCTTGGTCACCACGACCTTGGCGACGTCGTTGCGGCTCGGGATGTCATACATCACCGGCAGCAGCACTTCCTCCATAATGGCGCGCAGGCCGCGCGCACCGGTGCCGCGGTGAATGGCCTGGTCGGCGATCGCCTCTAGGGCGTCGGCGGTGAACTCGAGTTCGACGCCGTCCATCTCGAAAAGCCGGGTGTACTGCTTGACCAACGCGTTCTTCGGCTCGGACAGAATCTTGACCAGTGAGTCCATGTCCAGGTTGGTGACCGAGGCCACCACCGGCAGTCGGCCGATGAACTCCGGGATCAGCCCGAACTTGATCAGGTCCTCGGGCATCACCTCGGCGAAGTGGTCGGTGGTGTCGATCTCGGCCTTGGAACGGACCTCGGCGCCGAAGCCCAGACCGCGTTTGCCGACCCGGTCGGAGACGATCTTCTCCAGCCCGGCGAACGCACCCGCCACGATGAACAGCACGTTGGTGGTGTCGATCTGGATGAACTCCTGGTGCGGGTGCTTGCGGCCGCCCTGCGGCGGCACCGAGGCCTGGGTGCCCTCGAGGATCTTCAGCAGTGCCTGCTGCACACCCTCACCGGACACGTCGCGGGTGATCGACGGGTTCTCGCTCTTGCGTGCGATCTTGTCGACCTCGTCGATGTAGACGATGCCGGTTTCGGCGCGCTTGACGTCGTAGTCGGCCGCCTGAATCAGCTTGAGCAGAATGTTCTCCACGTCCTCGCCGACATAGCCGGCCTCGGTCAGCGCGGTGGCGTCGGCGATCGCGAACGGCACATTGAGCATCTTGGCCAGGGTCTGCGCCAGGTAGGTCTTGCCGCAACCGGTGGGCCCGAGCATCAAGATGTTGGACTTGGCCAACTCGACCGACTCCCCGGACCGGTCACGGCTCTTCTCACCGGCCTGGATGCGCTTGTAGTGGTTGTATACGGCAACCGCCAGCGTCCGCTTGGCGGTGTCCTGCCCGATGACGTAACCCTCCAGGAAGTCTCGGATCTCAGCGGGCTTGGGCAGTTCGTCGAGCTTGACATCGTCGGCGTCGGCGAGTTCCTCTTCGATGATCTCGTTGCACAGGTCGATGCATTCATCGCAGATGTACACACCCGGGCCTGCGATGAGCTTCTTGACCTGCTTCTGGCTTTTCCCGCAGAACGAGCACTTCAGCAGGTCACCGCCGTCTCCGATGCGTGCCATGATGCTTGCGGACCTACTTCCTGTTCGCCGTCGTGTCGGGATGTCCGGTCTACTCCCCGACGCTACCTGCTTGCTCCGGCGCGACGCGACCGATAGCGCCGAATCGCGTGCGTGATATTCATGCGCGGTATTCATGGTTCGCGTGCCTGGTACGGGCCCGCTGCCACAGAACATATCGCCTCACCGTGCGGCACCCCGGCGCAACGCGCTGGTGTCGCCCTGGCGTGTCGCGGCCGTTACCCCGCCGAGAGTCGGTCCCACGCCGCCGGCAGCCCCCACCATTGCGCGCAGCGGGTAACCACTCCGACAAACCGGCCTGACCACACGATCGGTGTACGAAGTCAGCCCGTCTTCGCCGACAGCTTCCGGTATTCCAGCACGGTGTCGATGATCCCGTAGTCCTTGGCGTCGGCGGCGGTCAGGATCTTGTCCCGGTCGGTGTCCTTGCGGACCTGCTCGGCGTCCTTGCCGGTGTGACGGGCCAGCGTGGTCTCCATCAGGGTGCGCATCCGCTCGATCTCTGCCGCCTGGATCTCCAGGTCGGAGAACTGACCCTGAATCACTCCCTGCAGTGATGGCTGATGGATCAGCACCCGGGCGTTGGGCAGCGCCATCCGCTTGCCCGGTGTTCCCGCGGCCAGCAGCACCGCTGCCGCCGAGGCCGCCTGGCCCAGGCATACGGTCTGGATGTCGGCCCGCACGTACTGCATGGTGTCGTAGATGGCCATCAGCGAGGTGAACCCGCCGCCCGGGGAGTTGATGTACATGGTGATGTCGCGATCCGGGTCCAGCGACTCCAGCACCAGCAACTGGGCCATGATGTCGTTGGCGGAGGCGTCGTCGACCTGCACCCCGAGGAAGATGATCCGTTCCTCGAACAGCTTGTTGTACGGGTTGGACTCTTTGACGCCCCAGCTGGAGTGCTCGATGAACGACGGCAGGATGTAGCGCGCCTGCGGCTGGATTTCAGGGTTCATGATGCGGCTCCGTTGGTCTGGGCGCGGGTGATGATGTGGTCGACGAAGCCGTATTCGAGAGCCTCGGGGGCGGTGAACCAGCGGTCGCGGTCGGAGTCGGCCTCGATGCGCTCGATGGTCTGACCGGTGAATTCGGCGTTCAGCCGGAACATCTCCTTTTTGATCACCGCGAACTGCTCGGCCTGGATTGCGATATCGGCCGCGCTGCCGGTCACCCCGCCCAGCGGCTGATGCATCAGGATGCGGGCGTGCGGCAGCGCGTATCGCTTGCCCTTGGTGCCCGCCGCCAACAGGAACTCACCCATCGAAGCGGCCATGCCCATCGCGTAGGTGGCGATGTCGCACGGTGCGAGCACCATGGTGTCGTAGATCGCCATGCCCGCGCTGATCGACCCGCCCGGGGAGTTGATGTAGAGCGAGATGTCCTTGGTCGGGTCTTCGGCAGACAGCAGCAGAATCTGCGCACACAGCCGGTTGGCGATGTCGTCGTCCACTTGGGAGCCCAGGAAGATGATGCGTTCTCGCAGCAACCGCTCGTACACCGAGTCGGTGAGGTTCAGCCCCAACCCGTTGGAACGCATGTGGCTCTCTTCGCTCACAGTGGGATACCTGCTTTCTCGAGGTTCGTATGCACCGACCCTAACCAACCGGCGGGGCGCCGGGCCGCCTAAATCCGCGGCGTTCGCTCACAGCGTCACTCGGTGTCGTCGTCAGCCTGGTCGGCCTCGTCGACCTCCACCGTCTGGTCGGCCTCCAGCGCGAGCTCGTCGGCCTCGCCGGCCTCGCCGGCCTCCGGCTTCCCGAAGAAGTCGGCGGTGTCGATGACATTGCCGTCGGTGTCGCTCACCGAGGCGGCGCGAACCGCCGCCGCCAGCGCCAGCCCACGCCGCACGTCCGCGAAGACCGCGGGCAGCTGGTTGTTCTGCTGCAGGAACGACAGCAGCTGCTGCGGCGGCATCCCGTACTGACGCGCCATCAACACCAGGTGCTGAGTCAGCTCACGCTGGCCGACCTGGATCTGCTGGTCGTCGCCGAGAGCGTCCAGCAGGAGCTGCGTCTTGACGGACTTCTCGGCGTCGGCCCGGGTCTCGGCGTCGAACTCGGCCCGCGACGAGCCCTTGTCTTCCAGCGACTCGGCGAACTTGTTCTCGTCGTGGTCGAATCCGTGCAGGGCGTTGTGCAGAGCGTTCTCGACGTGGGCCTGCACGACGGCCTCCGGCAACGGCATCTCGACCTGCCCGACCAGGGTTTCCAGCATCGCTTCCCGGATCTTCTCCGCCTGCTGGATGCGCTTGGCCTGGCGCACCCGTTCGGTCAGACTGGTCCGCAACTCGTCGAGCGTGTCGAATTCGCTGGCCAGCTGGGCGAACTCATCGTCGGCCTCGGGCAACTCGCGTTCCTTGACCGCCCCGACGGTGACCGTGACCTCGGCCTCGGCGCCGGCCCGCGGGCCGGCGGCCAGCTTCGTGGTGAAGACTCCGCTCTCGCCGGCCGACAGCCCGATGATGGCCGCGTCGAGACCGTCGATGAGCTGCGCCGAGCCCACCTGGTGCGACAACCCCTGGGTGGCGGCGTCCGGCACCTCCACACCGTCGATGGTGGCGGCCAGGTCGATGGTGACGAAGTCGCCGTCGGCTGCCGGGCGCTCGACGACGGTGTAGGTGCCGAACCGGCCCCGCAGCGAGTCCAACTCGGCGTCGACGTCGTCGTCGCCGACCTCGATGGGATCGACGGTGACGGTCAACTCGGCCAATTCCGGCAGCGCGATCTCCGGGCGCACGTCGACCTCGGCGGTGAAGACCAGTTCCCCGCCGTACTCCTTCTTGGTCACCTCGATCTGGGGCTGCCCCAGCGGACGCAGGTCGGAGTCGGTTATCGCCTGTCCGTAGCGGCCGGGCACCGCCTCGTTGACCACCTGGTCGAGCACCGCCTGCCGACCGAAGCGCGCCTCGAGCAGCTTGGCCGGCGCCTTCCCGGGGCGGAAGCCCGGCAGTCGCACCTGCTTGGCCAGCTCCTTGTAGGTCTTGTCGTAGTCGGGCTGCAGCTCGGTGAACGGCACCTCCACGTTGATGCGAACCCTGGTCGGGGTCAGCTGCTCGACGGTGCTCTTCACGGGCGTACTCCTCGGTGTCGTTACGGCGGTCGGTCGGTGCCGGTGCGGCGCGCTGTGCTGGTCGGGGTGACAGGATTTGAACCTGCGGCCTTCCGCTCCCAAAGCGGATGCGCTACCAAGCTGCGCTACACCCCGAACTGACCACGCGATCCTACGGCCCGGCGGCATCGCCGCGACAATGGCCTGCACAGCAAAGCCGCGCCAACGGGATGTCAACTGGATTTGATGCCGACCCCGCCGGTACAGTCTGGCCAGGAAATGCGGGCGTAGCTCAATGGTAGAGCCCTAGTCTTCCAAACTAGCTACGCGGGTTCGATTCCCGTCGCCCGCTCGAGATTGGGATCTGCCCAGCAGGAAGGCGCCATGGATGACGTGGTGATCCATGGTTCGTGCGCGTCACGTTTCGGTGCTGTACGTGACGCTTTCGAGCGGAACTTCGCGGTGCGCCACGAGGTCGGCGCCGCCGTCGCCGCCTTCGTCGACGGCGAACTCGTCGTCGACCTGTGGGGCGGTCCGGCCGACGCCGCCGGCACCCGGCCCTGGCGGGAGAACACGCTGGCCGCCATCATCTCCGGCACCAAAGGACTGACCAGCACCTGCGTGCACCAGGTCATCGAGCGTGGTGGACTCGAGCTGGACGCCCCGGTGGCCCGGTATTGGCCGGAGTTCGCCCAAGCTGGCAAAGAGGGCGTCACCATCGCCATGGTGCTCAGTCACCGGTCCGGGGCGATCGCGCCGCGCACCCGGATGCGCTGGCAGGATGTCGCCGACTGGGATCTGGTGTGTGCGCGGCTCGCCGCCGCCGAGCCGTGGTGGCAGCCGGGTACCGCCCAGGGCTACCACGCGGTGAGCTTCGGTTTCATCCTCGGCGAGGTCTTCCGCCGGGCGATCGGCTGCACCATCGGTGCGTACCTGCGCACCGAGATCGCCGAACCGCTGGGCCTCGACGTGCACATCGGCCTGCCCAAAACCGAACACGATCGCTGCGCCGAGATGGTGAACCGGGCCGAGTTCCACAAGACCGTGCTGGACGCGCAAGCCCCGGCCGGCTCCCCGGCCACCCTGGCCGACCACAAGCGGGCAGGTGTGGCCGTCGCGCTGGGGTTGGGGTATGTGCCCGACGAAGAACTGCACGCCAACGACGAGGAGCTGTGGCGGACGATCGAACTCCCCGCCACCAACGCGCACGTGTCGGCACTGGGACTGGCCGGCTTCTACAACGCGCTCGCCCGGGAGAAGCTGCTCAGTCGCGCGACCATGGACCTCGCCCGGACGTCCCAGGGCGGCCTCGAGACCGATCTGGTGCTCGGCCCGCGGGTCGCCGATCACGGCTGGGGGCTGGGCTACATGCTCAACCAGCGCTGCGTGAACGGTCCAAACCCCAGGATCTTCGGGCACGGGGGCTCGGGCGGCTCATTCGGGTTCGCCGACCTGGAACACCGGATCGGCTATGCCTACGTGATGAACTACTACGACGCCACCCAGGCCAACGCCGACCCGCGCAGTGTGGCGCTGTCCAACGAGATCTACGCGGCCCTGGGCGTCGAGACCGGCGGCCCGGCTCAGCCCTGACAACTCGGGCACCAGAACACGTTGCGGCCCTCCAGTTCGGCGGTCCGGACCGTGGTGCCGCAGACTCGGCAGTCCTCGCCGGCCCGCCGGTAGACGTAGGTTCTGGGTTTGCCCGGCGCGTACGCCGGTGCCCCGTGGTCGTCTTCGGGACGGACCACCACGATGTTGCCGCGACGCAAGCCGACCTTCATCAGCGCGACCAAGTCGGCCCAGATGGCGTCGACGTCGGCCTCGGCCATCGCCGCACCGGGCCGGTAGGGGTCGATCCGGTGCCGGAACAACACCTCGCTGCGGTAGACATTCCCAACGCCGGCGATCATCGACTGATCCAGCAGCAGAGCGGCTATCGGCCTGCGCGACTTGACTATCCGCCTCCACACCTGCGTCGGGTCGGCGTCGGCGCGCAGCGGGTCGGGGCCGAGCCGGGCGATCACCTCGGCGGCCTGCACCTCGTCGAACACCTCGCAAGCGGTCGGGCCGCGCAGGTCGGTGCCGCATTCGCCGCCGATCATCCGCATCCGCACCTGCCCGACCGGGTCCGGCGCCTCGTCGTCCGGGAGGAAGAACTCGGTGAAGTGACCGTAGATGCCCAGGTGCACATGCACGATCGGGCCGCCGGCGTAATGGTGGAACAGGTGCTTGCCCCAGGCGGTGGCGCGGGTCAGCACCCGGCCGTCGACGGCCTGGGCGCCCGCGGCGAACCGGCCCTGAGGGCTGGACACCGCCACCGGCGCACCGGCGAAGCGCCGCTGGTGCAGTCGGGCCAACCGGTGCAGGATGTGCCCCTCGGGCATGTTAGGCGCCGGGCACCGGCGGAGCCTGGTGGGTGCGTTCGTATTCGGCGAGGATGTCGATACGGCGCTGGTGACGTTCGGCTTTCGACCACGGCGTGGCCAGGAACGCGTCGACGATGGCCAGCGCCTCGGCGGTGCTGTGCATCCGCCCGCCGATGCCGATCAGTTGGGCGTTGTTGTGCTCGCGCGCCAGGGCGGCAGTCTCGGTGCTCCAGGCCAGCGCGCAACGCACACCGGGCACCTTGTTGGCGGCGATCTGCTCGCCGTTGCCGGAACCGCCGATGACGATGCCCAGGCTGCCCGGGTCGGCGACGGTGCGGGCCGCGGCCGCGATGCAGAACGCCGGATAGTCGTCCTCGGCGTCGTACCCGTAAGCCCCGCAGTCGATCGGCTGGTGACCGGCCCCGGTCAGGTGTTCGATGATCTGTTGTTTGAGCTCGTAACCGGCGTGGTCTGACCCCAGGTAGACGCGCATGGTGCTGATCCCTCCTTCTCGTCCTCGACGAGTGTGAACTTAGCGACGCACCGCCGGCGCGGTGCGCCGGGTGGTTCCCACCCGGTGGTCAGTCGAACTCGGGTGACTCGGTTCGGGTGCGCTTGAGTTCCCAGAAGTGCGGGTAGGACGCGAACGTCACCGACGCGTCCCACAGCGCGCCGGCCAGCTCACCACGTGGAATCCGGGACAGCACCGGCCCGAAGAACGCCACCCCGTTGACATGGATGGTCGGGGTGCCGACGTCCTTGCCGACCGCGTCCATCCCGGCGTGGTGGCTCTTGCGCAGTGCCTCGTCGTAGCGGTCGGTGGCGGCCGCCTCGGCCAGCTCCGCAGGCAGGCCCAACTCGGCCAGCGCACCGGCGATCACGTCCGGGAAGTCCTTGTTGTTCTCGTTGTGGATGCGGGTGCCCATCGCGGTGTACAGCGGTCGCAGGATTTCGTTGCCGCCGGCCTGCTCGGCGGCGATCGCCACCCGCACCGGCCCCAGGGCCTGTCGCAGCATCTCGCGACGGTCGTCCGGCAACTCCCGGTCCTCGTTGAGGACCGCCAGGCTCATCACGTGGAAGCGGACGTCGATGTCGCGGACCTGCTCGACCTCCAGAATCCAGCGCGAGGTGATCCAGCACCACGGACACAGCGGGTCGAACCAGAAGTCGGCTCTCGATTTCGGGGCGGCTTCAGCGGACATGCGGCGGTCCTCTCGGGTTCGGCGGGGCAGCGGGCAACGTCGGAACACAACGTCGGAACACAACGTCGGAACACAACTATGCCCGCCGGGCCGGTGTTCCCGGGCTGCCGGTGCCATCCGGCTACTGTTGGCGAGTGTGGCCCTTCCCAACCTGACCCGCGACCAGGCGGTCGAACGCGCAGCTCTGATCACCGTCGACAACTACCGGATCGCGCTGGACCTCACCGCCGGCGAACGGACGTTTCGCTCCACCACGACGGTGAGCTTCGACGCGCTGGCCGGCGCCGACACCGTGATCGACATCGCCGCCGACACCGTGCACAGCGCCACCCTCAACGGCCGTGCCATCGACATCTCGGCGTATGACGAATCCACCGGCATCCCGCTGACCGGTCTGGCCAGACACAACGTCGTGGAGGTCGACGCCGACTGCCGCTACTCCAATACCGGCGAGGGCCTGCACCGCTTCGTCGACCCGGTCGACAACGAGGTCTACCTGTACTCACAATTCGAAACCGCCGACGCCAAACAGATGTTCGCCTGCTTCGACCAGCCCGACCTGAAAGCCACCTTCGACGTCACCGTCACCGCCCCGGAGCACTGGCAGGTGGTCTCCAACGGCGCCCCCCTGAGCCGGGTGGGCGAGGTGCACACCTTCGTCACCACGCCACGGATGAGCACCTACCTGGTGGCGCTGATCGCCGGTCCGTACACCCGCTGGGAGGACGTCTACCGCGACGAGCACGGCGAGATCCCGCTGGGCCTGTTCTGCCGGGCCTCGCTGGCGCAGCACATGGACGCCGAGCGACTGTTCGCCGAGACCAAGCAGGGATTCGGCTTCTACCACAAGCACTTCGGCACGCCCTATGCGTTCGGCAAGTACGACCAGCTGTTCGTACCGGAGTTCAACGCCGGCGCCATGGAGAACGCCGGCGCGGTGACGTTCTTGGAGGACTACGTCTTTCGCAGCAAGGTCACCCGGGCGTCCTATGAGCGGCGCGCCGAAACGGTGCTGCACGAGATGGCGCACATGTGGTTCGGCGATCTGGTCACCATGACATGGTGGGATGACCTGTGGCTCAACGAGTCTTTCGCCACCTTCGCCTCAGTGCTGTGCCAAAGCGAGGCAACGGAATACACCAACGCCTGGACGACGTTCGCCAACGCCGAGAAGTCGTGGGCCTACCGGCAGGACCAACTCCCGTCCACCCATCCGATCGCCGCCGATATCCCCGACCTGGCCGCCGTCGAGGTGAACTTCGACGGCATCACCTACGCCAAGGGCGCATCGGTGCTCAAGCAACTGGTGGCCTACGTCGGCCTGGAGCACTTCCTGGCCGGGCTGCGCGACTACTTCAAGGTTCACGCCTTCGACAACGCCACCTTCGACGACCTGCTGGCCGCCCTGGAGCAGGCATCCGGCCGGGATCTCTCCGGCTGGGGCCGACAATGGCTGAAGACCACCGGGCTCAACACGCTGCGCGCCGATTTCGACGCTGAAGGCGATGGCGCCGGCGCCCCTTTCACCCGGTTCGCGGTGACCCAGAGCGGCGCCGCGCCCGGCGCCGGCGAGACCCGGGTGCACCGGTTGGCCATCGGCATCTACGACGATGACCCGACCGGAACCGGCCGGCTGATCCGCACCCACCGCGAGGAACTCGACATCGAGGGACCCAGCACCGAGGTACCCGGGCTGGTGGGTGTTTCGCGGGGGAAGCTGATCCTGGTCAACGACGACGACCTGACCTACTGCGCGCTGCGACTGGACCCCGGGTCTCTCCGCACGGCTCTGGATCGCATCGCCGACATCGCCGAACCGCTGCCCCGCACCCTGGTGTGGTCGGCGGCCTGGGAGATGACCCGGGAGGCCGAGTTGCGTGCCCGCGACTTCGTGGCACTGGTGGCCGGCGGCATCGCGGCCGAGACCGAGGTCGGCGTCGCCCAGCGGTTGTTGCTGCAGGCGCAGACCGCACTCGGGTTCTACGCCGAACCGGGCTGGGCGAGCGAACAGGGCTGGCCGGGCTTCACCGACCGGCTGCTGGAGTTGGCCCGCGGCGCGCAGGCCGGATCGGATCACCAACTGGCGTACGTCAACGCCCTGTGCACGTCGGTGCTGGCAGGGCGGCACACCGACGCCCTGGCGGCTCTGCTGGACGGCGACCCGGCCGGCCAGGGCCTGGCGGGGCTGGCGGTCGACACCGACTTGCGGTGGCGCATCATCACCGCGCTGGCCCGATCCGGCGCGGTCGACACCTCGGCGATCGAGGCCGAAGCCCGGCGCGACCCGACCGCGGCCGGCAACCGCAACGCCGCCCAGGCGGCCGCGGCCCGGCCGCAACCGGCGGTCAAGGAGCAGGCCTGGACCCAGGTGATCGAAGACGACACCCTGGCCAACATCACCGGCCGGTCGATCATCGCCGGGATCGTCCAGCCCGGTCAGGCGGACCTGCTGCAGCCGTTCGTCGCGCGCTACTTCGCGGCGATCTCGGGGGTGTGGCAGCGCCGCTCCAGCGAAGTCGCACAGACGGTCGTGGTCGGGCTGTACCCGGGCTGGGACGTCAGTGCCGACGGACTGGCCGCCGCCGACGCGTTCCTGGCCGACCCCGATGTACCGCCGCCACTGCGCCGGCTGGTGCTGGAGGGCCGGGCCGGGGTGCAGCGGTCACTGCGGGCACGCGGGTTCGACAGCGCCGGCTAGCAACCGGCTGGGCGGCTAAGCCGGGGAGACGGCGGCGCTGATCACCCGCACCGCGCTGATCAGTCCGTCGATCAGGTTGCCGTCGGCCAACGCCGCCGCCGCAGCTGCCACACCCAGCGGCGCGGCCGACTCCGCGCCGCGGCCGCGCACCCCGGACCCGTAGACCACCTCGATGGCGCGCTGGTCGGGCGAGACGGCTACGAGCACGGCGTCGTTCGGCGTGGGCACCTCGGCCAGGATTTCCCGGGCCCGCACCGCGGCGTCATCGCCGAGATCCCCGATGTACACCGCGAACCGCGCCTTGGCCGCCCGCGAACCGTAGGTCAGCGCATCGTCGAGGGCGACCAGATCCTTGATCGGGAACGGGTAGCGCACCGACAGTTCACCGGGCTGGGTCACCCCCGAGATCCGGCCACTGTTGGTGACCACGAAGCCGAGCGGAATCTCGACCGTCGCAACCTCACCACTTGCCACTTGCGCCACCTCCCACGCTGAACTCCATCGCACGGTGACCGGGCCGGCCACCGATCACCTCGTCTACCGCCGCCCACAGGATCGGCGGGTGCGTCCACGGTTCGGACATCTGGTAGGTCGCCGGGTGGACGCCCTTGCGGGAGAAAATCCGCGCCGAAAGCAGGCCGACCACCAGCAACGGAACGCCCACGAACAACGCGTGGATCTGCAACATGCTCACGGCGCAAACCGTATCCCACCCGACAGCGGGCGGTGCACTCAGATGCACCGTTGTCCCGGTCCAAGGCGGACAGCGGCCTATGCGGCGCCTTCACCGAGGTAGCGCAGCCAAACCGGATCCAGTTCGGTGATCACCGCCAGCAGCCGCCAGTGCTGGCCCGTCGGCGAGGTGGGCACCCGATGCAACGACCACCCGAGTTCGGCCAGCAACCGATCGGCTTTGCGGTGATTGCAGGGCGAGCAGGCGGCCACGCAGTTCTCCCAGGAGTGGTCGCCGCCGCGGCTGCGCGGCACCACATGATCGACGGTGTCGGCCTTGGCGCCGCAGTAGGCGCAGCAGAACCGATCGCGATGCATCAGCGCGGCACGGGTCAACGGGATGCGGGCGCGGTAGGGCACCCGGACGAACGCGCGTAGCCGGATCACCGAGGGCACCACGATCGACCTGGTTGCCGAGTGGATGACCGGCCCGGACGGGTCGTCGTGCACCACCTCTGCCTTGCCGCAGATCAGCATGACGATGGCGCGGCGCAACGGCAGTGCCGTCAGCGGTTCGTAGCTGGAGTTCAGCAGCAGCACCCGCCGACGATGCCAGATCGAGCCGCCGCCACCCGGGCCGCCGGGGATGCTGTGCAGGCACGGACCGGCGGCGAGCCCGGTCAGGCTCGTCGCGGCGCCGGAGTTGCGGTGACCCCGGCGCTTCATGGAAGGTGACTGCGCTGCGCCATTGGTTCTCCGCCGAACAGTTCACCATGATTCGGTACCCGCCGCACGCCGATTCACTGTGTGTTCACCGGCCGCCACCGGCGCGGCCGCACCGCCGATGCCCCACAATGGACGCGATGGAACCGGTACAGCAGCAGTCGTTCTACGACGCCGTCGGCGGCGCCGACACCTTCCACGCCATTGTGGCCCGCTTCTACCAGCTGGTTGCCCGGGACGCGATCCTGCGTCCGCTGTATCCCGACGACGACATGGACGGCGCCGAGGAGCGGTTACGGATGTTCCTGGAACAGTACTGGGGCGGCCCACGAACCTACTCCGAACGGCGCGGACACCCCCGGCTGCGGATGCGCCATGTGCCGTTCCGGATCGGCCCGCTGCAGCGCGATGCGTGGCTGCGCTGCATGCGCGCCGCGATCGCCGAAGTCGACTCGGACACCCTCGACGACGAACATCGCCGAGAGTTGCTGGACTACCTGCACATGGCGGCGCACGCCCTGGTCAACGCTCCGATCTGATGACCGGGCCCGGCGGCGTCTTCTACCAGGTCTATCCGCGCTCGTTCGCCGACAGCGACGGCGACGGGGTCGGTGACCTGGACGGGGTGACCGCGCGACTGGGCTACCTCGACGCGCTCGGCGTCGAGGCCGTCTGGCTCAACCCGGTGACGGTGTCGCCGATGGCCGACCACGGCTACGACGTGTCCGATCCCCGCGATGTCGACCCGCTGTTCGGCGGCATGGCCGCGCTGGACCGGCTGCTCGCCGCCGCCCACGGTCGCGGAATCAAAGTGCTGATGGACGTGGTGCCCAACCACACCAGCTCGGCGCATCCGTGGTTCACCGCAGCCCTGGCCGACGGACCGGGCAGCGCCGCGCGAAGCCGTTACTTCTTCCGTGACGGTCGCGGCCGGGCCGGGCAGCGTCCCCCGAACAACTGGGTGTCGGTGTTCGGCGGGCCGGCCTGGACCCGGGTCACCGAACCCGACGGCAGCCCGGGTCAGTGGTACCTGCACCTCTTCGACGCCGGACAACCCGACCTCGACTGGGACAACCCGGAGGTTTTCAGCGATTTCGAAAAGACGCTGCGGTTCTGGCTGGATCGCGGTGTCGACGGCTTTCGCATCGACGTGGCGCACGGGATGGCCAAGCCGCCGGGCCTGCCGGACATGCCGGTCACCGACGTCGGCGTGCTGACCCACCGCGACAGCGACCCGCGATTCAACCAGCCGGGGGTACACGCCATCCACCGCGCCATCCGCGCCGTCGTCGACGACTACCCCGGCACACTGACGGTCGGGGAACTCTGGGTCCGCGACAACACCCGCTGGGCGGAGTACCTGCGGCCCGACGAACTGCACCTGGGCTTCAACTTCCGGCTGGCACAGGCCGGCTTCGACGCCGCCGCGATCCGCGATGCGATCGAAAACTCGCTGGCCGCGACGGCGATCGTCGGCGCGACGCCGACCTGGACGCTGGCCAACCACGACGTCGGGCGGCAGGTCACCAGATACGGCGGCGGCAAGGCCGGGCTGGCAAGGGCCCGGGCGATGGCACTGGTGCTGCTTGCGCTGCCGGGTGCGGTGTTCGTCTACAACGGCGAGGAATTGGGGCTGCCCGACGTCCAGCTGCCCGATGACGTACTGCAGGATCCGACGTGGCAGCGTTCCGGTCACACCCAGCGCGGCCGGGACGGCTGCCGGATACCGCTGCCGTGGAACGGCGATGCGCCCCCGTTCGGGTTCTCCGTCAGCGCCGACACCTGGCTGCCGATGCCGCCGCAGTGGGCGGGACTGACCGTCGAAAAGCAGCTCGCCGACCCGGACTCGACGCTGGCACTCTATCGAAAGGCCATCGAATTTCGCTCGACAAGAAGGGATTTCAGCGGCGATGCGGTCGAATGGCTGCCCACCACGGACGGCGAGCTGATCTTCCGATGCGGCGGGCTGGTCTGCGCGCTCAACGCCGGCCACCGGCCGCTGGAGCTACCCGACGGCCGGCTCATCCTGGTCAGCGGCCCGCTGGCCGACGGCCGACTGTCGCCGAACACCGCGGCCTGGCTAGCGCATCCAGCGCTGCAGGTACTCCCGATGGCTCGGTGAGAGCCGCACCAGTCGCTGCTCGTCGATGTCGAACGCGGCCAACTGGGTCTCGGCGATCACCGCCGGTTTCGAGCCTGCCTCGGCGTTCACCGAGCGCACTTCGTAGCCCAGCGTGAAGTCGACCGCACGCAGGCGCTGCACCCAGATGGTCACCTGCAGCGGCGAATCGACCAGCCGCAACTGGCCCTTGTAGGCCACCCGCACCTCGGCGATCAGCAAGCCGGTCGTCGCGACGTCGACGGCGAAAGCCGGAGACAGGAACGGCACCCGAGCCTCTTCGAGGATGGTGACCATGGTCGCGTGGTTGACGTGCTGGTACATGTCGATGTCCGACCAGCGCACCGGAATCGACGCGACGAACCCGGTGGCCTGATCGCTCACGACGCCGGCCCGCGGCCGTTGGTGCGGGTCATGCTGCGAATCTGCCGGGCCGCCACCGACAGCGCCGCCAGGTCTCGCCCGTCGGATGCGTAAATCTCGGCAAGTGTCCGGCGGGCCCGCTCCACCCGCGACCCGTTGGTGTGCTCCCACTCGGCGATCTTGCGCACACCGTCCTCGTCCGGCTCACCGACCGCCAGCACATCTACCGTCAACGAGCGCACCGACCCGTAGATATCGTCGCGAATCGCCAACCGGGCCAACGCATGCCAGCGATCGTCTCGAGGCAGCTGCGCCACCGAGGTCAACAGCCCGTCGGTGCCCAACCGGTCCATCAGGGCGAAGTAGGTGTCGGCGACCTCGGCGGCATCGCGATCGATGATGTCGGCGACGTCGATGACGTCGAGCAGGCTGTAGCGGTACAGCCCCATTGCCACGATCACGGCGAGGTCCTGCGGCACGCCCTGCGCGGTGAACTCGCCGACGTGCTGGCCGACGATGTCCTTGTCGGCGCCGCGCAGCCATTCCGGCATTCGCGGGGTCAGTGCCCGGACCTTCCTTGCGAACCGGTTGATCTCGGCACCGACTGCCAGCGGCTGCGGCCGGTTGTTGAGCAGCCAGCGTCCGGCCCGGTCGATCAGCCGGCGCAGGTCCAGGGTCATCCGGTCGGAGACCGCCACCGGTAATCCGTGCTGTTCGCTGGTCGCGCGGATCTGTCGCCAGATCCCGCCCACCCCGAAGATGACATCGGTGGCCACGTAGGCGCGGACCGCATCCACCAGGCCGACACCGACGTCTTCGGTGATCCGATAGGCGTAGGTGATGCCGGCGGTGTCCACCACGTCGTTGATCAACATGGTGGTCACGATCTCCCGGCGCAACTGATGCCAGTGAATCTCGTCGGTGAAACGTTCCCGCAGCGTGTGCGGGAAATAGTCCGGCAGTCGGGCGGCGAAGACATCCTGATCGGGCAGGTCGGTGGCCAGCACCGCTGCCTTCAGGGTCAGCTTCACGTGCGCCATCAGGGTCGCCAGCTCCGGCGAGGTCAGGCCGAGACCGGCGTCGGCACGCCGGCGGATCTCCTTCTCCGAGGGCAGCGCCTCCAGTTCGCGGTTCAGCCCGCGATCGGCGACCAGGTGCCTGATCTGCATGGCGTGCACCGGCAGCAGGCTGGCGGCGTTGACCCGGCTGGTGCCCATCAGGTCGTTCTGGGCGGCGTTGTCGGCCAGCACCAGCTCGGCGACCTCGTCCGTCATCGACAGCAGCAGTTCCTTGCGGTCGGCGGGATCGATCTTGCCCGCGGTGACCAGTCCGTCGATCAGGATCTTGATGTTGACCTCGTGATCGGAGCAGTCCACTCCGGCGGAGTTGTCCAGTGCGTCGGTGTTGATCCGGCCGCCGCACAGGTCGAACTCCACCCGGCCCAGCGGGGTGACACCGAGGTTGCCGCCCTCGCCGATCACCTTGGCCCGCAACCGGGCTGCGTTGACCCGCACCGGGTCGTTGGCCCGGTCGCCGACGTCGGCGTCGGATTCGGCCTCGGCTTTGACGTAGGTGCCGATCCCGCCGTTGAACAGCAGGTCTACCGGCGCCTGCAGGATCGCCCGCACCAGGGCGGGCGACGGCATTTCGGTGACGTCGTCGTCGATGCCCAGCGCGGCCCGGACCTGCGGGCTGACCGGGATCGACTTCTGGCCGCGGGGATAGACGCCACCGCCGGCGCTGATCAGCGCCTTGTCGTAGTCGTCCCAGCTGGATCGGGGCAGGCCGAACAACCGGCGACGTTCGGCGAACGATGCGGCGGCGTCCGGGTCGGGGTCGAGGAAGACGTGCCGGTGGTCGAACGCGGCCACCAACCGGATGTGCTTGCTGCGCAACATACCGTTGCCGAAAACGTCACCGCTCATGTCGCCGATGCCCACCACGGTGAAGTCCTGCGTCTGGGTGTCCACACCCATCTCCCGGAAGTGCCGCCGCACCGACTCCCAGGCGCCCCTGGCGGTGATGCCCATCTCCTTGTGGTCATAGCCGACCGATCCCCCGGACGCGAACGCGTCGCCCAGCCAGAATCCGTATGACTTTGCGACGTCGTTGGCGATATCGGAGAAGGCAGCGGTGCCCTTGTCGGCCGCCACCACCAGGTAGGCGTCGTCGCCATCGCGGCGAACCACACCGGACGGTGCGCTGATCTTGCCGGTGACGTGGTCCACGTTGTCGGTGACATCGAGCAGGCCGGAGATCAGCAACTGGTAGCAGGCGACGCCCTCGGCGCGGGTGGCCTCCCGGTCCGCGGCCGGGTCGCCAGTGGGCAGCGGCGGCCGTTTGACCACGAATCCGCCTTTGGCACCGACCGGCACGATGACCGCGTTCTTGACCTCTTGCGCCTTCACCAGCCCCAGAATCTCGGTGCGGTAATCCTCCCGCCGGTCCGACCAGCGCAGGCCGCCGCGCGAGACGTAACCGAACCGCAGGTGCACACCTTCGACGCGCGGCGAGTAGACGAAGATCTCGAATTTCGGCCGGGGCAACGGCAACTCATCGATCAACTGTGAATTGAGCTTGAGCGCCAACACGTTCCGACTTCGGGCGGAAGCCTTCCGGGTGATGAAATAGTTGGTGCGCAAGGTGGCCTGGATCAGCGAGGCGAATGCGCGCAACACCCGGTCGGTGTCCAGGCTGACCACCGCGTCGATGTCCGCAGCCACCCCGGCGGCGGCGGTCTGCGCATCGCGGGCCCGCTCGGTGCGTGCCGGGTCGAAGAGCGCCTCGAACAAGTCGACGAGTGACCGCGCGGTACCCGCGTGGTCGTTGAGCACCGACGCGATGTGGTTCTGACTGTAGGGAAAGCGGGCCTGCCGTAGGTATTTCGCGTAGCTGCGCAACAGCACCACCTGTTGCCACGTCAAGCCGGCGCGCAGCACCAACTCGTTGAGCCGATCGATTTCGACGTGCCCCTGCCAGATCGCGGTCACGCCGTCGGCGAACCGCTGCGCGACCTCGTCCCGCTCCGGGCCGGGGGCAGGCATCGTGATGGTCGGGTGCGGGGAGATCTTGAACTTGTATATCCACACCTTCAGCCCGTCAGCCCGGGTAACGGTGTAGGGCCTCTCTTCGAGCACCACCACACCCATGCACTGCAGCATCGGGAGCAGTTCGCTCAGCGAGGCACCGTGCCCACCGAGGAACCAGGACAGCTGGGCGGGCTCCTCCCCACCGACCTCGGTGAAGATCAGTTCCACCGAGTCGTCGGTCAACTCTTCGATCAGCGCGATGTCGGCGATGGCCTCGGCCGGGCTGACGGCTTGCTTGTACACCTCCGGGAACATCGCCGCGTAGTGCTCGGCCCGCTCCTGGGCAACCGGGCCGTCGGCCATCGCATCGACCAGACGGTCCCCCCAGGTCCGGGTGGCCTCGGTCAACCGAGCCTGGATCCTGATCCGGTTGGTCTCGGAAGCGTCCACCCAGGTTTTGACGTCATCCGGCAGCCGAACCATGAAATGCACCAGCGCCCAGGGTGCTTCGCTGACCCGGGCGGTGTACTCCAGGCCGGCACCACGGAACTCCCCGACCAGGATGTCCTGCATCCGCAGTCGGACGTCGGTGGTGTAGCGGTCGCGAGGCAGATAGACCAGGCAGGACACGAAGCGACCGAGCGGGTCGGCCCGCAGGAACAGCAGTGCCCCGCGCAGCGATCCCAGGTCCGAGACCGCCATCGCCATCGTGAGCAACTGCTCGGCAGTCGTCGCGAACAGCTCCGAGCGCGGGACGGTCTCGATGATCTCGAGCAGCAGCCGGCCGGGATGACTCGGCTCCCGCTCGGATAGTGCCAGTGCCTGCCGAACGGTGCGCGAGATAACCGGGATATCGAATACATTGGCGTCCATGGCAGCAGCGGTGAAGAGCCCGACGAAGCGATGCGCGACGACACCGTCTGCCGTGTTCTCCCGGATGACCACGACGTAGGTGCGCGAGCCATAACGCATGTAGCTGGGCACCGTGGCCTGCGACAACGTCAGCAACTGATCGCCGGTCAGCCGGGGGCGGGACGACTTGCGCAACCGCAGCACCCCCAATCGCGCCGCCTCGTCCACCAGCACCTGCTCGTCACGCACCAGACCACGCTGATAGCCCAGCAGGACGAAGTGTCCATCGGCCAGCCAGTGCAGCAACGCCGCAACGTCCTCGCGGTCCGGTGCGGTGAAATGCCGGTCGGGGTCGGCCTCGACGCGGTCGGCCAGCGCGCCCAGGGTTGCGGTCATGGCGGTGTTGTCAGTCGCGACCTGGCGAACATCGGCCATCGCATCAGGCAGCAGCTGTTCGGCTTCCGCCAGAGCCCGGTGGTCGACCGACGGCGAGAGCTGAACGTGAATCCACGTCTCCTGGGCCACCTGGTCACCGTCGACGGCGGGATCGCCGGTCTTTCGCTCGACGTCTACCAGTTCGCCGCTCGAGTCACGGCGCACCCTGAACACCGGGGTCATGATGCCCAGATAGGCCACCCCCAGACGATGCAGCAGCACTGCGACGGAATCCATCAGCAGACCACCGTGCTCGGTGACCACCTGCAGCGCCGGGCCGAACCCTTCCGGGTCGTCCCCGGGGTACACCGCCACCCGCGTCTCGCCTGCCGGCCGGTGCTGCGCCAGCCGGCGGTGGGCGGCCAACAACCCGGGTGTCACCGCCGCGGCCGCGGCGCCGCGGCCGGCCGAGCCGTCGCCGGCGCGTACCGCGTCGGTTCCGGGATCGACCTCCAGCACGTCGCTGTGCGGACCGCGATAGGTCTCGAGGTAGGCGGTGACGACCCAGGCCGGGATGTCGTCGGCACCCGACCACGGCGCGGCCGTGCCCGGCGAGGTCATGGAACCTGGATCAACCGCCACCCGACCGCTCCTGACTCAACGCCGGCGCCGGCGCTGTCATCTGGAGACCTTAGTCGCGGGTGAGCCTGCGGTGGGTCACTCGGTGCGGACGGGCGGCCTCGGCGCCGAGTCGCTCGATCTTGTTCTCCTCGTAGGCGCCGAAGTTGCCCTCGAACCAGAACCACTTGGCCTCGTCGTCGGCGTCGCCCTCCCAGGCCAGGATGTGGGTGCAGGTGCGGTCCAGGAACCACCGGTCGTGCGAGATCACCACCGCGCAGCCCGGGAAGTTCACCAGCGCGTTCTCCAGCGACCCCAGGGTTTCGACGTCGAGGTCGTTGGTCGGCTCGTCCAACAGGATCAGGTTGCCGCCCTCTTTGAGGGTGAGCGCCAGGTTCAGCCGGTTGCGCTCGCCGCCGGACAGCACGCCGGCCGGTTTCTGCTGATCGGGCCCCTTGAAGCCGAACGCCGAAACATACGCCCGCGACGGGATCTCGTTCTGACCCACCTGGATGTGGTCCAGCCCGTCGGAGACCACCTGCCAGACGGTCTTCTTCGGGTCGATGCCGGCCCGCGTCTGGTCGACGTAGCTGACCTTGACGGTCTCGCCGACCCGGACCGTGCCGCTGTCGGGCGGCTCCAGACCGACGATGGTCTTGAACAACGTCGTCTTGCCGACGCCGTTGGGGCCGATCACACCGACGATGCCGTTGCGCGGCAGGGTGAAGGACAGGTCCTTGATCAGGGCGCGGCCGCCGAAGCCCTTGTCCAGGTGCTCGACTTCGACCACCAGGCTGCCCAGTCGCGGCCCGGTCGGGATCTGGATCTCCTCGAAGTCGAGTTTGCGGGTCTTCTCCGCTTCGGCCGCCATCTCCTCGTAGCGGGCCAACCTGGCCTTGTTCTTGGCCTGGCGCGCCTTGGCGCCGGAACGCACCCAGGCCAGCTCCTCCTGCAGACGCTTTTGCAGCTTGGCATCCTTGCGGCCCTGCACCGCGATGCGTTCGGCCTTTTTCTCCAGGTAAGTGGAGTAGTTGCCTTCATAGGGGTAGGCGCGACCCCGGTCGAGTTCCAGGATCCACTGGGCCACGTTGTCGAGGAAGTAACGGTCGTGGGTGACCGCCAGGATCGCGCCGGGGTAGCTGGCCAGGTGCGCTTCCAGCCACTGCACGCTCTCGGCGTCGAGGTGGTTGGTCGGCTCGTCGAGCAGCAGCAGGTCGGGCTTGCTCAACAGCAGTTTGCACAGCGCGACCCGGCGGCGCTCGCCGCCGGAGAGATTGGTGACCGGTTCGTCCGGCGGCGGGCAGCGCAACGCGTCCATGGCCTGTTCGAGCTGGGAGTCGATGTCCCACGCTCCGGCGTGGTCCAATTCCTCCTGCAGTCGGCCCATCTCCTCCATCAACTCGTCGGTGTAGTCGGTGGCCATCAGCTCGGCGACCTCGTTGAACCGGTCCAGTTTGACCTTGATCTCGCCGAGGCCCTCCTCGACGTTGCCGCGCACCGTCTTCTCGTCGTTGAGCGGCGGTTCCTGCTGAAGGATGCCGACGGTGGCGCCGGTGGCCAGGAATGCGTCGCCGTTGTTGGGGGTGTCCAGGCCCGCCATGATCCGCAGGACACTCGACTTCCCGGCCCCGTTGGGGCCGACGACGCCGATCTTGGCTCCCGGCAGAAAGCTCAACGTGACGTCGTCGAGGATGACCTTGTCGCCGTGCGCCTTGCGCACCTTCCTCATGGTGTAGATGAACTCGGCCATGCCGCGCTTGCGCCTCTCGATGGTCTTGCGAATTGTCCGCCGCCCATCCTAGGTCGACGGTCCAGACGCACCCGGTGCCGGTCAGTTCGACGAGGTGCGCTTTCGCGCCGAGCCGACCTGGCCGGGACGGGCTGCAGCCACAGATTCGCGTCGTCGTCCCACGGCGACCCCACAATGTCCGGCCGGCACGGCGTTCGCCGCGTCGGTGCCTGATGTCCCGGCGCACGGTCTCGGCACCCACATCGCCGGGCCGGCTTCTCCTCGCAGGCGGGTGAGGTCATCACCCACCTGCGAGGAAGCACCCGCCCGGCCGGGCCACACCGGATGCACCGGCCCCCGGGCGCAGCGCCGGGTCGATCCTAGGCGGACAGCGCCAGCCCGGCCTCGTCGTCCGGCTCGTCATCGGCTTCGGGGTGGGCCGAATCAGCCGTGACGGCGGCAGCGGCCGGTTCGGCCGGCGGCAGGGTCTCCGGACCCGCGGCGATCAACTTTTCGATGCGCGCGGTGCAACGCGACAGGTCGGGCCCGACGCAAGTGGCACGCATCTCCAGCGCGGAGCGGCGGATTCCGTCCCGGTCCTCGTACTCGCTGGTGTGGACGTGGCCGACCGCGACCACCGGCGAACCCTTGCCCAGCGACGCACCCACCCCGGTGACCAGCCGGCCCCAGCAGTTGACGTTGACGAACAGCGAGGTGCCCGTCTCCCAGATGCCGTCGGCGCCGCGCCGCCGCGAGTTGCTGGCGACCCGCAGCTTGAGCACCTCCTGGTCGCCCACCCGGCGGCGGATCGGGTCGTTGACGATGTTGCCGACCACGGTCAGCGGAGTCTCGAACATTGCGCATTTCCTTCCTGGTTGCCCGCCGGCGTGACCACCGGCATGCGTCCATTCAGCGCGGTGCCGCCGACAAAACCGGCGCCGCGACCGCTCAGCGCGCTGAATCTGTGCAGGAGGTACGCGCTGTGGATAACTCGGGCGCGGCCGGTCAGTGCCGGCCCAGGGCGTCGCGGCGCGCCATCTCGGCCAGCATCGCGTTGTAGGCGGCCAGCTCGGCGTCCTCATCGCGCTCCTCGGCACGATCGAATCGCTTGGCGGCACGCTGGTCGCTGCGGGTCCACTGCACCAGCAGCGCCACCATGACGATGAGCAGCGGAATTTCGCCTGCCGCCCAGGTGATTCCGCCACCCAGCCGCTGGTCGTCGAACAGATCGGTGTGCCAGTCCAGCTGCAGGGAGCGGTAGAACGCCTCACCGAGGATGTCGTGCAGGCCCATCAGCAACACCCCGAAGAAGCCGTGCAGCGGCAGCGCCGCGAAGACCACAACCAGCTTGGCGGGCGGGGAGATCGGCCGCGGTGTCGGGTCGATACCGATCACCACCCAGTAGAACAGGTAGCCGCTGAGCAGAAAGTGGACGTTCATCGCGATGTGGCCGGCGTGGCTGCCGACGATGGCGTCGAAAATACTGCTGAAGTACAGCCCGTAGAACCCGACGACGAAGATCACCGAGGCGACGACCGGATTGGTGAAGAAGCGCGACGCTCGGCTGTGCAGCGCCGCCAGCAGCCATTCCCGCGGGCCCGGTGGTTGACCCGAGCCGGCGACGGGCAGCGCCCGCAAGGCCAGCGTGGTCGGCGCACCCAGCACCAGCAGCACCGGGACCAGCATGGACAGCAGCATGTGCACGGCCATGTGCATGCTGAACATCGCCGGCATGTATCGGCCCAGTCCGGACGAGGTGGCGAAGAGCAGGGTGAGGCAACCGAGCAACCAGGCCGCCGTCCGGCCCGCCGGCCAGTTGTCGCCGCGGCGGCGCAACCGCAGCACGCCGCGCAGATACAGTGCTGCGAATATCACCGCCGCGGTGCCGAAGAACAGATCGAAGCGCCAGTCGAACAGCACCCGCGACACGGTGGGCGGTCCGGCGAAGTCGTAGCCGATCTTCACCTCGGGAATCGAGGGCCGCAGGATCGCCGGCGGTGGCGGTGGCGTGCGGCCCAGCGCGACCGCGATACCGAACGTGCCGCCGAAGATCACCGCCTCGGTCAGCCCCAACCGGATAAGCGCACCGCGTGCGCTCGGATTCGCTTGCAACGCAGCGACTCCGCGCCGACGCTGCCAGAAGCCGGCCACCCCGAGCAGACAAAGAGCGACGAACTTCGCAACCACCAACCGGCCGTACTCGCTGGTCAGCAGGGCGCTCAACGGCAACCGCACCAGTGCGTTGAGCACGCCGGAGAGGCCCATCGCCACGAAGCACCACAGCGCGACCGCGGAGAACCGGCGCGCCGCCAGGTCGGCGTGTTCACCGCCGCGCACCGCGTGGATCAGCAGCGCCAGCAGGCCGCCGGCCCACAGCGCCGCGGCGACCAGATGAATCATCAGCGAGTTGACGGCCAGGTCGTGTGCTCCACCGGCCGCCGAGTGCCCGGTCAGGGCCAGCGGGACGAAGGTGAGCAGCGAGCCGGCCAACAGCACCGGCGTCCACGACCAGCGCAGCACCACCCGGCTGAGCAGCATCACCGCGGCGGCCAGGAACGCGGTCCAGCGCCACGCGGCCGCGGTGTCGACCAGGCCTGCCAGCGACCAGATGGTCACCGGGTTGAGGTTGTCCAGCAGCGGTTGGCCGGAGACGTCGGAGATCGTCAGCGGCACCAGCAGTGCCGCCGATACCGCCCACCCGCCCGACGCCACGGTGCCCACCCGCAGCAGGCGGTAGCCGGCGGCGTCGAGCACCCCGCTGGGTTGCGGCGGTGTCAGAAACGCTGCGAACAGGAACGATCCCACCGCCAGCACTGCGGCGACCTCCCCCGCGGCGCGAACGAACGGCAGCCCCACCGTGGTGACCGGTCCCGGATTCGGCAGCCCGGTGGCTGTCAGCGCGTCGGCCAGCGACAACGCCCCGATCCCGGCCGCGGTACAGCCGGCCAGCACCGCAAGACCGGCCAGCAATGGCCACACCCTCACCTGTTGCCCGCGGATCGACGCAACCACCGTCATGCCCCCAGGGTATGGGCGCACGGCAGAAGATCGTCAGCCGCCCGTGCGTCGCCCCCGGCGTGCCTCGACTTCGCGAGCCACGAACTGGTCCCGAGAGATCCGTGCGACGTGATCAAAGTCTCTGAGCACGCCCCGCAATTCCCGATGGAACACGGTCCGGCGCTCGGTCAGATCCGGCGCGGCCTGCAACAGGTGCTGGTCGGCGACGACCTGGCCTGCTGTCGCAAACAGCAGGGTGGACACCGATTCGCTGCTGCGCACCCGCCCCTGCGCCACGTACTGACGCCCGACGCCGAGTGCCAACCGGGTCAGTTCGTCGGCACCTATCTCCGCCGGGGCGTCGCGAAGCACGTCGGCGACGATTTCGTAGGCCTCGAAGAACACCCGCAGCATCGCGTCCGCCATCAGCGGGCGCTTCTCCCGCAGCAGCGCGTCGATCCCGTCCTGCCCCGCCGTGAGGCGGCTCTCCCAATCGCGGTTCCAGGCCATCTCCTCGGCGATGTTGTCCCGGAACGCGGCGGAGTCGGCGAAGTAGAAGTCGAATTTGAGCAGATCCCGCAGCCGCATCGCCTGGTCCCAGAAGGCCTGCACCCGGTCGCCGCCGCGGTGTCTGGCGTGCGCCAGAGCCAGTTCGACGATCGAGGTCTCCAGAAATGCGTGGATCACCGAGTTGCGATAGAACGCCGCCGCGAGCTCGTCTTCGGGGGCTATCCGCCACACCGGCTCACGACCGCCGTCGATCCGGGTGATCGGGTGTCCGCCGGAGAGGGCGTCCACCGCGGCTCGGACCCCGTCCGGGGTGCGCAACCGCAGCGCGCTATTGGAGACCGGGGTGTGCTTGCGGTCCAGGTAGTCGAGGGAATCCTGCAGGGTGTGGTGCAGTTGGCCCAGTGTCAGCGCCTGCCCGCGGGTGGCCAGCAGCAGCGCGGACACCAGCGCGGTTGCATTGATCGGGGTGACCCGTTGAATCCGCCATGCCACCTCGAATGCCATCTTCTGCATCGCCAGCCGCTTGGCGTCGTGGTCCGCGCCGATCGGCCCGTCCGGCGGGCCGAGGTACTGACGCATCGAGACGGCTTCCGGGAAGCGGACGTAGATCTTGCCGTAATTGCGTTCGCCCTGGGCCTTGATGAAGTTGTACAACCAGCTGAGCCCCTCCGGCGCCTTCTCCCCGCCACGGGCATAGGAGGCGTACTCGGCGGTTTCGTGCAGCTGATCGAAGCTGATCGAAACCCCTTGCAGCAGAATATCTTCGCTACGACTATCAAGATAGGCGTCGGCGACGTAGCTCATCAGTCCGAGCTTGGGCGGCAGCATCTTGCCGGTGCGCGACCTGGTGCCCTCGATGGACCAGCTCAGGTTGAACCGCTTTTCGACGACGTAGCCGACGTACTCCTTGAGCACGTACTTGTAGAGCGGGTTGTTGCCGATGTTGCGTCGGATGAAGATAACGCCGGAGCGCCGCAGCAGCGGCCCCATCAGGCCGAACGACAGGTTGATGCCGGCAAAGACGTGGATCGGCGGCAACCTGTTCTCCTGCATGGCCACCGGCATGACCGCGCCGTCGATGTAGGACCGGTGCGAAAACAACAGCACCGCCGGATGGTTCTCCAGCGCGTGCCGCAGTGCCGCCACCTGATATTCGTCGTAGTCGATGTTCGGGTCGAAGCCGCGACTGAGCATCCGGGTCAGCACACCGACCAGGTCGATCGATGCCCGACTCCAGCCGGTGGACAACTCGTCGAGCATGACGCCCGCCTCGTCCGCGGTGGCGCCCGGAATCTTCTTCAAGCCGTCGCGAAACCTGTTGGATGCCAAGATCTCCGGCTTCACCAGCCGCGGAGACTTGTAGTGCGGGCCCAGAATCCGGTATTCGGCGCGTTCCAAAGCCAACAGCGCCCGGCGGGTGACGAAATGCGCGAAATCGCGCGGGTTCTCCCCTACCGTGCTGTCACTCCACCGTTGACGTAACTCCGCGACGGTCGCCGATTCGCCCGCAACCACCCGGGCCAGCGACGGCGCACTGCGCACAATGCGTCGTTGCTGACGTTCACTCGGCTGGTAGGGATTCTGCCCAGGCAGCAATGCGACGACCCGCGACAGCGCCGACGCGCCGGCACGCGGCATCCAGAACACCCGCACCGGGGTGATCGAACGCCGATCGTCGTGCTCCAGTTCTCCGACCAGCTGCCCCAGCGCCCCGGGCGCCGGATCCTCCGGGGCGAGCTGCAGCACATCGAAATTCGCCTCTGGCCGTGCGGCGCGCTGTCGACCCAGCCACTCTCTCAGCAGATCGGCCTCGACCTGCGACGACACGAACGCCAACACCAAGGTGTCGGCTGTCGCGGTGAACGCCGGCGGGTCGGTGGCCGGTGTCGTCACGACCGCCCCTTCGCGGGCGGAGTGCGCCGATTACCGGGCACCGCCTTACTCGCGGCTTTCCCCGCCGGCCCTTTCGCGGGCTTCTTAGCGGGCTTCCTGGCCGGCTTCTCGGCGGGCTTCTCGGCGTCGCTGTACAGGTCGGCTTCGGGCAGCTCGCCCTCCGGCCAGTCGGCCAGGGTGTCCAGATACAACTGACGCACCTCTGCGATCCGGTCGGCCAGCGTGTCTACCGTCCAATCGGCGACCGGGACGGGCGGGAAGACGGCGACGTCGACGGTGCCCGGGTTGATCGTGATGGAGTCGCGGGCGGCGACCACCTCCGCATTGCGAATCACGATGGGGACGATGGGAATACCGGCTGCCATCGCGATCCGGAACGGACCCTTCTTGAACGGACCGACCTCGGTGGTGTCCACCCGGGTGCCCTCGGGGGCGATCACCACCGACAGACCCCTCCTGGCCCGTTCTTCGACCTCGTGCAGCATCTCCACCGCCGCGGCGGCGTCATCGCGGTCGATGAACACCGCTTCCATCAACTTGCCCAGCGGGCCGAGGATCGGGTCGTTCTCCAGTTCCCGCTTGCCGACGCTGACCCAGTTGTCGCGCACCAGCGCACAGGCGATGACCGGGTCGACCTGGTTGCGGTGGTTGAAGATGAACACCGCCGGCCGGCTTGCCGTCAGGTTCTCCTTGCCGATCACGTTGAGTTGCACGCCGCTCAACGTCAGCAGTAGCTGCGGGTAGATGCTGGTGAAGAAGTTGACTCCGCGGCGCCGGCTGCCGCTCAACAAACCCAGGCTCAGTGCGCCCGCGCCGACCGGCACCATCGAACCGATCCCGGCCAGGGTCCGCAGCGGTCCGAGCAGGCCGACCCCGCCGCGACTGCTGAACTTCAGGATCGGCCAGCCGCGCTGCCGCGCGACGGCCGCCATCTTGCCCTCCGGGTTGGTCGGCCGTGGGTTGCCGACCAGGTACATCAATGCGACGTCCTCGTCGCCGTCTGCGTAGAAGTAGCTGTCCTGCAGGTCGATGTCGTGCTGCGCGGCGAACTTCTGGACGGCGGCGGCTTTACCGGGCCCCCAGAGGATCGGTTCCAGCACGTCACCGGTGAGCACCCCGTTGTCGTCGGTCTCGAACACGTTGGTCAGCGTGTTGCTGATGCCGAGGAACCGGGCGACCGGTCCGACCTGGATGGTCAACGCCGAAGAACTGAGCACCACGGTGTGCCCGCGGGCTTGGTGCGCTCGGACCACCTCGCGCATCTCCGGATAGATCCGCGAGGCGATCTTCTGCACGAACAACCGCTCACCGATCTCTTCGACGTCGCTGAGCGGCCGGCCACGCAACGCCGAGGATGCCTTGGTGATGAGTTCTTCGAACTCGATGCGGCCCAGCTGATGGTTGAGCCCGGCCTGGATCATGCCGATCAGCTCACCCACCCCCATGTCGCGGTTACGGAACCGCTCCCGGGTGAGGATGACGCCGGTGAAGCCGGCGACCAGCGTGCCGTCCAGGTCGAAGAACGCGCCGATCTTGGGTCCGGGCGGGCTCGCGGTGATCTCCGCGACCGAGCCCGGCAGCCGCATGTCGCGTGGCGATACCGCCGGTTTGCCGGCGTTCACGAGCCCGCCACCGGCAGCGTCGGGGGCTGCGGGTATTCGAAGGACGCCGGAACGCAATGCGGTGCGGGTTCACCGGCCAGTGCCAGTATTTCGTCGAACCCTTCGACCAGGCAGTTCGCGAACAACTTCTCGTCGCGGACCGCGGCACGGTCATAGCGCACGGTGATCGTGCAGGCCCCGCCGCGGGAGATCAGCACCACCATCATCGCAACCCCGGGCAGCGGCCCAAGACCGTAGTGCCGCAGCACTTTTGCGCCCGCGATGTAGGTGTCCCCGGGGTAGAACGGCACATTGCTGGCCTGAACGTCGGAGTTGACCACCGAATGGGTCATCATCTCCAGAAGCGGTGCCGGCAACCTGCTCACCAGCGGTGCGA
This sequence comes from uncultured Mycobacterium sp., assembly GCA_964525125.1. Classification (GTDB taxonomy): domain Bacteria; phylum Actinomycetota; class Actinomycetes; order Mycobacteriales; family Mycobacteriaceae; genus Mycobacterium. The sequence goes on from CAZGGK010000002.1 coordinate 60,248, forward strand.
TCGATCCGATCAGGTCCATGGCCGGTTCCTCGCGGCGCTCGGTCATCTGCTTGCGGATCCGCCTCATCCGCTCCACCGGGTCGATCACCCCTACCGGCGCCGACAGGTTCACTCCGGTGAAACGGTTACCGCCGGCGGGATCGGCGTCGGCCCGCAGGTTCACCGGAACCGCCATCGGCAAGGTGGCGATCGGCACACCCAGCGCCCGGTGATAGCGACCCAGGGCTCCGCTCAGCGCCGCCAGGTAGGCGTCGTTGATGGAACCGCCGCCGGCCTTGGCGGCCCGGTGCAGGTGCACCAGGGCGATGTCGATGGCCTCGGTGCGGGTGGTCAGGCTGCGCCGCCGCAGCAGGGGTGACGGTTCGGCGGCCTGGCTCATCACCCGGGCGCCCGACCGCGCGTAGTCGAAGGCGCCGGCCACCGCCGACAAGGGGTCGCGCACGGTGCGGCCCGCTACCGACAGCGCGTCGACCAGTGCATCGCGGGCACCACCGAGCAGCGCGGCCGGCAGGTGATTGATGCCGTCACGCATCAGGTCGTTCGGCGACAGATCCTGCGGCACCGGCTGGGGCGGCATCGACTTGGCGGGCGGGTCGCGTTCCAGATCGTAGATCCGGCCGAACATCTCGGCGCCGCCCACACCGTCGGTGACGGCGTGGCTGATGTGCAGCAGGGTTGCAGCCCGGCCGCCGGCGAGTCCCTCGACCAGGGTCGCCGCCCACAGCGGACGAGATATGTCCAGGGGTGACTGCATCATGACTTCGGCCAGGTCGAGCACCTCGCGCAGCCCCCCGGGTTCGGGAACCCGCATCCGCCGCACGTGAAAATCCAGGTTGAAATCCGGATCGACCACCCAGCGCGGCGCCGCGGTCGGCAGCGTCGGCACCACCACTTTCTGGCGCAACCGCAGCACCCGCCTGGAGACGTTTTCGAAAAGGTTCCGGAATCGGTCCCAGTCCGGGGTGGTGTCCAGCAGTTCCAGCCCCATGATCCCCGAGCGGGTACGCGGATTGGCTTCGCCGCGGTGCAGCAGATAATCGACGGCGCCCAGTTCGGTGGGCAATCCGGCGGCATCCACGGAGTTACCCACGACGGCCTCCCGACCCTGACCTGGTCACGCTTGCCTCCCGTCGCCGAAACATCACGAGCATCCCCTCAACGCTAGTTCGTCACCCGGGCCGACGGGAGATGAATCTGCAGATCGCGCACCCGCCCGGGCACCGGCTGGTCGGCCAGCTGAGCGAAACACGCTGCCAGCACATCAGATTGGCTGCTCCCGGCCCGCACTCCGGAGAGCATCGCCGCAGCCGGTGGCGGCCTGTCGCCGCAGTAACTTGCAACGGCGACCGGTCCGCGGCCGCAGCCGGATAAAATGACCTGTCGACTGCCTCCGTAGCTCAGTCGGATAGAGCACATGACTTCTAATCTTGTGGTCGCAGGTTCGAGTCCTGCCGGGGGCGCCCACCGGGGCGGTCTTGGCTTCGCACGTTGTTTGCCAATGGTTCGGTGTCGTCGTCAACCGGCGCCCCCCTAAACTGCTCTACGGACGGGTCGAGAAGATTAGAGCGGAGTCGAAGTCATGAACCATGAACGCATCATTCAGCTGTACATCGTCGCCATGACCGGGCTGGTGTTGATCTCGGGCCTGGTGATCTGGTGGGCCACCAGCCGGTGATCGGTGATCGCGCCGGGCGGCGCGTCGCTCCCGGGGCGCTCGGATGACCCGCTCCGACCTGGTCCTGTTCGACGTCGCCGACCGCGTCGCCGTGATCACCGTCAACGACCCGGATCGGCGCAACGCGGTCACCGCCGCGATGTCGGCGCAGCTGCGTGCCGCCGTGCGACGCGCCGAAACCGATCCCCAGGTGCATGCGGTGGTGGTCACCGGGGCGGGACGGGCGTTCTGCGCGGGTGCCGACCTGTCCGCGCTGGGTCAAGCCTCGGCAGCAGCCGCCGAGGACGGGTTGTTGGCGCTCTACGACGGCTTCATGGCGGTGGCCGAGTGCACGCTGCCCACGGTCGCCGCGGTCAACGGCGCGGCCGTCGGCGCCGGACTGAATCTGGCCCTCGCCGCAGATGTCCGGATCGCCGGCCCCCATGCGGTCTTCGATGCCCGCTTCCAGCAACTCGGGTTGCACCCCGGTGGCGGCGCCACCTGGATGCTGCACCGGGCGGTCGGCCCGCAGGTTGCCCGCGCAGCCCTGCTGTTCGGTATGAGGTTCGACGCCGCAACCGCCGTCCAGCACCGGCTGGCCCTCCAGGTCGCCGACGACGCGGTTGCCGCCGCGTTGGCATTGGCGGCCGGGCCCGCATCGGCCCCGCGCGATGTGGTGCTGGCCACCAAGGCCACCATGCGCGCCACGGCCGACCCGGGTGCGATCGACTCCGAGCAACACGAGTTCGCCAAGCAGACCGAACTGGGCCCGCAGGCGGCTTCGGCCCGCTCCCCGGAGTTCGCCGCCCGGCTGGCCGCGGCACGCCGCAGGTAGCCGCACCGGCCGTCACAGGTCCAGCAGCGCGGTCTCCGGCGACTCGATCAGCTTCTGCAACTCGCAGAGAAAGCCCGCCACCTGTGCACCGTCGGCGACACGATGGTCGAACACGCAGGTCAACGGCATCTGCTGGCGAGCCACCACGGCGTCGCCCAGCACCGCGGGCCGCTGCTTCAGCGACCCCATCCCCAGGATGGCGGCCTCCGGGTAGTTGATCACCGGCACGCCGTCGTCAAGACCGAGAGCCCCGAAATTGGACACCGTGAACGTCGAGCCGCGCAGCTCGGCCGGCATCAGGGTGCCGGCGCGCGCGTCGTGAATCACCCGGGCCACGCAGCCGGCGAGCTCGCGGGTGGTCTTGGAGTGCGCGTCGGCGACGACCGGCACCAGCAGACCCCGCGGACCGGCCACCGCAACACCCAGATGTATGCCGCGGTGGGTGTGCACTCGCGGGCCGTCCGGGGCGTCCGCCCAGGTCGAGTTGAGCACCCGGTGCCGCAGCAGCGCGATGACCAGCAGCCGCAGGGTGAGCACGAACGGCGTCACCGCGGCGCCGGTGGCGTTCAGCCGGTCGCGTAGCGCCAGCAGGTTGGTGCAGTCGACCTGCACGCTCGCATGAGCATCGGGAATCCTCCTGCGCGACAACGTCATCCGTTCAGCCATCGCGGCCTGCACCAGACTGACCGGAAGCGCGTCGTAGCCGGCGCCGGCCGCCGCCCGCACGTCCTGCTGGGTGATCACGCCGTGCGGGCCGGGCGGCACACCGGCGAGTTCGACACCCAGCTCGGCGGCCAGCTTGCGGGCGGCCGGCTTGGCCCGGGGCCGCTCACCGTGGGTGCGACGGCTGGTGTCGAAGGCGTCGTCCGCGCCGTATCCGACCAGCACCGGCCGGCGGCTGCCGCTCTCCGCGTCGGGCGCCCGCACGCCGGTGTCGATGCGGACCAGGGGCGCGCCGACGGCGACGACGTCCCCGACCGCCCCGCCCAACTCCACCACCCGGCCGGCATACGGGCTCGGAATCTCCACCTCGGCCTTGGCCGTCTCCACCGAACACAGCACCTGGTTGAGGGAGATCTGATCGCCGACGGCGACATTCCAGCCGGTTATGGTCACCTCTTCCAAGCCCTCACCGAGGTCGGGTACCGGAAACGACTGCGCTCGGACCGGTTCGGTGGCGGGACTCACGGCGACTCCAGTGCCCGCTGCACACAGTCCAGCAGCCGATCCGGTCCCGGCAGCCAGAGCCGCTCCAGCCGGGCCGGCGGGTACGGGGTGTCGAATCCGCAGGCACGCAACACCGGCGCCTCCAACTCGTAGAACAGCTCCTCGGAGATGCGGGCGGCTAATTCGGCTCCGTAACCCAGGTTCCGCGGACCTTCGTGGAACACCACGCACCGGCCGGTGCGGCGGACCGACGTAGCGACGGTGTCGAAGTCCAGCGGGACCAGCGAACGCAGGTCGACCACCTCCAGGCTCCAGCCGTGTTCCCGGGCAGCGATCTCCGCCGCCGCCAGCGCGGTGCCCACCAGCGCGCCGTAGCTCAGCACGGTGACATCGTCGCCCGACCGCCGCACCGCCGCATGCCCGATACCTGGCTCTGCCCGGACGGTATCGACGGCCCCGCGGCCCCAGTAGCGCCGCTTGGGTTCCAGGAACACCACCGGGTCCGGGCAGTCGATCGCGTGCCGCAGCAGCCAGTAGGCATCGGCGGGCGACGACGGGACCACCACCTTCAGTCCGGCAGTGTGCGCCCAATAGGTTTCGGTGGACTCCGAATGATGTTCGGCCGCACCGATACCGCCGAACGATGGAATCCGCACCGTGACCGGCATCGGCACCGCACCACGGGTTCGGGTGCGGTACTTGGCCAGATGGCTCACCAGCTGATCCAATGCCGGGTAGCTGAACCCGTCGAACTGGATCTCGGGCACCGGGACAAGCCCACGCAGCGCCAAGCCGACGGCGATCCCGATCACCGCCGACTCCGCCAGCGGTGTATCGAAACAGCGCTTCTCACCGAAGGTTTCGGCCAGCCCCTCGGTCACCCGGAAAACCCCGCCCTGCACCCCGACATCAGTGCCGAACACCAGCACCCGGGGGTCGGCGACCATCGCGTCGTGCAGGGCACGATTGAGCGCCTGCACCATGGTCAGCTGTTCGACATCCGCCGGCGCGGGCTGTGCCGCGCGGGTCGGGGGTTCGGCGATCTGGGTCATCTATCGCTCCCCGGCCAACTCCGCACGCAGAGCACGGCGTTGCGCTTGCAGTTCCGGGGTGATCTCGGCGTAGACGGTGGTGAACAACTCGTCGGCGTCGACGTCCGGGGCGCCGACGACGGCGGCACGCAGTTCGGATCGCAGCCGGTTCGCTCGGGCGTCGACCTCCTCGGCCAGCTGCTGCGACCACAGCCCCTGGTTCCGCAGGTAGTTGCGGTAGCGCGGGATCGGGTCTAATGCGAGCCATCGGTCCAGCTCCCGCTGGGTGCGGTAGCGCGTCGGGTCGTCGGAGGTGGTGTGCGGGCCGAGCCGGTAGGTGACCGCCTCGACCAAGGTGGGTCCGTGCCCGGACCTGGCTCGCTCGGCGGCTTCGGCCATCACCGCCAAGCATGCCAGCGGGTCATTGCCGTCGACCCGGATGCCGGGCATCCCGTAGCCGATCGCCTTGTGCGCCAGGGATGCCGCGGCGGTCTGCCGGCACAGCGGCACCGAGATCGCCCACTGGTTGTTCTGCACGTAGAACACACAGGGCGCGGCGAAGACGGCGGCGAAGTTCAGCGCCTCGTGCACGTCACCCTCGCTGGTTGCGCCGTCGCCCACGAAGGCGACGGTGACCGAGTCCTCATCGAGGCGTTGGGCGGCCATCGCCGCACCGACCGCGTGCAGTGCCTGGGTGCCGATCGGCACCGCGATCGGGGCACAGCATTGCGCGGTGAAGTCCAGCCCGCCGTTCCAGGTGCCCCGCCAGGCGGCGGCGACGTGCCAGGGCGGGATGCCGCGGGTGAGGAAAACGCCCAACTCCCGGTATTGCGGAAACAACCAGTCGGTGTCACGCAGGCAGGCCGCCGCGCCGACCTGTGCCGCTTCCTGGCCGCGGCAGGACGCGTACAGCGCCAGCTCGCCCTGCCGCTGCAGGTTGACCAGTTCGGCGTCCAGTTCGCGGGTGCAGACCATCAGCTCGTAGAGCCGGCTCAGGGTGTCATCCGGCAGGACCGGCCGGTAGCGGTCTTCGGTGGTAGGCACGCCATCCGGCCCGATCAGCTGTACCGGCTCGAGATCAACGGTGGTGGGCGGCTGGGCCATTTCGCCTCCTGGTGGCGCTTCACCCAATTATGCCAGCGGATACCGCGGCGCCCCGGTGATCACCGGCTCGGCGCCAGGGCGTGTCCGGCGGCTACCCGGTCACCTCGAACATGCCGCGCGCCCCACCCTCGGCGTGGTGCAGGTCGTGGTCCATGACCATGTAGTGGCCCGGCTCCGGGAAGCTGAGTTCGACGAAGCCGCCCTGTGCCGGAGCGAGGTCGAGAACCTGGGATCCGCCCGGCTCGGGGGCGCGCAGAGCCCAGGCGCCCTCCTTGTAGACGGTGTCGAACTGGGTTCCCACGATATGAAAGGCGATCGAGTCACCCGGTCCGGCGTTGACCAGCCAGATCCGTACCCGCTCCCCCACCCGGGCGTGCAACGGTGCGTGCTCGTACTGGTCGGCCATGCCGTTGAACATCCAGCCGTCCGGCTGCCCGGCGCGGATGGCGGCCGGCTTGTCGTCGCTGTGCGGCTCACCGAGATAGAGCTGCGCGCCCACCAGCACGTATTCGTGGTCGACCGCCGGCAGGCCGGGCGGGTCGATGATCACCGCGCCGTACATTCCGTTGGCGATGTGCAGCGATATCGGCGGGGTGCTGCAGTGGTACAGCCAGGCCCCGGCGCGCCGCGCGGTGAACCGGTACACCAGCCTCTCCCCGGGCGCCAGGGTCCGCATCGGCTGGTCCGGCGACAGCGCTCCGGCGTGGAAGTCGATGCCATGCCCCATGTGCGAGTCGTTGATCAGGGTGATCTCGAACTGGTCGCCCACCCGGCCGTGCAGGATCGGTCCGGGTTCGGACCCACCCCAGGTCCACCGGGTTTCCCGGTGGCCGGGCGCAACCTCGAGTTCCCGCTCCGCGGCATGCAGTTCGAGCCGGTGCACACCGGCAGCGGCCGGTGCCAGCACCGGGTCGCGGGCCGTCCAGCCCGGTGACGGGTCGGCGGCCAGGTTCAGGGCGGGAACGGCATCCTGGGTATGCCCACCAGGGTGCGGTGCCGTGCGCGGCGCCGCTCCGACCGCCCGGACCGTCATCGTCATCCCGGCGGCCCGGTGCCCGGGCACATCGCACCAGATGTCCCGATCCCGTTCCACCACACCGACATCCAGCAGAGCCGTCTGGCCACGGTTGAGCCGCGGCGTACGCTCGCCGGTGTCGGTGCGCAGGTCGTGCGGGATCGCCTCCTGGTTGGTCACCCGCAGCACCAGCCGAGTTCCGACCGGCACCTCCACGATGCCCGGCAGCACCCGCATGTTGTCCAGTGTGACGTCCACCGTCCGCGTTTCACCGGCGATGCCCGCGGGGTGCCCCGGTGCACCGGCACCCAGCATTCCGGTGAGCACCACCGCCATCAGCCCCGCCAGGGCCACCGCACCGGTCATCACACCGCGTCGCTCGCGCTCGACGATCCGCACATTGATGCTGCCGTGCAGCAGCACCGGGATCACCAGCTGCAGCGCCAGCATCAGGAAGGCCGCGACCGCGACAGCCGCCAGTGCCCAACCCGCCATCCGGATCGGGCTCGGCAGTGGTGCGGCCACCAGTGGCACCGCGGCGTTCAGCACGAAGAGCCGTATCTGCCAGCCCCGACCCAGGAACGCGATCACCGCCTTCCGTTGCGGCGGTCCCTGAGCGGTCAGCACCGGGATCAACTCGGTCAGCGCGCCGAGCAGAATCTGCGCGACGAAGCCGACCACCAACATCGGGATGACGGATGTCTCGACCAGCCCGGGCAGCGTGTCCATGGAGCGGGTGACCATCAGCTCGGCCAGCTCGACCAGCACGGCCACGCCCAGCCAGCACGTCGCGGCTGCGAGCATCCACGATGCAAGCCCGATCGGGCGACGCTGCGGCCACAGTGCGACGACCGCGACGCCGATCCCCACCGCGTAGCAGGCAAAACCGATGACGGTCACCGCGAAACTCGCGGTGAGCAGGCCGGCGACGACGATTCCCAGGCCCGCGGCCAACGCCGGCAGGGTCCGGTGCGCCAGACGGTAGCTGCGCGGGGTGATCTTCTCGCGGTTTGTGGTGGGCCACAGCGTGAACAGGGTGCCGACGACGGTGAGGCCGATCCAGCCGTACAGCATCACGTGCACGTGGGTGGTCCACAGCCGGGCGTACCAGTGTTCGACGCCCAACGCCATCGCCGCACCCGCGAGTGCGCCGATCAACAGCGCGACGATGGCCGCCAGATAGAAGTCGACCAGGTAGGCGAATCGCGCCGACAGCGCGGCTTTCTTCATCGCGATCAGCTCACCGCCGTGTACCGCGGCGACCACCGCGACCACCGCACCGGCTACCCCGGTGATCCGCTCGACGCCGATCCAGACGCCGGTCAGCGCGGCGACCACGGCGACGTTCAGGACCGCCAGCTTGGCCGCCAGGTGCCATGACGGCCGGTCCGGCACCCGGCACAGCGTGGTGGTGAAGTGTCCCGACCAGATCACGATCGCGTTGGTGGCCGCGCCGAGCAGCAGCGCGTGGATCGCCAGCCAGACCGGGTGATCGATCGCGTCATGGGCGATCAGCAACATCACGGTCACCGCAAGCCAGGCCAGCACCACCAGATTGGCGCCGATGAACACCGGCCCCCGGGGGCCGCCACGGCGCCTGGGCTTTGCGGCCGGCGGTTTGGGCCCCGGGGCGGCCAACTGGATCATGTTCGTCAGGCTACGGAGCCCGGTGATCCGACGGAAGTGACGTCCGACACACCCTTCTGGACAAACCGCTCCCGGTAACCGCGCAGCCGGGTGGCGATCGCCGCCGGGTCGAGGCCCAGGTCGGCCGCCCGGTAACGCACCGCACCGTGACGGTCCCGGGGATGTTCACCGCGGAAGCGGGTCATGGCCTGCTGCGCGCGGTCGTCGAGCGGCTGGCCGGCCAATTGATAGATGCCGGCGATGGTCCCGTCCTCGTCGGCCATGAAATCCTCGAACCGGATGTCCACCGACTGCCCTGCCGGCAGCAGGTCGCGGTCCCGCAGACACCCGGTGAGCAGATCGTCGGCCCGGTCGAGCCAGTACGCCGAGATCGCGGCGGGATCGGGGTGAGCGCACCCCATCCGGGCGGCGTAGCTGATCATGGTCGCCATCGACACCGTGACCTCGACCGGATCGCGATGGGTGACAACGAAGGTCGCGTCGGGAAAGGTCGACAGCAGCGCGGGAAACTGCTCCAGGTGCTGCGGCGACTTCAGCACCCAGCGGGTGCCCCCACGCAGCCACTGCAGCGCCTGCAGAGTCCGCTTCAGGTAGCGGTAGGACGGGGTCTGGTCGTGGGACCGGTAGTGCGCCGCGAAAGCCGGCAGGTGGTAGGTGGTTTCGAAGAGCATGCCGGAGATGTCGTTGGCCAGCAGCTGAATCTCCTCGTGGGCGTGGTCGACAGTCATGTCGTGCATGCGCCTGAACTCGGGCATCGTGGTGTTGACCAGTTCCAGTCCGGCGGCGCACCGGTCGCGGCGGGCCTGCGGGTCGGCTTCGCCGGGTGCGGCCACCGGTTCCAGGCTCTCCCAGTAGGGCAGGTGGCGCAGTGCCGGGTCGGCGGCGATCAGGTTGTGCAGGTGGGTGGTTCCGGTGCGGGGCAGCCCGCAGACGATGATCGGGCGTTCGATCGGCACGCCTTCGATCTCGGGATGGTGACCGATTAGATCTTCCAGCCGAAGCCGGTTGACCAGGTTGCCCACCAATTGTTCGTAGGCGATGGCGGTGCCGGCGTCGGACAGGCCGGCCTCGTCGCGCAGCGAGGCGCACAGCACATCGAGCCGTTCGGTGAACCCGGGGCTCCCCCAGTCACTCAGTCCGGTCCGCTGGATCGCGGTCTGGCACAACACCTCCGGCGTCAGCTGCAGGGTGGCGCCGTAGCCGGCCAAGCCTTCGCGCAGCGGCGCTGCGGCTGCCGGATAGATCGGGTCGGCGAGGTCGGTGAGTCGAATCGCTGTGCTCACCGGGTCAACTCCGCGACGTCGACGACCCGGCAGTGCGGGCGCTGTGGGGTGGCCTCGGGCAGAAACCAGCGCAGCCAGACCAACCCCTGCGACCGGCCGGCGGTAGACACCCAGTTCGGGTGTCCCGGGTCGGTGTCGGCGATCACGATCTGCCACGATCCGTCCGGGGCGTAGCGGACCTGGGTGCCGTTGATCGTGACCCGTTCACGGGTGTAGTCGTAGGTGTGCAGAAACGGGTTCCACAGGCACAGGTTCCAGAACACGCACTCCGGGGAGGTTCCCTCGACGACGAGCGCCTGGTGCGGCTCCAGGTGATAGCTGCCCATCGCGTAGGCAGCATCGCCGGCGGCCCAGCCGACGGTCCGGCTCGGCACCGGGTACGGTTCGGCGATCTCGTTGGGCGGGCCGATCCGGACCGGTACCATCGCGGCCTGGTCGCGGACCCAGGTGCGCGCCGCCCGCAGCCGCCGGGTCAGGTCTGCGGCACTGTCGTGGCGCCGGGTCGGCGGGTCGAGGGCCGCAATCTGCCATTCGGTGCGCCGGCCGGTCCGTGGTTCGGCGAGGTAGTCGCGGGTGAGGACGAACACGGCGTCGGGTTCCAGCTTGAGCCAGGCCCCCGGCTGCCCGGTGGCGCCGATGCTGAACGCGAAGTTCCCGTCGCGGTCGAACTGCAGGTCGGAATCGTTGATGGTGGCGACGATCCGGTCGCTGTAGTGGCCGTCGTCGGGGCCGCCGTAGACCGTCATGGACAGATACACCGCGTCGCCGCGGTTACCGGTGACGCGGTATTCGCGTTGCGGGTCGACGGGGGCCAGCTGGTAGAAGGCGTCGGAGTTGTCGCCGCCCCACTTCAGGTAGGGGCCGGTCACGTCGACCAGGATGGGATTTGCGCTGTCCCCCCAGACGTAGGCGTCGACCGCAACCCGCAGCAGGCTGAACGCCAGCCGATAGCCGTCGAGCAGATCGGGCTCGTCCAACGGCGGGTCGGTGTTGCACAACTTGTGTTCGAGGGCGCGGACTTCGTCGAGCAGTTCGCCGAACGCCCCGGAGAGGTCGGACTCGGCCTGCCGGTCTGCTGTGGTCATGGCTTCCCAGGATAGGAGTCCGATGCCCGCTCAGGTGATGAGTTCGACCTGCCCATGATGCCCATGAGACGCGACGAACCGTCCATCGCAGGTGACCATGGGAGGCATCGGGCTCTCGGCAAGGGCGACGCATAGGGCGTTGGCGGCCGCCCGGATGCGGCGCAGCTGGTAGGCATGTTCAATGAAAGACGTTGCTCGCCAACGCCTTACCGGTAGGCGAGTTCATCGGGGACGTACCGGATCTGCCCGGCTACCGGCATGTCGGAAACATGGTCAACATGCGGTCGACATGTACGGCTTGCTTCCGCCCGCGTCAGTCCGCCCGGAGCAGGATGGCCTCGGCGTGCCGCAGCACCGGCGAGTCCACCATCTTGCCCTCGAACGCGAAGACCCCGCGCTCGCCCCGCGCGGCTGCCAATACCCGGCGCGCCCAGTCGACCTGCTCCTCGGCCGGGCGGTAGGCATCACGCACCACCGCGATCTGGCTGGGGTGGATGCAGACGGTCGCGTCGAAACCGACCGCGGCGCCGTCCAGCGCCTCGACCTTGAGCCCAGCCAGATCCCCGATGTCGAGGTACACCGCATCGAGAGCGGCCCGGCCGAACGCGGCGGCGGCAAGCAGCACCGTCGAACGCGCATGGCGGGCCACGTCGCGGTAGCCCCCGTCGGCCCGCCGGCTGGAGCCACCGCCGATCGCGGCCACCAGATCCTCGGCACCCCACATCATGGCGACCGTGACGCCGGCGGCGGCGATCTCGGCGGCGTACACCACCCCGCGCGGCGTCTCCACCAGCGCGACCACCTGCCGCGGCGCCAATGCGTCGACCTGGGCGGCCGATTCGGTCTTGGCCAGCATCACCGCCGTGTAGTCGGTGCCGGACAGGGCATCGAGGTCACGAGCCTGGTCGTCGGTGCCCGACGGGTTGATCCGCACCACGGTGCGCGCCGGGTCGAGCGGGGCCTGCTGCAGCGCCTGCCGGGCGGCCGGCCGGTGGGCGGCGGCCACCCCGTCCTCCAGGTCGAGGATCACCACGTCGGCGACCGCCGCGGCTTTGCCGAAGCGCTCCGGCCGGTCGGCCGGACAGAACAACCATGCCGGGCCGGCGTCGCGCAGCGTCATGCGTCACCGTCGGGGCGTTTGCGCACCAGCGTGGTGCGGACGGCACGCGCGACGACGTCGCCGTGCTGGTTGCGCCCGATGTGTTCCAGGGTGACGATGCCCTCCCCGGGCCGGCTGTTGGATTCGCGCTTACCGGTGCAGACCGTTTCGGCGTACAGCGTGTCGCCGTGGAAGACCGGCTTGGGAAACGACACCTCGGAGAACCCGAGGTTGGCCACGATGGTGCCCAGCGTCAACTGCGCGACCGACAGCCCGACCAGCGTGGACAGCGTGAACATCGAGTTCACCAGTCGCTCGCCGCGAAACCCGGGTTGCTGAGCGGCCCACGCGGCGTCCAGGTGCAGCGACTGGGTGTTCATGGTCAGCGTGGTGAACAGCACGTTGTCGGCCTCGGTGACGGTACGGCCGGGCCGGTGGGTGTAAGTGGTGCCGATTTCGTACTCCTCGAACCACAGCCCGCGCTGCTCGACGGTCCTGCCGGTCATCAGCCCAGCCCCAGTGATCGGGCTATCAGCATCAACTGCACCTCCGTTGTCCCTTCACCGATCTCGAGAATCTTGCTGTCCCGGTAGTGGCGGGCCACCGGGTATTCGTTGATGAATCCGTAGCCGCCGTGGATCTGGGTGGCGTCGCGGGCATTGTCCATCGCAGCCTCCGAGGAGATCATCTTGGCGATCGATGCCTCTTTCTTGAAGGGTTTGCCGGCCAGCATCTTCGCGGCGGCATCGTAGTAGGCGGTGCGTGCGACATGGGCGCGAGCCTCCATGCGGGCGATCTTGAAGCTGATCGCCTGGTAGTCCCCGATCGGCTTCCCGAACGACTCCCGCTCGCCGGCGTATCTGACGCATTCGTCGACACAGCCCTGCGCCACGCCGGTGGCCACCGCGGCGATCGCGATCCGGCCCTCGTCGAGGATGGACAGGAAGTTGGCATACCCGCTGCCGCGCACACCCAGCAGATTGCCGGCCGGGACGCGGACGTCTTCGAACGTCAACGGGTGGGTGTCGGAAGCGTTCCAGCCGACCTTGTTGTACGCCGGTTCGACGGTGAATCCCGGTGTGCCGGAGGGAATGATGATCGTCGAGATCTCCTTGCGGCCGTCGGCGCGGGTTCCGGTCAGCGCGGTGACCGTGACCAGGGCGGTGATGTCGGTGCCGGAGTTGGTGATGAACTGCTTGGTGCCGTTGACAACCCATTCGCCGTCGTCCAACCGGGCGGTGGTACGGGTGCTGCCGGCATCCGATCCGGCGCCCGGCTCGGTCAGCCCGAAGCCGGCCAGTGCGCGACCTGCGGCCAGCTCGGGAAGCCAGCCCTGCTTCTGATCCTCGCTGCCGAACCGGTAGATCGGCATCGCGCCCAGACCCACCCCCGCCTCCAGGGTGATCGCCACCGACTGGTCGACCTTGCCCAGTTCCTCCAGCGCGAGGGCCAGCGCGAAGTAGTCGCCGCCCATACCGCCGTATTCCTCCGGGAACGGCAGCCCGAACAGGCCCATCTCGCCCATCTTGGCGACCACTTCGTAGGGAAAACTGTGTTCCTCGTCGTGTCTGGCCGACACCGGCGCGACCACGGTGCGGGCGAACTCGGCGACCGTCTCGCGCAGGTCCTGGTACTCGCTCGGCAGTGTCCCCGCCGTCATGGTCGTCATCGTCGCTCTTCCTCTACATCTGGAACTTCATCCGGAATCAGCCGGGCCAGTACCTGATCCACCACCACCTGATCCCCCACCGACACCAGCACCTCCACCCGGCCGTTGACCGGCGCGGTCAGCGTGTGCTCCATCTTCATCGCCTCCACCACCACCACCGGGGCACCTTCGACGACCGGGTCCTCCGAGGCGGCCGCAACGGCGATGACGCTGCCCGGCATCGGGCTGACGATCTCGGCGCGACGCGGTCCCAGGTTCCGGTGCACCGTGACCTCTTCGGCTTCGTGCAGCTGCCAGGCGCCGCGCTCGTCGGCGATCCACAGTCGCCGATCGGCTTCGGCCACCGCGAAGCGACGGCGCCTGCCGTCCAGCGTCACGGTCAGCTGTCCCTGGTCGAGCAGGGCGGTCCCGTTACAGATCTCGCCGTCTCCGACCTGAACCCGGGCCGCGTCGGGCAGTCCCCACACCGACACCGTCTCCGAGCGCAGCGGGGTGCGCATCTCGGTACGCACCGGGGCATCGACACCGATGCGCCAGCCGCTGGGCGCCGCCCACAGGTTCCCGCGGCCGCTGCGGGCCAACGCCCACTGCCGGTACAGTCCACCGGCGGCCAGTACGTCGTCCGGCGCTGGAAGCGGGGCGAATTCTTCCACCCTGGCATCAAGCAGTTCGGTGTCCAGGTCACCGTCCGCCACCCGCTGATCGGCCAACAGGAACCGCAGGAACTCGATGTTGGTCTGCACACCGAGCACCGTCGTCTCGGCCAGTGCGCCGTCCAGTCGCGCCAGCGCCTCGGCCCGATCGGCCCCCTGCGCAATCACCTTGGACAGCATCGGGTCATAGTCGCTTCCGACCACGGTGCCGCACTGCAGCGAGGAGTCCACCCGCACACCGGCTCCGGTGGGTTCGTGCACGGCCAGCACCCGCCCGCCGGTGGGCAGGAAGCCGCGCGCCGGGTCCTCGGCATAGATCCGGGCTTCGATGGCGTGGCCGGTCAGCGCGATCTCGTCCTGGGTGAACGACAGCTTCTCGCCGGCCGCCACCCGCAGCTGCCACTCCACCAGATCCAGCCCCGTGACCGCCTCGGTGACCGGGTGTTCCACCTGCAGGCGGGTGTTCATCTCCATGAAGAAGAATTCGTCCGGCCGGTCGGCCGAGACGATGAACTCGACTGTCCCGGCGCCGGTGTAGTCGACGCTGCGGGCGGTGTTGCAGGCGGCGGCGCCGATCCGGGCCCGGGTGGCGGGGTCCAGCAGCGGCGACGGTGCCTCTTCGACGACCTTCTGGTGGCGGCGTTGCAGGCTGCATTCCCGTTCGCCGAGGTGCACCACGTTGCCCAGGGCATCGGCCAGCACCTGCACCTCGATGTGCCGGGGCCGCAACACGAATCGCTCCAGGAACAGCGTGTCGTCCCCGAATGCCGATGCCGCCTCGCGGCGCGCGGTCACCAGCGTCGAGCGCAGCTGCGCCGGATCGTCGACCAGGTGCATGCCCTTGCCGCCGCCGCCCGCCGACGGCTTGATCAGCACCGGGTAACCGACGTCGCCGGCCGCCGCCACCAGTTCGTCATCGGTCAGGCCGGGCCTGGCCACCCCGGGCACAACCGGTACGTCAAAGCCGGCGACGGTGTTCTTGGCGGCGATCTTGTCGCCCATCACCTCGATGGCGCGCGCCGGCGGGCCGATGAACACCACCCCGGCCCGCGCGCAGGCCGCGGCGAATTCGGCGTTCTCGGAAAGGAACCCGTAGCCCGGATGGATCGCCTGAGCACCGGTCGCCGCAGCGGCATCGAGCACCTTCGCAATGGCCAGGTAGCTGTCCGCGGCACGAGCCGGTCCCAGCCGCACCGCGGTGTCGGCCTCGCGCACATGCCGGGCACCGGCGTCGGCATCGCTGTAGACGGCCACCGATCCGATGCCGAGCCGTCGCAGGGTGGCGATCACCCGAACCGCGATCTCACCGCGGTTGGCCACCAGCACCGTCTCAAACATCTGCACTCACATCCGGAAGACGCCGTAGGAGACCGGTTCCAGCGGGGCGTTGGCGCAGACCGAAAGCGCCAGGCCCAGCACTGTTCTGGTGTCGGCGGGGTCGATGATCCCGTCGTCCCAGAGCCGCGCCGTCGAGTAGTACGGGTTGCCCTGTGCCTCGTACTGGTCGCGGATCGGCGCCTTGAAGCGCTCTTCGGCCTCGGCCGACCACGGCGTGCCGGCGGCTTCGAGTTGCTCGCCGCGCACGGTCGCCAGCACCGAGGCGGCCTGCTCGCCGCCCATCACGGAGATCCGCGCGTTGGGCCACATCCACAGGAATCGCGGCGAGTAGGCCCGCCCGCACATCGAGTAGTTACCGGCCCCGTAGGAACCGCCGATCACCACGGTCAGTTTGGGCACCCGGGCACAGGCCACCGCGGTGACCATCTTGGCACCGTGCTTGGCGATGCCACCGGCCTCGTAGTCACGCCCGACCATGAAACCGGCGATGTTCTGCAGGAACAGCAGCGGGGTGCACCGTTTGTCGCACAGTTCGATGAAATGCGCGCCCTTGAGCGCGGATTCACCGAACAGCACCCCGTTGTTGGCGACGATGCCCACCGGGTGGCCGTGGATGCGGGCGAAGCCGGTCACCAGGGTCTTGCCGTACTCGGCCTTGAACTCGGCGAACTCGCTGCCGTCGACGAGTCGGGTGATCACCTCGCGCACGTCGTAGGGCACCCGCGGATCCGGCGGAACCACGTCGTAGAGCTCAGTCTGGGCGTGTTTGGGTTCCACGGAACGGATGACCGGCCAAGGGCTTTCACTTCGAGGACCGAACGTGGACACGATCCGGCGGACGATCCGTAGCGCATGCTCGTCGTCGTCGGCCAGATGGTCGGTGACACCGGAGACCCTCGAGTGCAACTCACCGCCGCCCAGCTCCTCGGCGGTGACGACCTCGCCGGTGGCGGCTTTCACCAGTGGCGGGCCGCCGAGGAAGATGGTGCCCTGCTCGCGGACGATCACGGCCTCGTCGCTCATCGCCGGCACGTAAGCACCGCCCGCGGTGCACGACCCGAGCACGGCAGCCACCTGCGGAATGGCCTTGGCGCTCATCGTCGCCTGGTTGTAGAAGATCCGGCCGAAGTGCTCCCGGTCCGGGAACACCTCGTCCTGCCGGGGCAGGAACGCGCCGCCGGAGTCCACCAGGTAGAGGCACGGCAGCCGGTTGTGTAACGCGACCTCCTGGGCCCGCAGGTGCTTCTTGACCGTGATCGGGTAGTAGGTACCGCCCTTGACGGTGGCGTCGTTGGCGACGATCACGCATTCGCGTCCCGAGACCCGGCCGATCCCGGTGATGATGCCGGCACCGGGGCATTCGTCGTCGTACATGCCGCCCGCGGCCAGTGGGGCCAGCTCCAGAAACGGACTGCCCGGGTCCAATAGCCGGTCGACCCGGTCCCGAGGCAAGAGCTTGCCCCGGGCGACGTGACGCTGCCTGGAGTGTTCGCTGCCGCCGAGCGCGGCGGCAGCCAGTCTTGCGCCCAGTTCCGCGACCAGCCGGCGGTGCTGGTCGGCGAAGGTGTCGTTGACAACAGCGGTCACTTTGCGATCGCAACCTCGAGCGGCGGTTCGGTTTTCGCGACGACCTCGGCGACGGCGACACCCGGTGCGGTCTCGACCAGCCGCAGCCCGTCGTCGGTGACGTCGATGACCGCGAGGTCGGTGATGATGCGGTTGACGCAGTGCGTCCCGGTCAGTGGCAGCGTGCAGTGCTCGACGATCTTCGGGCTGCCGTCGCGGGCGGTGTGCTCCATCATCACGATCACCCGGCCGGCGCCGTGCACCAAGTCCATCGCCCCGCCCATGCCCTTGACCATCTTGCCCGGGATCATCCAGTTGGCCAGATCGCCGGCGGCCGAGACTTGCATCGCGCCCAGCACGGCGACGTCCAGGTGGCCGCCGCGGATGATTCCGAACGACGTCGACGACGAGAAGAAGGAGGCGCCCGGCAGGACGGTCACCGTCTCCTTGCCGGCGTTGATCAGGTCGGCGTCCAGATCCTCCGCCCGCGGGTACGGCCCGACGCCGAGGATGCCGTTCTCCGAATGCAAGACGACCGTGACACCGGCGGGAATGTGGTTGGGGATCAGCGTGGGCAGCCCGATGCCGAGGTTGACATACTGGCCGTCGCGCAGTTCGGCGGCCACCCGCGCGGCGAGTTCGTCTCTGGTGAGGGTCATCAGCGTCGCACCGTCTCTTTTTCGATTCGCTTCACCGGCTCGGGCACCTGCACCACCCGGTGCACCTGGATACCGGGGGTGTGCACGGTGGCCGGGTCGATCTCGCCGGGCTCGACGAGGTGTTCGACTTCGGCGATGGTGATCCGGCCCGCTGCGGCACAGTCCGGGTTGAAGTTCGCCGCGGCCGCCCGGTACACCAGGTTGCCGTGCCGGTCGCCCTTCCAGGCGTGCACCAGCGCGAAGTCGGTGCGGATTGCCCGCTCGAGAACATAAGTGCGGCCGTCGAACTCACGGGTCTCCTTCGGCGGCGACGCCACTGCGATACCGCCGGAGGAGTCATAGCGCCACGGCAGTCCGCCGTCGGCCACCTGGGTGCCGACCCCACTCGGGGTGTAGAAGGCCGGGATGCCGGCGCCACCGGCCCGCAACCGCTCCGCCAGCGTGCCCTGTGGAGTCAGCTCCACCTCGAGTTCACCGGCCAGATACTGCCGGGCGAACTCCCTGTTCTCCCCTACGTAGGAGCCGATGGTCCGGCGGATCCGCTTGTGTTCCAACAGCAGTCCGAGCCCGATCCCGTCCACCCCGCAGTTGTTCGAAACGGTCTCCAGGTCGCCGACGCCCAGTTCGAGCAGTGCCGCGATCAACGCTTCGGGCACCCCGCACAACCCGAAACCGCCGACCGCCAGCGAAGCCCCGTCGGGCACGTCAGCGACCGCGTGCGCGGCTGTCGCCACGACCTTGTCCATCGCCACAGCGCACTCCAATTTGAGTTAATGTTGATTAACTGACGTAGAGAATATCACGTCAATCACCGCCCAGACAGTCGGCTGCCTGCCGCCGCAACTCGTCCTTGCGGATCTTGCCGGTGACCGTCATCGGGAACTCCGTGACAACGCGCAGATACCGCGGAATCTTGAAGTGGGCGAGTTGTCCGGCGCAGAACTCCCGCAGTCGTTCGGCGGTGAGCACAGGCGCCCCGTCGCGCAGGGCGACCACCGCCATCAGTTCCTCGCCATAGGTTTCGTCGGGCACCCCGATCACCTGCGCGTCGACGATGTCGGGGTGCGCGTGCAGGAATTCCTCGATCTCCCGCGGATAGATGTTCTCCCCGCCGCGGATCACCATGTCCTTGATCCGGCCGGTGATCCGAACGTAGCCGTCGTCGTCGAGCACCGCGAGATCGCCGCTGTGCATCCAACCATCGGCGTCGATGACCTCGGCGGTCTTCGCCGGGTCGTTCCAGTAGCCGGCCATCACCGAGTAGCCGCGGGTGCACAACTCACCGACCACCCCGCGCGGCACGGTGCGACCGGTGCCCGGGTCGACCACCTTGATCTCCAGGTGCGGGCAGACCCGCCCGACGGTGCCGACCCGGTGAGCCAGCGAGTCCTCAGCGCTGGTCTGCGTGGACACCGGCGACGTCTCGGTCATGCCGTAGCAGATCGCGACCTCGGGCATGTGCATGTCCTCGATCACCCGGCGCATCACCTCGGCCGGGCACGGCGAACCGGACATGATTCCGGTGCGCAGGCTGGTCAGGTCGTAGTCGCCGAAGTCGGCCAGCCCCAGCTCCGCGATGAACATGGTGGGCACCCCGTACAGGCTGGTGCAGCGCTCTTCGGCTACCGCCCGCAGTGTGGCCGCCGGATCGAAACCGGGGGCCGGGATCACGATGGCCGCGCCGTGGGTGATGGCAGCCAGGTTTGCCAGCACCATGCCGAAGCAGTGATAGAAGGGCACCGGCACGCAGATCCGGTCCGCTTCGGTGTAGCCCAGCAACTCGCCGACCAGGTAGCCGTTGTTGAGGATGTTCCGGTGACTCAGCGTGGCACCCTTCGGGTATCCCGTTGTGCCGGAGGTGTATTGGATGTTGATCGGATCATGGCTGCGCAGTGTCGCGCCGATCCGGGCCAGTGCGCTGCCGTCGGCCTCGATGGCGGCCAGTTCCTGCCACCGTGCACTGTCGGTGAACACCACCTCGCGAAGATCGCCACAGCGCGGGGCCACCTCGCCCAGCAACGCGACGTAGTCGGAGGTCTTGAAGCCCGGCGCGGAGATCATCATGCTCAGCCCGGACTGCTGCAGCGCGTACTGCAGTTCGTGGGCACGGTAGGCGGGGTTGATGTTCACCAGGACGGCACCGATCTCGGCAGTGGCGTACTGCACGAGCACCCACTCCGCGCAGCCGGGCGCCCAGATCCCCACCCGGTCACCGGCTCGGACGCCCGCCCGGATCAGTCCGGTCGCCAGCCGACGCACATCGGCGAGCAACTCCGCGTAGGTCCAGCACCGCCGCGCCGGGATATCCACCAGGGCATCACAGTTCGGGTGCGCGGCAGCGGTCGCCGCCAGCGCGGCACCGATGGTGGTCTCCAATAGCGGGGGGTGGGCCGCCCCACGGACGTAGGAATCGGCTGGCACGCCACCCTCCGATCACCGGGGATTCAGTTAACGATCGCTAACTCATGCTAGGTTAGTGGCGATTAACCAGAGTGTCTAGGAGTCGGGAGGCGCCGTGCCGGTATCCGCCGCTCCCGGCCAGGAGGAGCCCGCCAACCGGCGCAGCCAGTTGAAATCCGACCGTCGCACCCAGTTGCTGGCGGCCGCCGAGCGGTTGTTCGCCGAGCGCGGTTTCGTGGCGGTGCGGTTGGAGGACATCGGCGCCGCTGCCGGCGTCAGCGGACCGGCCATCTACCGGCACTTCCCGAACAAGGAAGCGCTGCTGGTGGAACTGCTGGTCGGTATCAGCACCCGGCTGCTGGCCGGGGCGCGCGAGGTCACCGGGCGGGACTGGGATCCGGCCGCGATGCTCGACGGCCTGATCGAGTTCCACCTGGACTTCGCCATGGGCGAACCGGACCTGATCCGTATTCAGGACCGCGACCTGGCGCACCTGCCGGCGGCTGCGAAGCGTCAGGTGCGCAGCGCACAGCGCCAGTACGTCGAGGTCTGGGTCGGCGTGCTGCGCCGACTCCACCCGGGGCTGGCCGAGCCGGATGCCCGGCTGATGGCGCATGCGGTGTTCGGGCTGCTGAACTCGACCCCGCACAGCCTCAAGCCGGCCGGGGGCAAGCCGGCCGGCGCGGGGCGGTCGCGCGAGGTGTTGCATGCGATGACCGTCGACGCGCTGACCGCGGTCAGCGGCGGTAGCGTTACGGGCCGGACCCGCTTGCATCGGGACCGCTAACCGCCGTACGCAGGTACTCTGCAATCCATGAGGTGGGCATGACGGATCCGCATCGACCCGAGGGCTTCGACCCGACCCGATATCAAGCCGGGTCGACCGAACCGTCCACCGTCGGCTACCCGCCTTACGTCGATCCGGCGTACGCGGGTCAACTGCCGGCCTACGGCGCGGGGTACCCGCCGCCGGACACACCGGCGTCACCGGGGTACTGGGCCTCGGGTCAGCCGCCCCCCGGCGGCGCGGTGGAACTCGGCGGCGAGGGCGGCACACCGAAGCCGCCGCGCTCGCCGCGCTGGCTGTTCCTGCTGGCCGGGGTGGCGGTGCTGCTGGTGGTCGGGCTGGTCATCGCCCTGATCATCGACCAGTCGGCGAAGAAGCCGAGCACCGTGACGCTGCCGACGATGCCGAGCACGGCGCCGGCGACGCCGATCCCGACGACCCGGGTCCCGGCGCCCACCACCAGGTCACCGGCGCCCAGCACCGGCACGACGCCGACGACGACGCCACCACCACCCACCGAGTCGACGGGCCCGGGGGTGGCGCAGACCGTCGTCTACAGCGTCACCGGCGAAGGCCGGGCGATCAGCATCGCCTACATCGACACCGGCGGGGTGTTGCAGACCGAGTTCAACGTGGTGCTGCCGTGGCGTAAGCAGGTCAGCCTGGAACCGCCGGCGTCGAAATCCGCCAGCGTCACCGTGGTCAACATCGGCCAGCAGATCACCTGTTCGGTGAGCGTCGACGGCGCCCAGGTGCGGCAGCGCACCGGGACGATCCTGACCATCTGCGCCGGCGCCGGCTAGTCGCCGGTCAGCCGGTGCCGTGGCGCGGGGCTTTGACCGCGAGCATCGCCGCCAGCCCCAGCACCAGCACCGTGCACAGTCCACCCATACCGGCACGGTCGCTGTGAAACACGTCGACGAAGACCGAGAACAGCCACGGCGCCAAGAACGACACGGCGCGGCCCGTCATCGTGTACAGACCGAACACGATCCCCTCCAGCCCCTCCCGACCCTGCCGGGCCATCCGCAACAGCAGCGTCCGCGCCGCCGACTGGGTCGGCCCGATGAAAAAGCAGAGCGCCAGCCCACAAGCCCAGAACGCCCCCGCACCGGACAGTGCCATCAGCGTGCTGCCGGCGGTGATCATCGCGCCCAGTGAGCCCACGATGACCACCTTGGATCCGATCCGGTCATCGAGGATGCCGCCCAGCACCGCACCCACAGCGGCCACCACGCTGGCGGCCACCCCGAAAATCAGCACGTCCCCCGCCGAGACGCCGTACACGTTGACGCCCAGCACCGCGCCGAACGCGAAGATCCCGGCCACCCCGTCCCGGAACACCGCGCTGGCCAACAGGTAGAACACCAGGTTGCGGTCACGACGCCATTCCGAGGTGAGGTCCGACCAGAGTTTGCGGTAGGCGCCGAACACGCCGGGCGGCAGCGGCGCCACCGCGTCGACAGCCACCAGCCGATCCGCGGTGAACAGCAGCGGCAGGGCCAACAGTGCCAGCCACCCGGCCGCCAGCAGCACCGCCGCACGGACATTCTGCCCGTCCCCGGCGGAGAGGCCGAGCAGCCCGCGGGTGGGACCGGTGCCGGAGATGAAACCCAGGTAGACCACCAGCAGCAGCACCACGCTGCCGGCGTAGCCCGCGGCCCAGCCGAAGCCGGAGATCCGGCCGGAGGTCTGCGGGGTCGACAGCTGACGGAGCATCGCGTTGTAGGGCACGCTGGCCAAGTCCCCGCACGCCACGGTCAGGGCCAGCAGTATCAGCCCGGCCCACAGGTAGCGCGCGTCTGCCCGGATCAGGCTCATGGCACTGGTAAGCACCACCACGACCACGGTCAGCACCGCCAACGCCTGCCGCCGGCGGCGTGGGGCCTCCACCCACACACCGACCAGCGGCGCCAGCGCCGCCACAACCAGTCCGGCGCCCGCCAGGGCGCGACCCAGCCAGCTGGCCGCGGACGCTCCACCGGGCAGGTCGCGGCCCACCGTGCTCGTCAGATAGACCGAGAAGACAAACGTCAGCACGATCGCGTTGAGTCCGGAAGATCCGGTGTCCCACAGCGCCCACGCCACGACTCGGGACCGGCCGGGTGCGCGCAAACCCGACCCCGTCGCACCCATGCCCGGCACTCTACGATTGCGGCATGCCGCTCCCCGCTCCCAGCCCCGACGCTCGTGCCGTTGTCACCGGAGCGTCCCAGAACATCGGCAAGGCATTGGCCACCGAACTGGCGGCTCGGGGCCACAGCCTGATCATCACCGCGCGCCGCGGGGACGTGCTCGGCGAACTGGCGGCGCAGTTGTCCGACCGGTACCGGGTCGCGGTCGAGGTTCGCCCGGTCGACCTGGCCGACCCGGCGCAACGCGACAAGCTGTGCGAGGAGTTGGCCGGCCGGAACATCTCGATTCTCTGCGCCAACGCCGGCACCGGCACTTTCGGACCGGTCGCCGAGCTGGATCCGGCCGTCGAACGGGCCCAGGTTCAGCTCAACGTGCTCGCCGTGCACGACCTGACGCTGGCGGTGCTGCCGGGGATGATCGCTCGGGGCGCCGGCGGCATCCTGATCTCCGGTTCGGCCGCCGGTAATTCCCCGATCCCCAACAACGCGACCTACGCCTCAAGCAAGGCGTTCGTCAACACCTTCAGCGAGTCGCTGCGCGGCGAGCTGCGGCACGCCGGTGTGCATGTCACGCTGCTGGCGCCGGGTCCGGTGCGCGCCGAGATGCCGGACACGGCCGACGCGTCGCTGGTCGACAAGCTGATACCGGACTTTCTGTGGATCTCGACCGATCACACCGCGAAGGTGTCGCTGGATGCGTTGGCACGCAATAAGATGCGCGTCGTGCCCGGGGTGACCTCCAAGGCGATGTCGGTGGCCAGCCAGTACGCTCCGCGCGCGATCGTCACCCCGATCGTGGGCCTTGTCTACAAGAAGCTGGGCGGCGGCTGAGGGGCCGGTCAGCATGTCGACCAGCAGCGTGTTCGCCGTCGCCGGTGGTGGCCTGGCCGGCGCCAGGGCGGTCGAAGCCCTGCGCGACAAGGGCTTCGACGGGCGCATCGTCGTCTTCGCCGCCGAACATCACTACCCCTACGACCGAATTCCACTGTCCAAGGAGTTCCTCGCCGCCAAGACGTCACCGATCGCGCGCGGCTACGACGAGGCCGACAAACGGCTGACACTGCCGGATTTCACCGTGCACGACGCCGACTGGTATCGCGACCACGATGTCGACCTGCGACTGGGCGTCGAGGTGACGGCACTTGACCCGTCCGGGCACACCGTCACACTTGACGACGGCGGTGCGGTCACCACCGCGCACTACGACAAGTTGTTGCTGACCACCGGCGCTCGGGCCCGCCGCCCGGCAATACCGGGGATCGATGCCCAGCGGGTGCACTGCCTGCGAACCGTCGACGACGCCGCCGCGCTGGATGCCGCGCTGGCCGACGGGTCTTCGCTGGCGGTGCTGGGCGCGGGGTGGATCGGTCTGGAGGTCGCCGCCAGTGCCCGTCAGCGCGGGGTGCCGGTCACCGTGGTCGGACGGTCCCGGCTGCCGCTGCTGTCGGCGCTGGGCGAGGAGGTCGGCGAGGTGTTCGCCCGACTGCACCGCGATAACGGGGTGGACCTGCGCTTGTCGGCACACGTCACCGAGATCACCACCGCGGGCGGACAAGCCACCGGACTCCGACTCACCGACGGCACCCGGGTGGCCGCCGACACCGTACTGGTCGCGATCGGCGCGCAACCCAACGTGGAGCTCGCCGGGCAGGCCGGGCTGGCGATCGGCGAGGGCATCCTGGTCGACGCATCGCTGCGCACCAGCGACCCGGACGTCTACGCTGCCGGCGACGTCGCAACGGTGCAGAACCCGTTGCTCAACAAGCGAATCCGCACCGGCCACTGGGCCGATGCGCGCAAGCAGCCATCGGTCGCTGCGACGGGCATGCTCGGCGGTGCAGCCGAATACGCCGAACTGCCCTACTTTTTCACCGACCAGTACGACCTGGGAATGGAGTACGCCGGCCACGCGCCCGAGTACCGGCGAGTGGTCTTCCGCGGCGATGTCGAGGCGCGTGAGTTCATCGCGTTCTGGCTGGACGACCATGATCGGGTGCTGGCGGGTATGAGTGTCAACGTGTGGGACGTGATCGCGGACGTCAAGAATGTGATCCGGGCGGGAATCCGCGTCGACCCCGGGCGGCTGGCCGATCCGCACCGGCCGCTGCGCGATCTGACCGCGAACTGATACCACCGCAACGGATCAGCGGCGCCGGCGACCGGTGCCCATCGCGCCGCGGGTGATTTCGCGGCCCACCGCGGTGCCGGCCGATCGGGCGAAACTCGTCACCGCACGACTGCCGAAGACACCCTTGAGCCAGCGTCCGAATCGCTGCCACCAGCGCAGCCGCGGTGCCGCCGGCGCCGGCGCCTTCTTGCCGGGCTCGGGCGGCGTCTTGGCTTGGCCCTGCCCGTATTTGACGCTCAGGACTTCGTAGGCGGACTCACGGTCCACGGTCGTTCCGTATGCGGCCTGCAGCGCGCTGGCCTTGGCGGCGGCACTGATCGCGTCGTCGCCGATGGCGGCCATCAGCGACCGGGGTGCGCGCAGCCTGGTCCAGGCCACCGGCGTCGGGGCACCCTTCTCGGAGAGGACGGTCACGATCGCCTCGCCGATGCCCAGCGACGTCAGCGCCGACTCCAGGTCGTAGACGCCGGTTTTCGGGTAGGTACGCACCGTTCTGGCGAGCGCCTTCTGATCATCGGGGGTGAAGGCGCGCAGCGCATGCTGGACCCGCGCGCCCAGTTGGGAGAGCACTTCGTTGGGGACATCGGTCGGCAGCTGGGTGCAGAAGAACACCCCAACCCCCTTGGAGCGGATCAGCTTGACGGTCTGCGCGACCTGCTGCAGGAACGCCTTCGACGCGTCGGTGAACAGCAGATGGGCCTCGTCGAAGAAGAACACCAGCTTGGGTTTGTCGATGTCGCCGACTTCGGGTAGCAGCGTGAACAAGTCGGCCAGCACCCACATCAGGAAGGTGGAGAACAGCACCGGGCGGGCGGCCTGATCGCCCAGTTCCAGCAGCGAGACGACGCCGCGGCCGGTTGCGTCGGTGCGGATCAGGTCCTCGGGTTTCAGCTCCGGCTCGCCGAAGAAGGTGTCGGCGCCCTCGGCTTCCAGGTTGACCAGCGCGCGCAGGATCACCCCCGCGGTGGCCGGCGACACCGCGCCCAGGGCTTTGAGTTCGGCCTTGCCCTGATCACCGGTGAGGTAGCCGATGACCGAACGCAGGTCTTTCAGATCCAGCAGAAGGTAACCGTTCTGATCCGCCCAGTGGAAGATGAGACCGAGGGTGGATTCCTGGGTAGCGTTGAGTCCCAGCACTTTTGCCAGCAGGACGGGGCCGAAGCTGGAGATGGTGGCACGCACCGGCACCCCGATCCCGCCGGTGCCCAGCGACAGGAACTCCACCGGGAACGCGGCCGGCGACCAGTCGTCGCCGGTCTCCCTGGCGCGCTCGGCGGTCCGGTCGCTGGCCGCACCCGCCCGGGCCAGACCGGACAGGTCGCCCTTGACGTCGGCCATCAGCACCGGCACCCCCGCGGCCGACAGCTGTTCGGCGATCACCTGCAGGGTCTTGGTCTTGCCGGTACCGGTGGCGCCGGCGACCAGGCCGTGCCGGTTGATGGTGGCCAGCGGGATGCGGACCCGCGCGGCGGGATCCACGACGCCGTCGACGACCACGGTGCCCAATTCCAGAGCCTGGCCACCGACGGCGTAACCGCTTGCGATCTGTCGTGCGGCGCCGGCCGCCGAATCAGGGCTCACGGGACACGACATTACTGGGCCGGGGTGTACCGCAGCGATCCTGTGCGACGGCCACCGGCTAACGTGGGCTTACTGTGAGCCCTGCACGAGACGAACTGGTCTGGATCGACTGCGAGATGACCGGGTTGGACCTGGGCTGCGACAAGCTGATCGAGATTGCGGCACTGGTCACCGACGCCGAGTTGAACATTCTCGGCGACGGCATCGACGTGGTGATCCACGCCGACGACGCCGCCCTGACCTCGATGATCGACGTCGTCACGCAGATGCACACCCGATCGGGCCTGATCGAGGAGGTCAGGGCCGCCACCGTCGACGTGGCGACCGCCGAGGCGATGGTGCTCGACTACATCCGCAGCCACGTCAAGCAGGCCAGAACGGCCCCGCTGGCCGGCAACTCGATCGCCACGGACCGCGCGTTCCTGGCCCGGGACATGCCCGCGCTGAACTCCTACCTGCACTACCGGATGGTCGACGTCAGCTCCATCAAGGAACTGTGCCGGCGGTGGTATCCGCGGATCTACTTCGGCCAGCCGGAGAAGGGGCTGGCGCACCGCGCACTGGCCGATATCCACGAGTCCATCCGGGAGTTGAAGTTCTACCGGCGCACCGCGTTCGTCGCACCGCCCGGTCCGTCTACCAGCGATATTGCTGCGGTCGCCGCGGAACTCGGCCCCCCGGGCCACGCACCCGCGGTGGCCGATTCGGCTACCGGGCACAGCAGCGGCTAGTATCGACGTCGCTGCACCGAGCCCCTGGGCTTGCAGCGATGGTGGCTGTAGTTCAGTTGGTAGAGCACCAGGTTGTGATCCTGGGTGTCGCGGGTTCGAGTCCCGTCAGCCACCCCAGAAGTGGCATGGCCATAGCGCATGCCTTGGCTGTCCACCGCCTCGCGGTGCGGTCGGATTTCGGATGCCCGGGCGTCTCTTACTGCAGATCGCCCCGGCCGAAAGCACCAAAGTCCGGGACAGCGCCGCCGCACGACCCGGTGGCGCCCGCTACCGGACGGGTCACTGGCCCTGGTTCACGGGCAAGGCGGATCGCCGGTACCGGCAGCGGGAGCAGCGACCGGTCTGGCAAGCAACTCGACGACGAGTCCGATGCCGGAGAACAGCACCCCGGCAGCGAATGGGATGACCACGTAGAGCGCCAGCAGCACCTCCGCCGGGTTTCCACCGAACAACGCCTTGAGCAGGTCACCGGCCGCCAGCCACCACACCCAGGTGCCACCGACGAGCAGCACGATTCCGCCGGCAAGGCTGACCGCACCATAGGCTGCCAGCCAGGGTGGTTGTTCGCGACCCCGAATCCCACGCAGCCACCGCCCGAGGGCTTCTCGGGCACGGGGCGACAGGTCCGGTTCGTCGAGAGCGTCCGAGAGTGCAAGCTGACCATCTACCTCCAGGATGGGCAGCGCATTGTCGGCGATATCAACCAGGTGAAATATTCCGACGCGCCAGCACACACTGACGGCAAGGACCGATGCGGCCCACAGCTGGGCCGTGATGAACAGCGCCGCGGCGGCCGCCAGGTCGACAGCCAATCCCGATAACGCATTGATGATCCGCGCCCGGCGCGGCAACGTGACGCCATCGGTGCAATCGACGTAGAACGACAGCGCTCCCCAATAGAAGCCGCACCCCGCAGCTTGCGGGGTGCGGCCATAGTGAACCAAGGCCACCGCATGGGCGAGTTCGTGCGCGCCGGCCAGGGCAAATCCCAATATCAGACCCAACGTCGCATCGATCCATGGATGTTCGCTGACCGCCGCCACCGCCGGACGCCCCATGACCAAGGCGGCTGACCCGCCGACCACAGTGAGGCCGATCAAACAGCGACCCCACCATGAAACGACTATCGGCATCACCAGCCGATGCACCCACCGTGCGATCCGCTCGATTCCCCGAACTTCGATGCCGGAACGGGTGAACACCAGGCGCCGCGGGTGACCGGATCCCGCATGGCGCTCCGAAACGCCTACTCGCTCCGGCGGGAGGAGAATCCTCTCGTCGATGAGATCGTCAACCAACCGCCGATCGGATTGAGCACCACCCAGCAAACTCATGAGCTCTTCTGGCGAGGCTGCGGCGGGAACCAGATCCGGCAGCACACCAGCCCGCTCGTGCTGCACCAGCAGTGGAACACCTCCGGGCCGGCAGACCACGAGGCCACGTTTGCTGATCCGCCAGCTGACCCCAGCCTCGAATCGCATCACCACGCCCCGATCCATGTTGAGGACCGGGGCGTGGTGGACAGCTTACGCACCCTCCGTTCAGCCACCCCTGCGACGAGCCCGGGCGAGACGCTTTGCCATGCGACGAATCATGATCCACACCTCCTCCCGGCGGAAATGATTCATTTAATTTGCATAAACGTATCATGATCTGGAGAAACGATCAATAAACAGGAGATTTCAATTCACTCTTTCATTCGTCGTGAATGAATGAATCAAAACTGTGATTTCCCTGGCGACAGCTCTACACCGGTGAACTCAGGCGTTGGCGTTGCCGGCCTTCCACTGCTCCCACGGGATGTTCCAGTCACCGAGCCCCTCGGTGCCGGGCAGCGTCGACCCGATGGTGTTGGTGATCTGCACCACATCCCCGCGCTTGACGTGGTCGTAGAACCACATTGCGTTGCTGGGGCTGACGTTGATGCAGCCGTGGCTGGTGTTGCTGTAGCCCTGTGCGCCCACCGACCACGGCGCCGAGTGCACGAAGATCCCGCTGTAGGAGATCTGGGTGGCCCAGTCGACGTCGGTGCGGTAGCCATTGGGCGAGTTGACCGGCACCCCGTAGGTGGACGAGTCCATCACGATGTGGGCGAACCGATCACCGACCAGGTAGGTGCCGTTGTTGGTCGGGGTGCTGTCCTTGCCCATCGAGACCGGCATGGTCTTGACGACCTCGCCGTTGATCCGCACGACCAGCGACTTGGCGTCGTCGTCGACAGTCGCGATGACCTCGTCGCCGATGGTGAAATGAGCGGTCACGTTCTCCTGGCCGAACACGCCGTTGCCCAGGTCGACACCGTAGGTGTTGACCGCGACGTGCACCCCGGTGCCGGGCTTCCAGAACGCCTGCGGCCGCCAGCGCACCTCGCGGTTGTTCAGCCAGTAGAACGCACCCACGACCGGCGGGTCGGCGGTGATCTTGATGGCCTTCTCGGCCGCGGCCCGGTTGGCGATGTTCTCGTCGAACCGGATTGCCACCGGTTGCCCGACGCCCACCACCTCACCATCGCGCGGCATCAGGTAGGGCATGGTCAGGTTCTGCGGGGAATGGGTCTGGAAGGTCATCTGCCGGCTGGTCACCCCGCCCAGACCGAGCGACTTCGCGTTCAGCGTGTAGCGCTTGTTGTAGCCGAGCGGTTCGCTGGTCGACCAGGTCAGACCGTCCGGGCTGAATTGCCCGTCGACAGCCTTGCCGTATTCGTTGACGATCGTCACCGCACCCAGCACACCGTCTTCGGCGGTCACCGTCACCGGGGCGTCCACCGCGACGCCGACCGCCCGGTCGGTCACCGAGGCGCTCAACTTCGGCACCAGCAGGTCACCGAACGGGGTGCCCTTGTCGACGATGGTCTTGGCTTCGGCGGCGTCGGCGTCACCACCGCAGGCACTCAGCCCCAGCGCCATGGCGGGGACCAACAGCAGCGCCGCCGACCGGGCGCGGGGGCCGCGCCTGCGACACGCCGAACCGACCTGCACCATTGTTCCCCTGACCCTTCTCCGACCGGAAGTACTGCCCCGAGTGGCTCAGCAGCAGTCTAGTGGCTTGGACGGCGTGGTTGGTATCACGCGCTGATGGAACCCGGCACCGGGATTCGCCACGGGGCGGTTTCGCCTGTTATTGTCGCTCTCGCGGTCTCGGCCGCGACGCGCCGTTAGCTCAGTTGGTAGAGCAGCTGACTCTTAATCAGCGGGTCCGGGGTTCGAAACCCTGACGGCGCACCGCAGACCATATTTTCGGGTGTTCCCTGCACTGATCGCCCCGCCGGCATCGCAGGCATGCCGCTCGGTGTCGGCGTTTGAGCTTGCCACCGCCCAAGAGCAGACTCCGGTCCAGGCTTTGAAACCGGGATCTTCGTTGCAAATTCGGGCGATCTCACGGCCCACCCGCATGTGGGTGGGCCTGAACGGACTCGGCCGGTGTTCGGTTGCGCTCGTGTTTGACGTCACCGATGAGCTCGTCTCCAGCAGCCCTCCGTCGGCAAGGTGCGTCGCCGGCCGGCCGGATCGCGGCATTGCGCAGCGATCCGGTCTCAGCGCCATGGTGCCGGCCGGTCAGCGGTTGCGGATCTTGCGGACCACGACCAGCACGCCGATCGCCCCGACACCGGCCAGGGAGATCACCACTACGGGCTTCTTGACGAACGCCAGCGCCTGGGCCTTGGCCCGATCGGCCACGCGGCGAGGATTGGCGCGTTGCGCGAGAATGTCCACCGTCGACGCCAGCTGGTCGCGAGCCTGATCGATGTCCTTCTTGATTGCGTCGGGATCCCGCTCCGCCACTGTCGCCCTCCACTGGGATCGGTCCTCAAGTTGCTGCCCTGCCGCACTACCCTAGAGCAGCCGGCACCGATTCCGGTGCTCCGGTGAGCAGAAAGGGGGTTTCCGATGGCCGACGCAGTGCGCCTGGCGCCCGGCGACAAGGCGCCCGGCTTCCGCCTGCCCGACGCCGACGGCAACCCGGTGTCGCTGGCCGACTACCGGGGCCGGCGGGTGGTCGTCTACTTCTACCCGGCCGCTTCCACCCCGGGCTGCACCAAACAGGCCTGCGATTTCCGCGACAACCTGCACGACCTCAACGACGCCGGTCTCGACGTCGTCGGCATCTCCCCCGACAAGCCCGCCAAGCTGGCCAGGTTCCGTGATGCCGAAGGGCTGACCTTTCCGCTGCTGTCCGACCCGGACCGCGCGGTATTGGGCGCCTGGGGCGCCTACGGCGAGAAGAAGATGTACGGCAAGACCGTGCAGGGTGTCATCCGGTCCACGTTCGTCGTCGATGAGAACGGCAAGATCGCGGTGGCACAGTACAACGTGCGGGCCACTGGGCATGTGGCCAAGCTGCGCCGCGACCTGGATCTGTAGCCGGTCAGCCCAGGTTGGCCAAGAGCAGCGCCTCCGCGCAGGCGGCGCGTTCCAGGACACCCAGGTGCAGGCTTTCATCGATGCTGTGCGCCTGCGTGCCCGGGTCTTCCACCCCGGTCACCAAGATCTGCGCCCGCGGGAACGCGGCGGCGAATTCGGCGATGAACGGGATCGAGCCGCCCATCCCCATGTCCACCGGATCGACGCCCCACGCCTCCCGGAACGCCGCGCGGGCCGCGTCGTAGACCGGGCCGATGGCGTCGATGGCATACGGCTGGCCGACATCGCCGGGGGTGACGGTCACCCGCGCGCCCCACGGCGCGTTCTGCTCCAGATGGCGGGTGAGGGCGTGCAGGTGGGCCGCGGCGTCACCCCCGGGAGCGACCCGCAGACTCACCTTGGCCCGGGCCCGCGGGATCAGCGTGTTCGACGCCGCCGCAACCGGCGTGGTGTCGATGCCGATGACGGTGATCGCCGGTTTCGCCCACAATCGTTCCGGCACTGAGCCGGAACCGATTTCGCGCACCCCGTCCAGCAGACCGGATTCGGTGCGCACCCAGTCCGGCCCGCGGTCGACGTCGGCAGCCGCACCTTCGTGCAGCCCGGCCACCGCGACGTTGCCGTCGTCGTCGTGCAGGCCGGCCAGCAGTCGCACCAGCACACTGACCGCGTCGGGCACCACCCCGCCCCACAACCCGGAGTGCAGCCCGTGCTCCAGGGTGGCGACTTCGACCACACAGTCGACCAGGCCCCGCAATGACACCGTCAGCGCCGGGATCTCGGTGCTCCAGTTGTCCGAGTCGGCGATCACGATCACGTCGGCCGCAAGTTCGTCACGGTGCGCGGCCAGCAACCTTGGCAGCGACGGCGACCCGGACTCCTCCTCCCCCTCCACGAACACCGTCACCCCGACCGGCGGAGTGCCGTCGTGCGCCCGGAAAGCAGCCAAATGTGTTGCGATGCCGGCCTTGTCGTCGGCGCTGCCGCGCCCGTAGAGCCGGCCGTCGCGTTCGGCCGGCTGAAACGGCGGCGATGCCCACTGGCTCGCGTCGCCTTCGGGTTGCACGTCGTGGTGAGCGTAGAGCAGGACGGTCGGCGCGCCCGGTGGTGCCGGGTAGCGGGCGATCACCGCCGGCGCGCCGCCCTCGGCCACGATCTGCACGCGTGGAAAGCCGGCCCGGCTCAACAGATCTGCCACCAGTTGCGCACTGCGCTGCACTTCGGGGCGGCGGGCGGGGTCGGCCCACACCGATTCGATGCGGATCAGATCCTCCAGGTCGCACCGCACCGACGGCAGCAGTTCGCGGACTCGCTGGATCAGGTCACTCATGCCCCTCCTCCGGCGCGAGCGTGCGCAGCTGTACGCAATTTCAGCGCGTGGACGTACAAGTATGCACGCTCGCGAAGAGGTCAAGTCTCCAGGATGGCGACGGCCGCGGCGGTGTCGGCTTCGTGGGTGAGCGACACATGGATGGTGACATCCGCGAGATGCTGCGCGATCTCCCCGGACAGCCGCACCTTGGGCCGGCCCCACATGTCGGTGATCACCTCGATGTCGCGGTGGATGCCCTCCGGCAGCACCGGGCGCTGCGCGAACCGCGACCCCGACCAGGCCTTGATCACCGCCTCCTTGGCCGCCCAGCGCGCGGCCAGGTGCCGGGCCGCAAAGGAGCTCTTGTCCGAGGCGTCCCGGCGCTCACCGGGGGTGAACGTCTCGGCGAACACCGTGCCCGGCTGGTCGACCTGCTCGGCGAAGTCCGGGATCGAGACCACGTCGATCCCCACGCCAACGATTGCCATGAACCGTAACGCTATCCGATGTAGACGTCGTCGTCGCCGAGCCGGGCCGCCGGGTTGAGCAGCATCGCGGCCTCCTGACGCTTCTCGGGCACGTCATGGTCGAACCGGCGGTCGGCGGGCCGCTCGTACATCGGGCGACCGCCGGCGATCGCCGACGCCAGCCGACGCTGACCGGCCAGCACCCGACCATCGGCCTGCCGCAGGTATGCCGCCCGCCGCTCGGGGTCCAGCGTCGCCAGGAATGCCTGCGGGTGCACCAGCGCGATCAGCCCCGACACGTGCCCGAACCCGAGGCTGGTGACCAGCCCGGCCTTCAGCGGGAACTTCTCCCCCAGCCGCAGCGTGTCGCGAACCCAGACGAAGTGCGCCGAGGTGGCCAGCTCGTCGTCGACGCAGTCCAGGCTGCGGTTGGGCGGGATCACCCCGTCGCGCAGCATCTGGCACATGCCCATCAGCTGAAAGACCGCAGCGCCGCCCTTGGCGTGCCCGGTCAGGCTCTTCTGGCTGACCACGAGCAGCGGCGCACCCGCTGACCGGCCCAGCGAGTCGGCGAGCCGCTCGTGCAGCTCGGTCTCGTTGGGGTCGTTGGCCAGCGTCGAGGTGTCATGCTTGGAGATCACCGCGATGTCGTCGGCGCCCACCCCCA
Source organism: uncultured Mycobacterium sp. (assembly GCA_964525125.1). GTDB lineage: Bacteria > Actinomycetota > Actinomycetes > Mycobacteriales > Mycobacteriaceae > Mycobacterium. The sequence continues at coordinate 94,622 of CAZGGK010000002.1, forward strand.
GCTTGGCCAGCGAGCGGGCCAGCACCGAGTCGCGACCGCCGCGGCCGGCGCCCAGCGCGCCCAGGCCCGGGGCCGGGATCGAGGTGTGCACGCCGTCGGCGAAGCTCTGCGCGTAGGCCACCACCGCCAGCACCGGCAGGCCCATCTTGGCCGCCAGGTCGCCACGGGCCAGCAGGATGGTGCCCCCGCCCTGGGCTTCCACGAAGCCCAGCCGGCGCCGGTCATTGGCCCGGGAGAACTTCGAGTCGGCGATGCCCTTGGCGCGCATCATCTCGGTATCGGCGGTGGCCGCCATGTCACCGAAGCCGATGATGGCCTCCAGGGTCAGGTCGTCATAGCCGCCGGTGACCACCAGTTCGGCCTTGCCGAGGCGGATCTTGTCGACACCCTCCTCCACCGAGACCGCCGCGGTCGCGCAGGCCGCGACCGGGTGGATCATCGCGCCATAACTTCCGATGTAGCTCTGGACAACGTGCGCGGCAACGACATTGGGCAGCACTTCCTGCAGGATGTCGTTCGGCTTGGACCGGCCCAGCAGGTTGCCGTGGTACATGGTCTGCATCGAGGTCATGCCGCCCATGCCGGTGCCCTGGGTGCTGGCCACCAGGGACGGGTGCACCCAGCGCATCAGCTCGGCCGGGGTGAACCCGGCGGACAGGAAGGCGTCGACGGTGGCGACGATGTTCCACAGCGCCACCCGGTCGATGGAGGTGGCCATGTCCTGGCTGATCCCCCAGACCGTGGGGTCGAACCCGGTCGGGATCTGGGCGCCGACCGTTCGCGACAGCCTGCTCTTGCGCGGCACCCGGATCTCGGTGCCGGCCTTGCGAGTCACCTGCCAGTCACCGGAGTCCGGCACCGGGCGCACCACGGTGTGCTCGGGGTCGAACTCGACGAACGCCCGCGCGTCGGCCTCGCTGGACACCACGAACGAGAAGTCCCTGTCCAAGAACACGCTGACCAGCAGCGGTGAGGCGTGATCGGGGTCGATCGCACCGTCGTCCACGAATTCGCGGACACCCACCCTGGCCACCACGGCGTCGTGGTAACGCTCCACCAGGTCGGCCTCGTCGACCAGTTCACCGGTTGCGGTGTCGTACCAGCCCGGTTGCGGGTCGTCTTCCCAGCGGATCAGCCCGGTGGTCCAGGCCAACTCGAGCACCCCGGCGGCGGACAGCTCACCGGCCACCTCCATTTCGAAACGGGTGCGCGACGAGCCCAGCGGGCCGAGCTCGGCACCGCCGACGATCACCACCAGGTCGGCCGGGTCGACATCGAGGTCGGCCCAGTCCGGCGGCGGCGCCGCGGTGTGGCCGCGCGGCGGCGACGGCAGCGCGGCGATGGTTCCCTCGGCGGGCTCGGCACCGCCGGCGGCTTCGCTCACCATCTCCTCGCGGGCCTTGGCGGCCAGCTCGGCCATGTCGAGCTCGACATCGGCCAGGCCACCGGTCAGGTCGGCTCGGATCGGGGCGTGCGCGGCCGCAACCTTAGCCTCCACGGTGCACAGATCCAGCAGCATCGCCGCCATCGCTTCGGTGGAATACGTTGTCACACCGGCATCTTCGACGGCCGCGACGATAGCGTCGTTGTGCCCCATCAGCCCGGTGCCGCGAGTCCAGCCGATCAAGGCGTGCGCCAGGCTGACCCGGGCAGCCCACGACGACTCCGCCTTCCACCTGGACACCACCGCGTCCAGTGCGGACTTGGCCTCCCCGTAGGCGCCGTCGCCGCCGAACATGCCCCGGTTCGGCGAGCCCGGCAGCACCACGTGCAGCCGCGCCGCGATGTCGCGCTCCGCGCCGATGCGCGACAGCCCGCCGATGAGCCGCTGCACGGCCCACAGCAGCACCTTCATCTCCATCTCCGAGCGCGATCCGGCCTCGGAGAGGTCGCCGGCCACCCGCGGCGCGGCGAACGGGAACAGCAACGTCGGGGTTTGTGCGTCCTTGATGTGGATGGACTGCGGCCCAAGGCTTTCGGTCTGTTCGGCGCCAATCCACTCGATCAGCGCGTCGATGTCGGCGTAGGAGGCCATGTTGGCCGGCACCACCCACAGCGACGCACCCCAGCGAGCGTGGTCGCGGTAGAGGTTCCGATAGAAGCCCAGACGCTCGTCGTCGAGCCGCGACGTGGTCGCGACGACGGTGGCGCCGCCGTCGAGCAGCGCCCCTATCACCGAGGCGGCAATCGAACCCTTCGACGCACCGGTCACCACCGCGACCTCGTCGCTGTAGCGACCCCGGCCCGGGTTCTCCGCACCGGCGGCGATCCGCGCGTACAGCGAGGCGTGAATCACGCGGCCCGCGGCCAGTGCCTTGCCCTGCCACCAATTCGCCTGGGTGGCGACGACATGACCGGCACCTTCGAAACGCTCCGAAAGCCGCGGCCAGTCGGCGTCGATCTCGCCTTCGTCGGTCAGCCACAGCTTGACCAGGTCCTCACGGGCACTGGCCCAGCGGTCGTCGAACAGCACCGCCTTGCGGCGATCGAACACCGGTGCCACCAGACGCGGCCAGTCCGAACCCAATTCGGCGGTGACCAGGTCGACCAGTTCGGCGTCGCTGGTCTGCTCGGGTGCGCCGACCGCGTCGTCGAACCCCAACTGGCCCAGCACCAGCCGGGCCGCCGATGCCAGCACACCATCGCGGCCGGTGATCTGCGCAGTGAACTCGCCGAGCGCGGCCGCGTCCACGGTCCCACCGCCGGCACCGCCGGCCGAGGGGAGGCTCACCGCGATGCCGTGCCGGCCGGCGACCGCGCCGACGGCGCTGTCGATGGCCCTGTCGACGGCGGCCGCGTCCGCCAACGCCCCGTCGTGCAGCCCGCCCAGGGCGTCACCGCGCACGCTGGTGCCCTCCCGGGTGCCCAACGCGACCTCGACCGTCACATGCTTGGCCCAGCCGTCGCCGAGCTCCCAGGTCTTGCGCACCCGGTCGGCGATGGCGGCGGGCCGCTTGCCCGACGGGCCGAGCACGGTGCGCAACTGGTCGTTGATCGCGTCGGACAGCACCGGGCCGAACGGCTTGTAGGTGCGGGCCAGCTTGGTCACCTGGCTTTTCAGTCCGGCCAGATCGGCCTCGGCGGCGCCGTCGATGGCGCCCAGGTTCAGCTCCTGACCCAGGTCGACCAGCAGCTGGTTGCGCCGCGAGGACGCACCGTCGGTGATGGATTCGATGGAGTCCAGCGCCTCGATCTGGTCGATCCGCATCTTGGCCGACAGTGCGATGAGTGCCAGGGTGGCGTCGGCGGCGTCGAACACCAGATCCTCCGGCCGGGGCCCACCAGACGGAGCAGCGGCCGGGGCGGCCGCCACCGGGGCGACGTCTGCGGCAACGGGAGCGACCTCAGCGGACGGCGCCTCGATCTCCTCCTCCGGCTCCGGGTCGGTGTCGGTGGCGAACAGCACCGCGGCGTCGCGTTCGGAGTTGAGCACTTCCACTGTGCTGTGGGCGTATTCGGTCAGCTTGAGGGTGTTGGTGGCCAGCCCGGCGACGGTCGGCGCGGACTTCACCCCGATCTCGACGAACCGTTCCACCCCCAGTCCGCCGGCCGCCTCCTCGATGAACAGCAGGTCCTGGGTTTCGATCCAGCGCACCGGGCTGGCGAACTGCCAGGCCAGCAGTTCGATGACCACCTTGCGGCACAGTTCACGCGGCTTCTCGGTGCGCCAGGTGTCGTAGTCGGCGAGGATCTCGTCCAGCGGCTCGGCGGGCACCAGGTCCCGGATCTCTTGAATGAAGTCGCGGTCCAGGGTGAACGGCCGGGGCACCAGGTTGGGGATGTAGCGCCCGACGATCAGGTCGGGGTCTTTGTCACGCGGCATCACCCGCTCCAGCGACCGGCGGAAGTCGGCCACCCCGACACGGAGCACCCGCGAATGGAACGGAACGTCGATGCCGGGCACGTAGATGAACGAACGCCGGCCGCCGGACAGCTCCCGGCGCCGCTCCACCTCTTCCTCCAATGCCTCCAGACCGCGCACCGTACCGGCGATCGCGTATTGCGCGCCGCGCAGGTTGAAGTTAACGATCTGCAGGAATTCACCGGTGCGCTCGGCGATTTCGTCGATGAATGCGGTGACGTCTGCGTCGTCGAGGTCGATCTGCGACGGCCGGATGGCGGCCAACCGGTAGTTGGACCGGCCCATCGCGTCGCGTGGCACGATGTCGTGCATCTTCGACCCGCGGTGGAACACCACCTCCAGCAGGCCTTCCAGTTCGTAGACACCGCTGACGCAGGCCAGCGCGGTGTATTCGCCGACCGAGTGGCCGCAGGCGATGGCATCCTCGACGAAGGCGCCCTGCTCGCGCATCTCGGCGACCTGGGCTGCCGCCACCGTCGCCATGGCCACCTGGGTGAACTGGGTCAGATACAGCACCCCCTCGGGATGCTGGTAGTGCACCCCGGAGGCGATCAGGCTGGTCGGGTTGTCGCGCACCACATGCAGCACCGAGAAACCCAGAGTCTCCCTGGTGAACTTGTCTGCCGAATCCCACACCTTGCGCGCGGCCTTGGAGCGCGCGCGGACCTCCATGCCCATGCCCTTGTGCTGGATACCCTGCCCCGGGAATGCGTAGACGGTCTTGGGTGCGGCCAGGCGGGCGGTCGCCGACATGACGAGATCCGGACCCACCCTTGCCGCGATCTCCAAAACCTCGGCGCCCAGGTCGATTCCGACCCGGTCGACGCGGAAGTCGACCTCGTCGCCGGGGCGGACCATGCCCAGGAAGCGCGCGGTCCAGCCGATCAGCCGCGCCGGCGGACGGGCCTGGCCGTCGGTCGCGGTGACGACGTGCTGGGCGGCCGCCGACAGCCACATGCCGTGCACGATCGGCCCGCCCTCACCGTTCGGCCCCGCCAGTCCGGCCAGCAGCGCTGCGGCCCGGTCGGTGTGAATCGGGTTGTGGTCGCCGGAGACCACCGCGAACGGCCGCATGTCCACCGGCGCGGTCAGGGTGACGTCACGACGACGGCGCCGCGGGGTGTCGGTGGCGTTGTCGGAGACGGCGCCACCAGCCCTGGCCGGGTCGGTGAGGTCGGCCGCACCGGTGCGGCCGCGGATCGCGAACCGCTCGGCCAGGTTGGCCAGCACGGTTCCATCGGCGTCGGCGACGGTCACCGAGACCGGGATGACCCGGCCGACCTCGGTGTCGGTTGCTGTCAAAGCCGTTGCGGTGACGGTCAATTCGGCCGGCCGGGTCGGCAGTGGGTTGACCAGGTGGGCGGCGTGGTCGAGGTGCACCAGGCTCAGCAAACCCTCCACCACCGGGAATCCGGTCTCGGTGCGCGCCGAGCCGATGGCCGCGAACACCGCCGGCCAGCAGCGGCCGACCAGTGCATCGGGCACCGTGGACAGGCCCGGCGCCAGCGGCGCCCCGAAGGTGGCGGTCACCCCGGTGTGGTCGGCGACCCGTTCGGGATCCCAGGCCACGCTCACCCGGGCGGTGCCGTCGTGCACCGGCGGCAGCGCGTCGGGGCCGTCGACGTCCGCCGCGATGGCCAGCACCGCGCGCATCGCGGTGGTGGCGTCATCGGTGGACACCACCGGAGTGCCTCCGTCGGCCACGATCGGCGGCAGGGTGAACCGGATGTCGATCCAGGTGCCGGACAACGGCACGCTCAACACGACCTCGGCCGCCTCCCCATTTCGGGCGACCTCCAGCCGCGCCCCGGTGGACGGGTGGGTGGCGGTGCGGTTCTCGTGTACCTGCCACTCGTCGGCGGCGCCGATGCGATGCACCGGGTTGGTCGCGATGCGGCCGGCCCAGAGCACGTCGGGGGCGTCGAGCATGGCCGCCAGCGGGCCGGTGACATCGGCGCGGCCCTGACGCCGTGCGGTCACCGGTTGCGGTTGCGCGTTCGAGGCGAGCACCCGGTCGATGGCCGCCTGCTCGAAACGGTCCAGCAACTCACCGACCGGTTCGTCGACTTCGGTGATGCCGGCCACCGCCACCGTGCCCGGGATGATGCACACCTGGTCGGCGTCGTAACGGGCGTCATGCGCCTGCCACAGCGAGTCACTGCGCCACCAGCGGCGCACGTCGGAGTCGATCACCGGCACGAAGTTGACGGGCTTGCCGGGCGTCTTGCACAGGGTCACGAAGAACGGCACGTCGGCCGGGTGCAGTTGCACGGTTGCGGCGCCGGGGTAGCGCGCCAGCAGCGCCGCGATCGCCGCAGCCGGATCGTCCAGCACGGCGGCATCAGCGAACAGCGTCTCGATCGGGCCGGAATCGGTTTCGTGCAAACGTGATTCGGCACGTTGCAGCATAGCGCCGAACCGGTCCCGCCAGGTGTCGGCCAGCCACGGGCTGTTCGGGGAGGCGGTGTCGGCGGTTGAGTCGCCGTCGCCGATCGTCAACTCGACGTAGCGGTGCAGCCACTGCGCATACGTCATCTCGGCGACGTCGCCGAAGTACGGCTTGGCGGTGGCGGCCATTGCCGCAATGATCTCGTCGCGACGTGCGGCAACCGCGTCGGCGTCGCCGGCCACCTCGTCGAGCAGCCGGCCGCAGCGCGAGGCCGTGTTGTCGATCTCGTGAATGTCGGCGCCCAACTGGCTACGACTGGAAGCCATGCCGCCCCGAGCTTTTCCAGCGCTGATCCACTGGTCGGTGCCCTGGGTGTCGACCAGCATCTGCTTCACCGACGGCGAGGTGGTGGCCTCGGCAGTGGCCATCGCCGCAGTGCCGACGAGGATGCCGTCGACCGGCATCGGCGGAAAGCCGTAGGACTGCGCCCAGCGGCCGGAGAGGTATTCGGCGGCCCGCTCCGGGGTGCCGATGCCGCCGCCGACGCAGACGGTGATGTTGGCCCTCGAGCGCAGTTCGGAGTAGGTGGTCAGCAGCAGGTCGTCGAGGTCCTCCCAGGAGTGGTGCCCACCGGCTCGGCCACCCTCGACGTGGACGATAACCGGTTTGGTCGGCACCTCGGCGGCAATGCGGATGACCGAGCGGATCTGCTCCACCGTGCCCGGCTTGAACACCACATGGCTGATCCCGGCGTCGTTCAACTCATCGATCAGGGCGACCGCGTCTTCCAGATCGGGGACTCCGGCGCTGACCACCAGCCCGTCGATCGGCGCCCCGGACTGCCGGGCCTTCTGCACCAGCCGCTTCCCACCGACCTGCAGCTTCCACAGGTACGGGTCCAGGAACAACGCGTTGAATTGCACGGTGCGGCCCGGTTCGAGCAGCCCGGCGAGCTGTTCGATGCGGCCGTCGAAGATCTCCTCGGTGACCTGCCCGCCACCGGCCAACTCGGCCCAGTGCCCGGCGTTGGCCGCGGCGGCGACGATCTGCGCGTCCACCGTGGTGGGCGTCATGCCAGCCAGCAGGATCGGCGACCGGCCGGTCAGCCGGGTGAACTTGGTGGCGAGTTTGACCCGGCCGTCGGGCAGCCGCACCACCGACGGGGCATAGCTCGACCAGGGTCGGGCCACCTCGGGAATGGCGCCGACGGTGAACAGGTTGCGCTGGCCGCCGCGGGTGGCCGCCGGCACGATGCCGATGCCGAGACCGCGGATGACCGGCGCGGTCAGCCGGGTCAGGATGTCGCCCGGGCCGAGGTCGAGAATCCAGCGCGCACCGGCGGTGTGCAGGTCGGTGACCTCGTCCACCCAGTCCACCTGGCGCACCAGGATGGCCTCGGTCAGCTGGCGGGCCAGCTGGACGTCCAGGCCCACCTTTTCAGCCCACCCGCCGACGATGTCGATGCCGTCGGCCAGCCGCGGCGTGTGGAAGCCCACCTCCACCTGCACCGGCTCGAACACCGGCGCGAACACCGCGCCACCGCGCACCTTGTTCTTCCGGTCGCCCGCTTCGGACTCGGCGATCTGTTCGCAGTACAGCTCGAAGCGGGACAGCTGCTCGGGGGTGCCGGTGATCACGACCGAGCGCCGGCCATTGCGGATCGACAGCACCGGTGGCAACACGGTGCGGACGTCCTGGGCGAATTCGTCGAGCAACTGTTGGATGCGTTCCGGGTCGGCGTTGGTGACCGACACCATCGGCGGGCGGTCACCCAGGATCGAGATTCCCCGGCGCCGGGCCACCAGTGTTCCGGCCGCCCCGATCAGCTGGGCGATGGCCAGCAGTTGCACGTCGGCGGCACCGGCGGCTCGCAGCGCCTCCACCCCCAGCACGCCCTGGGAGTGGCCGGCGACCGCGACCGGCGGGGTGGCCGACAGGTCCATGCCCTGGCGGGCCAGCGCGCGCACGGCCGCGATCTGGGTGAGCAGCACACCCGGCACCGACACCGCGGCCGAGGTCAGCTGTTTGGCCGACGGGACCGGGTCTTCGGCGGCCAGTGCCCGGACCCAGCGCAGCGGCGCGAAGCCGATCGGACGGACCACCACGAGTTCCTTGGCGATCGGCTCAAGCAGCAGTTCGGCCTCACCGACCAGCGTCGTCAACTCGGCCTCGATCCCGGCCGAGGACACCAGCTCCTCGCAGGTCTCCAGCCAGGCACTGCCCTGCCCGCCGAAGGCGACCGCGTACGGCTCGCCGGCGTTCAGGCGATCCACCAGAGCCACCGGAGTGCCGCCGGGCTGCACCGGGTTGGGGCCGGTACCGGGCAGTCGGTCATGCTCGTGGATCGTCACGTTAGGTATCTCCCCTTGCTCTGTTGGGCCAGGCCTGCGCTGGGTCGCCGGTCGAACGGGTCCGGCCTGCGCTGCGCTGCGGAGGCATCCTCGGTCCCGGCCCAGCGTTTCCGACGGGCCGGCCCGCGCGGATTCCCCGCCACGAGACCGACCGACAGCCGTAAGGGTGACATAAGAAGCTGTGCCGTTTCCCCGGCATTTTTGTTACTCACAAGTTCTACGCTCAAGTAACCATGCCCCGGATCACGCCTGATCCAACGGACTGCCGGAAACGACTCAGACAAACGTCCTGCATGCAGGTGGTTACGGTCGAGTAGCTATAACGACGCAGATCAAGGCTTCATTGTTATTGAATCGTTATCAAGTGTTTCGGGCATTTCACCGGAGGCAGGTCGGTTCCCCGCCCGTCGGCGCGACCGGGGAGGTCTTCACCGAAGTTTGCTGGCGACTGATCCAACCGCCATCCGGCCCGGCCTTACGCCCACTGCCCGAACTGCGGCTTGAGGATGTGGTTGATGTCCACGCCGACACCGCCGACTCTGCGTTTGTCGATCTCGACCTGATGCAGGTGGGCGGCCGGGTGCGCGACGCGGCCGGGCGAACCCCAGTTGTGCTGCCAGAAATAGGAGCCCAGGCCGTCCTGCAGCGCCCACTCGATCGTCTTGGAGTTGGCGTACACACCCGTCCGCTGGTGGCCGATCACCGACTCCCAGCCGCGCAGATAGGGCGCCACCTGAGCCCGGTACTGCTCGTAGGACGGGTCGTCGTCGATGGAGGCGTAGATCGGCGCACCGGCTGGACCGCCGGCCGCGGTGTGCAACTCCGCGCCGCGCTTGGCGTGCTGAAGGCCGGCGCTGGCACCGCCCAACCAATCTGCGGTTGCCTGCTTGCCGTATTGATAGTTGGAGACGATCTTCAGTCCGTTGCTGTGCAGGTCGCGCGCCTCGGGCAGCTGGATGGGCTTGCCGAGCATCCAGGCACCCCCCGGACGGCGATCGGAGACGTAGCGGATCGCGCCGACCGCGCCGGCCGCCCTGATCTCGCTGGCCGGGATGACCCCGGCCGCATAGTCCAGCAGGATGCCCAGCGGCGCTGCCGACGCCGTCGTCGGCTGCACCGAGGCCGCTGCCGCACCGAGCCCCACCGCGGCCGGCGCGGCAGCCGCAAGTTTGAGCAGGTCACGTCGGGAGATCACCACATGTAACAGGATACGACAGGCGCATCAATTACCACGGGAACCACGTTTGCCACAGCAGTATCGGCCGCATCTGCCGCCGCGCCGTTTCGGTTGCGGCGGCTCGCCGTGCGAGCATGCAGGATTGAGGCGGTAGGACAGCTCCCCCCGGGAAGGCAGGTCGAAGCGGTGCGGTCCTGGGTGGTGTGGGGCGCCGGGTTGTTCGGCTACGTGGTTGCGGTGCTGAACCGCACCACGTTCGGGGTGGCCGGCCTGGACGCGGTGGACCGTTTCCAGGCGGGCCCGAGCGTCCTGTCGTCGTTCGTGGTGCTGCAGATCGTCGTCTACACCGCCATGCAGGTGCCGGCCGGCGTGCTGCTGGATCGGTTCGGCTCCAGGGCGATGATCGCCACCGGAGTCACCGTGATGTCGGCCGGCCAGCTGACCCTGGCGCTGACGCACTCGCTGCCGATTGCGATCGGCGCCTACGGCACCGTGGGTCTGGGTGACGCCTTCCTGTTCATCTCGGTGATCCGGCTGCTGCCGAATTGGTTCGCGCCGTCACGTATTCCGCTGCTGACCCAGCTGACCGGCAGCTGCGGCCAATTCGGCCAGGTGCTGTCGGCGGTGCCCTTTCTGGCGATCCTGCTGCACGCCGGCTGGACCGCGGCCTACCTGTCCGCCGCGGCGCTTGGGGTGCTGTCGATCGCGCTGACCCTCGCGCTGGTGCGCGACACCCCGGCCGGGCCGCGGGCCGTCCCCGAACCGAAGACGCTGCGCGCCGCGCTCGGTGACGTCCGAGAGGTGTGGTCGCGTCCGGGCACCCGGCTGGGCTTCTTCACCCACATGGGCACACCGTTCTCGATGAACGTGTTCGCGCTGATGTGGGGGGTGCCGTACCTGACCATCGGACAGGGCATGTCGCGCAGCGTGGCCGGTGTCGTGCTGACGGTTTCGGTGGTCGCGTTCAGCGTGGCGGGCGTGCTGGTCGGGATTCACTCGGGCCGGCACCCGGACCGCCGGGCCACCCTGGTACTCATGACGATCGGCGCGTGCGCGCTGATCTGGACGGCGCTGCTGGCCTTGCCGTTCCGGGCACCCGGCTGGCTGCTGGTGCTGCTCGTCGTGGTGCTCTCGGCCAGCCAAACGGTCTCCATCATCGCCTTCGACTTCGCCCGCACCTTCAACCCGCCGGCCAGTCTTGGCACCGCTCAGGGCATGGTCAACACCGGTGGTTTCATCGCCTCGCTGCTGCTGATGCAGTCCATGGGCATCATCATCGGCGCGGCCGGCGGCTACTCCTTCGATGCGTTCCGGCTGGCCTGGACGGCCCAGTACGTGGTGTGGGCGGTGGCCGCGGTCGGCGTACTGGTCAACAATCGCAAGGCCCGGTTCACCGAGCGACTGGGCGAGCAGGACGTCCGGGTGGTGCACCGTGAGTCCGCTACGGCAAGGGACCCGGCCGGGATGCGACCGGTGTGAGGCCGGAGCCGGCTTCTACCGTGATCCCGCGGTCCCGCGTGCTGGCCTGGGCACTCTGGGATTGCGGCGCGACCGGCCTGAACGCCGTCGCCCTGACGTTCGTCTTCTCCGTCTACCTCACCGCGCAGGTCGGCGCGGGGCTGCCCGGTACCACCACCCCCGCCAGCTGGCTGGGCCGGGCGCTGACCCTGGCCGGGTTGTTCGTCGCCCTGTTGGCGCCGGTGACCGGGATCTGGGTCGACGCTCCCGACCGTCGCCGGGCCGCCCTGGTGCTGTTCACCGGCTCGGCCATCGCGCTGACGGCGGCGATGAGCCTGATCACCGCCGATTACCACTACCTGTGGCCTGGCCTGACGCTGCTGGCCTGCACAGCGGCGTGCAGCGACCTGGCGACGGTGCCCTACAACGCCGCGTTGAGCCAGATCTCGACACCGCAGAACGCCGGAAGGATCTCGGGAACAGGTTCGGCCAGTGGATTTGCCGGCAGCGTGCTGTTGCTGCTGATCATCTATGCCGGCTTCGTCTCGGGCGACGGCGACACCCGGGGACTGCTCGGCCTCCCTGCGGCCGACGGCCAGAATGTACGCCTGGCCATGCTGTTGACCGCGGCGTGGTTCGCGCTGTTCGCCGGCCCGCTGCTGATCTCGCTGCCGGTGCCGCCGGCCGCCGGCCACCGGTCGCCCTCCGGTGTCGGCGCGGCGTACCGCGCGCTGTGGCGCGACGTGAAAAGCGAGTGGCGGCGCGACCACCACGTCGTCTACTACCTGGTGGCCAGCGCCATCTTCCGAGACGGCCTGACCGGCGTCTTCGCGTTCGGCGCGGTGCTGGGCGTCACGGTCTACCGGGTGCCGCAGGCCGACGTGCTGGTGTTCGGTGCCTGCGCCAGCATCGTCGCCGCGATCGGCGCGGCGGCGGGTGGCCTGCTCGCCGACCGGGTGGGCCCCAAACCCGTGATCACCGCTTCGCTGACCGCGATGATCGCGACCGGGCTCGTCCTGCTGACGCTCTCCGGGCCGGGGGCGTTCTGGCTGTGCGGCCTGCTGCTGTGCGTTTTCGTCGGCCCGATCCTGGCCGCCGCGCGGGCGCTGATGCTGGGGATGTCCGCGACCGGCAAGGAAGGCATGGCTTTCGGCCTGTACACCACCGCCGGGCGCGCCGCGTCGTTCCTGGCGCCGTGGCTGTTCTTCACCTTCATCGACGTCTTCGGCGCCGATCGGGCCGGGCTGGGTGGCTTGTGCGTGGTGCTGGCGGCGGGACTCGCGGCGATGCTGGCCGTGCGGGTACCCGGCCGGGGCGACTAGGCCGCCGGAGTCTGGTCGCCGCCCATGTTGGTCACCGTGCTGCTGATGGCTTTCGCGGTGAGCCTGGAACCGTTCCGGATTTCCATGACGGTCCTGATGCTGAACCGGCCGCGCCCGATGCTGCAACTGCTGGTGTTCCTGGCCGGCGGTTACGCGATGGGGATGACGGTGGGTCTGGTCGTCCTGTTCGGGTTTCGGCGCAGACTGCTGGGATCGCCATATTTCACGTTACCCACGGTCCAGATCGTGATCGGCGCGATGGCGCTGGCGGTTGCCGTCGTGTTGGCGGCCCTGGACATCAGGGACCGGCCACCGCCCGCTCCGGGAGGGCTGGCGGTGCGGGCCCGGCGACTGCTCGACGGCCGTTCGCTGTGGGTCGCGGGAGTGGCCGGTCTCGGGATCGCACTGCCGTCGGTGGACTATCTGGCCGCGCTCGCAGTCATTCTGGCATCCGGCGAGACGGCCGCCCGGCAAGTCGTTGCTCTGGTGCTGTTCAACGTCGCGGCCTTCGGCCTTGTCGAGATTCCCCTGCTCGCGTCGGTGATCGCGCCCCGGGCAACGCGTGCCGCGACGACCGCGATGCACGAATGGATCCGATCACGACGACGTGCCGAGGTCGCCGCCCTGCTGGTGATGGTCGGCGGTGTCCTGCTGGTGCTCGGCCTGACCGCTCACTAGCCGGGTCCGGACTCCGGCTCGGCCGGCGGCGAATCCGATTCCGGCAGTTGGCCGGCCAGGTACTCGGCCAGCGACCCGATCGACGGGTAGTCGAACACCGCGGTGGCGTTGATCGTGAACGCTCCGCCGAACTGGCTGTGCAGCCGGTTGCGCAGTTCCACCGCCATCAGCGAATCCGTGCCCAGGTCCAGGAACCGGCTGGTCGCAGCGGGCGGTTGGGCGAGCCGCAGGAAACCCTGCACCTCGCGCTGCAGGAATTCGGTGATGAAACCGGCTCGCTGCGCGACCGGAATCTCCTGCAGTTGCCGGAGCAGCTCGGTGTCACCGACCGTCTCCCCGACGGCACCCGGCAACACCAGGTCCAGAATCGGTGGGCGAGCGCCGCCCAGCACCTTCGCGGCGCGTTGCCAGTTGGCCTTGAGTACGGTCGCCTGCACCGCTCCGTTGGCGACAACCTCGGCGAGCGCACCGAGGGCCAACGTGGGTTCCAGCGGCACCAGGCCCAGTGCACCGATATTGGCGCGTGCGGCCTCCGAAGACGCCATGCCCCCGTGTGCCCAGGGACCGAAGTTGACGCTGGTCGCCGGGAGGCCGCGGGCCTGCCGCCGCGCCGCGAGCCCGTCCAGCAGTGCGTTGGCGGTCGCATAGTTGGCCTGCCCGGGTGACCCGAGCAGACTGGAGATCGACGAGTACACGATGAAGAAGTCCAGGTTGTCGTCCTTGGTCAAGCTGTCCAAATGCCAGGCGCCGAAGGCCTTGGGCGCCAGCACCGTCCGGAAACGCTCCACACTCTGCTGGGACAGCAGCGCGTCGTCGAGCACACCGGCCAGATGCGCCACGCCGGCCAGCGGAGGCAACTCCGCACGGATCCGCTCCAACAGCTTCGCCACCTCGGCTTCGTCGCCGACGTCGGCCGCGAAAGTATGGATGCGGCACCGGTAACGCTCGGCGATCTCCTCGATCGCCCGACGGGCCTCCGCGCCGGGCCCATGCCGGCCGGTCAACACGATGTCGCCGGCGCCGAGTTGGGCCAGATAGGCCGCCGTGTGCAGCCCGATGGCACCCAGTCCACCGGTGACCAGATAGCTCCGATCGCCTTGCGGCTGCAGGGGTTTGGGAATCTGCAGCACGATCTTGCCGATATGCCGCGCCTGCTGCATGCGGCGAAACGCCGTCTTCGCCTCGGTCAGCGGGTAGATCTCGACCGGCAGTGGCTGCCACTCACCGCGGGCCAACCCGTCTGACACCTCCTCCAGCAGGCCGCGAATACGCTCGGGGTCCTCGATGGCGGTTCCGTCCAGCGCAACGATCCGGTAGGCGATATCGGGACGAACCGCCCGCATCTGCTCCGGGGTCCAGATATCCCGCTTGGCGATCTCGGCGAACCGGCCGTCACGGGCGGTGGCCCGTACCGTCGCCTCGATGAACCCCTCGTTGGTCAGGCTGTTGAGCACCACGTCAACGCCGGCACCGCCGGTGTCGGCAAGGATCTGGTCGGCGAAATCCGTGCTGCGCGAGTCGTAGACGTAGTCGACACCCAACTCGCGCAGCGTCGCACGTTTGTGCGCGCTGGCAGTGGCGAAGACGATCGCGCCGTGCCGCCGCGCCAACTGGATGGCGGCCAGGCCCACACCGCCGCTGGCGGCGTGGATGAGGACCCGGTCCCCGGGATTCAGCTGCGCCCAGTCGAACGCCAGCCGTACCGTGAGCGCCGCGGCGGGCAGGCTCGCCGCGGCGACCGCACTCAACCCATCCGGCAACGGCGCCAGGAACTGGGCCGGCACATTGAACCGGCTGGCGAACGCGCCCTGCATGAAGCCGAAGACATGCTGGCCGGCCGCGATCCCGCTGACGTCGTCGCCCACCTGTGTGACGACGCCGGCGAAGTCGCCGCCGATCGGACCCGGGTCGCCCGGGTAGAGGCCCAGCACATTGAGCACATCCCGGAAGTTCAGACCGGCGGCCTCAACTCCGACCTGCACGCAGCCGGCATCCGGCGGCGGCACCTGCGCCTCGGTCAGCACCAGGTTGTCGATCGCACCGCGTTCGGTGGGCGCCAGCAGGTAGTCGGCGGCGCGCGGTATCGCCAGATGGCCACTGCGCGCCCATGGCAGCAGCCGGGGTGCCAGCAATTTTCCCTGTCGCAGTGCCAGTTCCGGTTCACCGGCCGGTACGCCGAGCAGAGCGGCCAGCGCGGGCACGGCCCCGGCCGACCCGTCGTAGTCGACCAGCCGGCACCGCAGCGCCGGTTCCTCGTTGACGATTGTGCGCCCGAACCCCCACAGCGCCGCCTGCACCGGATCGACCGGTTCGCCGGATTCGGTTGCCACCGCCCGCCGCGTGATGATCCACAGCCCGCCGGGAAGTTGCACCGACCCGCCGCCGTGCGCGGTGTGCACGACGCTGAGCAACTGGGCGACCTCGTTCTCCAGCCGCGCTGCGGCTTCGGCGGCCGAAGCGTCCGGGCCGGCCGCGGTGCCGCGCACCACGATGCCGGCGAACGCCGCACCGCGCTGGT
Source organism: uncultured Mycobacterium sp. (assembly GCA_964525125.1). Classification (GTDB taxonomy): domain Bacteria; phylum Actinomycetota; class Actinomycetes; order Mycobacteriales; family Mycobacteriaceae; genus Mycobacterium. The sequence goes on from CAZGGK010000002.1 coordinate 110,377, forward strand.
GAGCGTGCGTCAGCAGCTGTCCCAGGGGCTCCGGATTCGCCGAAGGGTCGACGCGGACGCAGCCCGGCAGTTGCGCCGCCAATTCGTCGAACCCGGAAATCAGCCAGGTCCCACTGAGGTTTCCGCCGCTGTCCGGTGCTGACGGGGACGGCACCTCGTGCCAGCCGAGGCCATACAGCAGCCGGGCGGAATCGCCACCGAGTCCGCGCAGCAGCGCTTCCCGAGGCGCGCGTTTGATGGTGAACTCGCTGATCCCGCCCAGGTGGCGGTTGTCCCGGTCGACGAAATCGAGGTCGAAGACCTGTGTTTCGCCGTCCACGGCACTGGTGTGCCATCTGGCGCGGCAATAGAACCGCCGTGGCATCTTCTCCCGCAGCGTCACCTGCCCGTACCGCAACGGCAGCAACAGATCGTGCACGCCCTGCTCGACCGCACGAAGCGACGGGAACGCCGGGAAGGCGATGCCGGTGCACAGGTCGAGCAGCACCGGATGCATCGGTTCGGTCCCCAGTTGCTCGGCGAGTTCCTCGCCGACGGTGATGTCACCGATCGCCTCACCCTCGCCGAACCACAGCGACTTCAGGGACCCGGACCAGTTGGGCCCCCAGGAGAGCTCCATGTCGGCGAAGGTCTCGAACAGCTCCTGCGGGCGCATCCGCTGCATCCGCTCGATGGCCACGTCCACCGGGTCGCCCGCGCCGGATGCCGGCTCGTCGCCGGCACCGCGGGCAACCGTGCCGTCGGCGTTCAGCGACCATCCCGCGTCGCGAACACCGTACGGGCGGCTGTGCACCTTGAAGCTCCAACCGTCACCGTCCTCGATTGGGTGCAGCGTCAGTTGCACCTCCCGAGAGCTCTTCTCCGGCAGAATGATCGGCTCGTAGAAGAACACGTCCCGGACCCGGGCCGGCGTCCCGACGGCGGCCAGCGCCATCGCCGCATACGTCGCGCCCGGGACGACGACCGTGCCATAGATGACGTGGTCGGCGAGCCAGGGCTGCGATTTCACCGACAGTCTGCTGGTGTAGACCGAATCGCCGGAGGCCAGATCCTTTGCGCTGCCCAGGATTCCCGACATCGCCGGACCCTGGCCGTCGATGCCGGTGACGCCGGACATCCGCGGCCAGAAGCGACGGCGCTGGAACGGATAGGTGGGCAGTTCCACCCGGTCGCCGCCCTGGTGTGCCAGCGCGGCGAACTTGGGCCGATGGCCGCTGACATAGGCCGCGGCCACGGCTTCGGCGACCTGCTGCCGGTCGGTGACACCCTTGCGCAGCGAGACGATCGCACGCGGTGCGACCAGATGCTCCGGCCAGACCTGCACCGCGGTCCCGGTCAGCACCGGTTGCGGGCCGATCTCCATCAGCACCGAAGCGCCCAGCGCCGCCACCGTGCGCACGCTTTCGGCGAACTGCACCGGCTGCCGGGAGTGCCGCCGCCAGTACCGGGCGTCGAGCGAGGATCCCGCCATCAGCACGGCGCCGGTGCGGTTGCAGACCAGCGGCAACGTCGGTGCGGCGAACTGCAGCCGTGCCGCATAGGACTCGAATTCGTCGAGCACCGGTTCCAGCAGTTCCGAGTGGAAGGCGTGGCTGGTCTGCAGCCAGCTGCAGCGGATTCCGTCGTCGCCGAAGGTCTCGACAATCCGCTCCAGATCCGCACCGGGACCCGAGAGCACGGTGTTGGGGCCGTTGTAGGCGGCGACCGACACCCGGGGAGACTCCTTGGACTCAGCGATCACGTCCTCGACGTGCTGGGCGTCGGCGAACACCGCCACCATGCGCCCACCGGCGGGCAGGCTGCCGAACAACCTGCCCCGCTCGGCGATCAGCCGGGCGCCGTCCTCGAGACTGAAGACGCCGGCCACGCAGGCCGCCGCGTACTGACCGACGCTGTGCCCGAGCACCACATCGGGTTCCACACCCCACGACTGCCACAGCCGGGCCAGGCCCATCTCGACGGCGAACAGGGCCGGCTGTGCAAACGAGGTGTGCCGCAGTGTTTCTCCGACCGAACCACCGGGGCCCCGATCGGTGGCGAACAGCACATCGAGCAGCGGGCGCGCCAGCATCGGCGCGACCGCGTCCGCACACTGCGTCACGGCTTCAGCGAAAACCGGCTCCGCTTCGAACAATTCGCGCGCCATCCCCGGATACTGGCTACCCTGCCCGGTGAACAGCCAGGCCGTCGTCGGCGGGTCGGCGCACTCGCCGCGCAGCACGCCGGGCGCCAGCCGGTTCTCGACCAACTCGGCCAGACCCTCACGGGCACGGGAAACCGAATCCACCACCAGCGCGGCCCGGTGTTCGAAATGCGAACGACCCACGCCGGCGGTGTGACACACCGCGGCGATGTCGGCCTGCGGGTGGGCGGTCAGCCAGGAGGTGTACCGCCCCGCCAACGCCACCAGTGCCTCCGGTGACCGCGCCGACAGCGCAAGCACCCGAGCCGACTCGGCGGGACCGTTCGGTGCCGCGGCGTCGGCGATCGCCGTTCCTGCCGGCGCCTCCTCGATCAGCACGTGCGCGTTCGTACCGGTGAACCCGAAGGAGCTCACCCCGGCGCGCCGTGGCCGGCCGGCGGGCTGCCAGGGAATCGCCTTGTCCACCACCTGGACCGGCAACGAATCCCACGGGATATGCGGTGACGGCGTGTCGAAGTGCAGGCTGCGTGGCAGCACCGCGTGCTGCAGCGACAGCACCACCTTGATCAGGCCGGCGACGCCGGACGCCGACTCGAGGTGCCCGATGTTGGTCTTCACCGATCCGATCAGCAGCGGCCGGTCCTTGTCGCGGTCGCCGCCATACACGGCGCCCGCGGCCTGCACCTCGATCGGGTCGCCCAGCGGGGTGCCAGTGCCGTGCGCCTCGAGGTAGTCGACATCTCCGCCGGAAAGACCGGCGCGGGCCAGCACCGTGCCGATGAGCCGTTGCTGTGCACCGCCGTTGGGAACGGTCAGGCCGCTGGAGGCGCCGTCCTGATTGACCGCGCTGCCCGCGATGACCGCGGCGACCCGGTCTCCTTCGCGCACCGCGTCGCTCAGCCGCTTGAGCACCAGAATCCCGCAGCCCTCGCCGCGCACATAGCCGTCGGCGGAAGCGTCGAACGTCTTGCACCGCCCGGCGGGGGACAGCATCCGGGCGCGGGATGCGGCGATGACCGTGACCGGGCTCAACAGGACGTTCACGCCGCCGGCCACCGCCAGATCGCAGTCACCGGAACGCAATGCCTGGCAGGCCTGGTGGACGGCCACCAGCGACGAGCTGCATGCCGTGTCGACCGCCACCGCCGGCCCCTCCAGCCCGAGCGCGAAGGCCACCCGGCCGGCGATGGCGTTGAGCGCATTGCCGGTGATGAAATACGGCTCGATCTTGTCGACCGGTTCGGCGGACAGCAGATGCGCATACTCGTTGGCGGCGACCCCGACGAAGACACCGGTTCGGCTGCCGCGCAACTCCGACGGCGCGTACCCGGCCCGTTCCAGGCCCTCCCACACGGTTTCCAGCATCAGCCGCTGCTGCGGCTCGATCCACACGGCCTCGCGCGGGGAGATGGAAAAGAACTCCGGGTCGAATCCGTCTATCCCGTCGAGGAATCCGCCGCAGCGGCTGTAGATCTTGCCCGGTGTCTCCGGATCGGGGTCGTAGAACTCGTCGATGTCGAAGCGGTCTTCGGGCACTTCCCGGATCACGTCGACACCGCCGGACAGCACCTCCCAGAAGGCTTCCGGGTCGGGTGCGCCGGGGAAACGGCACGACACCGCGACGATCGCGATCGGCTCGTCGGTGCGCGTCGTCACCGCGGACGCCTGCTGCGGCTTGGCCGTCGCCGGCTTGCCGAGCGCGAGAACGTCGTCGAGCAGGTAGTCCGCCACGTCGGACAGCCGCGGGTGATCCATCGCCAGGGTCGCCGGTATCTCCTCGCCCACCCCCTGCTCGATCCGGCGGCGCAGTTCGACGGCCATCAGCGAGTCCATGCCGAGATCGAAGAATCCCGCGTCCTCACGGATCTCCGCCGGGTCGACGCGGGTGATCTCAGCCACCGCGGCACGCAGGTATTCGGTCAGCAGTCGCCGGCGCTGCTGCACCGGCGCACCGGTGAGCCGCTCGACCAGTTCGGTCTTTCCGGACACCATCGGCGCCGGGGTCGCGACCGGTATTTCGCGCTCCAATTCCGCCAGGAAGGCGCGCCGGCCCGACTGCTGGTAGAGCGGCAGGAAGCGGGCCCAGTCGACGCGCGCCACCACGCCCTGCGCCGGCCCCTGCTCGCGCGAGGCGGCGATCAGATCGGCCATACCCGCCAGTGCGTCGGCGGGTGGCAATGACCGGATCCCGCGCCTGGCCAACTGCGCACCGGCCTGCCCATCGGCCATCCCCGTGGTCCACGGGCCGAAATTGACGCTGATCCCGCGGATACCCTGCTCGCGCAGCCGCCAGGCCAGGCCGTCCAGGAAGGCGTTGGCCGCGGCGTAGGCGGTCTGGCCGAATCCACCCCACACCGATGCGACCGAGGAGGTGCTGACGAAGAAGTCCAGCGCAAGATCGGTCGCGGCCTCGCTCAAATGCCATGCACCCCAGACCTTCCCGGCGAATACCCGGTCCACTTCGGCGTCTTCGAGGGAACTCAGCGGGGTGGTGCCGATCTCGCCGGCGGCATGCACGATGCCGGCCAGCCGCGGTAGTCCGGCCCGCACGGTGGCCAACAGCCGCGCGACGTCGTGCGCATCTGCCACATCGGCCTCGACCACCCGAACCGCGCAGCCGTACTGCTCGCGCAGCGCATCGATACGCCGTCGCGCCACATCGCCCGGTGCGCGCCGGCCGGTCAGCACCAGCTGCCGGGCGCCGTGGGCGGCAAGGTAGCCGGCGACCTCCAGGCCGATCGACCCCAGCCCTCCGGTCACCAGATACGTCGCATCTACACGCAATGTCAGCGGTTCCGAGCTCGGCCCCCCTGCCCGCCGGACCAGCCGGGGGACGTAGGCCGTTTGGTCCCGCAGTGCGACCTGATCTTCGCCGATGGCCGAGTCGCGGGAGACCGCGATGTGGTCGATCAGCCTCGACCACTCGTCGACATCGCCTTCGGTCAGATCGGCCAGTCCGCCCCAGACCTGCGGATACTCCAGCGAAGCGGCCCGGCAGAAGCCCCACAGGCAGCTCTGGTCCGGCGCCACGGTGTCGTCGTCGGTGACCCGTTGCGCGCCACGGGTCACCACCCAAAGGGACCGGCGCAGCTCAGCGGCCACCGCGGCGCGGAAGACCCGCCGGGTTCCGCCCAGCACCTGGTGCTGCATCCGCAACAGCGACCGCATCGGCGGGGCGGTGGCCGAGTCCAGGGCTGCGACCAGCAGAATGCGCAACGCCGGTTCTTCTGCCACCGCGCCGCGCAGGGTCGCCATCAGCCGTTCCTGCTCGGCATCCGATCCCGGCAGCCCGATGACCCGATGCTGGTGCCCCAGTGCGGTCAGCGCCTTCACCAGCGGCTGAACCGCACCGGCGTCGTCGCCGATGACGAGCCAGCCGGATGCGTCGCCGGCTTCGGCAGCCGAGATCGGCTCGGTGCGCCTGACCCACCGAAACTCGTAGCGCGCGTCGGAGATCGACTGGAGGCCGCGCTGCCGGTTGTGGTGCGCGGCAAGTCTGGTCAGCACCCGCATCGTCTGACGATCGCCGGTCGCGCCGTCGAGCAGGGCCGCCAGTTCCTCGATCCGGCCGTCGGTGAGCAGGCGAACGGCTTCGGTGCTCTCGGCTTCCCGCGGTTGTGAACCGGGACGTTCCCGGTTGTCCCGGAACGAGTACTGGCGATGCTCGAACGGATAGCCGGGCAGGTCGACCTGGTGCGCCGGCCGGACCGCGGCGAAGTCGGGCAGGTGCCCCACAACGTAGGCGTCGGCAACGGCTTCGGCGATCTGGCGGCGATCGGCGATGTTGCGGCGCAACGACGCGATGGCCCGCGGCGCGGTGGCCGGGTCGGGCCAGGCTCGCAGGGCCGCCGCGGTGAGCACCGGTTGCGGGCCGATCTCGAGCAGCACCCGGCAACCCAGATCGGCCAGGGTGCGCACGCTCTTGGCGAATTCCACCGGCTGCCGGGCGTGCCGGCGCCAGTAACCGCCATCGAGCCTCGCGCTCCTTCCGATCGCGGAGCCGGTGCGGTTGCAGATCAAGACCCGTTGCGGCGTATGGTAATTCAGTCGATCGGCGCAATCCTGGAACTCATCGAGGATCGGATCCAGCAACGCCGAGTGGAAGGCATGACTGGTGTCCAGCCAATCGCACCGGATGCCGTCGGCTTCCAGCCCGGTCACGGCCCGGCCCAGATCCGGTGCCGGACCCGACAGCACGGTGTTGGCGCCGTTGTAGGCGGCAACCGACAGCGCCGGAAACTCGCCGGCCAGGCGTTCGACGCGATCGGCGGCGGTGAACACCGCCACCATCCGGCCGCCCGCCGGCAGACTGCCGAAGAGCCGCCCGCGCTCGGCCATCAGCAGCGCGCCGTCCCCCAGGCCGAACACACCCGCGACGCAGGCCGCGGCGTACTGGCCGACGCTGTGGCCGAGAACCACGTCGGGCTCGAAACCCCACGACTGCCAGAGCCGGGCCAAGCCCATCTCCACGGCGAACAAGGCGGGCTGGGCGTAGCAGGTCTGCCGCAGCGCCTCCGCACCGTCCGGATCGTCGGTGTCGAAAACGACGTCCAGCAGCGGCCTTTCGAGTACACCGGACACCGCGTCCGCGCAGCGGGTCAGGGTCTGGGCGAAGACCGGCTCGGTGTCGAACAGTTCGCGGGCCATACCCGGGTACTGACTGCCCTGCCCGGTGAACAGCCACGCCGTTTTCGGCGCGCCATCGGATACCCCGCGCACCAGGCCGGGCGCCGGGCGGTCGTCGGCAAGCGCCGCGAGCAACTCACCGACGGAGCCCGTCGAGTCGGCCACCAGCGCGGCCCGGTGCTCCAGGTGCGCTCGCCCCACGCCGGCGGTGAAGCACACGTCGGCCCACGTGGCCTCCGGGTGCGCGGCCAGCCAGCTGCGGTATCGGCCGGCGAGCTGCGTCAGTGCCGCGGGCGTCCGCGCCGACAGTGGCAGAATGCCGAGCCGTTCGTCTCCGGCAGGTTCGGCCGGAACCGGTGCACCGGGCGCTTCTTCGAGGATGACGTGCGCGTTGGTGCCGGCGAACCCGAAGGAGCTGACCCCGGCGATGCGGCGCCGATCCCCACGCTCCCATGCCGTGGCCTCCCGCACCACCCGCACCGCAAGCCGGTCCCACGGAATGTGCGGCGACGGGTTGTGGAAGTTCAGGTGTTGCGGCAGCACCCCGTGCTCGAGCGACAGCACCACCTTGATGATCCCCGCGATTCCCGCCGCCGCTTCCAGATGTCCGATGTTGGTCTTCGCCGACCCGATCAGCAGCGGCCGGCTCGCGTCGCGGCCGGCGCCGTAGACGGCCCCTGCGGCCTGCACCTCGATCGGATCGCCCAGCGACGTCCCGGTCCCGTGCGCCTCCAGGTATCCGACGTCGGCGGGGACGATGCCGGCTCCCCTGAGCGCCTCGGTGATGACCCGCTGCTGGGCCACGCCGTTCGGCACCGTCAACCCCCCCGATGCGCCGTCCTGGTTGATCGCGCTGCCGCGGATGACGGCCCGGATTCGGTCGCCGGCTTCGAGTGCGTCCGCCAGTCGCTTGATGACGATGACGCCACAGCCCTCGCCGCGCACATAACCGTCGGCGGCCGCGTCGAAGGTCTTGCACCGGCCGTCGGGCGCGAGCATGTGCGCCTGCGAAAAGGTGATCATGGTCGCCGGGGTGAGCAGGACGTTGGCGCCGCCGGCCAGTGCGAGGTCGCATTCGCCCAGGCGCAACGCCTGGCACGCCTGATGGACCGCCACCAGCGACGAGCTGCAGGCGGTGTCGACGGCGACCGACGGGCCCCGCAGGCCCAGCCGGTGGCTGATCCGGCCCGCCGCGGCGGCATTGGAGGTCCCGGTTGCCATATAGGCTTCGATCTCGGGATAAGTCAGCTCGTCGGACGCCATCCCCAGGTAGTCGTGGGTCGACAGACCGACGAACACGCCGGTGTCGGTGTTCGCCAGAGCCGTCGGGGCGGTGCCCGAGTGTTCCACCGCCCGCCACGCCGTCTCCAGCAGCAGCCGGTGCTGCGGGTCCAGCAACCTGGCCTCGCGCGTCGAGACACCGAAGAACGGCGCGTCGAATCCGGTCACGTCATCGACGAAACCCGCGCGCCGGGTCACCACCTTCCCGGGCGCCCCGGCCTGCGGATCGAAGAATTCGTCGGCATCCCAGCGATCCGCGGGCACCTCCGATATCGCTTCCCGGCCCTGTCGCAGCAGCTGCCAGTATTCGTCGGCGTCGGCGGCGCCCGGGAGACGGGCCGCATAGCCGACAATCGCAAAAGTCGGTGCCGAGTCCTGCAGAGCTTCGAGAGCCGCCACGTCGTTCTCCCATTTCCCGGCCAGACAAAACCTTCCCAGCCTGGCCATGTTATGGTACATATTTCCGACATATCGGAAATATCGCAAGGGGCCCGAGGGTCTGCCGTCGGGTCGACGTTGCCGGCCCGGGCCCGTGCGGGCGCCCAGCTCACACAATAGAGACCACTGCCGACAACACGTTCCGCAACGGTCGTGCCAGCATGGGAAGGGTTCCGCCCGGTGCGGCCAGGTGGGTCCAGTCGCCTGCGCGCCCCCGCCGGGCCGGATATCCTGACCCCGCTGCCAGCGTGGCCCGAGCCGTTCAAGCCAAGGAGGCGGAAGCCTTGCGCATCGGAGCAATCACTGTCGGCACGCTCGATGAATGGACGTTGACCCCGGGCTCGGTGACCTCCTGGCACCCGACGCCGACCGCCGCCGACAAGGCTCGGCAGGCGCCCGTCAGTGCGGTGCCGGTCAGTTACATGCAGGGCCAGCACCTGCGTAATTACTGCGCCCGGACGGCGGCCGGCCTGAATTTCTCCCGCCAGATCATCGCCAGCTGCGAAGTGCCCGGCCGGTGCGACATCTCCGCCATGGATCACGCGCTCAACGCATACCTGCGCAGGCACGACACCTTCCGCAGCTGGTTCGAACACACCGGCGACGGCGGGTTCGTCAGGCACACCATCGCCGATCCGGCGGACATCGAGTTCGCGCCGGTCGACCACGGCCACCTGACGGCCGATGAGATACGCGCCCACGTGGTTGCCATACCGAGTCCGTTGGACTGGGGTTGTTTCACGTTCGGGATCATCCAAAGCGACGATCACTTCACCTTCTTCGCCGCCATGGACCACGTCCACGGCGACGCGACGCTGATCGGCACGACGATGCTGGAAGCCAACGGCATGTACACGGCGCTGAGCGGAGGCGGCCAGCCCCTCGCCCTGCCCAGCGCCGGCAGCTTCGACGATTTCTGTGTGCGCGAGCGCGAATACACGTCGGCGCTGACCACGGATTCCCCCGGGGTCCGCACCTGGATCGACTACGCCGAGAACAACAACGGCGGCCTGCCTGAGTTCCCACTCCCGCTGGGCAACCCGTCGGCGTCGACCAGCAGCGACATGGCCTCGGAAACCCTGATGAACGCGGCGCAGACCCAGCGGTTCGAAACAGCCTGCGCGGCGGCCGGCGCCCGATTCGTCGGCGGCCTGTTCGCCTGCCAGGCACTGGTGGAACATGAATTCACCGGCGCCCTCACCTATTACGGGCTGACTCCCCGGGATTCCCGTACCGCCGCCGACAACTTCATGACGCAGGGCTGGTTCACCGGCCTGATCCCGATCACCGTGCCGATAGCGGCGGCCTCGTTCCGCGACGCGGCATGGGCGGCGCAGACGTCATTCGATTCGGCGCTGGACCTGGCGAAGGTACCGTACTACCGGGTATTGGAGTTGGCTCCGTGGTTGAGCTGGCCGCGGCCGAACTTTCCGGTGTCGAACTTCCTGCACGGCGGGGCCGCCCCGCTCAACGCCGTTCTTGCCGCCGCCGACATGGGTCTGGCGAACAACATCGGGATCTATCCCGACGGCCGATACTCATACCAACTGACGATCTACCTGTTCCGGTACGGGGAGGGCACCGCGATGGCGATCATGCATCCCGACAACCCGGTTGCCCGCAAGTCGGTTTCCCGCTATCTGGAGGCGATGCGTTCGGTCTGCATGCGGGTCGCCGACAGCGGGAACTGGGGACGCGTCGCCTAGCGTGGAGCGGCGGGAGATATGCGACGGCTAGCCGATCTCGTGGTGCGGTGGCCCTGGTTGGTGGTTGCGATCTGGGTCGCGGTCGCCGTCGCGCTGCCGTGGACGTTCCCCTCCCTCACCGCGATGGCGCAGCAGCATCCGCTGGCCATCCTGCCCAGCGACGCACCGTCTGTTGTCGCGGCCGCGAAGATGAGCCAGGCGTTCGATGAATCGGGCTCCGACGACCTGCTGCTGGTGGTGCTGACCGACGAAGACGGGCTCTCACCCGCCGACGAGGCCGCCTACCGCAAGCTGGTCGACGCCCTGCGCCGGGACACCCTGGACGTGGTGATGTTGCAGGACTTCATCGCCACGCCGCCGCTGCGTTCCCTGGTGACCAGCCAAGACAACAAAGCCTGGGTGCTGCCGGTCGGCCTGGCGGGCGAGTTGGGCACGCCACGGTCCTACGCGGCCTTCAACCACGTCCGCGAGATCGTCGAACGCACCCTGGAACACAACCCGACCGGAACACCCCTGACCATGCACCTGACCGGCCCCGCGGCCACCGTCGCCGACCTGACCGTCGCCGGCGATCACGATCGGCTGCCGATCGAGTTGGCGATCGCGGTGCTGGTGCTGCTCGTCCTGCTGGTGGTCTACCGCAACCCGATCACCATGCTGCTGCCGCTGCTGGTGATCGGGATATCCCTGGTGATCGCGCAGGCGCTGGTGGCCGGCTACTCGCAACTGACCGGCTGGGGCGTCTCGAACCAGTCCATCGTGTTCCTGAGCGCGATAATGGCCGGCGCCGGAACGGATTACGCGGTCTTTCTGATCAGCCGCTATCACGACCGGCTGCGGTCGGGAGCGGACTCCGACCGGGCCGTCAAAGGCGCGATGACGTCGATCGGGAAGGTGATCGCCGCATCCGCCGTGACCGTGGGAATCACCTTTCTGGTGATCGGCTTCGCCCGCATGGGGGTGTTCAAGACGGTCGGGGTGTCGGCGGCGATCGGGATCGGGGTGGCGTTTTCGGCGGCGGTGACGTTGCTGCCGGCGATTCTGGTGCTGGCGGGGCCGCGCGGCTGGGTCAAGCCCCGGCGCGAGCTGACCGCCCGGTTCTGGCGGCGTTCGGGCATCCGCATCGTGCGCCGGCCGAGGCTGCATCTGGTCGCCAGCGCGCTTGTCCTGATCATCCTGGCCGGCTCGGTGGCATTCGTGCGCTACAACTACGACGATCGCCGGGCACTGCGGCCTTCCGCTCCGAGTTCGGTCGGCTATGCCGCGCTGGATCGCCATTTCCCGGTGAATCAGTCGATTCCGGAATACATCCTGGTCCAGTCTCCGCACGACCTGCGCACACCGCAGGCTCTCGCGGACCTGGAGCAGCTGGCCCAGCGCGTCAGTCAGTTGCCGAACGTCGCCGCGGTCAGCGGCATCACCCGGCCCACCGGAGCGGTGCCGAAGGAATTCCGGGCCACCTACCAGGCGGGTGCCATCGGCGCCTTCCTGGCGGACGGATCCAACCTGATCGCCGGCCGCACCGGTGACCTCAACCGGCTGGTCGACGGATCCGGCACGCTGGCCGAGCGCCTCGGCGACCTGCGCGGCCAAGTCAGCCGGTTCGCCGGCAGCGCACAGGAACTGATCGACTCCTTCTCGGCGATGCGGGATCAGCACGGCGGGGACACCCTGGTCCAGCAGGTCGACACCGCCGCCAAACTCGTCGACCACGTCAACGCGCTCAGCAACACCATGGGCTGGAACTTCACCGCCGGCAAGAACATGTTCGCCTGGATAGGCCCGGTGCTGGCCGCGCTGCAGGGCAACCCGATCTGCGACCTCAACGAATCCTGCAGCGCCACCCGCTGGGAGTTCGAACGACTGGTCGGCCCGGGTGGTCGAGAAGACCTCGATGCGATCAGCGACCTGGCCACACAGCTGCAGTCGCCCCCGGACAAACAGGCGCTGAACGCGTCGATGGAACGGGTCAACCGTGCCGTCACCAACCTCACCCGGGTGATGCAGTCCCTGGGCATGGACCAGCCGGGCGGTCTGCAGGCCAACCTGAACAACCTGCAGGACGGCGCCGACCGATTCGCCGACGGCAGTCGCCAGGTGGCCGACGCCGTCGCCGAACTGGTCGACCAGGTCAAGGCGATGGGCACCGGACTCGACGCGGCAGCGGTATTCCTGTTGACGCTGAAGAACGACGCTGCACAGCCGACGATGGCCGGGCTGAACCTGCCGGACCAACTCCTGCACCTCGATGAGTTCACCAAGGCCGCCGAACTGTTCGTCTCACCGGACGGCCACTCGGTGCGCTACCTGGTTCAGACCGAACTCAATCCGTTCAGCACACAAGCCATGGACCAGGTCGACGCGATCGCCGCCACCGCGCGGGCAGCCCAGCCCAACACCGAATTGGCGGACGCCACCGTGTCGATGGCCGGTTACCCCGTGATCCTCCGCGACACCAGGGACTACTACCAGCACGACATCGCGTTCATCATCATCGCGACGCTGCTGGTGGTGCTGCTGACCTTGGTCACCCTGCTGCGTTCCATCATCGCGCCGCTGTATCTGGTTGCCTCCGTGGTGGTTTCGTATCTGTCGGCGGTCGGCATCGGGGTACTTGTATTTCAATTCCTATTGGGCCAGCAACTGCATTGGAGCGTGCCCCCGCTGGCGTTCGTGGTGCTGGTCGCGGTGGGGGCCGACTACAACATGCTGCTGGTATCCCGACTGCGCGACGAGTCGCCGCACAGCATGCGCTCCGGCGTCATCCGCACCCTGGGTTCAACCGGCGGGGTGATCACCGCGGCGGGCCTGATCTTCGCCGCGTCGATGTTCGGCCTGTTGTTCTCCAGCATCGGTACCGTGGTCCAGGGCGGCTTCGTGATCGGTGTCGGAATCCTGCTGGACACCTTCGTGGTGCGCACCATCACGGTCCCGGCGATCGCGGTGCTGGCCGGACGGTCGTACTGGTGGCCGTCACAACCGGGGTCGCGGCGGTTCACGCGCACCCCAGAGGTGTGTGAAACTACATGACGAAGCCAAGCGGGCAGGGGTAGTGATGAAGAAACTCCTCGCCGGAGTCACCGCGCTGGTGACGGTCGGAAGCAGTGGGTGTTTCGGAAGCGGCCTGGCCGCGGCCGACGACACCCAGTCCGGGGGGACGCCGGCCGATCAGACCGCCTACGCCCTCGGCGGTGCCCACGTGCTGGGCATTCCCTACGACGAGTACATCCGTCGCGAGGGCGCCGAATGGTTCCCCGGCCTGAAACGCCAGATCGTTCCGTACCCGGCCGGGCAGGTCCAGGGCCACGTGCTGGAACGGCTCTTCCCGGGCATCGGCCGGCTCGACGCACTCTTTCCGGGCCTCGGGGTCGACGGTCCCAGCGTCGGCGAATCGGTCGACGAGGGCGCCGGCAACCTGGAGTGGGCGATCCGCGCGGGTGGCCCCGGCACCGCGATCGGCCTGTCCGAGGGTTCGCTGGTGCTGGACGCCGTGCAGGCCCGGCTGGCGGCCGACCCGACCGCCCCGCCACCGGGCACCCTGAACTTCGCCACCTTCGGCGATCCGATCGCGCGGCACGCGTTCGGCCAGAGCTTCCTGACCGCCATGTTCCCGGTCGGGTCCGTCGTTCCGGCCCTGGACTATCGGATACCCGCACCGGTAGACAGCCAGTACGACACGAAAGTCTTTGTCTCCGCATATGATTCGATCGCCGATTTCCCGGACCGGCCGGACAACCTGTTTGCCCTCGCCAACACCCTGATGGGCCTGGCCACCGGTCACACCGCGGTTGCCTTCACCAACCCGGGCATGGTGCCGCCGCAGAACATCCGCTCGACGGTGAACTCCACCGGCGCGACGACGACGACGTATCTGATCCCCGAGAAGCACCTTCCGCTGGTCATGCCGCTGGCTTACCTCGGCATCCCGGAGGACACCCTGAATCGGCTGGACGCGATACTGCTGCCGCGGGTGAACGCCGGCTATTCGCGCAACGACGATCCGGCGACCGCCCCGGTCCAGGTCGACCCGGTGCACGGCTTCGATCCCGCGGCCGTCACGGCACCGGCCACCCAGGCCACCTTCGGCGGCGGTGCCGACCCGGTGTCGCAGATTCTCTCCGGCGCCATGTCCGTGCTGTCCGGCGCCACGGCTGACCGCAGACCGTGAAGCGGCCGCTGCAGAGAATGAGCACCGACGTAACGTGACGCCCATGCCCGGGTCATCGATGCTGTCGATGCTGCACGCACGCGCCCGACTGCGACCGCAGGACACCGCGTTCACCTTCACCGACTACCAGGTCGACCCCGCCGGTGTCCGGAAGAGCCTCACCTGGTCGCAACTGTCCCGCCGCACCATCAACCTGGCCCGTGAACTCCGCTTTCACGGTGCGGCCGGGGACCGGGCGGTGATCCTGGCCCCGCAGTCCCTCGATTACGTCATCGCGTTCCTGGGATCCATGCAGGCCGGGCTGATCGCGGTTCCGCTGCCACTGCCGCACCGCGGTTCCAGTCACGAGCGGGTGAGCGCGGTCCTTGCCGACACATCGCCGTCGGTTGTGCTGACCACGTCGGCGGTCTCGGGCGACATCGCCGAATACATCGACCAGGCCCGCTTGACCACGGTGCCGAAGCTCATCGCAGTCGATGCGATGAGCCTGGACGGCGATGACGGAACCGACTCTCCGGCAGTCGATCTCCCCCGCACGGCCTACTTGCAGTACAGCTCGGGTTCGACGCGGGTGCCGACCGGAGCCATGATCTCGCACCGCAACCTGCAGGCGAATTTCGATCAGCTGATGCGCGGCTTCTTCACCGACTTCCACATCAAGGTCCCGAATCTCACGGTCGTCTCGTGGTTGCCGTTCCACCACGACATGGGTTTGGTCCTGGGCGTGTGCATGCCGATCCTGGGCGGCTACCACGCCGAGCTGACCAGTCCGATCGCGTTCCTGGAGCGGCCCGCCAGATGGCTGCAGGCACTGGCCGGCAACCCGCATGCGTGGTCGGCGGCGCCGAACTTCGCCTTCGACCTGGCCGCCCGCAAGACCACCGACGCCGACCTGTCCGGGCTCGACCTCGGCGAGGTGCTGGGCATCATCAACGGCTCCGAGCGCGTCGAAGCAGCCACCGCACGACGCTTCGTGGATCGGTTCGCCCACTTCCATCTCCGGGACCACATGGTGCGCCCGGCATACGGACTGGCGGAGGCGACCGTCTTCGTGGCGGCGGGCCGCTGGAGCGAGTCATCGCCCGCGGTTCGCTTCGACGTCGCCGAACTGGGCGCGGGCCGGGCTCGGCGGTGCGCGGCCGGAACCGGCACGGCTCTGGTCAAATACCAAGTGCCGCAATCGCCCACGCTGCGCATCATCGACCCCGACACGCACCGTGAGTGCCCGACCGGCCGGGTCGGCGAGATCTGGACCCACGGCGCCAACATCGCCGACGGCTACTGGGACAGGCCGGCGGAGGAGCAGCGCTGTTTCGGCGCGACGCTGCTCGAACCGTCGCCGGGCACGCCGGCGGGGCCCTGGCTGAGAACCGGCGACCAGGGCTTCGTCTTCGACGGCGAGCTGTTCATCGTCGGCCGTATCAAGGATCTGCTGATCATCCATGGGCGCAACCACTATCCCGAGGACATCGAGGCAACGGTCCAGGAGATCACCGGCGGCCGGGTGGCGGCGATATCGGTCCCGGTCGACGGCACCGAGAAACTGGTCGCCGTCATCGAGCTCAAGAAGCCGGCCGGTTCCGCCGACGAGACGGCACACCGACTCGACCGGGTCAGGGGCGGAGTCACCGCCGCGATCTCCCACGCGCACGGCCTGAACGTCGGCGACCTGGTGCTGGTCTCGCCGGGCTCGATTCCGATCACGACCAGCGGCAAGATCCGCCGCACCGCGTGTGTGGAGCTGTACCGCCGGGACGGATTCAGCCGGCTGGACGGCTGAGCCGGCCGCGCGCCGCAACCGGCGCCAATTGAGCACCAATTGTGCGGGCGAAGGGACTCGAACCCTCACGCTCTTTCGAGCACGGACACCTAAAGACCGCGCGTATTCCATTTCGCCACGCCCGCAAGATCACCGATAGTACCGCTTCGGCCGGGCCACGAATCTGTCAGTGGCGCAGGCTACTTTGACGGCTATCACGAGAGTGGGGGGCCATCCGGTGCGCAGAATAGTTCGACGCCGCCCAGCGACCCATCGCTGTCGGTGTCAACGACCACGCGATTTCACGACAGAACGGGACCCCCGCACCGGGCGTGCCTGTTCCGGCAGCACGGTCCCGGAAGGAAGCACCACCGGACGATCCGTCTGGAGCCGTGGCAGGAAGCACTCGTCGCAGCGGCCACCGAAGAATTCATCCGCGGCGAGTTCGTCGGCCCCAGGAGGTGACGCGGTACGGTCGAGGCGTGTCCACCACCCGGCGTCGCAGACCGGCACTGATCGTGCTGGTGATCGCCGCCACCTGCGGCTGCCTGGCGCTGGGCTGGTGGCAGTGGACCAGATTCCAGCAGGCCGGCGGGGACGTCCAGAACCTGGGCTACGCGCTGCAGTGGCCGATGTTCGCCGGGTTCTGCGTCTACGCGTACCGCAAGTTCGTGCGCTACGAGGAAGCGCCGCCGGAGCTGCACCGCGGCGATACGGTGACCGAGATACCGGCCGGGCTGCTGCCCGAGCCCCCGGCCGCCGCCGTCCCGCCCGCCGACGACGCCACGTTGCGGGAGTACAACGCCTACCTGGCCGAACTCGCCAAGAGCGACCGACAGAACAGGAACACCGCATGACCGCACCCCAGACGCAGCGACCGGCCGGCGCCGCTCCCGCCGACAAGATCTCAGCGGCGCTGCTGCGCTACCGCGTGATGGCCTGGGTGGTCGGGGTCTGGCTCATCCTGCTCTGCCTGGAGATGGTCCTGAAATACTGGGTCGAGGTCGACTGGCCGATCGCCTGGATTCCCCCCGCCCACGGGTTCTTCTACTTCGTCTACGTGCTGGTCACCTTCGATCTGGCGATCAAGGTGCGCTGGCCGCTCGGCAAGACTGTCGGGATCCTGCTGGCCGGCACCATCCCGCTGCTGGGCATCGTCGTCGAGCACTTCCAGACCCGGAACGTCACGACGCAGTTCGGCCTCTAGCCACCCTGTTTTGATTGTTTCGATCAACCTGCACGACGGGTAGATGTCTGCCATGTCCACCACCGTCGCCACGCTGGTCCGCAAGGTCGAGTCACGCGTTCGCGACGACGCGGAATTCGCCCGCCTGCTCGACGCGCTCATCGCAGCACCGACCGCGCCGCGGGGCACCCTGGAGCGGGCGGCGGCCGGTGAACTCAACGAACACCGGCACACCGCCCTGGTCCGCGGGTTCGTCGACGGCACCCTGCCCACCCCGGCCGTCCAGCGACTGCTGGGCCTGGGCTCACCGCAGGCCGTGCATCGCCTTCGCACCCGGGGCAAGCTGCTCGGCACCGCCGTCGGCAACCAGACGTGGTTTCCCGCCTGGCAGTTCGACACCGACCGACTGCGGCTGGACCTGCCCAGAATTCTGCAACTGCTGACCCGCTTCACTGCCGATCCGGTAGCGGCCGACCGCGTCATGCGGATCACCCACTCGGAACTGGGCGGCCACTCGATCGCCGAGGCGCTGCGCCGGCCCGAGACCGCCGACGACGCCTGGCGGATGCTCACTGCGGTAGGTGCCTGAACTTCCCGCCGGCTACCGGCCGCCGCTGCCCGGCGTCCGGCCGGCCGGTCTGCGCCGCCGGCGCCTCAACGCCGGCACCGGACTCTGGCGGGTCGAAGCGGACGCAGCCACCGAATGGGCCCGGGCGGGCTTCACCGAGCCCCGATTCCGGTTCGACCCGGCATCGGGCGCGTTCCGCACCCGCTACGCGGCGACGACGCCGGCGGGGGCATTTCGGGAGCGCTACCGGGCTACCGGCCTGGTGATCCCGGCCGACCATGCCGGCCACCACCTGGTCCGGTTGGTCGCCGCTGCCCACCTGCGCGTCCTGGACCTGCGCACCCAGGCCAACCTCGACGCGCTCGACGTCGACGACCAGATCAGCACCGGCCAGCACGCCGATGTCCGGGCCACCTGCCATCGACTGGCCGATGCCGCCCGGCGGTGGTGGCCCGACCTCGACGGCATCATGTACCGGTCGCGCACCACACCGGAGGAGTCGGTCAACGTCGCGTTCTTCGGAACCTGCGGGTTGACCGCCCGGTCCTGGCCGCTCACCGGCCGTGACGACGTCCTCGTCGACCTGGTGCTGCGGCACGACTTCACCCTCGGGTGGGATATCGGCTCAGCCGGCAAGCTCCCGCAGCGCCGGTAGCAGCAGCGTCAGCGCCCGGCCGCGGTGCGATGCGGCGTCCTTCTCGACCGGGGTGAGCTGCGCCGCGGTGCGGGTGTCCCCGTCCGGGACGAAGACCGGGTCGTAGCCGAACCCGCCGTCGCCGCGCGGCGCACCGGCGATCGCGCCCGGCCACTCGCCGCGCACCACGGTCTCGCGCCCCGACCCCCAGACCAGCGCGCAGGCCGACACGAACGCCGCGCCGCGCCGGGCGTCGGGCACGTCGCACAACTGGGCCAGCAGCAGCGCGGTGTTGGCGGCGTCGTCGCCGTGGACGCCGGCCCAGCGCGCCGACAGCACCCCGGGCATCCCGTTCAGTGCCGCCACCGTCAGCCCGGAATCGTCGGCGACGCAGGGCAATCCGGTCGCGGCGAAGCCGTCACGCGCCTTGGCCAGTGCGTTGTCCTCGAACGTCGCCGCGGTCTCGGGCGCCTCGTCGTACGCCTCGACATCGGCCAGCGACCTCAGCGTCAACCCCGCCACCCCGGCGGCGTCGAGCACCCGGCGCAGCTCGGCCAGCTTCTTGGGGTTGCGGCTGGCAACCAGCAGCTCAGTCAGCGCCGAACGCCTTCTTCGGCTGCGGCCCCGCGGGCAACACCCCCGGGTAGGGCAGCGCCAGCGCCTCGTGCTGCACCGCGAACAGCTTGTCGCAGGCCCCCAGCGCGGCGTCGAGCAGCTTGTCCAGGGTGGACCGCGGGAACGTCGCGCCCTCGCCGGTGCCCTGAACCTCCACCAGGGTTCCGGTGTCGGTGGCGACGACGTTCATGTCGACCTCCGCGCGGGAATCCTCGGTGTAGGGCAGGTCGACCCGGATCCGGCCGTCGACCACCCCGACGCTCACCGCGGCGATCGCGCACGACAGCGGCCGCGGGTCCGACAGCTTGCCGGCGGCGGCCAGGTAGGTGACCGCATCCGCCAGTGCCACATAGGCGCCGGTGATCGCGGCGGTCCGGGTGCCGCCATCGGCCTGCAACACGTCGCAGTCGACGGCGATGGTGTTCTCCCCCAGCGCCGCCAGGTCGATGCAGGCCCGCAGGGACCGGCCGACCAGCCGGCTGATCTCCTGGGTGCGCCCACCCAGCCGGCCCTTGACCGACTCCCGGTCCGAGCGGGTGTGGGTGGCCGCCGGCAGCATGGCGTACTCCGCGGTCAGCCAGCCCCGCCCGGATCCCTTCCGCCAGCGCGGCACGCCCTCGGTGACGCTGGCCGTGCACATCACCCTGGTCTGGCCGAATTCCACCAGCACCGAGCCGGCCGGGTTCGAGGTGAAACCGCGGGTGATAACCACGGGGCGCAGTTCGTCGTCGAGCCGGCCGTCTTCTCGTTTGGACACACTCGTCACCCTAGGCCAACCCGGATCGGGCTGGATTACGCCCGCCGGACGTCGAGCACCTCGCCGCACACCACCGCCCGCACCGAGCCGTTGAACTCGGCCTTGGCCTCGCGGATCACGGCCTCAGCGGAAGTCCATGGCGGGATGTGGGTGAGCAGCAGCTCGCGCACGCCGGCAGCCGCGGCGATACGTCCGGCGTCGGTACCGGAGAGATGCAGGTTGCGGGGCCGGTCGGCGGCATGGGTCCACGACGCCTCACACAAGAAGATGTCGGCGCCGCGGGCCAGCTCGATCACCGAGTCGCAGTAGCCGGTGTCGCCGCTGTAGGCCAGCAGCGCACCGGAGGGATCGGCGATCCGCAGGCCGTACGACTCGGTCGGATGACAGACCGCCTTCGGCACCACGGTGAGAGTCCCGATCGACACCGGCTCGTCGGCGACCCAGTGCCGCACCTCGAAGATGTCGGTACAGTCATCGATCTCCCCGCCGAACGGCGACGATGCCGCACCCAGCCGCGACCAGGTGTCGCTCGGCCCGTACAGGACCCCCTTGTCGAACGGCGCGGTCTCCACCGACGGGTGATAGCGCCGCCACACGAACAGCCCGGGCAGATCCAGGCAGTGGTCGGCATGCAGGTGCGACAACAACACGTGCACCGACCCGGGGTCGGCGTGCAGCTGCAGCGTGCCCAGCACACCCGGCCCGAAGTCGATGACCAGCG
The DNA here is from genome assembly GCA_964525125.1 of uncultured Mycobacterium sp. Lineage (GTDB taxonomy): Bacteria > Actinomycetota > Actinomycetes > Mycobacteriales > Mycobacteriaceae > Mycobacterium. The sequence goes on from CAZGGK010000002.1 coordinate 130,979, forward strand.
GTGGTGTGTCCGGCGCCTGCAGCAGATAACCCGATGCCGGCGAATCCGGGCCCGCCACACTGCCGGAGCAGCCAAGCACGGTCAATCGCACGACCCCTACTGTGCCATGTCCGTTAGCCGAATGAGTACGACACGGTTGGTTAACGCGGCTGGGTGTGCGCCGAGGTGTGCTTGCGCACCGGTTGGACGCCGGTGAGAGCGGGCCCCAGGAACCGGGTGGCGAGGTTCGCGAATGCCTCCGGGTCGCCGGTGGCTTCGAACACCCGGGATGGTCGGCCGGCGTCGGAATCATCGGGGTGCGGACGCAGCAGGTCCAGCTCGGTGAGCACCCGCACCAACTCCTTGGCGGTCTCCTCGGCACTGGACACCAGCGTCACCTCCGCCCCCACCGCCAACTGGATCAGCCCGGACATCAGCGGGTAGTGGGTGCAGCCCAGCACCAGGGTGTCCACCCCGGCTCGCTGCAGCGGCTCCAGGTAACCCTCGGCCAAGCCGAGCACCTGGCGGCCGCTGGTGATGCCGCGTTCGACGAAATCGACGAACCGAGGGCAGGCCACCGCGGTGATCTCGGTGTCCCGGGCAGCGGCGAACGCGTCCTGGTAGGCGTGGCTGGCGATGGTGGCCTGCGTGCCGATCACTCCGATACGGCCGTTGCGGGTGGCGGCGACCGCGCGGCGCACCGCCGGAAGGATCACCTCGACGACCGGCACGTCGTAGCGTTCCCGGGCATCGCGCAGGCACGCCGACGACGCCGAGTTGCAGGCGATCACCAGTGCCTTGACGCCGCGGCCGACCAGATCGTCACCGATGGCCAGCGCATGCTCACGGATCTCCGGGATGGGCAGCGGACCGTACGGGCCGTTGCCGGTGTCACCGACATAGATGATGTCCTCGTCGGGCAGTTGGTCGATGATCGCGCGCGCGACGGTCAGTCCCCCGACACCGGAGTCGAACACCCCGACGGGCGCCTCGGATTCGGGGAGAGCCGACCTCATGCGGCCCGGGCCTTGCGTTCGGCCCGGGTTTTGCGTTCCGGTCCGGACAGCAGGTAGGCGGCCAGCACCCCGGCCAGTGCTCCGCACAGATGACCCTGCCAGGACACCCCGCCGCAGATGTTGAGCACCGGCAACGCACCCCAGAGGATCCCGCCGTAGCAGAACAGCACGACCAGCCCGACCACGATCTGCCAGAAGGCGCGGGTGAAGAAGCCGAACACGATCAGGAAGGTCAACCAGCCGAAGATCAGGCCGGAAGCACCGATGTGATCGGTTTGTCCGCAGGACGAGCCGACGTCACCGATCAGCCAGGTGCCCAATCCGCCGCCGACCCACACGATCGCGGTGGCCCACAGGAACCGGGACAGCCCGGCCAGCGTCACCAGGAAGCCCAGCACCAGCGCCGGGCCGGTGTTGGCCAGCAGATGCGCCCAGTTGGCGTGCAGCAACGGGGCGAACAGGACACCGGCCAGGCCATCGGCCTGAAGCGGCCGGATGCCGTTGCCGTCCAGGCGGTTGCCGGACAGTTGGTCGACGAGCTCGATGAGGTAGAGCAGCGCGATGAAGCTGACGATGGTGGCTCCACCGACCTTCCAGGTCGGCGGCTTGGCGGGCCCGGTGATCGCGGGATGCCGGGTCATGCCCACAGCTGCCCCTCCAGCGCGTCCTCGGCGTCGTCGAGGGTGCCGGCATAGGCGCCGGTGGACAGGTACTTCCAGCCGGCGTCGGCGACAACGAACGCGATGTCGGCACGCTGGTTGGCCTTGAGCGCCTTGGCGGCCACACCCAGCGCGGCATGCAGCACCGCGCCGGTGGAGATGCCGGCGAAGATGCCCTCGGTGTCGATCAGCTCCCGGGTGCGCCGCACCGCGTCGGCCGACCCCACCGAGAACCGGGTGGTCAACACCGCAGGGTCGTACAGTTCCGGCACGAAGCCCTCATCGATGTTGCGCAGCGCGTAGACGCCTTCGCCGTAACGGGGTTCGGCGGCGACGACCTGCACGCCCGGCACGTGTTCGCGCAGGAACTTCCCGGTTCCCATCAGGGTGCCGGTGGTGCCCAGTCCCGCGACGAAGTGGGTGATCTCGGGCAGATCGGCCAGCAACTCCGGGCCGGTGCCGTGGTAATGCGCGGCGGTGTTGGCCGGGTTGCCGTACTGGTAGAGCATCACCCAGTCGGGGTTCTCCTCGGCCAGTCGTTTGGCGGTGGCCACCGCGGTGTTGGAGCCGCCCTCAGCCGCCGACGAGATGACCTGCGCGCCGTAGAGTTCCAGAATCTGGCGCCGCTCGATCGAGGTGTTCTCCGGCATCACGCAGATCATCCGATAGCCCTTCAGCCGGGCCGCCATCGCCAGCGAGATGCCGGTGTTGCCGCTGGTGGGTTCCAGAATCGTCGCTCCGGGTGCCAGCAACCCGTCGGCCTCGGCCTGCTCGATCATCCGCAGGGCCGGGCGGTCCTTGATCGAACCGGTCGGGTTGCGGTCCTCCAGCTTGGCCCACAACCGCACGTGCGGACCGTCGGGCCCGTCATCCCAGCGCGGCGACAACCGCGGCAAACCGACCAGTGGGGTGTGCCCTAACGCCGCGAGCAGGGAGTCGTAGCGGGTCATCTACCCCCCCGCCACCGCGGGCAGGATCGTCACCGAATCACCGTCGGTGATCGCGGTGTCCAGCCCCCCGGAGAACCGGACATCCTCGTCGTTGACGTAGATGTTGACGAACCGGTGCAGCTTGCCGTCCTGCAGCAGGCGCTGCGCGATCCCGGAGTAGTTGGCTTCCAGGTCCTCGATCACCGCTGCCAGCGTGGCACCGCTGGCCGCGACGTGCTTCTCCCCGCCGGTGTGCGGGCGCAGGATGGTCGGGACAGAGACAGTGACAGTCACGTCGACTCCTTACTTTCATAGTCCTCAACGATGGTGACGGGTTCCTCGGTGACGACGCCGTCGATGATGCGGTAGCTGCGCAGCTCGTGGTGGACCGGATCGCGGGTTGACACCAGTACGTAGTGCGTGTCGGGTTCGGCGGCCAGCGCCACGTCGGTGCGGCTGGGGTAGGCCTCGGTCGCGGTATGCGAGTGGTAGATGACGACCGGCACCTCGTCGGCCGCATCCATCTCCCGCCACACTTTGAGCTGCTCGGCCGAGTCGAACCGGTAGAAGGTGGGCGAGCGTTCCGCGTTGACCATCGGGACGTGCCGCTCGGGCCGGTCGGAGCCGTCCGGACCGGCCAGCACCCCGCACGCCTCGTCCGGGTGGTCGACGCGGGCATGAGCGACCATCGCGTCGACCAGGTCGGCACGAATCACCAGCACGTCACGACCTCCCAGCGGTTTCGGCGAATGCCCCCGGCAACGTGGCCCGGTAGGTCGGTATTCCGGCCACCGACTCGGCGGACAGCACCCCGACCAGCACCGCACGGGCCAGGCAGTCGGCTGCCGCTGCGCCCACGGCGGTGACCAGTGCGGTCTCCGGGGACAGGGCGGCCGGCGTCTCGGCCACCGGATCAACCTCGACGGCCCCGGTCGCCAGCGCGAACACGGTATCGCCGTCCATCGGGGTGTGCGCGGGCCGGATGGCACGGGCCAGCCCGTCCTGGGCGGCGATCGCCACCCGCCGGCAGCCGGCCGGGCTGAGCGCCGCGTCGGTGGCGACCGCCCCGATGGTGGTGTTGAGCGGGCCGGGCTTGGCCTTCAGTCGGGCGAATGCCGCCAGCTGGTCGGCCGGCGGTGACGTCAGCCCCAACTCCTCGGTCAGGTAGGCCGGCCACGGCAACCCGGTGGCCGGGTCGACGACTTCGCCGACGGAGTTCACCACGACCAGCGCCCCGACAGTCACGACGACGCCATCCAGATCGAGGGTGGTCGACGCGGTTCCGACCCCACCCTTCAACCGGCCCGCCCGCGCGCCGACCCCGGCGCCGACCGTACCGACGGCGACGGTTGTACCGGCGGTGGCCGCGGTGTTTGCCGCCGCGTGACCGAATTCCGCCGTCGGCCGCCGGTCCCAGCCGCCGACCGGCAGGTCGAAGATGACCGCGGCCGGCACGATCGGCACCACGCCGCCGTCCAGCGCCACGCCGCGGCCCTGCTCCTCCAGCCAGCTCATCACGCCGTCGGCGGCCGCCAAGCCGTAGGCGCTGCCGCCGGCCAGCACCACCGCGTCCACGTGGCGAACACTGTTGGCCGGGTCGAGCAGGTCGGTCTCCCGGCTGCCCGGCGCACCACCGCGGGCGTCGACGGCACCGACCGTGCCGGGTGGAGCCAGCACCACCGTGACCCCGGTGGCCCAGCCGGCACCGGGCGTCGCGTCCGGGTCGAGGCGTTGATGGTGACCCACCAGGATGCCATCGACGTCGGTGATCGAGCCCGCCTGCACGCTCATCGCGGGAGCTGTCCCATCAGCGCCACGACCAGGTATTCCTGCAAGACGGTCAGCCACTGGTACACGCCGAACCGGCCGGCCATCGGGTGATCGGCGGGCAGCCGGTCGGGCCCGTTCGGGCCGATCTCGAGCATGGTTCCCAGCGCCAGCCGGACGTCGTTGACCGCCGCAATCCAGGAGTTCGCCTGCTCCCCGGTCAGCTCGAACCGTCCGCCCTGTTCCGGAATCGAATTCAGTAATTCTTGTGCCGCAGCACGTTTGGCGTCGATGATCTCCGGTTCATGCAGACCGCGCAGCGCCGCGTTGAGGTTGTCCGCGGCCACCGCTCCATCCGGCCCGGGGCCGTCGGGGCGGTGGAAGTCCGGCAGCAGCCGACGCAGCGTCGCATCGTCGGGTGGTGCGGTGTTGCCGGTCCTCATCCCGGTGATCTCTTCGAGTTCGTCTGGCGGCGAGGACGATTCCCGCGCGTCGAGCATGTTGACGATGGAGCCGGCCAGGCTCTTGAGCAGCGCGGCTTCGTGCGCTTCCAGCGCGGACCGGAACCGGGGGCCGTCGCCGGTCTCCACCCGCTTCCACTTGCGCACCGGTCAGCGGTCCTGCTGCAGGGTTGCCCACAACCCGGCGGCATGCAGTTTGGACACGTCGACCTCCATGGACTCCCGACTGCCCGCCGACACCACTGCCCTGCCCTCGTTGTGCACCTGCAGCATCAACTTGGTGGCGTGCGGTTCGCTGTAGCCGAACAGCTTCTGGAAGACATAGGTGACGTAGCTCATCAGGTTGATCGGGTCGTCCCAGACGATGGTGACCCAGGGCCGGTCGACCACCTCGACCGGCGCACTCGCACGCTGACCGGTGGTGCCCGGCTTCACCGGTGTGGGCGTCGACGCTGAGGCGACCATGCCTGCCAGAATACCGAGCCGCGACGACAGTCCGGCCGATACCGTGGTGGCGTGACCGACTCGGCCTGCACCGGGCTGCTGACCGACAAGTACGAGTTGACGATGCTGGCCGCGGCGCTGCGCGATGGCACCGCCGGGCGGCGGACCAGCTTCGAGGTGTTCGCCCGCCGACTGCCCGAGGGCCGGCGCTACGGGGTGGTAGCCGGCACCGGTCGCTTCCTGGCGGCACTGCCCCGGTTCGGTTTCGACGATCCGGCGCTGGCTTTGCTGGCGGAGTTCCTCGACCCCGGGACCCTGGATTACCTCCGGGGTTTCCGGTTCCGCGGCGATGTCGACGGCTACCCCGAGGGGGAACTGTATTTCGCCGGATCGCCGGTGCTCAGCGTGCACGGCAGCTTCGCCGAATGCGTCCTGCTGGAGACGCTGGCACTGTCCATCTTCAACCACGACACCGCGATCGCCTCGGCCGCGGCCCGGATGGTCAGCGCGGCCGACGGCCGGCCGCTGATCGAGATGGGCTCGCGCCGCACCCACGAGCAGGCCGCGGTCGCCGCCGCCCGGGCGGCCTACCTCGCCGGGTTCGCCGGTTCGTCCAATCTTGAGGCTCAGTGCCGCTACGGCGTGCCGGCGCTGGGCACCAGCGCCCACGCGTTCACCCTGTTGCATACCGGTTTCGACGGATCTGACGAACCGGCCGCCTTCCGCGCCCAGGTCGCCGCGCTGGGTGTGGGCACCACACTGCTGGTGGACACCTACGATGTCGCCACCGGGGTGGCGAACGCCATCGCCGCGGCGGGCACGGACCTGGGTGCGGTGCGCATCGACTCCGGAGAACTGGCGATGCTGGCCCATCAGGTCCGTGGCCAGCTGGACCGCCTCGACGCGACCCGAACCCGCATCGTGGTCTCCGGCGACCTCGACGAGTTCGCCATCGCCGGGCTGCGGGGGGCGCCGGTGGACAGCTACGGTGTCGGCACCGCGCTGGTCACCGGGTCCGGGGCGCCGACGGCGGGCTTCGTTTACAAACTGGTCGAGGTGGACGGCCGGCCGGTGGAGAAACGCAGCGCCCGCAAACAGTCGCGCGGCGGGCGCAAAGCGGCACTGCGGTCGGCGCTGCCGAGCGGCACCATCATCGAGGAAGTCGTGTACCCCGCAGGCCACCCGCCCGCGGTCGCCGGCCCGTACCGGGAACTGACCGTGCCGCTGGTTCGTGCCGGCGACGTGGTGGCCGACACCGGTGTGACCGCGCTGGCCGCCGCGCGGCTGCGGGCGGCATCCGGGTTGGGGAGCCTGCCGTGGGAGGGGCTGAAGCTGGCGCGCGGCGAGCCGGCGATCCCGACCGTGCACATCTTCCAGCCCGATCGGCACTGACCGTCGTCACCGCTGAAGGTAGACTCGAAGACCCATGCCGCACGCCGCTACCATTGCATGCGCCGATCGGCGCGGCTCTGCTCCTGCCAGGTGACGATGACGCCGATTGCCGCCACGCCGCCGACCACCAGCGTCACCCCCGCTGGTGCCGGCATCAGCACCGATGTCGCGGCACGAGCCCACCGGCGCACCTCACCACATGCCTGAAACGGCTGATCGAACCCCGACCGACCCGTCGGTGCCCGAACTACTGGCCATCGCGGTGGCTGCGCTCGGCGGCACCCGGCGCGACGGCCAGGTGCAGATGGCCGAGGCGGTGGCGGATGCCTTCGAGACCGGCGAACACCTGGCGGTGCAGGCCGGAACCGGCACCGGCAAATCGCTGGCCTACCTGGTGCCCGCGATCGCCCGCGCGGTCTCCGACGACTGTCCGGTGGTGGTGTCGACCGCCACAATCGCCCTGCAGCGCCAACTGGTCGATCGGGACCTGCCCCGACTGGCCGACGCGCTCGCCGACGCGCTACCCCGCCGGCCGACTTTCGCCCTACTCAAGGGTCGACGGAACTATTTGTGCCTGAACAAGATCCACGGCGGAAGCGACGAGCCCGAATCCGACTCGCAGGAAGAACTTTTCGAACCGTTCGCCGCCAGCGCCCTGGGCCGCGACGTGCAGCGGCTCACGGCGTGGGCGTCGACAACGGCCTCCGGTGACCGCGACGACCTTAAACCCGGTGTGCCGGAAGGGTCTTGGTCTCAGGTCAGCGTGTCGGCACGGGAATGCCTGGGCGCGGCCCGCTGCCCGTTCGGCGCCGAGTGCTTCGCCGAGCGGGCACGCACGCAGGCAGCCCAGGTCGACGTCGTCGTCACCAACCACGCACTGCTGGCCATCGACGCCATCGGCGAGATCGGCGTGCTGCCGGAGCACCGACTGCTGGTCATCGACGAGGCGCACGAGTTGGTCGACCGGGTGACCTCGGTGACCACCGGCGAGCTGACACCGGCCGCGCTGGGTGCCGCGTCGCGGCGGATCGCCCGGCTGGTCTCACCGGAACTGGGTCAGCGGTTCGAGGCGGCCACGGCCACCTTCGCCTCGGCGATCCATGACGGCATGCCCGGCCGCATCGACTTTCTCGACGACGAGTTGGCAACCTACCTGACCGCCCTGCGCGACGCCGCCGGCGCGGCCCGATCGGCGATCGACGTCAGCCCGGCCGACCCCAAGGCGGCCGCCGCCCGCAGGGAGGCGGTTGCGGCGCTGACCGAGGTCGCCGACACCGCTGACCGGACCCTGGCTTCCTTCGGACCCGCCATCCCCGATCGCACCGACGTGGTCTGGCTGGCGCACGAAGACAACCGCGGCACGGTGCGCCCGGTGCTGCGGGTGGCTCCGCTGACGGTGGCCGGGGTGCTGGCCGAACGCCTGTTCGCCTGCTCGACCACGGTGCTCACCTCGGCGACGCTGACCGTCGGGGGGTCGTTCGACACGATGGCGGCGGCCTGGGGCCTGGCCGGCGGAGACACCGAACTACGGTGGCGGGGCCTGGATGTGGGTTCGCCGTTCCAGCACGCCAAGGCCGGCATCCTCTACGTCGCCGCACAGCTGCCGCCACCCGGCCGCGACGGTGCCGGCTCGGCCGAGCAACTGACCGAGATCGCCGAATTGATCGAGGCCGCCGGCGGGCGCACCCTGGGATTGTTTTCGTCGATGCGGGCGGCCCGGGCGGCGGCCGAAGCGATGCGGGACCGGCTGGACACCCCGGTGCTGTGCCAGGGCGACGACACCACCGGCGCACTGGTCGAGCAGTTCGCCGCCGACGAAGCGACGTCGTTGTTCGGCACCCTGTCGCTGTGGCAGGGCGTCGACGTACCGGGGCCGTCGCTGTCGCTGGTGCTCATCGACCGGATCCCGTTCCCACGTCCCGACGACCCGCTGCTGACCGCCCGCCAGCGGGCGGTGGCCGCGCGCGGCGGCAACGGTTTCATGACCGTCGCCGCCGGCCACGCCGCGCTGCTGCTGGCCCAGGGCGCGGGGCGGCTGCTGCGCGGCGCCGACGACCGCGGGGTGGTCGCGGTGCTGGACTCACGTATGGCGACCGCCCGCTACGGCGACTACCTGCGTGCCTCAATGCCGCCGTTCTGGGCGACGTCCGACGGCGAACGGGTCCGTCAGGCACTGGCGCGGTTGCGCGGTGCACCGGCCGGCTGACATCGCGATCACGGCGCAGGGCACTCCGGGGTCGCGACTTCCGGGAATATTCTTCGATGAGCCTTCGGTCAGGATCTTCTCAGGTAGTCTCGACCTCACCATTTCGTGCCCGGTGTCCGCATCGAAAGCAGGACATGACTCGCCAACGCAACACGAAACACCGCCATCGCTCCGGTAGCACCAGGACAACCCGCCGGCCTACCCGGATGATCGGTGCCACGTCGGTAACGGGGATGTTCCTGCTGTTCGGGACGGCCCCGCTGGCCACCGCACCCGACGCGCACGCCGAGGTGGATCTGGACTGGTTGCCCGGCCTGCTCGAGCCGGCGCTGAGTTCGGTCAGCGGCCTCGACCTCCCCGCAGCCGATGCGCTGACACTGGCAGCCGGACCGGCCGACATGGCCATGTTCGTCGACCATTACATCTACGGACCGCTGCACGCCCTGCTGCAGAACTGGATCAACAGTCCGTTCGGCGAACAGGTCGATACCGCCATCAACACGATGTTCGGCTCGTTCGTCATCGGCAACGGCACCGTGGGAACGGCCGAAGACCCCGACGGCGGTGGCGGTGGCTGGCTGATCGGCGACGGCGGCGCCGGTTACGGCCAGACCCTGGCCGGGTTTACCGGCGGCGCCGGTGGTGCTGCCGGCCTGTTCGGCAACGGCGGCGTGGGCGGCACCGGTGGCGACGGCGCCGAGGGCGGCACCGGGGGGCTTGGCGGGACGTTCATGGGGGTCGGTGGCGTCGGCGGTACCGGCGGCGTCGCGAGTGCCGGCGGGACCGGCGGGGCTGCGGCCGGCTGGCTGTTCGGCAACGGTGGCGCCGGCGGCAGCGGCGGTATCGGGGTAACCGGCGTGACCGGAACCTCCGACGCCGCCGGCGGTGACGGCGGCACCGGCGGCGCGGGCGGCACCGGCGGCGCGGGCGGTGACGGCCGTTCGATCTTCGGCAGCGCCGGTGACGGCGGTGCCGGCGGCATCGGCGGCACCGGCGGCACCGGTGCGGTCGGCTCGGCGGGACTGGCCGACGGCGGCACCGGTTGGCAGGGCGGGACCGGCGGCACCGGCGGTACCGGCGGGGTCGGCGGGCAGGCCGGTGCCGGGTCCGGCGGCAGCCAGGGCGCAGGCGGCCAGGGCGGCGCCGGCGGCACCGGCGGCCAGGGCGGGCGCGGTGGCGCCGGCGCCGACAACGGCAGTGCCCCCGGTGTGGCCGGCGGTCTCGGCGGAACCGGCGGGATCGGCGGCAGCGGCGGCACCGGCGGGGTCGGCGGCGCCGGCTCCGTCCAAGGTGCGTTCGGCACCGCCGGATCCGGCGGACAGGGCGGTGCCGGCGGCACCGGCGGCAACGGCGGCGATGCCGCCGCCGGTGGCACCGGCGGCACCGGGGGCGCCGGAGGTGCCGGCGGCACCGCGATCGGGGACGGCGACGGCGGCAACGGCGGTAACGGCGGTGACGCCGGAACCGGCGGCAGCGGCGGCCTGCTCGGCAGCGGCGGCACCGGCGGCGACGGCGGTGCCGGCGGCCAGGCCGGCGACGGCGGCGCGGGAAGCAATGGGTTCGGCGGTGACGGCGGGGTCGGCGGCAACGGCGGCGCCGGCGGGGCCGGCGGCAGCCCCGGCCCAGGCACCGACAATCTGGCCAACAACGTGTTTCACGGGAGCGGCGGCAACGGCGGCGCGGGCGGCAAGGGCGGCGCGGGCGGCTCCGGTGACAGTGGCACGCACGGTGACAGCCGCGGTTTCGGCGGCGGCAACGGTGGCGCCGGCGGCCAGGGCGGCCTGGGCGGCGCGGCCGACCAGACCGGCCACGGCTGGTTCGGGTCCAACGGCAACGGCGGGCTGGGCGGCGACGGCGGCTCCGGCGGCTCCGGTGGCTCCGGCAGCGGCATCGGCAGCGGCGGTGCCGGTGGGAACGGCGGAGCGGCCGGCGCGGGCGGAGCGCCCGGCAACGGCTACTATGCCGCCCCCGGGCTCGAGGGGCTGCCCGTGGGCACCGGCGGGACCGGCGGCAACGGCGGGGATGGCGGGCACGGTGGCCGCAGCGCGAACATCTTCGCCAACGGCGACGGTGGCCGGGGCGGCACCGGTGGGACCGGCGGCGATGGCACCGGCACCTACCGTGGCCAGGGCAGCAACGGCGGCAACGGCGGCAACGGCGGTGCCGGCGGCGACGGCGGCGGCAGTGGAGTCTTCGCCTTCAGCGGCAGTGCCGGAGCCGGGGGCAACGGCGGGAACGCCGGAAACGGCGGCAGCGCCGAGTACGTCGGCCCCGGCACGTACGGCGGCGGGGGCGGGACCGGGGGCGACGGCGGCAAGGCGGGTACCGGCGGGTTCGGCTCCGGCGGCGGCGATGGCGGCAACGGTGGTGTCGGCGGCAGCGGCGGCCCGGTCGGTTCGCGCGGCGTCAACGGCAGCGGCGGCGCCGGTGGCGCCGGCACCTTCCCGTTCGGCGGGGCCGGCGCCGCCGGTGGCCCCGACGTCCCGCTGAACACGACCATCCCGCTGCATCTGCTCAACAACGACACCAACCCGGTGGTCTACATCTCCATCAACGGCGGGCCGGAGGTGCCCGTACAGGTGGACACCGGATCGACCGGCCTGGTGATCTTGAGCCAGTACGTCCCGACCCAAGACCTTGGCTCGTCGGTCTATTCGGGTTCCGCCGGCTACGCCGGTGGCCTGACCTACAAGTACGACACCTATGACACCACCGTGAATTTCGGCAATGGGATCAGCACGGAACCGACCGCCGTCAACGTCATCAGCGCCGGGTCGACGTCGGCGGCCGAGAAGTATTTCGCCCCCTACGGCATAGCCGGCGTGCTGGGCATCGGGCCCAACAATGGATTCCCCGGCACCAGCACGGTGATAACGGCGCTGCCGGGGGTGCTCAATCAGGGCGTGCTGATCGACGAATCCCGTGGTGTGCTGCAGTTCGGCCCCAACCCGCTGACCTCCTTTCTCTCGGTAGCCGGAGCACCGATCACCAACGCGCAGGTATCGATCAACAGCGGTCCGCCGGAACCGCTGTACGTGATGATCGATTCCGGCGGCCTGTACGGAACGATTCCGTCGTCGGTGGTCACCGGCGTTCCGGCCGGCGCCCAACTGCCGGCCGGGACAGCGATCTCGGTGTACACCAACGACGGTCAAACACTGCTGTACTCGTACACGACGACCGCATCGAACAGCCCGTGGGTGATCCTGCGGGGATTGATGAATACCGGGGTCATCCCCTTCCTGCAGTACCCGGTGTACATCAGTTACAGTCCCAGCGGTTTCGGGACGACGATCTTCAGTCGCTGACCCACCGGCATCGGGGCTCGGGCTGCGGGTGGCGCACTCGCACTATCCTGGCTCGGTGCCTCGACGACACCCGGGACGGCTGCTGGCAGCCGGCTGCGCACTGCTGCTGCTGGCCGGCTGTGCCAGCCTGCTGCACGGCAATCCGGTTTCGGTGTTCGCCGACCCGTTCCGGGTGGGCGGCATGGAGGCCGTCGACGGCGAGACCGGCCTTCGCCCCGACGCACCCGAACCCACCCGGGCCGTCGGCCGTACCGACGGCGGCCAGGTGGACCAGATCGCCGTGCAGTCGGTCAGCGATATCGAGTCGTTCTGGAAAGCCCGTTACAGCGAAACCTTCGACGACGAGTTTCGTCAGGCGAAATTGCTGGTCTCCTGGGATGCCCGCCAACCCGGCGGAAAGTTCTGCGATGCCGGGACTCTCCGCTTGATCAACGCCGCCTACTGCTACCTCGACAACACCATCGGATGGGACCGGGGGGTGCTGCTGCCCGCTTTGCGCCGCATCTACGGTGACATGGCCATCACGATGGTGCTCGCCCACGAATACGGACACGCCGTCGCCGCGCAGGCGGGCCTTACCAAGCGTCGGCGCACCCCGACACTGGTTGCCGAACAGCAGGCCGACTGTCTGGCCGGGGTGTACCTGCGCTGGGTGGCCCAAGGCGACTCACCGCGCTTCACACTCAGCACCGGCGACGGGCTCAACAGCGTGTTGGCCGCGCTGCTGGTGCTGCGCGACCCGCCGCTGCATCCCGACGACACCGTCGGCGACGAGCACGGCTCGGCGTTCGAGCGGATCTCGGCGTTTCAGTTCGGCTTCACCGACGGTGCGGGGTCGTGCGCGGGTATCGACGCCGAGGAGATCCGCGACCGGCGAGGCGATCTTCCGGTCCAGCTTCAGCAGGACGAGACCGGTGAGTGGCCGGTGACCGAGGAATCGGTGCGTGTCGTCGTCGATGCGATGACCACCGTCTTCACCCCCGCCGATCCACCGCTGCTGCGTTTCGACACCACCGGTGCGACACCATGCGCCGACGCCCGACCGAGTGCGTCGGCCTCCTACTGCCCCGCGACCAACACCATCACAGTGGACCTGCCCGCCCTGCAGAAGATGGGCACTCCCGGTGAACGCGGCAAGACGTTGGCGCTCTCCGGTGACAACACGGCCTACTCAGTGCTGCAGTCGCGGTACATGCTCGCGATCCAGGCTCAGCACGGCGGGCTGAGCCTCGACAACGCCGCGGCCGCGCTGCGCACCGCATGTCTGACCGGGGTTGCCACCAGCAAGCTGTCGCAGGGTGTCACCAACCCGGACGGCAGCAACATCGCGCTCACCGCCGGTGACCTGGACGAAGCGGTATCGGGCCTGTTGACCAACGGCCTGGCCGCCGGCGATGTCAACGGGGAATCCGTGCCGGCCGGCTTCTCCCGGATCGACGCCTACCGGACCGGGGTGCTCGGCGACACCGAGCGCTGCCTCAAGCGCTTCCCCTAGGCGGCATCGGAGCTGTGGTGTCAGGCCAGCGTGACCAGGCCCAGCTCGGCGTCGCCGGCCAGCAGCGGGTGCCGCGGCAACACCCGCACGGTGTAGCCCACCGCGCCGGCGACCGGCAGCGGGGCGGTCGCCGTGAAGAGTTCGGTGCCGCCCTCGCCGGTGCCGCAATGCGACATCACGACGGTGGCCGGGTCCAGCAGGCTGTCGTCGCCGTCCACCCGGCCCAGCAGCGCCTGCACCGTCACCTCGTCCGGCCGCAACCCGGCCAGCCGAACCACCGCCGTCAACGTCAGTTCCGAGCCGAGCAGCGGCGTATCGGGCAGCCCGGTGCTGTCCACGTCGGCGATCTCGATCTGCGGCCACGCCTGCACCGCTCGGCGACGGTAATCGGCCAGCTCACGGGCCTCCCCGTACGCGCCGCCCTCGGCATCGCCCGCCGGCGCACAGATCTGCCGCAACGACAGCGCCGCCGGAGCGTAGTACCGCTCGACGTAATCGGTCACCATCCGTGACGCCAGCACCTTCGGCCCCAGCGTTTCCAGGGTGTGGTGCACCATCTCGATCCAGCGTGGCGGCACCCCGCGATCGTCACGCTCGTAGAACTTGGGCACCACCGACTGCTCCAGCAGGTCATAGAGCGCGCCGGCCTCCAGATCGTCGCGCCGGGCCTCCTCTGCCACGCCGTCGGCGGTCGGTATCGCCCAACCGTTCTCGCCGTCGAACCACTCGTCCCACCAGCCGTCCCGAATCGACAGGTTCAGCCCGCCGTTGAGCGCGCTCTTCATCCCGGAGGTGCCGCAGGCTTCCAGCGGCCGCAGCGGGTTGTTCAACCAGACGTCACATCCGGCGTACAGGCGGCGCGCCATCGACATGTCGTAATCGGGCAGGAAGGCGATCCGGTGGCGAACCTCCGGCCGGTCGGCGAACCGCACCACCTGCTGGATCAGCGCCTTGCCGGCGTCATCAGCCGGGTGCGACTTCCCGGCGACGATCAGCTGGATCGCCCGTTCGTCGTCGAGCAGCAACTGCTCAAGCCGATCCGGGTCGCGCAGCATCAACGTCAACCGCTTGTAGGTGGGCACCCGGCGGGCGAATCCAATCGTCAGCACGTCCGGGTCGAAGGCCGTGGCGATCCAGCCGAGCTCGGCATCGGACGCCCCGCGTTCCAGCCAGGACCGGCGCAGCCGCCTGCGGACATCGTCGACCAGTGCCGACCGCAGTTCGGTGCGGATCGCCCACAGTTGTGCGGGATCGGCCTGCTGGAGCCGCTGCCATGCCGCCGGCTCGCCGAAAGAGTCCGATCCGGCCAGGTCACGGCCGAGCCGCAGCCATTGGGGCGCCGCCCAACTCGGCGCATGCACGCCGTTGGTGATCGACCCGATCGGCACCTCGCTGTAGTCGAAGCCGGGCCACAGGTCGTTGAACATGTGCCGACTGACCCGGCCGTGCAACAGCGAGACGCCGTTGGCCCGCTGCGCCAATCGCAGCCCCATGTGGGCCATGTTGAAGGTGTCCGGGTCCTCTTCCGCACCCAGCTCCAGAACCCGCTCCACGGGTACGCCGGGCACCAGGGTGGTATCACCGTCGGCCTCGAAGTAGCGCTGCACCAGCTCCATCGGAAACCGGTCGATGCCGGCCGGCACCGGGGTATGAGTGGTGAAGACCGTTCCCGACCGCACCACCGCCAGCGCGGTGTCGAAGTCCAGGCCCTGCTCGCCGATCAGCTCCCGGATGCGCTCGATCCCGAGGAAGCCCGCGTGACCTTCGTTCATGTGGAACACCTCGGGCGCGGGCAGTCCCTCGATCGCGGTGAACGCACGGATCGCGCGAACCCCGCCGATACCGGCGAGGATCTCCTGTTTGATGCGATGGTCCTGGTCGCCGCCGTACAACCGGTCGGTGACCCCGCGCAGGTCGTGCTCGTTCTCGCCGATGTCGGAGTCCAACAGCAACAGCGGCACCCGGCCCACCTGCGCGACCCAGACCCGCACCCGCAGCCGGCCGGAGTCGGGCAGCCCCACCTCGACCAGCACCGGGTCACCGGCCGCATCGGTGAGCAGGCGCAACGGCAGCCCCTGCGGATCGTAGGCCGGGTACGTCTCGCGTTGCCAACCGTCCCGGGTGAGCGATTGCCGGAAATACCCGGAGCGGTAGTACAAACCCACCGCGATCAACGGCACGCCCAGATCCGAGGCCGACTTCAGGTGATCGCCAGCCAGGATGCCCAACCCGCCCGAGTAGTTCGGCAGGGCTTCGGCAACGCCGAACTCCATCGAGAAGTACCCGATGCAGCGCGGCAGGACCGCACCGCCATCTTGCTGCTGCTGGTACCACAGCGGACGGTTCAGGTAGTCGTCGAGGTCGGCGGCCAACTCGTCGAGTCGCAACGTGAATGCGTCGTCGGCGGCCAACTCGTCCAACCGGGCCGGGCTCACCGCGCCCAGCAACGCCACCGGATCGTGCCGGCACTGGTCCCACAGCGCCGGGTCGATCGCAGCGAACAAGTCTTTCGTCGGCTGCTCCCAGGACCACCGCAGGTTGATCGACAGTTGCTCCAGCGCGGCCAGGCGCGGGGGCAGGTGGGCGCGGACGGTGAAGCGGCGAAGAGCTTTCACGCGTCACCACCTTACTGAGATTCGGTTTCGTGCGCGCCGCGAAGGGGCCACTTTGCCGGGCCGGCGTTGATCGCCGTTTACGGTGGGTACAGACAACCTTGATGCAACACAGACATCGGACGGGTGGAACGGATGGAGTGGTCGGTACCTGGCCGTATCGAGGTCGATGACGTCCAGCCCGTGGTCTCCTGCGGCAGGTATCCGGCCAAGGCAGTGGTCGGCGAGACGGTTCCGGTGGCGGCCACGGTGTGGCGCGAGGGCCACGAAGCCGTCGCGGCGACATTGGTTGCGCAGTACCGCGGGCGCAAGTACCCGCAGCCGGCCGGCTCGAGTGCCCGACAGGACGCCGACGCCCCCGGCGCATCGGACAAGCCGTTGCTGGCACCGATGCAGATGGGCGACGAGCCGTTTGTCTTCCACGGCCAGTTCGTCCCGGACCGAGTCGGCCTATGGACCTTCCGGGTCGACGGCTGGGGCGATCCGCTGCACAGTTGGCGGCATGCGGTGGTGGCCAAGCTCGACGCCGGCCAGGGCGAGGCCGACCTGGCCAATGACCTGCTCATCGGCGCCCAGTTGTTCGACCGGGCTGCCGACGGGGTGCCCCGCGGCAAACGCGATCCGATCCTGGCGGCCGCGGCCGCGCTGCGCACCCCCGGCGATCCGGTCAACCGCGCAGCACCGGCGCTCTGCGACTCGGTGACCGAACTGCTGGCGCAGTACCCGCTTCGTGAATTGGTAACCCCCGGCACGGAATATCAGATCTGGGTGGATCGGCCGTTGGCCGCCTGCGGGGCCTGGTATGAGATGTTCCCGCGCTCCACCGGCGGCTGGGACTCCGACGGCAAACCGATGCACGGAACGTTCGCGACCGCCACGGCGGCACTGGCCCGTATCGCCGAGATGGGGTTCGACGTGGTGTATCTGCCGCCGATCCACCCCATCGGCAAGGTACACCGGAAGGGCCGCAACAACACCGCGACCGCCGAACCCGGTGACGTCGGGTCGCCGTGGGCGATCGGCAGCGACGAGGGCGGCCACGACGCCGTGCACCCTGACCTGGGCACCGTCGACGACTTCGACGACTTCGTCGCGGCGGCCCGGGACCTGGGCCTGGAGGTCGCCTTGGACCTGGCGCTGCAGTGCGCTCCGGACCACCCGTGGGCCACCCGGCATCGGCACTGGTTCACCGAACTGCCCGACGGCACCATCGCCTATGCGGAGAACCCGCCGAAGAAATACCAGGACATCTATCCGCTCAACTTCGACACCGATCCGGCCGGACTGTATGCCGAGGTGCTGCGGGTGGTTCGGCACTGGATCGCGCACGGAGTCAAGGTCTTCCGGGTCGACAACCCGCACACCAAGCCACCCGACTTCTGGGCCTGGCTGATCGCGGCGGTAAAAGCCGACGACCCCGACGTGCTGTTCCTGTCCGAGGCGTTCACCCCGCCGGCGCGTCAATACGGCCTGGCCAAGCTGGGCTTCACCCAGTCCTACACCTACTTCACCTGGCGCACGTCGAAGTACGAACTCACCGAGTTCGGCGACCAGATCCGCCGGCTCGCCGACTTCCGCCGACCCAACCTGTTCGTCAACACCCCCGACATCCTGCACGCCAGCCTGCAGTCGGGCGGTCCGGGCATGTTCGCCATCCGTGCGGTGCTGGCCGCCACCATGAGCCCGACCTGGGGCGTCTACTCCGGCTACGAATTGTTCGAGCACCAGGCCCTGCACGAAGGCAGCGAGGAATATCTCGACTCGGAGAAGTACCAGCTGCGGCCACGCGACTTCGAGGCAGCACTGGCCCGGGGAACGTCGCTGGAGCCGTTCATCGCCCGGCTCAACGCGATCCGCCGACTGCATCCCGCCTTGAGCCAGCTGCGCACGGCGCATTTCCACCACGTCGACAACGACGCGCTGCTGGCCTACAGCAAGTTCGACCCGATCACCGGTGACACGGTGCTGGTGGTGGTCAACTTGAATCCGTTCGGGACCGAGCAGGCGACGCTGTGGCTGGACATGGCCGCACTGGGAATGCAGCCCTATCAACGGTTCTGGGTGCGCGACGAGATCAGCGGAGAGGAATACCATTGGGGGCAAGCCAATTACGTTCGACTCGATCCGGAGCATGCGGTCGCGCACATCATCAACATGCCGCAGATCGGCGCCGACGCCCGGATCAGGCTGCTCCGCCGTGGGTGCTGACCCGATGACGCCGGGGAAGCGGGCGACCAGCCGGCACCTTTCACCCGAACCGGAAGATCTGGCCCGGTTGATCGCTGGTGTGCACCACGATCCGCATGCCATCCTGGGTGCCCACGAGTACGGCGACCACACCGTCATCCGGGCTCTCCGCCCGCACGCGGTCGCGGTGGCAGCCCTGGTCGGTGCCGACCGATTCGAGATGACCCACCTGGATTCCGGCCTGTTCACGGTCGTCGTGCCGTTCGCCGACCTGATCGACTATCGCCTGGAGGTGCGCTACCCGGAGTCCGGGACACACACCGTCGCAGACGCCTACCGGTTCCTGCCGACGCTAGGCGAAGTTGACCTGCATCTGTTCGCCGAGGGCCGCCACGAACGACTGTGGGAGGTGCTGGGCGCCCATCCCCGCTCGTTTCACACCGCCGACGGCGAGGTAACCGGCGTGTCTTTCGCGGTGTGGGCGCCCAACGCCAAGGGTGTCAGCCTGATCGGCGACTTCAACGGCTGGGACGGCAATGACGCCCCACTGCGGGTGCTGGGGTCGTCGGGGGTGTGGGAGCTGTTCTGGCCCGGCCTTTCCCCCGGCGATCTGTACAAATTCCGGATCCACGGCGCCGACGGCGTCGTCACCGACCGTGCCGATCCGTTCGCCTTTGCCACCGAGGTACCGCCGCACACCGCGTCGCGGGTGACCGTCAGCGACTACACCTGGGCCGACGGCGCATGGATCAGCCGGCGCGCCCAGCGCAACCCGGTGCTCGATCCGATGAGTGTCTACGAAGTCCACCTGGGCTCCTGGCGGCCGGGGTCGAGCTACCGCCAACTCGCCGTCGAGTTGACCGACTACGTTGTGACACACGGCTTCACCCACGTCGAACTGCTGCCGGTCGCCGAGCACCCGTTCGGTGGATCGTGGGGCTACCAGGTCACCTCGTACTACGCGCCGACGTCCCGGTTCGGCACGCCCGACGACTTCCGGGCACTCGTCGACGCGTTGCACCGGGCCGGCATCGGGGTGATCGTCGACTGGGTGCCGGCGCACTTCCCGAAGGATTCCTGGGCGCTGGGCCGGTTCGACGGCACCCCGCTCTACGAACACGCCGACCCTCAGCGCGGTGAGCAACTCGACTGGGGAACTTACGTTTTCGATTTCGGCCGGCCGGAGGTCCGCAACTTCCTGGTAGCCAACGCACTGTACTGGCTGGCCGAGTTTCACATCGACGGGCTGCGGGTGGATGCGGTGGCCTCGATGCTCTACCTGGACTACTCACGACCGACCGGCGGTTGGACACCCAACGTCTACGGCGGCCGGGAGAACCTGGAAGCCGTGCAGTTCCTGCAGGAGATGAACGCGACCGCGCACCGAACGGCACCCGGCATCGTGACGATTGCCGAGGAATCCACCTCGTGGCCGGGCGTGTCCCGACCGACCAGCCTTGGCGGGCTTGGCTTTTCCATGAAATGGAATATGGGCTGGATGCATGACACCCTCGACTACGTCAGACGAGACCCGGTGCACCGCAGCTTCCACCACCATGAGATGACCTTCTCGATGCTGTACGCCTACAGCGAGAACTTCATGCTGCCGATCAGCCACGACGAGGTGGTGCACGGCAAGGGCACGCTGTGGGGCAGGATGCCCGGAAGCGATCACGCCAAGGCGGCCGGCCTGCGCAGCCTGCTGGCCTACCAGTGGGCCCACCCGGGCAAGCAACTGCTGTTCATGGGCCAGGAGTTCGGTCAGCGCGCGGAGTGGTCCGACGTCCGCGGTGTGGACTGGTTCCAGCTCCAGGAAAACAGCTTCTCGGATGGAATCCTGCGGCTTGTCGACGACATCAACGCGATCTACCGGAGCCGTCCGGCACTGTGGAGCCAGGACACCAGCCCGGCCGGCTACTCCTGGATCGACGCCAACGACTCGGTCAACAACGTGCTCAGCTTCCTGCGCTACGGCTCCGACGGCTCGGTACTCGCCTGTGTCTTCAACTTCGCCGGCACCGAGCACACCAACTACCATCTCGGCCTGCCGTCGGCGGGGCGGTGGCGCGAGGTGCTCAACACCGACGCGGTGGTCTACCGCGGCGGCGGTGTCGGCAACCTCGGCGGGGTCGACGCCACCGACCGGCCGCAGCACGGCCGGCCTGCCTCCACGGTGTTGGTCTTGCCGCCGCTGTCGGCGCTCTGGCTGGAGCCCGAGTAGGGCGAGCAGGGTCAGTACAGTGCGTTGGCGAGGTTGCGCCGGCCCGCGATGACATCGGGGTCGGCGGGGTCGAACAGTTCGAAGAGCTCCACCAGCCGGGTTCGCACCGCGGCCCGCTCATCACCGGATGTCTTTCGCACCAGCGCAATCAGCCGGCCGAAGGCGGCGGCCACGTCCTGGTTGAGGATCTGCACGTCGGCGGCGGCAAAGGCGGCCTCGACGTCGTCCGGGGCGGCATCGGCAGCCGCCACCGCATCGACACGCCGGGCGGTCGCCCGCTCCAGGAAGACGATCTGACGCAGCGCCCCCTTGGCCTCGGCGTGGCCGGGATCGGCATCCAGCAACGCCTGATACGAGGTGCGTGCTGCTCCGAAATCGCCGGCTTCCAGCTGTTCGCGGGCCTGCGCCAGCACCGGGTCGACCTGGGCGGCCACCTCGGCGTCGGCGGCACCGGAGAGCTTGCCGGCGGTGGCCGACAGCAGCGAATCCAGCCAGCGCCGCAATTGATCCGCCGGTTGGGCGCCCTGAAAGCTGGAGATCGGCTGACCGGCGGCCAGCGCCACCACGGTGGGCACCGCATCGACGCCGAACACCTGCGCCACCCGCGGTGCGGCGTCGACGTTGACGGTGACCAGCGACCACTTCTCACCGTCGGCGGTCTTGTCGGCCCGAGCCAGCCCCGCCAGGGTGTCGACCAGGTCGACGCAGACATTGCTGCGCGGCGACCACAACACCACCACCACCGGGACCTGATTGGACCGGACCAGAACCTCGGCCTCGAAATTAGCCTCGGTGACCTCGACACCGACCTCGGCGCCGCCAGCAGCGGCCGCGGCGCCGCCCGGACCTTCGCGCTGGGCTTGCTGCTTAAGACCGGACAGGTCCACCGCGCCGGCAAGTGCCGGGCCGATCCGGGGTCGGGGGCGGGTCACGTCGTCAAGTCTGTCATGTCACCGCAGCAGGCCGCGCCCGGCCGCTATGAGCAAGATCACAACCGCCTTTTGGCGGTCACGCCACGGTGAACCCAGCAACCTATCCGGCCCGCAGAATCAACGCATCACCCTGACCGCCGGCGCCGCAGAGCGCCGCAACTCCGTAGCCCGAACCGCGCCGCTTGAGCTCCAGCGCGGCATGCAGGGTGATCCGGGCCCCGGACATGCCGATCGGGTGCCCGACGGCGATCGCGCCACCGTGCACGTTGACCAGGCCGGGGTCCACCCCCAGCTCCCGGGTCGAAGCCAGTGCCACCGCCGAGAACGCCTCGTTGATCTCCACCACGTCGAGTTGACCGACCGTGATGCCCTCCCGAGCCAGGGCCTTCTTGATGGCGTTGGCCGGCTGCGATTGCAGCGTCGAATCGGGCCCGGCCACGACACCGTGCGCGCCGATTTCGGCCAGCCAGTCCAGCCCGAGTTCTTCGGCCCTTGCCCTGTTCATCACCACCACCGCTGCTGCGCCATCGGAGATCTGCGACGACGATCCCGCGGTGATGGTGCCGTCTTTGCGGAACGCCGGCTTCAGCCCGCCAAGTGACTCGGCGGTGGTGTTGGCGCGGATTCCCTCGTCCTCGGCGAACTCCAGCGGGTCACCCTTGCGCTGCGGAATCACCACCGGCACAACCTCATCGGCGAACACACCGTCTTTCCACGCCGCCGCCGCCTTCCGGTGCGACCCGGCCGCGAACTCGTCCTGCTCGGCGCGGGTGAACTTGTCGGCGTCGTTGCGCTGCTCGGTCAGCGCGCCCATCGGCTGGTCGGTGAAGACGTCGTGCAGCCCGTCGTAGGCCAGGTGGTCGAGAACCGTGACGTCGCCATACTTGTAGCCGGACCTGCTGTTCATCAGCAGGTGCGGCGCCCTGGTCATCGACTCCTGCCCACCGGCCACCACCACGTCGAACTCACCGGCGCGGATCAACTGGTCGGCGAGCGCGATGGCGTCGATCCCGGACAGGCACATCTTGTTGATCGTCAGCGCGGGCACATCCCAGCCGATGCCGGCCGCGACCGACGCCTGCCGCGCCGGCATCTGACCCGCCCCCGCCGTCAGCACCTGCCCCATGATCACGTACTGCACCAGCGAGGCCGGCACCCGTGCCTTGTCCAGCGCACCCGCAATGGCGACGGCGCCCAGGTCACTGGCCGAAAAATCCTTCAGCGCACCCATCAGCTTGCCGATGGGTGTACGAGCACCAGCAACGATCACCGACGTGGTCATGGCATGCCTCCCGGGCGGATAGAGCGGGCCGATTCGACGATCGGCGGAACACAACCTCTCCGGTCAGGTTACCGTTGCGTTATGACCACCGATCACGCCGACGCCGGCCTAGACGCCCGACCCATCCTGGCTACCGCGCTGGTGACGGCTATCGACCACGTCGGCATCGCGGTGCCCGACCTGGAAGCGGCCAAGAAGTGGTACCACGACCATCTGGGCATGATCGTGCTGCACGAAGAGGTCAACGAGGAACAGGGCATCGTGGAGGCGATGCTGGCGGTTCGCGGCGCCCCGGTCGGCAGTGCGCAGATCCAGCTGATGGCCCCGGTCGACGAATCGTCGACAATCGCGAAGTTCCTGGACAAACGTGGCCCCGGCCTGCAGCAGCTGGCCTACCGGGTCAGCGACGTCGAGGCCCTGTCGCAACGGCTGCACAAGCAGGGCGTCCGGTTGCTCTACGACGCGCCCCGGCGCGGCACGGCGAACTCGCGCATCAACTTCATTCACCCCAAGGATGCCGGCGGCGTGTTGATCGAGCTGGTCGAGCCGGCTTCCGACAACTAGGACCACTTCCGGGTCGGACCGCGGGTGCCGCGGTGGGTCCAGCACGGGGTGTGCCAGTGCCGGCGGTCGTCGACTCCGGTGGATTGGGCGGTGGTGTCGATTGCCGGCCATGAGGCCGGCCACGCCACCACATGCGGAGTCCCCGGACTGATCGCGTGATCGCAGCCCGGGCACCGGTATGTCTTCACCGCCCTGGCTCCGGTGACTGGGCGAACCTCGTAGGGATAGCCGTCCGGGCCGGTTTCCACTCGCTGCCAAAGCGGCGACGGACCGGAACGGCGGGAACGTCGAGGGGGTTTCAAAACAGCCGGTATTCGTCGCTGTCCATGCCGCGCATCGCATCGTAATCCAATGTCAGGCAACGGATACCGCGATCGGCGGCCAGGGTACGAGCCTGTGGCTTGATCTGCTGGGCGGCGAACACCCCGCTCACCGGGGCGAGCACACTGTCGCGGTTGAGCAGATCCAGGTAGCGCGTCAGTTGCTCGACGCCGTCGATCTCACCGCGCCGCTTGATCTCCACCGCCACCGAGCGGCCCTGCTCGTCGCGGCAGAGCAGGTCCACCGGGCCGATCGCGGTCATGTACTCCCGGCGCACCAGCGAGTACCCCGGCCCGAGCAACTCGACATGCTCGGCGAGCAGCATCTGCAGGTGTGCTTCCACGCCGTCTTTGACCAGCCCGGGGTCGGCACCGAGTTCGTGGCTGGAGTCGTGGTCGATGTATTCGATGGTGATCCGCAGCTGATCGCCGGCTTTGTTCTGTACCACCCACACCGGATGCTCACCGTCGAGTTCCTCGGTGCGCCAACACGGTGGACTCATCCAGTTCAGTGGCTTGTAGGCACGGTCGTCGGCATGCACGCTGATCGAGCCGTCGGCCTTGATCAGCAGCAGCCGTCGTGCCGACGGCAGATGCGCGGTGAGCCGGCCAACGTAGTCGACGGTGCACTGGGCAATCAGGAGGCGCACCCGATCCACCTTAAAGGCGCCGCCGGACAAATTATTCTGACGTCACGATGTCTGCCAACAAGACGGTGGCGCAACGCCTGGGCCGGGTCCTCGAAGCACTGACCCGGCAGAGCGGCCGCCTGCCCGAGACACCCGAGTACGGCTCATTGCTGCTCGGCCGGGTGGCGGAGAGCCAACGACGGCGGAGGGTACGCATCCAGGTCATCCTGACCGTGGTCATCGTGGTGGCGAACCTGACCGGAGTCGGCGTCGCACTGCTGCTGGTGACGGTGGCTTACCCGGTGCCGAGCGTCTTCACCGACGCGCCGGCATGGCTGACCTTCGCGGTGGTGCCGGCCTACATCTCGACGGCACTGGTGCTCGGCACCTACTGGATCACCCGGCGCACGGTAACCGTGCTGCGGTGGGCGATCGAGGGCAGCGACCCCAGCCGTGACGACGAACGCAACACCTTCCTGGTGCCGTGGCGGCTGACGATCGTCGTGCTCATCCTGTGGGGGGTCGGCACCGTCACGCTGACCACGCTCTACGGGCTGGCGAACAGCCTCTTCATCCCGACGATCTCCTTCCCGGTGGGCTTCTGCGGCGTACTGGTGGCCACCGCGTGTTATCTGGTCACCGAATTCGCGCTGCGCCCGGTGGCCGCCCAGGCACTCGCGGCGGGCCGACCCCCGCAGCGTTTCGCGCCGGGCATCATGGGTCGGACAATGACCGTGTGGCTGCTGGGTTCCGGCGTCCCGATTCTCGGCATCGCACTGACCGCATTTTTCGCGCTGGTGCTGAAAAACCTGACCGTGCCCCAGCTCGGGGTCGCGGTGCTCATTCTGGCGATCGCCGCGCTCATCTTCGGGTTTCTGCTGATGTGGATCCTGGCCTGGCTCACCGCGACCCCGGTGCGGGTGGTGCGCGACGCACTGAAGCGGGTTGAGCAGGGCGACCTGCGTGGCGATCTGGTGGTGTTCGACGGTACCGAACTCGGCGAGCTGCAAAGCGGTTTCAACGCAATGGTCAACGGGTTGCGCGAACGCGAACGGGTGCGCGATCTGTTCGGCCGTCACGTCGGACGTGAGGTAGCCGAGGCCGCCGAACGCGAGCAGCCTCAGCTCGGTGGCGAAGAACGCTATGTCGCCGTCGTTTTCATCGACATCGCCGGCTCGACGCAGGTGGTGACCAGCAGGCCTGCCACCGAGGTGGTGAGCCTGCTCAACCGGTTCTTCACGGTGATCGTCGACGAGGTGGACCGTCATCACGGCCTGGTCAACAAGTTCGAGGGCGATGCGGCGCTGGCCGTGTTCGGGGCGCCGAATCATCTCGACCGGCCCGAGGACGATGCGCTGGCCGCCGCCCGGGCGATCCGCGAACGGCTCGCCGACGAAATCGCGGACTGGCAGGCCGGTATCGGCGTGGCAGCCGGGTGGGTGGTGGCCGGAAACGTCGGCGCCAAAGAGCGGTTCGAGTACACCGTCATCGGTGAGCCGGTCAACGAGGCGGCCCGGTTGTGCGAGTTGGCCAAGTCCCGGCCGGCCCGGCTGCTGGCCTCGGCGGAGACGGTCGACGCTGCACACGAAAGCGAGCGGTTGCACTGGTCATTCGGTGAGACCGTCACGCTGCGCGGCTACGACCATCCCACCGTGCTGGCCAGCCCGCTTCAGCCGGACTGATAGCGACCGCTCCGCGCTCCACCGCGATGTCGCATTCCCGCTAGCCCGGCGAGCCGCCGCGTGCCATCGTTAGTACCGTGCACGAAGATTTCGACCGTTGCTACCGTGCCGTCCAATCCAAGGATCCCCGGTTCGACGGCTGGTTCGTCACCGCCGTGCTCAGCACCGGCATCTATTGCCGGCCCAGCTGCCCGGTGCACCCACCGCTGCCGCGTAACGTGCACTTCTACCCCACGGCCGCGGCAGCGCAGGGGGCCGGCTTCAGGGCCTGCAAACGCTGTCGGCCCGACGCCTCCCCCGGCTCTCCGGAATGGAACATGCGTGACGACGTGGTGGCCCGCACCATGCGGCTGATCGCCGACGGCACGGTGGATCGGGACGGCGTCGCCGGTCTGGCCGACCGGCTCGGCTACTCCACCCGCCAGTTGCAGCGACTGCTGCAGTCGGAGGTCGGCGCCGGCCCGCTGGCACTGGCCCGGGCGCAGCGCGCGCAGACCGCCCGGGTGCTGATCGAGACCACCGCACTGCCGTTCGGCGACGTCGCGTTCGCGGCCGGCTTCGCCAGCATCCGTCAGTTCAACGACACCCTGCGCGCGGTGTCCGCCAGCACCCCGACGGAACTGCGCCACCGCGCGGCCACCCGGCCGGGCCACGATGCGGCCGCCGCGGGAGCGCTGTCCCTGCGTTTGCCCGTCCGCGTCCCGTTCGCCTATCAGGGGGTGTTCGGTCATCTGGCGGCCAGCGCGGTGCCCGGCTGCGAAGAGGTGCGCGACGGCGCCTACCGCCGCACATTGCGGCTGCCGTCGGGCAACGGCATCGTCAGCCTGACCCCGGCGCCGGACCACGTCCGGTGCCTGCTGGTGCTGGACGACTTTCGCGACCTGACGACCGCGATAGCGCGCTGCCGGCGGCTGCTGGACCTGGACGCCGATCCCACGGCGGTGATCGAGGCGCTCACCGTCGACCCCGCACTGGGTCCGCTGGTGGCCAAGGCACCCGGGCAGCGAATTCCCCGCACCGTCGACGAGGCCGAACTCGCGCTGCGCGTCGTGCTGGGCCAACAGGTGTCGATCAAGGCGGCCCGCACCCATACCGGCAGACTGGTCGTCGGCTACGGGCGACCCGTCGTCGACCCCGCCGGCGGGTTGACCCACACTTTCCCGGCAGTCGAAGAACTCGCCGACATCGCCCCGGAGCACCTGGCGCTGCCCAGGGCCCGGCAGCGAACGCTGCGCGCCCTGGTCGGCGGGCTGGCCGACGGCAGCATCGTGCTGGACGCCGGCAGTGATTGGGAGCGGGCCCGTCAACAGTTGCGGCAACTGCCCGGGATCGGCTCCTGGACGGCGGAGGTCATCGCGATGCGCGGGCTGGGCGACCCCGACGCGTTCCCGGTGACCGATCTGGGACTCCGGGTGGCCGCCCGGCAGCTGGGTCTGCCGGCCAGCCTGCCCATGCTTGCCCAACACAGCGCCCGCTGGCGTCCATGGCGTTCCTACGCCACCCAACACCTATGGACCGCACTCGACCATGCCGTCAACGAATGGCCACCAAAGCAACCGGCGAAGGAGATCGCGTGACCTGTTACCGCATCATCGACAGCCCGATCGGCCCGCTCACCCTCGCCGGCACCGGGCGAACCCTGACCCACCTGCTGATGGCCGACCATGCCCATGCACCCGATCGCAGCGGCTGGCAACGGGACGAGACCGCGTTCGCAGATGCGATCACGCAGCTCGGCGCCTACTTCGCCGGCGAACTGACGGATTTCGACCTGGCCTACGATCTGGCGGGCACCGAGTTCCAGCGCCGGGTGTGGTCCGCCCTGCTGACCATCCCGTACGGCGAGACCCGGTCCTACGGCCAGCTGGCGGCACAGATCGGTGCGCCGTCGGCATCTCGGGCCGTCGGACTGGCCAACGGACGCAACCCGATCTCCATCATCGTGCCGTGCCACCGGGTCATCGGCAGCAACGGCAGCCTGACCGGCTACGGCGGCGGCGTACAGCGCAAGCAGGCACTGCTGGATCTGGAACGCAACCACCGCCAAACCAGCCTGTTCGACTAGCGGCGGCGACTGCCCGAAAGCCCCCCAAACGCCCTGAAAGCTGCGGGAATTCGGCCTGGTCACACGTGCTAAAGTTGGCCGCCTACGGCCAGCGCCCGCCAACCTGCTTCACCTAGGAGAAATCCGATGCCCGGACTTTTGCCGCAGATCGACCCCGATGGGCTGCTCGAATACTCCGTCGTCTACACCGACCGCGCGCTGAACCACATGTCCAGGAGATTCCAGGGGGTCATGAACGACCTGTCCGGCATGCTCCGCGAGGTCTACGCAGCCGACGCGGTGGCATTGCTGCCCGGAAACGGCACCTGCGGGATGGAAGCCATCGCGCGCCAGTTCGCCAACGACACAACGGTGCTGATCGTTCGCAACGGCTTCTTCAGCTATCGGTGGAGCCAGATCCTGGAGAACGGCCGTATCACCGACCCGGATCGCATCACCGTCCTCAAGGCCCGCCGCACCGCCGCCGACGATCGGGCGCCGTGGACTCCGGCACCGGTCGAGGATGTCGAGGCGGCGATCGCGCGCACGCAGCCAGGCGTGGTGTTCGCTCCGCACGTGGAAACGGCCAGCGGCATCCTGCTGCCCGACGATTATCTGCGACGCATCGCCGCGGCGACGCACGCCGCCGGCGGCCTCTTCGTGCTCGATTGCATTGCGTCGGGCGCGATGTGGGTCGATATGGCCAACCTCGGGGTCGACGTGCTGGTCAGCGCTCCGCAGAAGGGCTGGAGCAGCCCGCCCGGCTGTGCCATGGTCTGTCTGTCGGCCCGTGCCATGGCCGCCCTGGAGCAGACCGAGAGCAGCAGCTTCGCGCTGGATCTGAAGAAGTGGCGCGAGATCATGGTGGCCTACGAGACGGGCGGGCACGCGTACTACGCGACGATGCCGACGATGGAACTGCAGGACCTGCGCGACACCATGCGCGAGACGCGGGACCGCGGTTTCGCCGAGACCCGCGAACAACAACTCACCCTGGGGCAGAAGATCCGCGCGCTGCTGGTCGAACGGGGCTTCCCGAGTGTGGCGGCGCCGGGGTTCGAGGCACCCGGTGTCGTGGTCAGCTACACCGATGACCCCGACATTCGCAACGGCAGGAAATTCCTGGCCGAAGGGCTGCAGACCGCGGCCGGGGTCCCGCTGAAGTGCGACGAACCGGAGACGTTCAGCACCTTCCGGGTGGGGTTGTTCGGTCTCGACAAACTCGCCGACATCGAGGGCACGGTGGACCGCTTCGGGAACGCCCTGGACCGCATCGCCGTCCAGCAGCCGTAGCGGCACGCCGGAACGAGCGGGCAACCGCACCCGGACAAAA
Source organism: uncultured Mycobacterium sp. (assembly GCA_964525125.1). Lineage (GTDB taxonomy): Bacteria > Actinomycetota > Actinomycetes > Mycobacteriales > Mycobacteriaceae > Mycobacterium. The sequence goes on from CAZGGK010000002.1 coordinate 160,441, forward strand.
TCGAAGAACCCAAATGCCTGT
>CAZGGK010000003.1:0-142043 GCA_964525125.1 uncultured Mycobacterium sp.
TGCTGGAAACCGGCGGATTCAAACCCCGACTACACCGTCAATCATGAAGAGCCGCTTATCCCTCCACAAGTTCGACGCCATCATGCGCACGGGATTGCGGTGAATCTTCAAAGGCGTCCAACACGCGCACCGCGAACGCCGGAACCATAGCCGACTGAACTTCTTCCTTCGTCATCCAACGAATTTCGCGCGCCTCCTCGGTCGCGTGCGGTTCGCCATCAGCCGGCCGACAGCGGTACACCAATGCGACGATCCCGTGCGTCAGATTCTTGTAGACCCCGGTAAGGCGCTCGACGGTAACCGCAAGCCCCGTCTCCTCCAACACCTCACGCCGCACGCCGTCCTCGAACGATTCGTCGAGTTCGAGCACTCCCCCGGGCGCTTCCCAGTGGCCGTTGTCGTCGCGCCGGATCACCAGGACACGGCCATCCTCGCGCACGACGACGCCGGCCACGCTGACCGAATGTTTGGGCATGGTTGCCATCGGTGGGTCTCCTTTGTTCGATGCCGCCAGGAGTGACACCGACGGACTCGTTCTATAGGCTAGTCGTCTAGACGTGTAAGGGAAGGTCTCCGGGTGCTGGAACTTGGACAGATCGACCGTGCAGCGGACGCTCCGCCGTACCGGCAGATCGCGGGCATGTTGCGACAGGCAATCCGGGCCAACCAACTCACCGCCGGGGAGCGACTGCCGTCGGAGACCGCACTGATCGAACACTTCGGCGTAGCCCGCATGACCGTCCGCCAGGCCGTTCAAGAGCTGCGCGCCGAAGGGCTCGTCGTCTCAGAACACGGCCGGGGTGTCTTCGTCCGTCCGACTCCCCCGATCCGACGCCTGGCATCGGATCGCTTCGCCCGGAAACACCGCACGGAAGGCAAGGCAGCCTTCAGCGTCGAAGCGGAGAAGTCCGGCTACACGCCACAAGTCGACAACATCGTGGTGGGACGACAGAAGCCGGATTCGGTTGTGGCTGAGCGGCTTCGCATACCGATCGACCAAGAGGTCGTGGTCCGGTCACGGCGCTATCTGGCCAACGGGCGGCCAGTCGAGACCGCGGTGTCGTACATACCGGCAGCGTTCGCCGACGGCACCCAAATCGAGCAGGTCGACACTGGCCCCGGCGGCATCTACGCCCGACTGGAAGACAGCGGCCACGCGCTGGCCCGCTTCACCGAAGAAGTCGGCGCCCGGATGCCCACGCCCGAGGAACGCCGGCAGTTGGAGCTCGGACCGGGTGTTCCGGTGCTGACGGTAGTCCGCACCGCATACGACACCAACGACGTGGCCGTCGAAGTCTGCGACACGGTGAAGGTCGCCTCCGCATACCTGCTCGAATACGACTTCGCCGCCCGCTGAACCAGGAAACCTTCCTCGATCCGGCCATAACCGTTGCAGTCCTCTAGACGACTATGTATCTTGAACTTGTCTAGAGCAGTTTCAACTCAGAAAGGCCAACCATGTCCGTACCGAAGTGGCTCAAAGTGCCCCACCAGCAGGTTTTCCCCCACAAAGCGTTCCTGGTCTCCGACGTGACAGCCGTGATCGACTATGACCGGTCCACGAAGGACAACCGGGTCCAGGCGACCGACCGTGAATCCGGCCAGCTGCTCTGGCAGGTGGAAGTCCTCGATGGCGACCCGGCGGCAAACAAGCGAACGCGCACGGTCACCGTCAAGTTCGTCGCACCAACCCAGCCGGTGTGCCCGCCGAACAACAGCGGAATGCCGTTCACGCCGGTGGTTTTCGAGGAGTTGTCCGTGCTGCCGTATGTCGACCGATCGAGCGAATCCGGCCGCATCGCGTGGTCATTCCGCGCCTCCGCGATGGCAGCCGACACGGAGAAGGCGACCGCGACGGCGGGGAAGGCGTCAGCATGAACCCCTTTGCGCCTGATCCAGGAGTACCCGGCGACCCGTATTCCGGGCGCGGTGTCGACTTGATCGACTTGATGAACCGCCTCACCCACTTGGTCATCCGCCGGGTTCACGTCCCTGGTGGTGGTGTAAGTAGCGGCGTGTCGGTCCTGACGTGAAGGGGCCATCGGGTGAGTCTCTGTGGTGAAACGACCAAGGATCACTACCGAGAGGAACACCGCGATGGCCCTGGACCAGTCTGCCTTGTTGGAGGTGCTTGATGCACTGCGCACCGCCGATGCCGGTGAGCGCATCACTCAAGCGGCCGAGACGATCTATCAGGCGTTGATCGAGGCGGAGCTCACGGCGCTGATCGGTGCCGGCCCCCATGAGCGCACCCAGACCCGTGTCAACCAGCGCAACGGCTCACGGCTACGGACGCTGTCTACGACCGCTGGAGATTTGGAGCTGCGCATCCCGAAGCTGCGTTCGGGTTCGTTCTTCCCGGCGCTGCTGGAGCGGCGCCGCCGGGTCGATCAGTGCCTGTTCGCCGTCGTGATGGAGGCCTACCTGCACGGCACCTCGACCCGCAAGGTCGATGACCTGGTCAAGGCCCTCGGCGCCGATAGCGGCATCTCGAAAAGCGAAGTGTCACGCATCTGCGCGGATCTGGACACCGAGGTCGCAGCGTTCCGCGACCGGCCGCTATCGGAGCAGGCGTTTGCGTATGTGTTCCTCGACGCGACCTACTGCAAGGCCCGGGTCAACCACCGGGTGGTCTCCCAGGCCGTGGTCATCGCCACCGGCGTGGCCGCCGACGGCCGCCGCGAGGTCCTCGGCTTCGACGTCGGCGACTCCGAGGACGGCGCATTCTGGACGGCGTTTCTGCGGTCGCTGAAAGCCCGCGGCCTGACAGGGGTGCAGCTGGTGATCTCCGATGCCCACACCGGGCTGCGCACCGCCATCGGCGCGGTGCTGATCGGCGCCACCTGGCAACGATGCCGGGTGCATTACTCCGATGTCTCGGTTATGCCGATATCGGGGTGGTCCGGGCTGGTGGGGGCGTTTTCCGGGCTGTCGATATCGGCATAATTTCCGAGTGTTTCGACGGACGCTTGATCTCCGTTACTGGAGAGGAGAGCGTCATGATTCACGTACTGCGTTCGTTCGTGGTGGGACCGTTGGAGCCGTATGCGGCCGGTTTCGCCGCTGACCTGAAACGGCAGGGCTATACGGACAATTCGGCCGTCTGCCAGCTGGGTTGGATTGCGCATCTGAGTCGGTGGATGGCTGATCAGCGGATCGACGCCGTGGATCTGGCCCCGCCAATGATCGACCGGTATCTGACGGCAATCCACGCTCGCGGTCGTCGCCGTCCTAGATCTGCGAAAGCCTTCGTTCCGTTGCTGATTCATCTTCAGAAGGCCGGGGTTGCGTTGAGTTCTGCACCGATGGTGTTGACACCAGCCGAGGCCTTGTTGGACCGGTTCCAAGCCTATCTGTTCGGCGAGCGGGCAATGGGCGCTGCGTCGGTCCGCGGCTATATAGACCATGTCCGGCCATTCGTCGAACAGCACGTCGCCGGCGACGGCGGGCAGGGGTTGATCGCTATCGAAGCGAGCGACGTGATCGGCTTCATTCGGGCTCGGGCACCTGGGCAGGCGCCCAAAACCACGCAGCGGACGGCCAGCGCGATGCGGGCATTGCTGCGGTTCTGGCAGGTGGAAGGAGTGACCGCGAAGGCGCTAGCCGACGCTGTTCCGAGGGTCGCTTATCGCGATCCGGGGATGCCCAAAGCGCTGAAGCCGGCTGAGGTGGCGACCCTGCTGACGACGTGTGATCGCGCATCAGGCGCGGGCAGGCGCAATTTCGCGATGCTGCTGTTGATGTCGCGTGTTGGGTTGCGATGCGGTGAGGTCGCCGCGATGGGTTTGGGCGATATCAATTGGCGGCGAGGAGAAATCATGGTCGTCGGCAAGGGCGGGCGTCGCGATCGTCTTCCTCTGCCGGTCGACGTTGGCGAGGCGATCGTGGACTATCTACGGCACGATCGACCACCTGATGCCCTCGACCGCTGCCTATTCATTCGGCGGCGGGCACCACTTCGGGGACTGTCCAGTGTCGGTGTCACCCAAGTGGTCGCCGAAGTCGCCTTACGAGCTGGGCTGGGCGTCGTGCATGCGCATCGGCTGCGTCACAGCGCGGCAACCTCGATGTTGACAGCCGGGGCACCGCTGACCGAGATCGGTCAAGTGTTGCGTCACCGCCGACCATTGACCACCGCGATCTATGCGAAGGTCGACGTCGAAGGGCTTCGTGCACTGGCGCGGCCATGGCCGGTCGGCGGCACGTCATGACCGAGTTGCGAGCTGCCTTGACCGACTATCTGGAGCTACGGCGGTCGTTGGGGTTCACGCTGCGACGCGACGCCAAGCTGCTGATCCAGTTCCTCGACTGGCTTGAGGACCACGACAAGCACACCATTACCGTTGCCGACGCGCTTGCTTGGGTGTGTTTGCCCGAGAACGCAAGCCCGAGCTGGTTAAGGGCTCGTATGGGGCCGCTGCGGGGATTCGCGACCTACCTGCACACACTCGATCCCGCCGTCGAGGTCCCTCCGACCGGCCTGTTCGGCGGCCCGCCCGCGCGGGCCGTGCCGTATCTGTATTCCGATGCCGAGATCATCACGCTCATCGAGCAAACCGCCAGTCTGTCAACGGCGTTGAGGCGGGCCACGATTGCGACAATGATCGGCTTACTGGCGGTCACCGGGATGAGACAGGGAGAGGTAATCGCCCTCGATGATATCGACTTGGACGCGACCCGCGGGCTTCTCGTGGTGCACTGCGGCAAGGCTGGTAAGTCACGCCAGATTCCATTGCACCCCAGCACGACTTCCGCCCTAACCAGCTATCGAACGGTTCGGGATCGGGCATTCCCGAAGCCGGTCAGCAAAGCCCTACTGGTGTCGGCCGCCGGGACGCGGCTGCTGTCTTGCAATGTCGGGCATGCCTTCAGAAGAATGGTCCGGCAGGCGGGGCTCACGGCCCGGTCACCACGATGCAGACCTCGGCCGCACGATTTGCGGCACACGTTCGCCGTCGCGACCCTGCTGGATTGGTATCGCGACGGCGGCGACGTGGCGGCGCGGTTGCCGTTGTTGTCGACCTATCTCGGGCACGTTTCTCCGGAGCACACCTACTGGTATCTCCACGCGGCCCCGGAATTGATGGCCGAAGCTGCCGCTCGGATCGAACGGCATGCGGCACAAGGGGGTCGGTGATGACGTCGATCGCGGCCACCGTGCAGGCATTCTTCAGTGACTACCTGGTCCGGCAACGGCAAGTCAGCCCGCACACGATCGCGTCCTATCGCGATTCGGTGCGGATGTTGCTCGTCTACGCCGCCGACCAATCCGCAACACCGTGCCACCGTTTGGAATTCACTCAACTCGATGCACCGGTGGTCGCGGCGTTCCTCGACCACCTCGAAAGCTCCCGAGGCATCAGCGTCCGCAGCCGCAACGTCCGCCTCGCCGCGATCCACTCGTTGTTCCGGTTCGCGGCTCTGCGTCATCCCGAACATGCCGAAGACATCCAACGAGTCCTGGCCATTCCGAACAAACTTGGTGACAGAACCATCGTTACCTACCTCACAGACGACGAGGCCGAAGCCATCCTGACCGCACCGGATCTGTGAATCGCCCTGGGTTGTGTGGAGGCTCCAGACCTTGGAAACGAGGATGGAGCCATGTCGAAGCAACAGTCACCGGGTAAGCCGACCGCACGCCGGTACAGCCCGCAGGAGAAGGCCGCCGCGGTTCGGATGGTCCGCACGCTGCGAGCCGAGCTGGGCACCGAACACGGGACGGTGCAGCGGGTCGCCAACCAGCTCGGCTACGGGGTGGAGTCGGTGCGGCAGTGGGTTCGCCAGGCCGACGTCGATGACGGGCACGCTCCTGGAGTGTCGACCGCGGAGGCTCGCCGTATCAAGGAGCTCGAGCAGGAGAACCGAGAGCTCAAGCGCGCCAATGAGATACTGAAACGAGCGGCGAGTTTCTTCGGGGCGGAGCTCGACCGCCAACACCAGAAATAGTGGCGTTCATCGACGCCAATCGGGGTGAATTCGGGGTCGAGCCCATCTGCACCGTCCTGTCATCGGCAGGAGTGAAGGTGGCCCCGAGCACTTACTACGCGGCCAAGTCCCGGCCGCTCTCGGCGCGGGCGGTCCGTGACGCGGTCCTGATCCCCGTGCTGGTCAAGCTCTGGGAGGACAACTACTCGGTCTACGGGGCCCGTAAGCTGGCCAAGGCGGCCCGCCGGGCCGGCCACGACATCGGCCGCGACCAGGTGGCCCGGCTGATGAAGATCGCCGGCATCACCGGGGCGCATCGGCGCCGACAGGTGCGCACCACCAAACCCGATCCGGGAGCACCGCGCCATCCCGACCTGGTCAAACGTGATTTCACCGCCGGCGCACCTGATCAGCTGTGGGTGACGGATCTGACCTATGTGCCCACCTGGGCGGGGGTGGCCTACGTCTGCTTCATCACCGACGTGTTCAGCCGGATGATCGTCGGTTGGCGGGTCGCGTCCAACATGCGCACGACCATGGTCCTCGATGCCATCGAGATGGCCCGATGGTCACGGGGAAACACGTTGCCGGGCTTGCGATGTCACTCCGATGCCGGGTCGCAGTTCACCTCTATTCGCTACGGGGAACGGCTCGCTGAGATCGGTGCGGTGCCCTCCATCGGCACGGTCGGCGACAGCTTCGATAACGCGCTGGCCGAGACGGTCAACGGTTACTACAAGGCCGAGCTGATCTACGGACCTGCCCGTTCGGGGCCGTGGAAGACCGTTGAGGACGTCGAACTGGCCACCCTGAGCTGGGTGCACTGGCACAACACCAGCCGGCTACACGGCTACCTCGGCGACGTGCCTCCGACCGAGTTCGAAGACACCTTCTACGCTGGGCAACGGACCGGCCAAGCCCTGGCCGGAATCCAATAGCCCGAGCCTCCACCGGACCCAGGGCGATTCACCCCCACAGCAGCTCTCACGGCATTGTGGAAACCCGCAGAGCCTCACGCAAAAGCGCCGACCCTACTTACACCACCCCACGGGGCATGATCCATCGCCGGTGTGGTGTGGTCCGTCGTCATCGTCTGCCTTGCTGCCGTGGCCGCCCTCGCCTGGCGCCTGAGTTCACCGGACACCTACGAGCAGTGCTGCGCCGCTCCCGCACGGCGGCTGCGGTGGCGCCTCTGGGCGCTGTTCGGCTGGTCCAGGGTGGCCAAAGCCTGCGGGTTGTCGGACTCGGAGCAAGTCACCCGCAAAGCCGCGGATGGCAAGACGACAACCACCACGAAGTGGACCCACCCGCGTGTGCTGGGTGTCGGCACTTCCGACCACTGCCTTCGCATCACGGTGCGTACCCGGACCGGCCAGACGGTTGACGACCTCGAAAGAGCAGTCCCGGCAATCCGCGACGCCCTACGTGCTCACTCGGCGCGCGCAACGGTGGTCTCGCCCGCGACGGTACACATGGAGTTCGTGATGCGCCCCTGCCTTTCAACAGCAGAAACCGCCGTCCCGACAGGACGGATAGCGACGATCGGCGTGGAGCTGGGACGACGCGAGAACGGATCGCTGTGGACCCTACAGGTCGCAGAACGCCAGACGCTGACCGTCGGCTGCTCCGGGTCAGGCAAGGGTTCGATCTTCTGGGGCATCGCCGGCGGATTCGGCCCGGCGGTAAAGGCAGGTGTAGTGCGGCTGCTGGCCATCGACCTGAAGTACGGGATCGAAGTCGCGATCGGCTCACCGCTTTTCACCACGGTTGCGACGACTGAGGCCACGGCCGCACAGCTGCTCCACAAGCTGGAAGAAGCCATGGACAGACGCGGCAATCAGATGGCAGGCACGGCGCGCGCCCATAAGCCAACCATCGACAATCCGCTCCTGGTCCTGCTGATCGACGAGCTGGCCGGCCTGACGGCGTACATGACCGACGCGAACCTCAAGAAACAGATAGCAGGTTCACTGTCTCGGATTCTGACCAAGGGCCGCGCCGTGGGGATCGTGGTGGTCGCCTTCATGCAGGACCCGCGCAAAGAAATCCTCCCGATGCGCGGACTGTTCACCCAGACGATCGCGCTCCGGCTCCGGTCCCGCGACGAAGTCGCCATGGTGCTCGGCGACGGGCTCGCCGACGTCGCGCCCGCCCACCGCATCAGCCCGAACGATCCGGGAACCGGCTACGTCATCGACGAGGACGGGCAGGTGACCAAAGTGCGATCCGATTTCTGGACCGACGGCCAAATCAACGCTACCGCAAAGAAATACGGGCGGACGCGCATCCCTAAGGAAGGACAGCACCATGACTGACGACTGGCCTATCTTCGAGCCACCCGACCAGAATCAGTTGGCGCGCCGCGCTGATGATCTTCGGCACCGCGCCGCGCTCGTCCACCGATACGGCTGGGATCAGTACCGGAGTCGCTGGTCCACGAGCGAAGTTCTCGGAGTCGCGTTGGTCCTGGACGATCAGGCCGAACTGTGGCGCCACTTCGCAACGACGGAGTCCGCTCTCGCCACCTGGGCATTCACCCTGTGGGGAACCGCGCACGGCGAGGACGATGTCGCAGCCGGACTGCCAACCACCCGCGCCTGGTTCGACGGACTCCGGGACCCGTCCACCGGACCGCAGCCGCCGAGGTGATGGAGATGGTCACTCACGACATCCGGGAAGCTCTCGTCACCGCCGGCGGCTTTCCAGAACTGCTCGCCGTCGATCAAGTTGCAGCACTGCTCGGCGTCTCCCCTGCAACCCTCAACCGCTGGGCTGCGCTGCGGGAAACCACCGGTGAGCAGATCGGGCCGCCCTGCTACACGCTCTCGGAACGGGTACGCCGCTGGGACTGCGCCGAAGTCCGGGCCTGGCTGAAACAGGTGCGGCGGTAATGGCCGGCAACACGCCACGCGGCATCCGCAAGCGCCTCAACGCCGCCGGGGAGCCCCGCTACCAAGTGCGTTACCTGGTCCGCGATCCGCAGACGCCCTCCGGCTGGGTGGAGACATCAGCCACGTTCCCCACCATGCGTGAGGCCAAGGCGTTCAAATCCGAACGCGACAACGAAGCCGCACTCGGTGCCCGCCGCTTCGACCCCCGCCTCGGCCGGACACCGCTGAACCGGATTTGGACCCAGTTCTCGGAGTCCAAAAAGCCCGCGGTATCACCGAAGACCTGGAGCGGATACACCCAGCACTGGGAACTGCGGATCGCTCCCCGGTTCGGTCACCTCCCGGTCGACGAGATCACCCGGGCCGACGTCCAGGCGTTCGTCGACGGTCTGACGGTCGGGCCATGGGCGAAGGTGTCCACGCTGCGGCTGCTGCGGTCGATCCTCGACGTGGCCCACCAGGACGGCCGCATCCACCGCAACCCGGCTCTCGGCGTCTCAGCCGGGCGGATTCCCGAGCGGGAACGGCACCGCTACCTCACCGCGCAAGAGGTCCAGACTCTGGCTACCGCCTGCGGCGACCAGGGCGACGTCGTCACCGTCCTCTCCTACACCGGATTGCGCTGGTCCGAACTCGTCGGCCTCCGCGTCAAAGACATCGACCTCACCGCCCGGCGCCTCTACGTCCGCCGGGCCGCGCCCGAAGTTGAGGGCCGCATCGTCATCGGACCGCCGAAGACCCGCGCCGGCATCCGAACCATCCCGCTCCCCCAAGTCGTCGTCGACATCCTCAAAACGCGGATCGGCGGGCGGGCTCCCGACCAGCCCGCCGTCACCTCACCGAACGGCGCGATGCTGCGCTCCAACAACTGGCGCCGGCACACGCACTGGAACAAGGCACTCACCAAGACCGGACTGGCACCGCTGACCATCCATGATCTACGACACACCTACGCCAGCCTGGCCCGCAAGTCCGGCGCGGACCTGCGCTACGTGCAGAAGACCATGGGTCACTCGACGCCGACCGTGACCGCGAACATCTACAGCGACCTCTACGCCGACGAGCTGGATCAGGTCGCAGCCAATCTCGATCAGCTCCACATGAACGAGATGCAGACACCGAAGACCGGACAAGAACCGGACGAAGAAAACTGACAATCGAGTGCAATACCCGTGTCTATGCAGGTAGAACGTGGTGGCCAGGGCCGGGATCGAACCGGCGACCTTCCGCTTTTCAGGCGGACGCTCGTACCGACTGAGCTACCTGGCCGGAAGGCACATGTGCCTCGCCGTGCTTGCGACCCTGACGGGACTTGAACCCGCGACCTCCGCCGTGACAGGGCGGCGCGCTAACCAACTGCGCCACAGGGCCTTGCTCTTTCACGCTCTTTACCGCTCTTTACCGCTTCGCTCCGCGCCACCGCGAAACGAGTACCCCCTACGGGATTCGAACCCGCGCTACCGCCTTGAAAGGGCGGCGTCCTAGGCCGCTAGACGAAGGGGGCCAGAACCGAATCTCTCCGGGGCACTCGCAACGTGGTCACGTTGGGAGCCTCGCTAGCTTAGGGCACCACAGGCCCAATCCTCAAACGCGCCCCGATTTCGCACCCAGTATCCTGATCCAGCACGGCCCCTATAGCTCAGTTGGTAGAGCTACGGACTTTTAATCCGCAGGTCCTAGGTTCGAGTCCTAGTGGGGGCACCATTCGTTTGCTCGCCACCACAGCGTGTCGATCGAGCAACACCGGCCGACGGCATCGCCTGCGAAGGCTAACCGCCCAGCACCGCGCTCAGATACGTCATGTCGCCGAACGCCCGCGCCAGCTCGTCGTCGGCATAGACGAAGCCGTTCTCGGCGTGCAGCTGGCGGACCGGCGAGCTGGAGACCCGCCACCCGGCCTGGCCCAGGTAGTCGGCGATGTGGTTGCGCTCACCCTGGTAGACCAGTTCGTTGAGGTCGACCTCGAACCCGAGCTGACGCATCCGCTCGTGATGCTCGCGCCACAGCTGACTGGCGAAGATCGCAGGGTCGGGGACGAACTCGCAGGCGAACCGGCTGCCGGGTGCGCTCAAAGCGGTGATGCGGTCAAGCAGGACGTCCTGGGCGTCCGGCGGCAGGTAGATCAGCAAACCCTCGGCGCTCCACGCCGTGGGCGCCTGCGGGTCGAACCCGGCGGCAACCAGCGCGGCCGGCCAGTCGTCGCGCAGGTCGACGGCGACGGTGCGCCGCTGCGCGGTCGGTTCGGCGCCCAGACCGCGCAGCGTGGTGGTCTTGAATTCGATGACCTGCGGCATGTCGACCTCGTAGACCACCGTGCCGACCGGCCAGTCCAGGCGGTAGGCGCGCGCATCCAGCCCGGCGGCCAAGATGACGACCTGGCGAATGCCGCTCTGCGTTGCGTCGATGAAGTGCCGGTCGAAGAACCTGGTCCGTACCGCCATGCCCTGGCCCATCCGCTCCGGGTCGAACTCGGAATCGGCCTCGACCGCCAGTTCCCCGTCGATCATCGCGGTGTAGACATCCATGCCGACCGCACGGACCAGTGGCGCGGCATACGGGTCGTCGATCAACGAATCCGCGGCGGCCAGCGCACGCTGAGCGGCGACCATGGTCGCGGTGGCGCCGACGCTGGTGGCCAGGTCCCAGGTGTCACTATCGGTGCGGGTCATGCGCAAGCCTCCTCAAATAATATAGATAGACTAGCTTAATAGCACAGTCGGCGCTCCCGGGCCCCCCAGCGAAACCCTTGACACGACGGTAACTCAATTCACTATTATCTGCATATGCATGCAGATACGGAGGAAGTCTCCCGTCTGCCCGACGACCAGGCCGGCCTGATCGTCGAGGTGTTCCGGATGCTGGCCGACGCCACCCGGGTGCAGGTGCTGTGGGCGCTGGCGGATCGGGAGATGGCGGTGAGCGAACTCGCCGAGCACGTCGGCAAGCCGCCGGCGTCGGTCTCCCAGCATCTGGCGAAGCTGCGGATGGCCCGCCTGGTGCGCACCCGCCGGGACGGCACCACGATCTTCTACAGCCTGGAAAACGACCACGTGCGCCGACTCGTCACCGACGCCGTCTGCAACGCCGAGCACGCCGGCCCCGGCATCCCCCGACATCACCGCCCGGACACCGGGCGGCAGGTGCTCACCCAAACCCGGCAAAGGAGATGAGGATCATGTCCCACCACGATCACGGCCATGACCACGACTATGACGAGTTGATCCGCCCGCCCGAGCAGGTCGAGCACGAGCACTCACACACCCACGCCGACGGGACCGTGCACACCCATATGCATGCCCATGCCGCCGGCCACGAGGACGTGCACAGTCACGCCCACGGGTAGCAAGCTCAGAAGGGGCAGTAGTCCATCGGGTTGCCGCGCTCGTCCAACGGCGGCAGGTTCCGCGCGGGGGTGTGCACCAGCGGGGCGTCGGCGGGGATGCGGCCAGTGGCCCGGTCCCATCCGGCGCGGGCCCGCGGGTGCATCCGGCGCCGCTTGGGCACCACCGTGAACACCAGCCCGACCAGCCTGCCGAAGCGGCGGTGCAGCCACTCGTCGCGGGCCGACCAGCTGTAGCCCAGCAGTTCGCGCACCGCCGGATCGTAGAGTCCGACGGTCAGCCAGATGAAGAACGACGACACCAGCTTGCGCTGCACGGCCCACAACCGGTCCGGGATCCACGCGGCGAACGGCGGCTGGGGCAGCGTGGACAGATCCAGCACGTCGCGGGTGGCCTTGTTGTCCTCCAGGACGTTGCGGCACATGTGGTCCCAGTAGGCCTGGAACTCCTCCCAGGTCTTGGGCACCGGCCGCATGCTCATGCCATACATCCGGTACCAGGTGATGTGCTCGTCGAACAACTGCCGCTTCTCGGCTTCGGTGATCCCCCCGCAGAACCGCTCGGCGACGATCAGGGTGCCGACGAAGAACGTCGCATGCGCCCAATAGAACACATCCGGGTTCAGGGCGTGGTAGCGCCGGCCCTTCGCGTCCACCCCCTTGATGTCGATGTGGTAGTCGCGCACCTCCGCACCGGTCACCGGGGCGCGGTCGCCGTCGAAAACCACCCCGCCGATCGGATACAGCGAACGCAGCAGCCGCGGCCAGCGCTCCCGGAAGAACGTCGAGTGCTCCTCGACGGCCGCGCCCAGCTGGGGATGCATGTTCTGCATCGATCCCGCCCACGGCCCCTGCAACATGCCGCGCCAGTCGCCGAAGTACCGCCAGGTCAGCGAGTCCGGGCCGAGCGGCTGCACCGGCGCGTCGAGGTCGTCAGCGTCTTCACCGCCTACGGGGGAAGCCTGGGACGTATCTTGAGTCACTGCGCATTTCCCGTCGGTGCCGGATAATTTCTGACTACGTACGTTGTCACCGCCGAGCTTAGGAGTCACTGTGCCGTCCGGTCAAAAGACGGGCCGCTGGTCCGGCGTCCCCCTGCAGGACCGCCAGGCGTTGCGCCGTGCCGACCTCGTCGCCGCCGGCGTGCACCTGCTCGGCGCCGAGGCCGGGCCGGCGCTGACCGTCCGCGCGGTCTGCCGCCGCGCCGGGCTGACCGAACGGTACTTCTACCAAAGCTTCTCCGACCGTGACGAATTCGTCCGTGCGGTCTACGACGACGTCTGCGGTCGCGCGATGGCGGCACTGCTCTCGGCGCGCACCCCGCGAGAAGCCGTCGAGCAGTTCGTCGCGCTGATGGTGGACGACCCGGTGCGCGGGCGGGTGCTGCTGCTGGCGCCGCAATCCGAGTCGGTGCTGGTCCGCTCAGGAGCCGAATGGATGCCCACCTTCATCGGGCTGCTGCAGCGCAAACTCACCCGCATCGCCGACCCGGCACGGCAGAACATGGTGGCGACCAGCCTGGTCGGCGGCCTGACCGCGCTGTTCACCGCCTATCTCGAAGGCCGGCTGACGGCGACCCGGGCACAGTTCATCGACTTCTGCGTCGACATGCTGCTCAACCGCGTCGCGGCGCACTGATCCGATCCGCGTACCGGGAACGTCACAAACCGGACACACCGGCCCCGCGCGCTTGCATGTTACCGAGATTCACATATACATTTACCTGCAACTGTCGGATACAGGTACTGTCAGACACAGATAACCGGAGGATTCCATGGCGCAGGGTATGACCAGTCTGCAGCTGCTGCACGAACTCGAGCCGTTCGCCGAGAAGTACGTGAACCGGCACCTGAGCCTGTTCAAGGAGTGGAACCCGCACGACTACATCCCCTGGTCGGACGGGAAGAACTTCCACGCCCTCGGCGGCCAGGACTGGCATCCCGAGCAGGCCAAACTCTCCGACGTCGCGATCGTCGCGATGGTGCAGAACCTGCTCACCGAGGACAACCTGCCGTCGTATCACCGCGAGATCGCGATGAACTTCGGCATGGACGGCGCCTGGGGCACCTGGGTCAACCGGTGGACCGCCGAGGAGCACCGGCACAGCGTCGCGCTGCGCGACTACCTGGTGGTCACCCGATCCGTCGACCCCGTCGAGCTGGAGCGGCTGCGGATGGAGACGCTGAGCCGCGGTTTCAGCCCCGGCCAGAACCACCAGGTGCAGGACGATCTGTTCGCCGAGAGCCTGTTCGACTCGGTCATCTACGTCTCCTTCCAGGAGTTGGCCACCCGGATCTCGCACCGCAACACCGGCGCGGCCTGCAACGAGACGGTTGCCGACAAGCTGATGGCCCAGGTCTCCCATGACGAGAACCTGCACATGATCTTCTACCGCGACATCAGCGCGGCGGGCTTCGAAGTCGCACCCAACCAGGCCATGCACTCCCTGCACCGGGTGCTGCGCAACTTCCAGATGCCCGGCTTCGTGGTGCCCGAATTCCGCCGCAAGGCCGTCATCATCGCCGTCGGCGGCGTCTACGACCCGCGCATCCACCTCGACGAGGTGGTGATGCCGGTGCTGCGCAAGTGGCGAATCTTCGAGCGCGACGACTTCACCGGCGAAGCCGCGCGGCTGCGCGACGACCTTGCGGTGCTGGTCACCGAACTCGAGGCGGCGTGCGACAAGTTCGAGATCTCCAAGCAGCGCCACCTGGAGCGCGAGGCCCGCCGGGCCGAGAAGATCACCGCCGAGCGGGTACTCCAGACCGCCGGCACGCTGACCCTCAGCGGGCGGTAACCGGCACCGAACGACATGCCGCACGGAGGCGGCAGCTTGAACGACACCGTCCCAGCCGGATATATTTGCGTGCAACTAACAGACACAGATAACTGGGAGTGTCCATGCCGCAAGCCCTGACCGACGCTCAGGTGATGCACGAGCTCGAACCCGTCGTCGAAAGCTGCCTCAACCGGCACTTCAGCATGGCCAAGGACTGGAACCCGCACGACTACGTCCCGTGGACGGACGGGAAGAACTACTACGCACTCGGCGGCCAGGACTGGGACCCCGAGCAGGCCAAACTCTCCGAAGTCGCGCGGACCGCGATGGTGCAGAACCTGCTCACCGAGGACAACCTGCCGTCGTACCACCGCGAGATCGCGATGAACTACGGCGTAGACGGCCCCTGGGGCACCTGGCTCAACCGCTGGACCGCCGAGGAGAACCGGCACAGCATCGCCCTGCGCGACTACCTGGTGGTCACCCGCAACGTCGACCCGTTCGAGCTGGAGACGCTGCGAATGGAGACCGTGAACCGCGGTTTCAGCCCCGGCCAGAACCACCAGATTCAGGACGACCTGTTCGCCGAGAACCTGTTCGACTCGGTCATCTACGTGACGTTCCAGGAGTTGGCCACCCGAATCTCGCACCGCAACACCGGCAAGGCCTGCGACGAGACGGTCGCCGACCAGTTGCTGGCCCGGGTCTCGCACGACGAGAACCTGCACATGATCTTCTACCGCGACGTCAGCGAGGCCGGGATCGAGCTGGCCCCGGAGCAGGCGATGTACTCGATGTACCGGGTGCTCAAGAACTTCCAGATGCCCGGTTTCGTGGTGCCCGAATTCCGCCGCAAGGCGGTCATCATCGCCGTCGGCGGCGTCTACGACCCGCGCATCCACCTCGACGACGTGGTGATGCCGGTGCTGAAGAAGTGGCGCATCCTCGAACGGGAGGACTTCACCGGCGAGGCCGCCCGCTACCGCGACGGGATCGGCGCCATGGTGGCCGAACTCGAGGAGACCTGCGAGAAGTTCGACGTCGCCAAGCAGCGCCGGCTGGAGCGCGAGGCCAAGGTGGCCGAGAAGCGGGCCGCCAAGAAGGTGCTCGCCTCATCAGCGTCGTAACCGATAGCACCGGGCTGCGGATCGGCCCCCTCACCCTCGCCAGCCCGGTGGTGCTGGCTCCGATGGCCGGCGTGACCAATGTCGCGTTCCGCACCCTCTGCCGCGAGCTGGAGCAAGCCCGGGTCGGGACGGTCAGCGGGCTGTACGTCTGCGAGATGGTCACCGCCCGAGCCCTGGTCGAGCGCAATGCCGCCACCCTGCACATGACCACGTTCGGACCGGCGGAAACCCCGCGCTCGCTGCAGCTCTACACCGTCGACCCGGACACCACCTACGCCGCGGCGAAGATGATCGGCGACGAGAACCTGGCCGACCACATCGACATGAACTTCGGCTGCCCGGTGCCGAAGGTGACCCGGCACGGCGGCGGTTCGGCGCTGCCCTACAAGCGGCGGCTGTTCGGTCGGATCGTGGCGGCGGCCGTCCGTGGCGTGGCGGGCACCGGAATCCCGGTGACGGTCAAGTTCCGCATCGGCATCGATGACGCCCACCACACCCACCTCGACGCCGGCCGCATCGCCGAATCCGAGGGAGCCGCCGCCGTGGCACTGCATGCCCGCACCGCGGCGCAGCGCTACTCGGGCACCGCCGACTGGGAGCAGATCGCCGCCCTCAAACAACACGTCCGCACGATCCCGGTGCTGGGCAACGGAGACATCTTCGAGGCCGGCGACGCGCTGGCGATGATGGCGGCCACCGGATGCGACGGGGTCGTCATCGGCCGCGGCTGCCTGGGCCGGCCGTGGCTGTTCGCGGAGCTGTCGGCGGCCTTCGCCGGCCGGCCGACGCCGGTGCCGCCCACGCTGGGCGAAGTGGCGACGATCATCCGCCGGCACGCGGAGTTGCTGGCTGCGCACTTCGACGAGGACAAGGGCATGCGCGAGATGCGCAAGCACATCGCCTGGTATCTGCACGGCTTCCCGGCCGGCTCGGATCTGCGACGGGCACTGGCCCTGGTGAAAACCCTCGACGAGCTGGACTCGCTGTTGGCGCAGCTGGACGCCGCGGTGCCGTTCCCGGCCGCGGCCACCGGCCCGCGCGGCCGGCAGGGTTCGGCGGCCAAGGTCGCGCTGCCCGACGGCTGGCTGGACGACCCCGATGACTGCGCGGTCCCGCCCGGGGCCGACGTCATGCACTCCGGCGGCTAAGGCCAGACCACCTCGCCGGCGATGATCGTCGCGCGCACCGGGGCGGCGTCGAGCGTCGCCAGCACATCGGCGGGCGGCGCGGCCAGCACGCACAGGTCGCCGGGTTCGCCCGGCGCGATCACACGTGCCCGACCGGGCTCGTCGGCCCGGCCGGTGAACAGCCTCACCGCGGTGCCCGCGGAGATCCGCTCGGCAGGGCCCAGCACCACCCCGGCACCCGTGGTCCGGTGCACGGCGGCCCGCATCGCGGCCCAGGGATCACCGTTGCCGAAGGGCATGTCGGTGGAGAGCGCCACCGGAACACCGTTGCGCTGCAACGATTCGATCCGCCACAGCTCATGGTGCCGATCGGGCGGGACCGCCCCCAGATAGTCCTCGCCCCGTTCGACGACGAAGTTGGGCTGGGTGACCACCGTGACACCGAGCGCGGCCAGGTCGGCCATCCGATCGTCGGGCACCACCGCCGCATGTTCGATCCGGTCGCCGCGGTGGGTGCCAGCCGCCCGAAATGCCGCGATCGTCACCGTCAACTGCACGTCGGTGACGCAGTGCACTGCCACCGCGCAGTCCTGGGAGTGGTTGTCGGACAACATCTTCACCAGCTCGTCCAGGTCCAGTCCATCGTCGTCGAGGATGACCTTGGTCGGCCCCAGCGTGACTCCGGGAACTGCTGCGGTGCCGGCGGGCGCCATGCAGTGCAGTCGCTGCACCAGTTCGCCGCCGCCGCGCGCCCGGCCGAAGCCGGCGATGTCGTCGCCGGTCAGGTGCGGGGTGGCATCGGTGATGCCGGTGACACCCCGGGCGGTGAGTTGCCGGCTCAGCTCACCGAGCGCAGGTTCGGTCAACGGCCACCTCGGGGCATCGTCACTTTCCCGGAACAGCCGTCCGTCCGGATGGCCGGCCATCCCGACCCGGGCCAGGCCGGCGGAATTGACGATCCACAACGCGCCGCTGCGGTGCTGCACCCGAGTCGGCACCGTCGGCGAAACCCGGTCCAGCAGTTCGCGGTCGAGTTCTCCGGCGACCGATTCGTGGTAGCCGTAGCCGCGCACCCAGCCGTCGTCACCCACCGGGGCGCCACGCAGCGCCGCGGCCAGCGCGTCCACCGACCGCACCTGCGGCGGCCCCACCCGCACCGACCCCAGCGCCGCCGCCGCCGAACGCAGGTGCACGTGGTGGTCGTGCAGGCCGGGCAGCACCGTGCCGTGCGCGGCATCCAACACGTCCTCGCCACGGCGCGCAGCGAGGTGTGCGGCAACCGCATTGATCGCGGACCCCACCCTGATGTCCACCGTCGCCCCGTCCAGCAGGGTGGCCCGCTGGATCAGCACCGCTGCGCCGCCGCGGTCAGCAACTGACGGACCAGGCCGTCGTGGGCGCCCGGCGCCGGGCCCGCGGCGGAGATCTTGGGCCGGAACGGCGGCGACACCGGGTGCCACGAGCGCGACGGCCGCACCGGCAGCGCTGCGTAGGTCGCCGCGACGGCGGCCAGCGCAATCGTGATCAGTTCCCCACCGCCGCGGGTAAGCGAATCCACCACCGCAGCAGCGGCTTCCACGCCGGTCAGCGGGTCGGCGACGGCGTCCCCGCAGAAGACCGGGCCGGCACCGCCGCAGCCGACCAGACCGCCCGCCACCGCGGTGTCGTCACCGAAGCCGACGCGGTCCCGACAGCCGGGCCCGGCGCCGTACCCGGTGATCTGCAGCCACACCCGGCCCGGCCGGGGCGCGATGTCGTCGGGGCTCAGGCCGCGGCGGGCCAGTCCGGCCGGACGCGTGCCCTCCAGCACCACGTCGGCCGCGCCGATGAGCTCCCGCAGGAACGCGATGTCCCGATCGAAATCGACCGCGCAGGAAAGCTTTCCACCGTTCATCCAATCGAAGAAGGCAGCTGGGCCGGCACGGGTGCCGTCGGGCCGCGACGGGCTCTCCACCTTGACCACGGTGGCGCCGGCCTGTACCAGCAGCTGCCCGCAGAGCGGGCCGGCCCACATCGACGTCAGGTCGACGACGAGTGCGCCCCGCGGGCCGCGCGGCGGGCCGGGCGGCGCGATGCGGCGAATCGCGGGTGCCGCCGCAGCGGTCTCGCCCAGCGCGGCGGCGGGCACGTCGAGCAGCCGCGCCCGTTCGACGACGGCGGTCACCGGACGGCCGGCAGCCCACGCCGCTACGGCGGCCCACGGCTCGCCCGGTGCGTCGACTTCGATGAGGGCGGGAACGGCCTCGACGTCGTCGCGGCGGGACAGCGTGAGCGCCCACCAGCCGTCGGCCGCGGCGAGCAGCCGGGTTGCTCCCCCGGCCGAGACCCGGCCGGCGCGGGTCAGCCCGAGCAAGCCGGCGCGCCCGGCCAGCAGGGTCTCGGCGTCGGCGGCGACGCCCGCGGCCGCCCGCAGCCGATCGAGCAGCTGCCCGGCGCGGGTCAGCACCGCCGCCCGGGAGAAGTCGGGTGGCCCGTCGGGCCGGCCGGTCAGCCGGGCCAGCCCGGACGCAGCCCACCGGGCCGCCTCGTCCATCAGCGGGCCGCCGGGGTGATTTCGTCGACCAGGCCCCAGCGCAGTGCTGTGGACGCGTCGACGGTGCGACCGGACAGCACCAGATAGGCGGTGCGCCACCGGCCGATGCGGCGGGTGACGCTGACCGTGCCGCCCGCACCGGGTATCAACCCGAGGCGCAGCTCGGGCAGGCCCAGCACGGTGCCGGGGTCCGCCCGCATCCATCCGCAGTAGGCGGCCATCTCCAGTCCGCTGCCCAGCACCCGGCCGTGGATCTCAGCGCGGCAACGCGGGCCGAGGCGAGCGGTCAGCGCGTCCAGTGCCAGCGCCGGGCTGTGGCGGGTGCGGGCGAGATGTGCGCTGGGCACGTCGGTGAAGCCGCCGAACTCGCCGAGGTCGCCGCCGCTGCAGAAGGACGGGCCGGCCCCGCTGAGCACCACTTCGCCGATCGTGTCGTCCAGCTGGGCAACCGCCAGCCCGTCGAGCAGGCCGGCCCGCATGGCGGTGCTGAAAGCGTTGTGGCACCCCGGCCGGTTCAGCCGCAGCGCCAGGGTGTCGCCGTCGCGGACGATCTGCACCGGATCCGCCGTCTCCGGCACCCGGGCCGGGCCCCGGTCCGCCAGCCAGCGCGCGAACTCCGGTCCGGCCTGCAGCGCCGAATAGGCCAGCGACTCGGTGACCAGCCCGCGGGCGGCGGGGGCGGCCGGGTCGACGCAGCGCAGCACATCGTCGCAGATCGTCGCCGCGAGCGGCCAGCGGCGGCAGCGGTCGGCGAGGTCTGCGACCGCATCGGCCACCGAGGGGACCGTGACCACCCGGCGATCCGGTACGTCGGCCTCGGTCAGCGTGAGGCTGGCCCGGTCGAGCCAGTATCCGACGTGCGCGGAGTCGAACCGGGACCCGACCGCGATGACGATTCCGGGCAGCTGGCCGGTGCCGCCGAAGAGGTCGGCCTCGGGATCGGGTGCGCCGTCGAGGTCGACTACCCCGATCATGGGATGGTCGCCGGATCGCTGCATGACGTCAACTCTAGGACGCCCGGCAACGCGGGCAAGAACGTTGACTACACAAAATGATAATGTGATTCTCACAACGGGTCGCGGCGGCGCGGAGGTCAGGGAGCCAAGCGGTGAGCATTTCATTGTTGCTGGAGATGGCGGTCTCCCACGACCCCGACCGGGTTGCCGTCGTCTCCGGCGAGACCCGCTACACCACCGGCGAGTTGAGCGGCCTTGCCGACGGCGGGGCCGGGGTGATCGCCGAGTCCGGGGCGCACAGCGTGGCCTATGTCGGGATGGGCGGGCACCTGCTGCCGCTGCTGCTCTTCGCCGCCGCGCGGGCCGGGCGGCCCTTCGCGCCGTTGAACTACCGGCTCAGCGGTCAGGCGCTGGCCGAGTTGATCGGGCGGTTGCCGCAACCGCTGGTCGTCGTCGACAGCGAGTACCGGGACGTGCTGGCCGGCGGCGCCGCCGCGGTCGTGGACTCCGGGGAATTCTGCGCGCTGGCCCGCACCACCGCTCAGGTCACCGAATGGCCGGACCCCGACGACGCGGCGGTTGTGCTGTTCACCTCGGGGACGACATCGCGGCCCAAGGCCGTCGAGCTGTCCCACAACAACCTGACCAGCTATGTCACCGGGACGGTCGAGTTCGCGTCGGCGGCCCCCGACGACGCCGCGCTGATCTGCGTCCCGCCCTATCACGTCGCCGGTGTCGGAGCGGCGCTGAGCAATCTGTACGCCGGCCGGAAGTCGGTGTATCTGCGCCGGTTCGACCCGGGCGACTGGATCCGATTGGTCAACTCCGAATCGGTGACGACCGCCACCGTCGTCCCGACCATGCTCGAGCGGATCGTCTCGGAACTGGAACACCACCCGACCCGGCTGCCGACCCTGCGCAACCTCGCCTACGGCGGCTCGAAAGTGGCTCTGCCGCTGGTCCGCCGGTCCCTTGACCTGTTGCCAGAGGTGGGCTTCGTCAACGCCTACGGGCTGACCGAGACCAGCTCGACGATCTCGGTGCTCAGCCCGGAAGACCACCGGGCAGCTTACGGCGCCACCGACGAGACGGTTGCCAGGCGGCTGGGGTCGGTGGGCCGGCCCGTGCCCGGCATCGAGGTCGCGGTGCGGGGCGAGGACGGCGGGGACCTGCCCGCCGGCACGGCCGGCGAGCTGTTCGTCCGGGGCGAGCAGGTGTCCGGCAAGTACACCGGAATCGGCTCGGTGCTCGACGCCGACGGCTGGTTCGGAACCCGGGACATCGCCATGCTCGACGACGACGGCTACCTGTTCATCGTCGGCCGCTCCGACGACACCATCATCCGGGGCGGCGAGAACATCGCCCCCGCCGAGGTCGAGGACGTGCTGGTCGAGCATCCGCGGGTGCGCGCGGTCGCCGTGGTCGGCGCCGAGGACCCGCAATGGGGACAGATCATCGTCGCGGTGGTGGTCCCGGCGCCGGGATCTCCCGCGCCGGACCCAGACGAACTGCGCGAGTACGTCCGGGCCTCCCTGCGCGGATCCCGCACGCCGGACCGGATCGTGTTCCGCGAGCAGCTGCCCACCACCGCGACGGGTAAAGTCCTGCGCCGCGAACTCGTCGACGAACTGCATATTCTCCAAGCCGAAGGGGCACAGTGATGAAATCCGGTACTCGCCTGAAGAGCCAGGTCTGCGACACCCAGGTGATCGTCGTCAAGCCCGCCGACAGCCTGGACGACCTGCGGGCCGGCGGCGCCCCGATGGTGCCGCTGGACGTCGAGACCTCGGGCAATCCGGGCGGCGCGACCCTCGACCCGGCTTTCGCATCAGGCTGCGTGCTGGGCAAGCGTTACGTCGACGAGTCGGGCGCCGAAGTCCTCGTCACGAAGGCGGGCGCCGGCACCCTGTCCGTCGGCTCGGTGCCGCTGATGATCAAGGAAGCCAAACCACTTCCCGCCAGCGACTGAACCCGCGGGTCACGGCTGCGCCGGCGCCGGCCGGAAGAAGATGACGAGCTGGCCGATGCCGCCGGCCAGCCCGAGCCCGGCCGAGATCGCCAGACCGTACCAGCCGTCGAACCAGTTGTGCCCGAACAACAGCCAGTCCAGGCTGAGCCGGCCGGGGCCGACCATGGCGATCACCACCGCGGCGGTGGCCAGCACCAGGTTGTACTCCCACCCGCTGCTGACGATGAAGAAGCCGTTCTTCCGGTGCACCGTCCAGGCCGCCACCAGCATCAGGGCGACGAAGCCGGCGGCCGGGATCGGGGTGAGCAGCCCGGCCGCCAGGCCCAGTCCGGCGGCGACCTCGGTTCCCGCCGCGATCCTGGCGTGAAAGGTGCCGGGCCGCATGCCGATGCTGTCGAACCACCGCGCCGTGCCGGCGATCCGGCCGCCCGAGAAGATCTTGTTGTATCCGTGCGCGGCCATGGTCAGGCCCAGGCAGACCCGCAGGATCAGCAGTCCCACATCGTAGGCGGTCATCGGAAGCGCTCTCCTTCGTTCGAGGTTGGACTCTGGTCGTCGACGCACATCAGCTGATGCAGTCGGCCGACGAAGACCGGCGGATAAACGCCCACGCCGGCCCTGGTGATCCAATCGGCGGCGAATGCGGGTTGGTTGATCCACCGTCCGGCATCGGCCTCGTCATCCGCCTGCTGCATCAGGAAGATCTCGCGAGGATTGTCAAAGGCTTGGAATACCGATATCGTCCGGATTCCGGCGTTCTTGAACTGCGCGACGGTACCGCGCACATGGGCGATGAATGCATCCGCATCGGCGACTTCGGACACCGCCGCCAGCACCACACCCGGCGCTTCGGCGACCGGCTCGGCCACATCGATCCGCTCCACCAGTGAGCCCGCGAACACGGCCGGGATGTCGGTCACGCCGACCGCGTCGAACCATCGCAGGAACACATCGTCGCGAAGCAGGTCCACCACCGGCTGGGCACCCCCGATGGCCATCAGCACCAGCATCCGGCCCGGATCGGACGCCGACGTGTAGACCAGCACATGATGCGCACCCAGGTGGGCCAGGGCCGGCCGGTGCCGCTGCAGCAGCGGCCAGACCTTCGCCGGGTCGGGCACCCGGTAGTCCATCGCCAGCACCAGCGAATGCGACAGTGCTTCGGTCACGACGCCTCACAGTAGGTCAGTTCGGCCGTCCGGGAGAAGGGTTCCACGGTCGAGTCCCAGCCGCCGGCTTCCCGAACCCGCTTCACGAGCCCGCTTCACAAACCCAGCGACTTGGCGATGATCACCTTCATCACCTCAGAAGTTCCGGCGTAGATCCGCGCCACCCGGGCATCGGTGTACAGCCGCGCGATCGGGTACTCGGTCATGTAGCCGTAGCCGCCGAACAGTTGCAGGCACCGATCGACCACCCGGGCCTGCATCTCGGTGCAGAACAGCTTCACCCGCGCGGCATCAGCCCCCGACAGCCGGCCGTCGACATGATCGGCGACGGCCCGGTCCACCATGCACTGCGCGGCCTCGACCTCCGTCGAGACCGCCGCCAGCTCGAACTTGGTGTTCTGAAACGACGCTACCGGCGCCCCGAACACGGTGCGGTCCTTGACGTAGTCGATGGCGGCGGTAAGTGCCGAACGAGCCTGGGCCACCGAGCCGACCGCGACCGTGAGCCGTTCCTGGGCGAGGTTGTGTCCCAGATAGCCGAAGGCCGCGCCCTCCTCCCCCAGCAGGTTTGCCGCCGGCACCCGCACGTCTTCGAAGAACAACTCGGCGGTGTCCTGCACCTTGCAGCCCATCTTTTCCAGTTCGCGGCCGCGTTGGAAGCCCGGCATGCCGTCCTCGACGACCAGCAGGCTCAGTCCGTGCCGGCGGTTGTCGGGATCGGTGGCGGTGCGCGCCACCACGACGACCAGGTCGGCCTGGATCCCACCGGTGATGAATGTCTTGGCGCCGTTGACGATGTAGCCGTCACCGTCACGGACAGCGGTGGTGCGCATCCCCGCCAGATCCGACCCGGTGCCGGGCTCGGTCATCGCGATCGCGGTCAGCAGCGTGCCGGCCGCCAGGCCGGGAAACCACCGCGCCCGCTGCTCGGCGTTGGCGTAGTGCAGGAAGTACGGCAGGATCACCTCGAGTTGGGTGCGCACCGTGGACAGCGTGACCAGCGCCCGGGCCGCCTCTTCCTGCAACACGACGTTGTAGCGGTAGTCGGCGATGCCGGATCCGCCGTACTCTTCGGGGACAGCCATGCCCAGCATGCCCAGCGACCCCAGTTGCTCGAAAGCCGAGCGCGGCATCCGGCCAGCCTTCTCCCAGTCCGGATAGCTTGGGACAACGTGCTTTTCGATGAAGTCGCGGGCCAGCTTCCGGAACGCCTCATGGTCTTCGGTGAACAGCACGCGTCGCATGGCTCCCCCGCCCTAGTCGGCCAGCTCGACGACCGTGGCGTTGGCGGTACCGCCGCCTTCGCACATGGTCTGCAGCCCGTAGCGAATCCCGTTGTCGCGCATGTGATGGATCATCCGGGTCATCAGCACCGCACCCGACGCGCCGAGCGGGTGGCCCAGCGCGATCGCCCCGCCCAGTGGGTTGAGCAGTTTGTCGTCGACGCCAGTCTCGGCCTGCCACGCCAGCGCAACCGGCGCGAACGCCTCGTTGACCTCGAACACCCCGATGTCGTCCAGTCGCAGCCCCGCCCGGTGCAGCACCATCTCGGTGGCCGGAATCGGTCCGGTGAGCATGAGTTTCGGGTCGGCCCCGGTCACCGCGCCGGCACGGTAGCGCACCAGCGGCGCCAATCCGAGTTGGACGGCGTTCTCCTCGCTCATCACCAGCAGCGCCGCGGCTCCGTCGGAGATCTGCGAGGAGTTGCCCGCATGGATGACGCCGTCGTCGGTGAAGGCCGGCTTGAGCGCGGCGAGCTTCTCCACGGTGCTGCCCCGCCGCACGCCCTCGTCGGCGCCGACGACGCTGCCGTCGTCGGTGATCACCGGCATCATCTGGTCGGTGAAGGCGCCGCTGTCCTGGGCGGCTGCGGCACGCTGGTGTGAGCGCACCGAGTACTCGTCGAGGCGCCGGCGGGACAACCCCCAGCGGGCGGCGATAAGCTCCGCCGAGATGCCCTGGTTGAACCCGAAGCCGTCATAGCGGGCAAGCGCTTTGGGCCCGTAGGGCATTCCGGTGGCGCGTGCCGCGCCCAGTGGCACCCGGCTCATCACCTCCACACCGCCGGCGACCACGATGTCCTGCTGCCCCGACATCACCGCGTGCACTGCGAAGTCCAGCGCCTGCTGGCTGGAACCACACGCCCGGTTCACCGTGGTACCCGGGATGCTCTCCGGCCAGCCGGCGGCCAGCACCGCGTATCGGCCGATGTTGGACGACTGGTCACCGACCTGCGAGACGCAGCCCCACACCACGTCGTCGACGATCTCCGGCTCGATGCCCACCCGGAGCATCAGCTCGTTGAGCACCAGGGCGGACAGGTCGACGGCGTGCATCCCCGACAGACCGCCGTTGCGTTTGCCGACAGGGGTGCGGACCGCCCCGACGATCACTGTTGGCTGCATCTGACTACTCCGATCTCGTTGCTGCCCACCGGCCGGTGAAACGCGGCGCCCGTTTCTCCGCGAACGCCGCGTAAGCTTCCGCGGCGTCGCCGCCGGCAAAATTACCTATCTGCGCCCGTGCCTCGTCGGCCACGGCTTCGCGCAGCGTGGCGTCGGCGCCCTGGTTGAGCAGTGCCTTGGTCTGCGCCAGGGCCCGCGGCGGGCCGGCCGCCAGCCGGTCGGCGAGATCGTCGACGAATCCGTCGATCTCCTCGCCGGCCACCACCCAGGTCACCAGGTTCAGTGTCCGGGCTTCTGCGGCGTCGATGGTCTCGGCCAGCAGGGCCAGCCGCTTGGCCTGTTGCAGGCCGGCCAGTCTGGGCAGCAGCCAGGATCCGCCCAGGTCGATCGAGAGGCCCCGCTTCGAGAAGATCTGGCAGAACGTCGATTCGGGCGTGGCGACCACCAGGTCGCACCCGAGCGCCAGGTTCCAGCCCGCCCCGACGGCTACGCCGGCGACTTTCGCGATCGTGGGCACCGACAGCTCGTGCAGGGCCAGCGCCACGTCGGTAAGGCGCTGCAGCTTGTGCACCGGGTGGCTGTCATCGCCGGTGCCGATGTCGGCCCCGGAACAGAATGCGCCGCCGGCGCCGGTGATGATCAGCGCCCGCAGTTCGCGGTCGTCGGCGGCCTCGCGCAGCGCGTCGCGCAATTGACGCCACAGCGCGATGTTGATCGCGTTCTTGCGGCCGGGCCGGTTCAGGGTCAGCGTCCGCACTCCGTCGCGGTCGCTGCGCAACAGCACCGGTTCGCCGTCCTCGGATGTCATGCCGGGCAATCCTGCCCGATCGCGCCGCGTTCCCGCAGCCCGGCGATCTCACTGTCGGTGCAGCCGAGTTCGGCCAGCACCTTCTCGGTGTGCTCACCCAGACCGGGCACCGCCCCCATCGGCGGGTCGTAGCCGGCGATGACCGGCGGCGGCAACAGCGAGGGGATCGGCCCCGCCGGGGTGTCGATCGAACGCCACCGTTTGCGCTCCGTCAGCTGCGGATGCGCCAACACCTCGCTCGGCGCGTTGTGGCGCGCGTTGCCGATAGCGGCGGCGTCGGCCGCGGCCTGGATCGCGGCCAGATCGTGGCGGGCACACCAGTCCCCGATCGCCTCGTCCAGAATCGCCCGGTGCGCGACCCGCCCGGCGTTGCCGGCGAACCGCGGATCGTCCGCCAGATCTGGGCGCTGCAACATGTTTCGGGCAAGCCGCTGCCATTCCCGGTCGTTGGTGGTGCCCAGCACCACCGTCTGCCCATCGACGGTCGGGTAGGCACCGTAGGGGGCCACCGCCGGCGAGCTCATCCCCAGCGGCTGCTGGTCGATCCCGGAGTGTCGGGCATAGCCGAGGTGATAGCCCATCATCTCGGCCATCGCATCGAACAGGCTCACGGTGACCGATGGCGCCGGAACGCCCCGCCGGGCTCGGCCGAACAGCAGCGCCATGATCGACAGCGCCGCATACAGACCGGTGGTCACATCGGCCACCGGAGGTCCCGGCTTGGCCGGCGCACCGGGGTAACCGGTCACCGAGCACACCCCCGACTCCGCCTGGACCAGCAGGTCGTAGGCTCGCTTGTGCGACAGCGGGCCGCCGGCGCCGTAACCGTCGATCTCCACGGCTATCACGTTCGGGTGGCGTTGCGCCATGTCGGCCGCGGTCAGCCCGAGTCGGGCCGTCGACCCCGGCGCGAGGTTGGACACCAGTACGTCGGCGCCGCCCAGCAGCCGATGCAGGATATCCAGACCCTCCGGACTCTTCAGGTCCAGCGCCACCGACTCCTTGCCGCGGTTCACCCAGACGAAATGTGCGGCCAAGCCGTTCACCACGTCGTCGTAGTGGCGGGCGAAGTCGCCGCCGTCGGGGTTCTCCACCTTGATGACGCGTGCCCCGAAATCGGCCAGGGCGCGGGTGCACATCGGCGCCGACACCGCCTGCTCCAGGGCCACCACCGTGACGCCCGCCAACGGTGCGATCATCGCCTCAGTAGCTCCTCGGCAGGCCGAGCACGTGCGAGCCCAGGAAGTTCAGGATCATCTCCTGGCTGACCGGAGCGATCTTCATCAGCCGCGACTCCCGGAAGTAGCGCGACACGCTGTACTCCTCGGCGTACCCCATGCCGCCGTGGGTCTGCAGCGCGCGGTCGGCGGCGGCGAAACCGGCGTCGGCGCACAAATATTTGGCCGTGTTGGCCTCCCGGCCGCACGGTCTGCCGTTGTCGTAGAGCCAGGTGGCCTTGCGCAGCACCAGTTCTGCGGCGTCGAGTCGGGCCAGCGCGTCGGCGAGCGGAAATTGGATGCCCTGGTTCATCCCGATCGGCCGGTCGAAGACCTCGCGCTGTCTGCCGTAGGTCACCGCCTTCTCCAGTGCGACCCGGCCGATGCCCAGCGCTTCGGCCGCGATCAGCATCCGTTCCGGGTTCAGCCCGTCGAGGATGTAGGTGAAGCCACGGCCCTCTTCACCAACGCGGTCTTCCGCCGGAATCCGCAGGTCGTCGATGAACACCTCGTTGGAGCTGACGGCGTTGCGGCCCATCTTCGGAATGGCGCGAATGTGCACGTGTTCGGGATCGAGATCGGTCAGAAACAGCGTCATCCCGTCGGTCTTCTTGGTGACCTCATCGCGGGGCGTGGTCCGGGTCAGCAGCAGGATCTTCTCGGACTCCCGGGCCTTGGAGATCCACACCTTGCGGCCGTTGACCAGATAGTCATCACCATCACGGCGGGCGAATGTGGTGATCCGCGAGGTGTCCAGGCCGGCACCCGGTTCGGTGACGCCAAAGCAGACGTGCAGATCGCCGTTGACGATCCGGGGCAGGGTGCGGGCCTTGAGCTCGTCGGAGCCGTGCCTGACCACCGGTTGCATCCCGAAGATCGACAGATGGATGGCGCTGGCGGCGTTCATGGCACCGCCGGAGCGGGCGACTTCCTCGGCCAGCAGGGTGGCTTCGGTGATGCCCAGCCCGTGGCCGCCGTACTCCGGTGGAATCGTCATGCCCAGCCAGCCGCCGGCGGCGATGGCGTCGTAGAACTCGCGCGGAAACTCGTGCGCCAGATCCTTTTCCATCCAGTAGTGATCGTCGAACTTTCTGGCCAGTTCGGCAACCGACTTGCGGATCAGCTGCTGATCGTCGGTGAGCTCGAAGTTCATTCCTCCGGGCATGGGGGTCCTATCGTCCGCACGAGGATTTTCATTAGCCGGAAACGAGAATAACATTCTCCCCTACTGGGTGCCCTCGGCGTACCAGGTGCGGAACTCGGCGTAGTTCGGCATCTCCTCGGAGTTGGCCCTGGGGTCGATGCAGACGTGCACGACGGCCGTCCGGCCGCTGGCGAAGGCGCGTTTGATCGCCGGCCCGATCTCCTCCTGGGTTTCGACGTACTCGCCGTGGCAACCCAGTCCATCGGCGATCCTGTCGAACCGCACGTCCTTGCTCCAGTGCACGCCGGGCTGCGGCGACGGCTGAGGGAACGTTCGCTTGTACACCCCGACCTCCAGACCCCACTGATGGTCGACCCCCACGACACACACCAGCGGCAGCTGCAAGCGCGCCGCAGTCTCCAACTCCGCGATGTGGAACAGGAACGCCGAGTCGCTGGTCAGCAGCATCACCGGCCGGTTGCCACCCTCGGCTACCGCTGCGCCCACCGCGTAGGGCAGACCCGTACCGAGATGGCCGAAGTTCTGGTTCCAGATCACGTCGTGAGGTTTGGCCTGCGAGTAGGTCCATTGAAAGATCACGGTCGCGCCGCCGTCTCGGACCATGATGCCGTCGTCGGGGAAGGCGTTGGTGGCCTCGACGACGAAGCGGGCAGGGTGGACCGGGCTGCGCCCGCTGGGCGCGGCTTCGGCGAGCTCGGCGAGTTGGTCGGCGTCCTGGCGGATCCAGCGGTCCAGGTCGGCGGAAGGGCGACGCGGGCTGCCTGCGCCGTTTTCGAGCGCCTGCACCAGCTGGGGCACCACCGCCCGCAGGTCGCCCACCAGCGGCACGTCGATGGCCCGGTTCACCCCGATGGCCAGCGGGTCCTGTTCGACGTAGATCCATTTGCGGGTGTCGTTGCCGGCCGCCCAGTGCCGGGTCGTGCCGTAGTGCACCGGCTCGCCCAGTTCGGTGCCCAGCGCGACGCACACATCCGATGCCACCACCGCCTCGACCGCGGCACTGGAGAAACCGTACGGGAAGGTACGGTCTTCCAGCCCGGCGATGAACGAGGTGCCGCCGGAGGTCTGGATGACCGGGCAGGCCATCAGCTCCGCCAGCGCTCTCACCGCTGTCGCGGTCCGCGACGTGTGCACACCATGGCCGACCAGCAGGATCGGGCTGGCCGCCTCCCGGATCAGCCGGGCCGCCTCGCCGATCTCCGGTGCGCCGGCCCGCTGGCCGACCAGCCGATAGCGGTCGGGGGCGACGGGATGGCCCACCTCGAGTTCTTCGAGAATGACGTGCGCGGGGTATTCGATGTAGGCCGGCCCCGGGGTTCCCGACATCGCCCGGCGGATCGCCTCGTGCACGATTTCATCGGTCTGATCGGCGTATTCGATCGACGCGCTGTACTTCACCGACGGCGCGAAAAGCTCCTCCTGCCGGACGAATTGGATGCGGCCGCGACGGACTCGCCGCTCGGTGATGCGGGCCCGCTGCCCGCCGAGGAAGATCACCGGCGAGTTCTCCACCCGCGCACACATCATCGCGCCGGCGATGTTGGCGACGCCGGGCCCCAGCGTGCCGATGCACAGGCCGGGCCGGCCGGTCATCCGGGAGGCCGCTTCGGCCATGAACCCGGCGCTCTCCTCGTGGTGCGGCGCCACCACCGACCAGCCCCGGGCTTCCGCCTCGACGAACATGTGCACGAAGTTCGGGTCCGGGATGCCGAACAGCGTGTTGACGCCCTCGGCCTCGAACAGCTCCAGGATCCGGCGGTAGACGGGTACACCCATGGTCGAGACTCCTTGTCCGGCTTGTCAGTAGCGTTGCGCGAGGCGTTGGCGGTGGGCAGCCGGCGAACCGAAGAGCGAACGATTCAGGGCGGCCCGTTTGAGATAGGCGTGGATTCCGCACTCCCAGGTGTAGCCGATGCCGCCGTGCAGTTGCATCGCCTTGCCGACGACGTCGACGGCGATGCCGCAGGCATACGACTTGGCCATCGCCGACGCCGCGTCGGCATCGGGGTCGTCGACCGCCAGGGCCTGCGCCGCTGATCGAACCAGTTCGCGTGCCACCGAGATCTTCACCAGCATGTCGGCACACGCGTGCTTGACGGCCTGGAAGGACCCGATGGGGCGGTGAAACTGGTGCCGGGTCCGGGCGTAGGACACCGTCGCGGCAAGCATGGCGTCGGCCACCCCGAGGCTGTCGCACGCGACGGCCACCGCCGCGCGGTCCAGCAGCCGTCGCACACCGCGCTGCGGGTCGCCGGCGAAGTGCAGCACCGACGATTCGGCCACCTCGACGCCGTCGGCGGTCACCGTTGCCACCCGCCGGGTTTCATCGAGCACCGGTTGCGGCGTGATCCCCAGTCCGCCGGCAACGACGACGACCGTCACCCCGGCCGGATCGGAAGCCGCCACCAGCAACCGGTCGGCACCGTCGGCGTCCGGCACGAACTCGGCAACCCCGGAGAGTCTGCGGTCGGCGGACAGCGTGAACGATCCCACGGCCACCGCGACCCGGATCGCTCCCGACGCGATATCGGTGAACAACGCGTCACGAACGGCGCCGGGCGCCAGCATGTTCAGCGCCCCCACCGCCAGCACCGCGCTGCCCAGGTAGTGGCTCGAACCGGCGGCCCGGCCCAGTTCTTCGCAGATCACCGCCGCTTCGGCGAATGTCGCCGCCGATCCGCCGAATTCGGCGGGCGCCTCCAGCCCGGCCCAGCCGGCAGCGCTCACCGTCGGCCAGTCGACGGCGGGGCCTTTCGCGAGCAGATCGGCCGCGACCGCTCGAAGCTCGTCGTGCAGTTCGGCGAATTCGGCAGGCATCACGGCATGCTCGGTTCTCGCGGCAGCCCCAGACCGCGCTCGCCGATGATGGTGCGCTGAATCTCGCTGGAGCCGCCCGGGATCGTCCATTCCCAGGAGCCGATGAAGTCCAGCACCCAGGACCCCGACTCCCAGCCGCTCGACAGTGGTTTCGTCAGCACCGTGTGCGCGGGCATCCCACCGATCTCGGCACCGAAATCGGTGAGTCGCTGCAGCAGTTCGCTGTAGCAGAGTTTGACGATGGAGGCGGCGGCGGGTCCGGCGCTTCCCGCATCGAGGTCACACACCAGCTGCCGGCACATCCCGCGCAGTCCGGTGATCTCGATCTCGAACTGCGCCAACCGATCGGCAACCACCGGGTCGCCGCGGGGCGACTCGGCGACCAACCGGCGAAGCCCGGCGCACGCCAACCGTTCCGCCAGTTCGAGCATCGTCATCCCCCGCTCGGCGCTCAGCGTCGCCTGCGCCACCTGCCAGCCCCCGTTCTCCGGCCCCACCAGGTTGGCCGCCGGAATCACCACGTCATCGAGGAAGATCTCGCAGAAGTGCCGGTCGCCGACCGCGTTGCGAACGGGGCGCACCTGCACCCCGGGCGTGGTCATGTCCAACAAGAAATACGAAATGCCCCGGCGTTTGGGCGCGTCCGGGTCGGTGCGGGCCAGCAACAGGCACCAGTGCGCGTGCGCGGCACCGCTGGCCCAGAGCTTCTGGCCGTTGACGACGTAGGCGTCCCCGGCCCGGCGCGCCGAGGTGCGCAGGCTTGCCAGGTCGGAACCGGCCTCCGGTTCGGAGAAGCCCTGCACCCAGATCTCGCCGTCGAGGATCGCGGGCAGATGCCGCCGGCGTTGCGCCTCGGTGCCCGCGGCCAGCAGTGTCGCCGCCGCGTGGTGGATGCCGACGAACGCCAGCACCAGGCGCGGCGCGTCGTGCGCGGCCAACTCCTGGTACAGCACGACCTGGTCGGCGACCGGCATGCCACCGCCCCACTCGCGCGGCCAGTGCGGAACCGCGAAGCCCGCCTTGTGCAGGGTGGCGAACCAGTCCCGCTGGAAGGCCACGAATCCCTCGGCGCCGACCCCGGTCTGGGTGCGGCGCCAGTCCGGCGGGATGTGCTCGCGGCACCACTCCCGCACGGCGGCACGGAACTCCGTCGAGGTCATCGGCGTCGCTGCCGGTCTGCGAGGTCGAGCAGTCGGCGCCGATGCTCCGCGGTCTTCATGGTGGCCGCTTCCGCGGCGAAGCCGGCTTGCAGCGGCCCGGCCAGCGCCTGCGACAGATACATGTTGACCACCCGCTTGGTGCCGGCCAGCGCCTCCGGTGGCTGTCCGGCCAGTCGCTGCGCCAGTACCCGGGCCTGCGGCAGCAGCTCATCGGGTGCAACCCGGCGGCTGGCCAGGCCGAGTTCGACGGCGGTGGCCGCGTCGATGCGGTCGCCGGTGTAGAGGTACTCGCGAGAGCGCAGGATCGGGGTCAGCAGCGGCCACAGGGCAGCCCCGCCGTCGCCGGCCACCAACCCGACGGCAACATGCGGGTCGGCGAGGTACGCCGTCGTCGCGATCAGGACGATGTCGCAGAGCAACGCCACACTGCAGCCAAGACCGACGGCTGGGCCATTGACCGCGGCGATGATCGGCAGCGGGAAGCGCAGCATCTCCTCGATGATCGCGGCCCCTTCCCGGATGCTTTCGTCGCGGGCAGCCGGGTCGTCGAGGAACGTCAGAATCCAGTTCAGGTCGCCGCCCGCACAGAACGCCCGCCCCGCACCGGTCAGCACGACCACGCGGATGCCTTTGTCGGCGGCCAACTGCCGCCACACGTTGGCCAGCCCCCAGTGCAGGTTCGCGTTGACGCTGTTCAACTCGGCAGCGCGGTTGATCACAACGGTGCGGACCGCACCCTCGCCGGTTACCGTGATCTCCTCCGGCAGCTGGTATTTCATGCGAACAGTCCGGTCAGGCCGACCCGGCGCACCCGATGGGTCAGCCGGTCCCGGGTGGCCGACAGGCCCCACGGCAGCCGGCGCAGCGGCTGGCTGTACCGCGACAGCCAGGACAGCGTCGTCTCGTCGCAGAACCCGGCCGCGCCGTGCAGCTGGTGGCAGACCCGGAACACCACCTCTGCCGCCTCGATGGCCGCCGCCCGCAGCGCAAGGCCGTCATCGATCGCCTCGGGGCGCCGGGTCGCGATGCTCCACAGTGCGTACGTGGCCAACACGTCCAGCCCGCTGCGCTCCACCTCGGCGTCGGTCAGCTGGAACTGCACGCCCTGAAACGCCGACAGTGGCTGCCCGAACTGGTGACGCAGGCCGACGTGGGCGATGGTGAGCGCCAGTGCCCGGTCGAGCATGCCCAGCAGCGTCCAGCACGGCAGCACCAGAGCCAGCGCGATGTCGCCGATGCCGCCACGGTCGATCGCGGCCAGCTCCAGGTCGGCCACGAACGCCGGCCCGGCCGCGGACTGCCCGACCACGGCGCTGCGCACCCCGGCCAGGGTCACGGCGAACCAGCGCCTGTGCAGGCCTGCCACCGCTCCCGCGGGGGCATGATCGGCGACCACGATCAGCCCGTCGGCATCGAGATCGGCCGGCGCGCAGAGTCGTTCGGCCACCGGGTAGGGCAGCGCCCAGTAGCCGGCGCTGCGACACAGAGACGCGGCAGCCTCGAGCTCGTCGGCGTCGGCGGCAGGATGCAGGTCGAAGGCGCCCAGGCCGGACAGGATCGGGCCGACAAGGTCCTCGCGGCTACCCGGATCGGTCTCGGCCCGCATCACCAGCGCGTCGCCACCGGCCGCCTCGAACGCCCGAAGAGCTTGCCGCCCGTATTCTTTGGCGCCGGCGCCGAGTTCGAGGATCACCGCGCACCCGCCAGCAGGGCACGCGACAACAGGATGCGCTGCATTTCGATGCTGCCCGACGACACCGTGGCCGCCTGCGAGTAGCGCCAGTGGTCTTCGACCTCGCGGCGGAAGGATCGGGCGGCGGGGCCCGGCGGCGCCTCGGCGACGATATCCAGCAAGACCTCCGCGCTGTCCTGATCCAGCCTGGTGACCGCGATCCGGTACGCCGCGGCGTCACCGGGCTGTATCCGCCCGCCGGACTGCATCGACACCACCCGGTAGGCCAGCAGCCGCGCGCGCCGGCAGTGCGCGAGCATCCGCACCCACCGTGCCAGCAGTTCGGTGGGCAGTTGGTCCCACCGCTCACCGAGGGCGTGCGGTGCGGCGGCCAGCAGGCGCTCGCACCGGGCGTACCGGGCGATCCCCACCCGTTCGAAGGACATCACGTCCTGTACCACCGACCACCCGTCGTCGATGCCGCCCAGCACGTCGGCGTCGGTGACGCGCAACTCGTCGAAGAAGACCTCGTTGAGGTGGTGTGGGCCGATCATCGATCGAATCGGCCTGACCTGGATCGCCGGATCGTCCATCGGGACCAGGAACACCGTCAGGCCCTGCTGCTTCCTGGTGGCGCCGGGCTCGCCGACCCTGGTGGTCCGGGCCAGCAGGAAGCACCACTGCGCCATGGTGGCGTAGGACGTCCAGATCTTCTGCCCGTTGACCACCCAGCCGTCCCCGTCGCGGCGGGCCGCGGTCCGCAGCGACGCCAGGTCCGAACCCGCTTCCGGCTCGGAAAACCCCTGGCACCAGATCACTTCGCCGCGCGCGATCGGCGGCAGATGCCGGCGCTGCTGATCGGGTGTGCCGTGCCGCATGATGACCGGCCCGACCCAGTTGACGCCCATGTACTGGGCGCCGCGCGGCTCGTGATGGGCCCACATCTCCTCGCGCACCACGGTCTGTTCCCACACCGAGGCCGCTGCCCCGCCGAACTCCTCCGGCCAGGACATGCAGAGCAGATCCTGCTCGGCCAGCAGGCGGCAGAACCGCTGCGCCGTCGCGAGGTCGGCGGGGTCGTCGGTGAAGGCGCCCGCAAAACCCTCGGGCAGCTGCTGAAAGACCAGTTCACGCAGCCGGTGGCGGAGCTCGGTGGCCGGGCCGCCCATCTCGAAATCCAGCGTCACGGCTAGCCCACGCCTAACGCCGGCACAATTTGTCCGGACAACATAGCTGCTTCTGCATATCGAAGAAGACTATTCCGCAGGGCTTATTCGATCGTCAAGGGCTACTCTCGTCCGATCTGCAGCTATTGTCTGGACTAGATGACCTTGATAGCGTCCGATCTCATGACCGACCTGGCGGCGGTGTCACCTACCGGGCAGCAGGGTTCCCGCTGCGCGCCCGGCGACCCGGCCGTCGCCGCCGGCTGGCGGTTGCGGCGGATCACCCCGGCGAGCCGGCTGTTCGGTGCCAACGGCCTGCGGACCGGCCCGGACGGCCGGGTGTACATCGCCCAGGTCACCGGCAGCCAGATCAGCGCACTCGATGTGAGCACCGGCGGCCTGGTCACCGTGAGCGCCCGCGGCGGCGACATCGTCGCACCCGATGACGTCGTCTTCGACGCAGCCGGCGACCTCTACGCCACCGAGGTGATGGACGCCCGGGTCAGCGTGCTCGACCGGCATGGGCACAGTCGGGTGCTGCGCGACGACGTGCCGTGCGCCAACGGGATCACCATGCACCGGGACAGGCTGTTCGTCGGGGAATGCCGGGACGGCGGCCGGTTGATGGAACTGGACGCCGGCACCGGCGCGCAACGCATCCTGGCCGAGGACCTGCCGTCGCCCAACGCGATGGAGGTGGGACCCGACGGCCTGCTCTATTTCCCGGTGATGACCGCCAACGAGATCTGGTGCATCGACCCGGATGCGGCGACACCCGTGGCGCCGCAACGGGTTGCCGGCCAGCTCGGAGTCCCCGACTCGGTGAAGTTCGACCCCCGGGGCCGCATCGTCTCCACCCAGGCGGCCAGTGGGCAGGTGCTGCGAATCGACCCCCGCACCGGCCAGCGGACACTGCTGGCCCAGCTCAGCCCGGGGCTGGACAACTGCACCTTCGTCGGCGACCGGCTGTTCGTGTCCAGCTTCAGCGGTGAGATCACCGAGATCCTGGCCGCCGGCGCCACCCGCACCGTGCTGGCCGGCGGGTTGAACTGGCCGCTGGACCTCGCGGTCGACACCGCCGGGGACCTCTACGTCGCCGACGGCACCTACTGCCACCGTGTCGACCCCACCGGCCGGTTGCACCCGGTCGGCATGTTGTTCACCCCCGGGTATCCCGGCTTCATCCGGGGGCTGGCCGCGACCGGCCGCGGCAAATTCGTCGTCACCACGTCCGGCGGTCAGGTCAGCAGGTATCTGCCGGCCGAATCCCGCAGCGAGGTGCTGGCGGACGGTTTCGATCAGCTCTACGGTGTCGCGGTCGGGCCGGCCGGTGTTGTGGTCGCCGAACTGGGGACCGGCCGGCTGCTGCGCGTGCGCCCCGGCGCCGTCGACGTGGTCGCCACCGGACTGCACGAACCCGTCGGGGTGGCGATCGCCGCCGACGGCGGCATTCTGGTCACCGAATCCGGCGCCGGGCGGGTGCTGAAAATCACCGCGGCGGCAACGCAGACCGTCGTCGACGGACTGCAGCGACCGCAGGGCATCTGCGTCGCCGGCGACCGCCTGTTCGTCGTCGACGCCGGCGCCAAGTCGGTGCTGGCCGTAGACCCCGACGGCGCGGCCACGCAGACCGTGGCATCCGGACTGCCCATCGGCGCCCCGCCCGGAGTGCAGCCCAAGCCATTGCGCGGCATGCCGCCGTTCTCCGGGCCGCAGGGCCCGTTCGCCGGCATCACCCGCGGGGATGACGGCACCCTGTTCCTCTCGGCCGACGGCGACGGCAGCGTGCTGGCGCTGCGCCCCACGGAACCATGACCGCAAGCCGAGCCGACCACCGCTACCTGCGGGTCGCGCGGGTGCTGCGCAAGGAGATCGTCGACGGGGTGTACCCGATCGGCGCACAACTGCCCACCGAGCACGACTTGAGTGAACGGTTTTCGGTCAGCCGATTCACCGTCCGCGAAGCGCTGCGCCGGCTGCGCGAGGACAACCTGGTCGCGTCCCGGCCCCGCGCGGGCACCGTGGTGATCTCCCGTACCGCCGCGAACTCCTATGCGCAGGAAGTGGTCTCGATCAACGACCTGCTGGCCTTCGCGGCCGGAGCCCGGTTCGAGATCTGGTCCAACACGATGGTCACCATCGATGACGGTCTCGCCGGGCAGACCGGCCTACCGATCGGCACCGAGTGGCTGGCGGTGCGCGGTCACCGGAAATCCGACGGACAGACCGCACCGGTCTGCCAGACCGAGTACTACATCAACCGGGCGTTCGCCGCAGTCGGCCGACTGCTGCAACGCCACTCCGGTCCGATCTTCCCGCTGATCGAGGACCTGTTCGGGGTCAGCATCACCGAGGTGCGCCAGCAGATGTCGGCGCTGCTGGTCACCGCCGAACTCGCCGACTCCCTGGGGGTCGAGGCCGGCAGCGCGGCCCTGCAGATGCAGCGCAGCTACATCACCTCCGACGGCGAGATCGCACAGGTGACGGTGAACACCCATCCGGGGGCCGACTACCGGTACTCGATGACGCTTCGCCGGGTGACCGGCCGGGACGACCGATGAGGGGCCGCGCTGCGCCGACGCTGGCCGACGCGCTGGCGCACGCCGCCCGGCACACACCGGACCGCCCGCTGCTGGTCGACGGCGACACCCGGCTGAGCTGCCAGGAGCTGAACGCCCAGGCGACCACCCTGGCCCGGGTCATGCTGGCCCGCATGCCGGCTGGCAGCGTGGTGTCGTTCATGCTGCCCAACTGGCATGAGGCGGCGGTTGTCTACCTGGCCTCGACACTGGCCGGGATGGTGGCCAACCCGATTCTGCCGTCGCTGCGGGATGCCGAGCTGCGGTTCATTCTCGCCGACTCGGCCGCCCGGATGGTGTTCGTGCCCGCCGAGTTTCGCGGCCACAGCTACGGACCGATGCTGTCGGAGGTGATCGGCGCGATCGCGGCGCCGCCGAAGGTCGTGGTGGTACGCGGCCGGGCGGGCGACCACACCGGCTACCGGGCGCTCTTCGACAACCCGCCAGCGGGTGTATTGCCGACCCCGAATCCGGATGCGGTCCGGCTGCTGCTGTACACCTCGGGTACCACTGGAAAGCCGAAAGGCGTGTTGCACAGCCATAATTCAATTCACGCGGTGATACGCCAACTTGCACAGCACTGGTTCGTCGAGTCCGGCGACACCTTCCTGGTCGCCTCACCGGTGGCTCATATCGGCGGATCGATATACGCCTTCGAATGCCCGCTGCTGCTGGGCACCACCGCGGTGCTGATGGACACCTGGAGCCCGGACACCGCGGTTCGCCTCATGCTCGCCGAGCACTGCACCCACATGGCAGGTGCGACCCCGTTTCTCGAACAACTGCTGGCCGCCGCACGGCGGGCCGGCACCCGGCTGCCGGATCTGAAGGTGTTCGTCTGCGGTGGCGCGTCTGTCCCGGCATCGTTGATCCATGAGGCAGGAAGGTATTTCAACACCGCTGTGATCACCCGGGTGTACGGATCCAGTGAGGTGCCGGTCAGCACGGTGGGCAGCACCCGGCCCGAGGATCGGACACACGCCGCCGAAACCGACGGCCGGGCCGGCATCGCCGATATCAAGCTGACAGAGCATGATGCGGCATCGCCCGGTGAGGGCGAGATCTGCGTCCGCGGCCCGCAGATGCTGGTGGGTTATCTGCACCCCGAAGACCAAGCCGGCCAGTTCGACGCCGAAGGCTACTTCCGCACCGGAGATCTCGGCCGCTGGGTCGACGGCCACTACCTGCTGGTCACCGGCAGGGTCAAGGACGTCATCATCCGAAACGGCGAGAACATCGCCGCCACCGAGGTCGAGGACATCCTGCGCGGCCACCCGGGCATCGCCGACATCGCGGTCGTCGGGGTACCCGACGAGCGCACCGGGGAACGCGCATGCGCCGTGATCGTGCCGGCCGGCGACAACCCTCCGGATGTCGCGGAGTTGCGCGCCATGCTCACCTCGCACGGCGTTGCCCTGTTCAAAGCCCCTGAGCAGGTGTCGATCTGGGATGAACTGCCCAAGAACGACGCCGGCAAGGTTGTCAAGCAGCAGATCCGGGCGGCTCTGATCGGAGGTTGACATGCGGGTGGCGATTGTTACCGGCGCCAGCAGTGGCATCGGGTTCGGCTGCGCCACAAAGCTTGCCGCGGACGGCGTGGCGGTGCTGGCCACCGGTCGCGACCAGGGCAGGCTGGCCGGCCTGGCGGAAGAGATCGGCGACCCGGAGCGCATCGCCACGCTGGCCGTCGATCTCACCGCCGACGAGGCACCGACAAGAATCGTCGAGGCCGTGCTGGCCCGGTGGGGCCGGGTGGACTTCCTGGTCAACAACGCCGGGGTGGGCAGCCCCAAGCCACTGCACGAGACCGACGACGACGCGCTGGACTACGCGTTGAACCTGATGCTGCGGGCGCCGTTTCGACTGGCCCGTGAGGTGCTGCCGCTGCTGCGCCCGGGTTCGGCCATCGTCAACATCACCTCGACGTTCGCGGTCGTCGGCGGCCTGCGGGGCGGGGCGTACTCCGCGGCCAAGGGCGGACTGTCCGCCCTGACCACCCACATCGCCTGCCAGTACGGCGCGCAGGGAATCCGGTGCAACGCGGTGGCTCCCGGGGTCACGGTCACCCCGATGGTGCAGCATCGACTGGACGACGAGCGGTTCCGCAAGATCAACGTCGAGATGACCCCGTACCCCCGGCTGGGCCGGGTCGAGGACATCGCCAACACGGTGGCCTTCCTGTGCTCGGAGGCAGGTAGTTTCATCAACGGCCAGACCATCGTCGTCGACGGCGGGTGGAGTTCGACCAAATACCTGTCGCAGTTCGCCCTCGACTCGCAGTGGCTGCCGCGGTGAATCTGTTTGCGCTGCTCGATCAGGCGGCGGACCGGTTCGGCGAGCGTGGGGCGGTGTATCGCGGCGAGGCTCGGCTGCACACCTGGCGCGACCTGCGGGATCGCGCGCTACGGCTGGCGACCTCGATCCGGCGGTCCGGCGGCCCCGGCGCACGGATCGCGATCGTCAGCGAGAACCGGCCCGAGATCGTCGAATTGCTGTTCGCCATCTGGGCGGCCGACTGCGTCGCCGTTCCGGTCAACTGCAAACTGCACCCCCGCGAGGTGGCGCAGATCGTCGGCGATTCCGGAACCGCGCTGGTGTTCGCCTCGCCGAAGCTGGCGGCCCAGCTGATCCCGGCCGGCGGCGTCGCCGTCGAAACCATCGGTGCCGCTTCCTATCTGGACCGATTGACGGCTGCGCCGTCTGCACCGCCGGACCCCGACCCGTCGCGGCTGGCGTGGCTGTTCTACACCAGCGGCACCACCGGCCGGTCCAAGGGCGCGATGCTCACCCACCGCAGCCTGACGGCGATGACCGTCGCGCACCTGGCCGACCTCGACGACCCGGACTCCGACTGCAGCCTGATCCACGGTGCGCCGATGTCGCACGGGTCGGGCCTGTACATCGCACCCTACGTGTTGCGCGGCGCCCGGCAGGTGGTGCCCGCCTCGGGCTCATTCGACAGCCATGAGTTCCTCGACCTCTGCGAACACCATCCTGGCGCCAGCGCGTTTCTCGCTCCGACGATGGTTTCGCGCCTGGTGGACACCGGCCGCGCCCGACCGGCCAA
Organism: uncultured Mycobacterium sp.; assembly: GCA_964525125.1. GTDB lineage: Bacteria > Actinomycetota > Actinomycetes > Mycobacteriales > Mycobacteriaceae > Mycobacterium. The sequence continues at coordinate 41,876 of CAZGGK010000003.1, forward strand.
CCTGCGCACCATCGTCTACGGCGGCGGCCCGATGTACGTGGCCAACCTGAAGAAGGCCCTGGCGGCGTTCGGGCCGGTTTTCACCCAGCTCTACGGGCAGGGCGAGGCTCCGATGACGATAACCGGACTGCGCCGTGGCGATCACGCCGACGGCGACGACACCGTCCTCGGTTCGGTCGGCTACCCGCGGTCGGGCGTCGAGGTAGCGGTGCTGCGCGACGACGGCACGTCCGCACCGACCGGGGAGATCGGCGAGATCGTCTGTCGCGGCGACGTGGTGATGGCGGGTTATTGGAACGATCCGGGCGCCACCGCCGACACGCTGCGGGGCGGTTGGCTGTTCACCGGCGATCGGGGCTCGTTCGGCGAGCGCGGGCATCTGACGCTGCACGACCGATCGAAGGATGTCGTCATCAGCGGCGGCAGCAACATCTACCCGCGCGAGGTGGAGGAGGCCCTGCTGGAACACCCCGGCGTCACCGAGGCGGCGGTGGTGGGCGCATCCGACCCGGAGTGGGGGGAGATCGTGGTCGCCGTCGTCGTGGGCGCGGCATCGGCCGGCGAGCTGGACGCCCATCTGCTGGGGCGGATCGCCCGCTTCAAGCGGCCGAAACGCTACGAGTTCGTCGACGAGTTACCCAAGAACAGCTACGGCAAAGTGCTCAAACGACAACTGCGCGCCCGGCTGTATTGACCATCCGCTTGCCGAAGCAAACCATCGAGATCACCCACGGCCGGCACCTGTCACGCCAACCGCCGAGAGCGCTGCTCTCCTGAGCAAAGACTGTCATTCTTCCGACATCATCCCTACGCCGCTTAGAGTGGACAATTCCAAGGCCAGCCATTCTCCGGTACAGTTCATTCATGTTCTCCCAATGCGGCAATCATGGAGCCACCGGTGAGTAGTCCAGACGAAGAGCCGGTCTGGAAGCAGCGTGCGGTGGAGCGGTCCATCAAGACGGCCAGACTTCGGGCGGCGCAGCGCGTGCAGCGATTCCTCGATGCCGCCCAGGCGATCATCATCGAGAAGGGCAGCACGGACTTCACCGTACAGGAGGTCGTCGAGCGTTCCCGTCAGTCGCTGCGCAGCTTCTACCTGCAATTCAACGGCAAGCACGAGTTGCTGCTGGCACTGTTCGAAGACGCGCTGAGCCGCTCGGCGGACCAGATTCGCGCCGCCACCGAGAGCAAGTCCGACCCGCTCGACCGGTTGCAGGTCGCGGTCCAGTTGCTCTTCGAGTTGTCCCGCCCCGACCCGGCCGCCAAACGGCCGCTGTTCACCGATTTCGCGCCGCGACTGCTCGTCTCGCATCCCACCGAAGTCAAGGTCGCCCACGCCCCGCTGCTGGGACTGCTCACCGAGTTGATGGAAGCGGCCCACGCCGCCGGGAAGCTGCGCGCCGGTGTCAAGCCGAAGCGGATGGCGGCCATCACCATGCAGACCGTGATGTTCGTCGCGCAGTCCAGCATCGGGTCCGACGACACCGGCGACGCAGCCGCGCACCCCCTCACCGCCGACGAGGTATGGGACTTCTGCGCCAACGGCTTCGCCGGCAAGTAGGGTCTCGGCCCGGAGCGGGCCAATGCGCAAGAATCTCATTCTCGAATCTGTAGAATTTCGATTACACTGCGTGAATGCCCGATCTGTGGACCGACCTCGTCTGCTGTCTGAACCTCGACCCGGCGCCGACGGAGACCGCCGCAACGGAGTTCGAGGGCCGTAACCAGCAACTGGAGTATCACCGGCTGTTCGGTGGCCAACTGTTGGGCCAATTCGTCCGCGCCGCCGCACTGACCTGCCCCGGTAAGACGGTCAAGTCGATGCATGTGGTCTTCGCGCGCGAGGGCCGCGCCGACGAACCGGTGCGCTACCCGGTGCTGCGTCAGCACGAGGGCCGGTCGTTCGCCACGCTGACCGTCACCGCCCAGCAGTCCCGGGGCGTGCTGGCCACCGCGGCAATCTGCCTGCACACCCCCGAAGGCGGTCCGGACCGGCAGTTCAGCGAACCGGTGCCGCCGCTGCTGCCGGCCCACCGGCAGGTCCGCATCGACCTCATCCCCTGGGAGACCCGCACCTCCGACGACCTCGACAGCACTGCCACCGGCCCGCCGGAATTCCAATTGTGGATGCGCACACCGGCCGTCGACGCCGGCCTCGCCCAACCGTTGGCCGCCTATGCCACCGACCTCACCCTGATCGGCACGGCGCTGCGGCCGCTTTCGGGTCTGAGCCAGCGCGGCAACGGCACCGCATTCCTTTCCGCGGTTACCTCGCACACGCTCTGGTTCCACCGGCCGTTGCGCACCGACCGGTGGCTGCTGCTGCGCCAGCACAGCCCGATCACGGCGCACGGCCGCAGCTTCGGGCGCGGCGACATCCTCACCGAGGACGGCCTGCTCGTCGCCTCCTACGCCCAGGAGGCCATGGTGCGGCTGCCGCCGGCAGAACCGGCACTCCGCCCCGCCCATACCGCGACCCCCCACCCCGAGGAGCCCGCACCATGACCACCGCCACCGACCCGAATGCCGTAGCGATCATCGGGGTGGGCCTGCACCCGTTCGGCCGATTCGACAAGTCCGCGATGCAGATGGGCGCCGAGGCCATCCAGTTCGCCCTGACCGATGCCGGTATCGGCTGGCAGGACATCCAATTCGGCGTCGGCGGCAGCTACGAGATCTCCAACCCGGACGCGGTGACCCGGCTGGTCGGCCTCACCGGTATCCCGTTCATCAACGTTTTCAACGCCTGCGCGACGGCGGCCACCGCCACCCAGGTATGCGCCGACACGATCAGCTCCGGCAAATACGACATCGGCATCGCCATCGGGATGGACAAACATCCCCGCGGCGCCTTCACCGACGACCCGGCCAAACTGGCACTGCCGGCCTGGTATGCCGAGAACGGGCAGTTCGTCACCACGAAGTTCTTCGGCATGAAGGCCAACCGCTACCTGCACCAGCACGGAATCTCGCAGACCACCCTGGCCCGGGTCGCCGCCAAGAATTTCCGGAACGGCGAGCTCAACCCCAACGCCTTCCGGCGCAAGCCGATCCCCGAGGAAGACATCCTGAACTCACCCGCGCTGAACTACCCGCTCACCCAGTTCATGTTCTGCGCGCCCGACGAGGGCGCCGCCGCGGTGATCATGTGCCGCGCCGAGATCGCCCACCGCTTCGCCGCCAAACCGGTCTACCTGCGGGCCGCGGAGATCCGCACCCGCCGCTACGGCGCCCACGAGGTGCACGCGACCTCCGCACCGATCGACGAGGACGTCTCGCCGACCGTCTACGCCGCACGGGCCGCCTTCGAACGGTCCGGCCTGGGCCCCGAAGACGTCGATGTGATCCAGTTGCAGGACACCGACGCCGGCGCGGAGGTCATCCATATGGCCGAGTGCGGGTTCTGCGCGGACGGCGAGCAGGAGCAGCTGCTCGCCGACGGTGCCACCGAGATCTCCGGTCCGTTGCCGATCAACACCGACGGCGGGCTGATCGCCAACGGCGAGCCGATCGGCGCTTCCGGCCTGCGCCAGCTGCACGAGTTGGTGCTGCAGCTGCGCGGACAGGCCGGCGACCGCCAGGTTGCCGGCTCCCCGAAGGTGGGATTCGCTCAGGTCTACGGCGCGCCGGGCACCGCCTCGGCGACCATCGTCACGGTCTGACCGGCGGTCAGCAGCCGTCCAGCTGCGGCGCCGGGGTGTAGCAGGCTTCGTAGCCGGCGACCCGGATCGGGCTGGCTACCAGACGGCAGTCCCCTGCCGCGACAACCATGTCCGGGTTTCCCTTCAGTGCTTCGGGCAGCGTGCGCACGGCGGCCGCCGGCACCCCCAGTGGGCGCAGTCGCCGCTCCCAGCCGGCAGCTGTGTCGGTGGCGAGGGCGGCGGTGACGACGGCGAGTACCTCCTCGCGGCGGGCGGCCCTCTCGGCCATCACGGCGAAGCCCTCGATGCCCGCTTCGTCGGCAAACGATCGCCAGAACCCGTCATGGGTGATGAACAGGGCCAGATAACCCTCTGCCGTCGGAAAGAGCTGCGCCGGGACGTAATAGGAATGTGCGCCGTTGGGCAGCCGGCGTGGCTCGACGCCGTCGTTGAGGTAGGCCGAGGCCCGATAGTTCAACTGCGACAGCATCACATCCCGCAGCGATACCTCGACCTGGCCGCCGCGGCCGCTGACGATCTGGGCCAGCAAGCCCAGCGCCGCGGCCAGTCCGGTCGAGTTGTCTGCCGACGAATAACCCGGTAGCACCGGCGGACCATCCGGATCGCCGGTCATCGCGGCCACCCCGGTCGCCGCCTGGATCACATAGTCGAAAGCCGGTTCGTCGCCACCGTCCAACCCGAATCCGGTCAGCGCCACGCAGACGATCCGCGAATTGAAGCGCTGCAGTGCCGAATAAGTCAGGCCCAACCGGCGGATCACCGACGGCTTCATATTCACCAGCAGCGCATGGGAATCGGCCACCAGTTCGCCCAGCCGCTGCTGGCCGGCCGCCGACGCCAGGTCCAGACAGATGCTGGACTTGTTGCGGTTCAGGCTGGCGAAGTAACTGGAACCCAGCTGGCGGGAGATCTCGCCACCGGGCGGCTCGATCTTGATGACTTCGGCGCCCAGGTCGGCGAGCAGCATGGTCGCGTAAGGGCCGGCCAGCATCACCCCGACTTCCAGCACCCGGACACCCGCCAGTGGCCCGCGGTTGACGGCGTTCATCGCACCTCGGCGGCCAGCTGCGAGATGACTTCGCGGGTACGGTATTTGGATGCCACCAGCTCGTCGCGGGTGTCACCGATGGGCAGCAGCCGCACCGACAGGTCGGTGACACCGGCGGCGGCGAAGGCCCGGAACCGGGACAGGATGGCCTCCTCGTCGCCGGCCGCGCACAGGTCGCCGACATCTCGCGCATCGCCGCGTTCCAGCAGTCGCTGGTAGTTGGGCGACACCTCGGCCTCACCCAGGATCCGATTGGCCCGCTCCCGAGCCTGGTCCACCTGTGTTCGCGTGCACAGGCAGACCGGGATGCCGGCGACGATGCGGGGCGCCGGCCGGCCGGCGTTGTCGGCGGCCTTGGTGATCCGCGGGGCGATGTGGTCACCGATGGCGCGTTCGTCGGCCATCCACAGCACCGTGCCGTCGGTGAGTTCACCGGCCAGCCGCAGCATCACCGGCCCGAGCGCGGCGACCAGCACCGGCAGCGGCGAGTCCGCGCCCAGCACAGTCGGGTTGTGCACGGTGAAGCTGTCGTTGTCGACATCGATGGGGCCGGGGCCCGCCAGCGCCGCGTTGAGCACCTCGAGGTAGTCGCGGGTGTAGGCGGCCGGCCGCTGGTAGGGCAGGCCGAGCATGTCGGTCACGATCCAGTGGTGTGACGGACCCACCCCGAGTGCCAGCCGGCCGCCGGTTCCGGCGTGCACCGAAAGCGCCTGGCGGGCCAGCGCGATCGGGTGCTGAGCCTGCAGCGGAACCACGGCGGTGCCGAGCTCGATCCGGGTGGTCCGGCCACCCATCAGGGCCACCGCAGTCAGCGCGTCGAAATCGTTGGGCACCTGGGGAATCCAGGCGGTGTCCAGCCCGGCTGCCGCTGCCCACTCGACATCGGCGAGCAGCTTGGTGACCTTGCGTGCCATGTCGCCGCGCTCGGCGCCGATCATCACCCCCAGCCGCATATCTACTCGACCACTGTCTCGGTGACGTCGGTCAACTCGCGAACACCACGAACAAGTTCCTCCAGCGACGTACCGGTGGGAAACACGGCCGCTGCGCCCACGGACAGCAATTTGGGCACGTCGCCCCCGGGGATGGTGCCACCGACCACCACCGCGATGTCACCCGCATCGGCCGCCCGCAGCGCCTCGACGACCCGTGCGGTCAGCGTCAGGTGTGCGCCGGACAGGATGCTCAAGCCCACCACCGCGACATCCTCCTGCACCGCGACGGCGACGATGTCCTCGACGCGTTGGCGAATACCGGTGTAGATCACCTCGAACCCGGCGTCACGCAAGGTGCGCGCCACGATCTTGGCACCCCGGTCGTGCCCGTCCAGGCCGGGCTTGGCGACCAGCACCCGCGACCTCATCTAGAACACCACCGGTTGCGTGAACTCGCCCCAGACCGACTTGAGTGCCGCGACCATCTCGCCCACCGTGCAGTAGGCTCCTGCGCAGTCGATCAGTGCGGGCATCAGATTGTCGGTTCCCTCCGCGCGGCGCGACAACTCGGCGAGGGTGGATTCAACTGCACTGCTGTCCCTTTCGGCCTTCACCTTCGAGAGCCTCTTGAGCTGGCGGTCGCGGCCCTCGGCGTCGAGCTCGTAGGTGTGGATGTCCGGCGGCGGCTCCGGGGTGACGAAACGGTTGACGCCGACGACCGGGCGGGCACCCGACTCGATGTCGCGGTGCGCCGCGAAGGCCTCGTCGGCGATCAGCCCCTGCAGGTAGCCGTCCTCGATGGCCCGCACCATGCCGCCGTGCCGTTCCAGATCGGCCATGATCTCGATGATGCGGGCCTCGGTGGCATCGGTGAGTGCCTCGACGAAGTACGAACCGCCCAGCGGATCGGCCACCCGGGCCACGCCGGTCTCCTCTGCCAGGATCTGCTGCGTGCGCATCGCCAGCGTCGCCGATTCCTCGCTGGGCAGCGCGAACGGCTCATCCCAGGCCGCGGTGAACATCGACTGCACGCCACCCAGCACCGCGGCCAGCGCCTCATAGGCGACACGAACCACATTGTTCTGCGCCTGCGGCGCATACAGCGAGGCGCCACCGGAGACGCAGCCGAACCGGAACATCGACGCCTTGTCGGTGCCGGCACCGTAGCGCTCCCGGACAATGGTGGCCCAGCGTCGACGTCCGGCGCGATATTTGGCGACCTCCTCGAAGAAGTCGCCGTGGGTGTAGAAGAAGAACGAGATCTGCGGGGCGAACGCCTCGATGGTCATCCGGCCCCGCTCGACCACGGTGTCGCAGTAGGTGACACCGTCGGCGAGGGTGAATGCCATCTCCTGCACCGCGTTGGCGCCGGCGTCGCGGAAATGGGCTCCGGCCACCGAGATCGCGTTGAACCGCGGCACTTCGGCGGCACAGAACTCGATGGTGTCGGCGATCAGCCGCAACGACGGTTCCGGCGGCCAGATCCAGGTTCCGCGGGAGGCGTACTCCTTGAGGATGTCGTTCTGGATGGTGCCGGTGAGCTTGGCCCGCGGTACCCCACTGCGCTCGGCGGCAGCCACATAGAGTGCCAGCAGGATGGCGGCGGTGCCGTTGATCGTCATGCTGGTGCTGATCTTGTCCAGCGGAATGGAGTCGAACAGAATCTCGACGTCGGCGAGCGTGTCGATCGCGACACCCACCCGGCCGACCTCCTCGCCGAACTCCGGGTCGTCGGAGTCGTAACCGCACTGGGTGGGTAGGTCCAGGGCGACCGACAGCCCGGTGCCGCCCTGGTCCAGCAGATACCGGTAGCGGCGGTTGGACTCCTCGGCGGTGCCGAAACCGGAGTATTGCCGGATCGTCCACAACCGGCCCCGATAGCCCGTGGCGAAATTGCCCCGGGTGAACGGGTAGACACCCGGCGCGGGGGGTTCCTCACGTCGGTCGTCCGGGCCGTACACCGGTTTCAGCGGTATCCCCGAGGACGTCTGCACCTGGTCCTTCATCATTGGATACCGTACTTGCAAAAAATGAGAATGCCAATCCCGCACGCTGGCGGCGCGGGCCGGGGCCCGGCAACCGCGGCGGCAGAGCGTCTCCGCGCGGCGGCAGAGCGTCTCCGCGCGGCGGCAGAGCGTCTCCGGGCGGCGACGCCGCTACCGCTCTGCCTCACCTGCCGACCGCCTAAACGACTGCAAACTGCTATTTGCAATAACTGACAATAATATTTCCGCAGGTCGTATCGGTAGGGAATGAGCGTTTGCCCAGAACATTGGATCGGTCGATAGCGTCCTATGATAACGTCATTCTCGGCACCGGACAGGGCCGTCCGGAACTCGAAGTCAGGATGCGATGTCACTTCCACACACTCAGAGACACACTCAGACCTCCTCGGTCGAGGGCATGCTGGCGGTCTTCGACGTCACCCCCACCGGAGCCGACGCCGGCAGCTTCACCGGTTTCAGCGACGGTGGCAGCCGTAGGGTGGTGGACGGCACGCAGCTGCTCGCCCAGGCCATCGTCGCCGCAGCCAAACGGCTGCCGGCCAAGTCGATCCGGTCCGCACACGCGATGTTCCTGCGCGCGGCCGACGCCGAGGCCCCGGTCGAGTTCCGCGTCGAGGTGAACCACGACGGCCGGACGCTGGCCGATGTCACCGTGACGGTGCACCAGGGCGAGCGCCGCTGCGCGGTGGTCAGCATCCTCGCCGACACCCCGAGCGCCGACGTCATCCGGCACCACGTCCCCCGTCCGCGAGTCGCCGGCCCCGCCGAGTCCAACCCGTGCGTCATGCCGATGACCGGCCGCCGGATCCGCCTGGTCGACGTGTTCGACGTCAACGATCCGGCCGAGGTGGGGCCGCCCGAGCTGTATGCCTGGCTGCGCTACGACCCGATCCCGGCCCGCGACGACTTGGCCAAGGCCCTGCTGGCGCACTTCACCGGCCACCTCTCCATCTCGACGACCATGCGCCCGCACGCCGGAGTGGGCACCAGCCAGGCCCACGCCGGCCTCTCCACCGCGGTGCTCGCCGTCACCGTCACCTTCCACGAACCGGTGCACTGGGACGGCTGGATCCTCTACAGCCACCACAGCAGCTATGCCGGTTCGGGGGCGTCCTACGTAACCGGCTTCATCCACACCGAGGGCGGTGAACTGCTGGCATCGTTCAGCCAGCAGGGCATGATCCGGTGGCCGGCCACGACGGACGGGTCGATCGCGGCCCCCGCACGACTGTGACGGACTGGGCTACCCCGCAAGGTTGAAGTTGCCGTCCGCGCCGTAGACCGACAGCGACACCAGCAACGTCACCGATACCACCACGATCAGCGAGGTGCGTACCGCGTTACCCACCGCGATGCCGACACCCGACGGTCCGCCCGCCGCGAAATAGCCGAAGTAGGTGTGGATCAGCAGGATGGTCAACGCCATCAAGGTGGCCTGCAGGAAGGACCACAGCAGGTCGAACGGGTTCAGGAACGTGCGGAAGTAGTGGTCGTACAGGCCGGCCGACTGCCCCAGCAGGAACACCGTGGTGAATCGGCTCGCGACGAACGACAGGATCACCGCGATGGCGTACAGCGGGGTGATGGCGACCATCCCGGCGATGAGGCGGGTGCTCACCAGGTAGGGAACCGGGCGGATCGCCATCGACTCCAGCGCATCGATCTCCTCGTTGATCCGCATGGCTCCCAGTTGCGCGGTCACCCCCGCGCCGAAGGTGGCCGCCAGCCCGATGCCGGCCACCACCGGCGCGGAGATCCTGACGTTGATGAACGCCGCCAGAAACCCCGTCAGCGCCTCGATGCCGATATTGCCCAGCGAGCTGTAGCCCTGCACCGCGAGCGTGCCACCCGTGGCCAACGTCAGAAACCCGACGATCACCACGGTGCCGCCGATCATCGCCAGCGTCCCCGCGCCCATGCTGATCTCGGCGATGAGGCGGATGATCTCCTTGCGGTAGTGGGTGATCGCGAACGGGGTGGTGGCGATCGCCCGGCCGTAGAACAGGGTGTGGTCGCCAATGCGGCCCAAGGCGGTGACCGGCCGCCGGAACTGCCGGGTCAGGCGCGGATAGACCGCGTGCAACGTCACGGTGTTCCCCCCGGTCACCTGGCGGTCATCTTGATGCCGATCGCGGTGACAACCACGTTGACGACGAACAGCGCCATGAACGCGTACACCACGGTTTCGTTCACCGCATTGCCGACCGCCTTCGCGCCGCCGCCGGAGACCGTCAGTCCGCGATAGCACGCGACCATTCCGGCGATGAGACCGAAAAGCGCCGCCTTGATGCTGGAGATGATCAGCTCCGGCACCCCGGTCAACAGCGTGATCCCCGCCGCGAAGGCACCCGGGTTGACGTCCTGCACGAACACCGAGAACAGGTAGCCGCCGAGAATCCCGATGATGACGACCAGGCTGTTCAGCAGCACCGCCACCAGACCGGCGGCCAGCATGCGCGGCGCCACCAACCGCTGCACCGGGTTGATGCCCAGGACCTCCATCGCATCGATCTCTTCGCGTATCGTCCGCGAGCCCAGGTCGGCGCACATCGCGGTGGCGCCGGCGCCGGCCACGATCAGCACGGTCACCATCGGGCCGACCTGGGTGACCGCGCCGAATGCGGCCCCCGCTCCGGAGAGGTCAGCGGCGCCGAGCTCCCGCAGCAGAATGTTCAGGATGAAGCTGACCAGGACGGTGAACGGGATGGCCACCAGCAGCGTGGGCGCCAGTGAGACCCGGGCGACGAACCAGGACTGTTCGAGAAACTCCCGGGCCTGAAACGGCCGCCGGAACACGAACTTCGTGGCATCGAAGGCCATGGCGAACAGCCCGCCGACCGCCTGCAACGGCCCCGACAGATCACGCCCGAACACGACCCCCGCGGACCATCTGTCCCGCCCGCTGTCCCCCATCGCTATAGGACCTCCAGAGCGTTCATTGCCGGCACGATTTCGTGCAGCGTATACGCACACATGGCTGGTGTCATATCGAATGAGCACAATCCGGTTGAAATCTGGCGATCCGGTAACCGGACCCGCTGCCTATTATCCGACCCACACCACCACCTCCCGAGACACCAACGGCACAGGTCGACACGGGTGGACGACGACCGCGGCGAAGCGGTGAAACTTTTCCCGAAGTATCTGACCGCGCCATTTTGTGCACGGCATTTCAGAACATTTGCACGAATGGCATGAATTTGCTGGCCCGATAGTCCGACGCCAGTATAAATGCACGATGGGGAACCGCGGACTACGCCGCTGCGGGACCGTTCGCCGATATGTCGACCTGCCGCATGGCGCCCTCCCTCCCCTCACAGCCGCCCGTCGGTGCGCAATTCGGGGTGCACCCAATCGGGCGAGCGGCGCTCCTTGAAGGCGCGAAACCCTTCGACGGCCTCCGGCGCGTGCAGGCTGGCGGTCATGCCGATCCGGTCGAACAGACCCAGGTGGGAGTCCAGGCTGGACTTGACCACGGCGCGGGCGCGCGGTGCCGTCCGGCAGCACTGCGCCAGCACATCGCGGGCGGCGTGCGGTAGATCGTCATGGCCCACAACCCGGGCCACCATCCCCCACTCCAGCGCTTCGGCCGCACCGAGCACCCGCCCGGTCAGCATCAGATCCCGGGTCCGCACCGGACCGATCAGCCGGGCCAGCATCTGGCTGTAGTAGGTGTCGGCGATGCCGCGGAACAACTCGGGAACCCGGAAGGTCGCGCGGTCGCTGACGACCGCGACGTCGCTGCAGAGTGCGATCTGCAGACCGCCACCCTGGCAGAGTCCGTTGACCGCGGCAACCACCGGCTTGGCCGAGCAGCGCAGCGCGTCGAACGGGGTGATGTCCAGCCCCAGCGCGGCGCCGAAGGTGATCCAGTTGTCTGCACCGCCGCCACCCATGTCGCCGCCCGGGGCGAAGACATCACCCGTGCCGGTGATCAGCAGTCCGGCCAGGTCGGCGTCCTCGTTGACCCGGCCCACCGCATAGCGCAGGCCGAAGTACATCGCCGGGGTCATCGCGTTGCGGGCCTCGGGGCGGTTCAGCGTGCAAACCGCGATCGGGCCCTCCCGAACGAACGACAGGTAGGGCGTGCCGAGCCAGTCGCCCTCAGGCGGCCGGGGCTCAGCCGATGCGGAAGTCACCGGCAAGGCCTTTCGTCTCCCCCGGTGCCGTTCGTCGCACCAGGTCCACCGCCGGCCGCGCTTGCCGTGCACCGCAGCCGGCGATCTGGTCGCCCTGTTCGGCCGATGCCCGATCGGCCGGTGCACCCCGGGGTGCGCGAGCGCCCCCGCAGATCATCGACCACGCCAGCCGCCGCGGTCTCCGACAGTGTGCCGGAAAATCCGGGCAGCACCCGGTCGAGCACGCCGTCGCAGCGCTGCCACAGTTTGTCGGCCACCTCGGAAAGCGGTGCCACCACGGCGAACTCACCGAGCATCTCGTCATCGATCAGTGCGGCCATCGCCTCCCATTCACCGCTGCGCGACAGCGCGCGCAACTCGGGTTGCAACTCACCCCAGCCATGCAACTCCAGGACCGCGCGGTAGGCCGGGGTCGACGCGTAGAAGGCGAGCTGCTTGCGGGCCGCGGCGGCCGCAGCGGCCATCCCGGCTTCGGTTTCGCCGGTGACCACGAACACCGGGGCCGACAGCTCGACGTCGCCGCGGCTCCGCCCGGATCGGTCCAGCCCGCGCTGCAGCGCAGGCAGGGTCACCTCACGCAGATAGCGTTTCGTGGTGAACGCATGGGCGTGCATGCCGTCGGCGATCTCGCCGCACAGCTCGGTCATCGGGTTGCGCGCGAACGCCACCGCGACGCTGGTGCCGACCTGCGGGCGCGACGTGTGCTCGGCGGCCAGCAGCACCGGCAGGAACGGGTCGTGGCCGATCTCCCCGGTCCAGCACCCGGCGTAGCCACGCCGCTCCGACTCCGCCGCCGCGCGCGGAACGTCGGCCAGTTCACCGGGCAGCCCCCGATCGACCTCGAGACCTGCTGCCACAGTAGGACTCATGCCGGCATACCCACGCCGGCTGACGCTACAGTAAGGACTTCAGTATGGTCAACGAGTGAGGACCCGCCGATGACGAACGCTCAGGACTGGCAGCAGACCCTGAACGACCTGGACCAGCGCCGCCGACGCGCGCTGGCGATGGGCGGCGCCGAACGAGTCGCCAGGCAGCACGACAGCGGCAAACTCGACGCCCGCGCCCGGGTCGCACGCCTGCTCGACACCGGAACGTTTCGCGAATTGGGCACCCTGGTCGGCGGCGACATCGCCGCGGACGGGATAGTGGTCGGTTCCGGGCTGGTCAACGGTGCCCCGGTGATGGTGGGCGCGGAGGACTTCACCACGCTGGCGGGCAGCATCGGTCCGGGCGGCAACGCCAAGCGGCACCGGATCGCCGAGCTGGCGCTGCGCGACAAGATCCCGCTGGTGATGCTGCTCGAAGGCGCCGGATTTCGGCCCACCGGAGGGCATTACGGCCGCGCTCCGACCGACCTGCTGGCCCAGGCCCAGTGCTCGGGCCGGGTCCCGACCGTGGCCGCGGTGCTGGGCCCGTCGGCCGGCCACGGCGCCCTGGTCGCCCCGGTCTCCGACTTCCGGATCATGAGCCCGCAGGGTGCGATCTTCACCGCCGGGCCGCCGGTGGTCAAAGAATCCACCGGCGAGGAGATCACCAAGGAGGAGCTGGGCGGGCCGGGGGTAGCGCTGCTCAGCGGGGTGATCCACAACGTAGCCGCCGACGACGCAGCGGTGCTCAACGACATCCGCCGCTACCTGTCCTACTTCCCGCCCAGCGCCTGGTCGTATCCCCCGGCGCTGCCGCCCGGGGAGTTCGGCGAGCCACGGGAGACACCGGAGTTGCTCGACATCGTGTCGCGGGACAACCGGCGCGGCTACGACATGCGCGCCGTGCTCGACGTGATCTTCGACCGGCCCGACTGGTTCGAGGTGCAGCCGCGATTCGGTCGGGCCATCATCTGCGCGCTGGCGCATCTGGGTGGCCATCCGGTCGCGGTGGTGGCCAACCAGCCCCAGGTGCTGGCCGGTTCCATCGACGCCGACGCCGCCGACAAGGCCGCGCACTTCATCATGGTGGCCGACTCCTTTCACCTGCCGATCGTGTTCCTCGCCGACAACCCCGGCATGCTGCCCGGCAGCGCCTCCGAGCGCAGTGGCGTGCTGCGTGCCGGCGGGCGGATGTTCGCCGCCCAGACCGCCGCCACCACACTGAAATTGCATGTGACGCTACGCAAGGCCTATGGCTTCGGGTCGATGGTGATGTCGTTGCTCGGATTCGATGGCCAGGTGGCCACCTTCGCCTACCCGGGCGCGACGATGGGGGCGATGAGCGCTGCCGCGCTCAGCCGGGCGTCGCACGCCGACCAGGATCTGACCGCACAACTGCGCGACGCCGAGCTGCAAGCGTCCTACCGGTCGGCCGGGGTGCTGGGCTTCGACGAGCTCATCGACCCGCGGGAGACCCGTGACGCGCTGCTGGCCGCGCTGCGACGCGGCCTGGCCAGCCGGCAGGCCGCCGCCGAACCGGTGAACCGCACCGTCATCCTGCCGTAGTTCTTCGCTGCGGGAGCCAGTCCCGGTAGGCGCGCACGATCGGTTCGAGTTCGTCGGGCGTCGCGCCATGCATGATCACCGCGTCGGCGCCGTAGTCGAACTCTCGGCGGATGCGGTCGACGCACTGCCGCGCGGATCCGGTGGCGGCCGGCTCCAGCCACTCGTCGGGGATCAGGGTGGCGATGTGCTCGATCTGCTCGGCGGTGGCCTTGGCGTCGAATGCACCGGGGATCGAGGCCACCAGTGTGTCATTCCGGAACCGTTGCAGCACAGCCGGATCCCAATCATTGGTTCGCACCAGCAGGTCGCCATAGCCCTGCAGGTAGGTGGCCAGGCGCGCGACCGTCTTACGCAGCCGCAACTGTTCGGGCAGGTGATCACCGACGGTGGCGAGGCACGACCAGACCCGCACGTCTGCCGGATCCCGGCCCGCCCGCTCGGCGGCGTCTTTCACCGTCTTGACGCAACGCTGCAGCGTCTCGGGGGTGAGATAGGTGTGCAGCACGACGTCGTCGAACAACCGCCCACCCAGCGCAAGGCTGTCGCGCCCGAACGCCGCCAACCCCAGCCGGATCTCCTCGTGGAAGTCGGAGTCCAAGAACAGCACCCGGTACCGCCCGATCGGCCCGTCGTGGTCGAGGATCACTTCGCCGTGCCATAGCCGGCGCATCACGTGTGCGAAGTCTTCCATCTGCGCGGTGGTGACGGCCCGGATACCGAACGCCGAGTACAGGGCGGCCACCCCACGACCGATGCCCAAGGTGAAACGCCCCTGCGACAACCGGTGCAGGGTGGTCGCCCAGGACGCGGTGACCAAGGGATGCCGGGTGTTGTGATTCGTTGCCGCGGTGGCGATCCGCATTCGGCTCGTGACGGCACATGCCGCGCCCGCCAGCGACGAGGCTTCCTTGACGTTCCAGCGTTCGGAGATGAACGCCGCGCCGAGCCCCAGTTCCTCGCCGCGGCGGGCCTCGTCGACCAACGCGGCCGGGCCCGCGCCGCCTGCCCCGGCCAGCAGGTAGTAGCCGAGTTCGTCCAACGTGCGTCCGGGTTGACCCACCACCATAGGTGGCAACTGTAGCAATTACCGTAGTACCGATCACCGGATCCGTGAACCGGCCGAACGGGAGCCGATCGAAGTGAAGTACACGCTGGAGTACCCCAGTGAACTGCTCACCGCCCCCGATGATTTCCTGCGACCGGAGGTGATCGCCGGGGTCGCCGCCCAAGCCGAGGAGTCGGGCTTGCGGCAGTGGCGCCGAGTGAACACCCGGCACCGTCGGCGAAGTGGCGCCGTAACGGTGGGCACAACACCCTGGACCCGGTCGCCGCGCTGAGCTTCATGGCCGCGGTGACCGCGCGCATCAAGCTGATGACCAACCTGTACGTGCTGCCGTATCGCAATCCGTACCTGACGGCGAAGGCGCTGGGCAGCCTGGATCTCATCTCCAGCGGCCGCCGTCGAGTTCATCGCGGCTTTCGGGGAGGCGGTGATCCACCCACCGGTGGGTCCTTCGACTGCCGTACCGCTTCGACGTCGCCGGACGTCACGATGACCCCCTGAGCGCCGGTGTGTCATTATCGAAATGCTTACGGTAACCAATTCGGTTCGCTACGAGACAGGAGGAGGCAACGCGTGAAGGTCCCGTTCACCTGGAAGGTCACCGGCTGGTTCATGATCGGATGGTCACCCGAATTCGTTGCAGGGCAGACCCGGGCGCTGCGCTACTTCGGCGAAGACATGGTCGCCTATCGCGACGAATCCGGTGTCCTGCACGTCATGGAGGCGCACTGCAGGCACCTCGGGGCTCACCTCGGGCACGGCGGCAAGGTGGTCGGCGACTGTGTCGAGTGCCCGTTTCACGGCTGGCAGTGGGGACCCGACGGCCACAACAAATACATTCCGTACCAGCCGGACCGGCCGAACAAGGCGTTGCGCCTGCGGGTGTACCCGGTCATGGAGCAGTACGGCTGCGTGTTCCTCTGGCATCAGCCGGAGGGCGAGGAGCCACGATGGGAGATGCCGGACATCTTCGCCGAGTTCCCGCAATTCGGAACCGACCCGGCGGCCTACTACCGGGCCTACCCGGAGTTCTCCCGGCGACTGCGCGGCGAACCGGTGCATCCGCAGATCGTGGCGGAGAACGCCGCCGACAGCGCACATTTCCGGTACGTGCACCACGCGACCGTGACACCCCGGGTGCTGGACTGGAAGCTGGCCGGCCACGAATGGCAGTTCGTGGCCGGCTGGCCGAACGAACGCAGCGACGACCCCGACGAGATGGCGCTGCGGTTCCACAGCCACCTGTTCGGCCTCGGCGGGGCGATCAGCATCTTCGAGGGCGTGCAGCAGCACCGCCTGATCTTCACCTGCACACCGGTCGATGAGGGCAGCTCCGACCTCTGCTACTCGATCTGGTGGCCACGGATCCCCGGTGACGACTCCGAGACGGCACCGGACGCGGTACGCGAACGGGTCGAACGGCAGTTCCTGACCACGGTCGAGGACGACCTGGGGATCTGGCGCTACCAGAAGTACATCGAACACCCGGCGCTGGCCAAGGTCGATGCGAAACCGTTTATGACGCTTCGCAAGTGGGCCACCCGGTTCTACGACGTCCCACCCGACCGCGGGACGTGACCGGGTGCCCGGGGAACCTGGTCGCACCCGGGCGCACCACAACCGCCACCTAAGGAGCTCCGGGGCGCAATCGTCGGACCCGAGTCGGGGCTCCCGCAACTCGCCGACGAGGCACGCCGCGAAGCCCTCCCGGGTGGCACCGCCGCGCGACGCCCTGGCCGGTGTGCCCACCGAGTACGGCAATGCGATGATCGACAACACCCGGTCGCCGCTCGCGACGGTCACCACCACCGCCGACCTGCTAACAACGTGGAGCACCCGATGTCCGAAGCCGTGCAGTTCACCGTCTCGGCGGTCGTCGACGCGGTGGCCGCCGCGATCCCCGACCGCGAGCTGGTCGTCCAGGGCGACCGGCGCTACAGCTACGCCCAGATCGTGGAACGGTCGAACCGGCTGGCGTCCTACCTGCACTCCCGCGGGCTTGGCTGCCACATCGAACGGTCGGGCCTGGCCGGCCACGAAACCGGCCAGGATCTGCTCGGCATCTACGCCTACAACGGCAACGAGTTCATCGAGACCCTGCTGGGGACGTTCCGGGCCCGGGTCGCCCCGTTCAACGTGAACTACCGCTACGTGAAAAACGAGCTGGCCTATCTGCTCGCCGACTCCGGAGCGACAGCCCTGGTTTACCACGCCGCGTTCGCGCCGACGCTGGCCGAGGTGCTGCCCGAGCTTCCCCGGTTGCGCGTCCTCATCCAGATCGCCGACGACTCGGGCAACGCCCTGCTCGACGGCGCCGTGGACTACGAGGAGGCGATCGCCGCGGCGCCCCCTGGGCCGCCGCCGGTGCAGCCCTGCCCGGACGACCTGTACGTGCTCTACACCGGCGGCACCACCGGTATGCCCAAGGGAGTGCTGTGGCGCCAGCATGACATCTTCATGACCTCCTTCGGCGGCCGGAACCTGATGACCGGCGAGGCCATCGGCTCCGTCGACGAGTTGGTGGCGCAGGCCCGGGCCAACCCGGGAACCAAGCTGATGATCCTGCCGCCGCTGATCCACGGTGCCGCGCAGTGGGCCGTGATGACGGCGATCAACTCCGGCCAAACCCTGGTGTTCCCTTCAGCCGTCGCCCACTTCGACGCCGACGACGTGGTGCGCACGATCGAGCGGGAGAAGGTGCTGACGGTGACCGTGGTCGGCGACGCGATGGCCCGGCCGCTGGTCGCCGCGATCAAGAAGGGCACCGCCGACGTGTCGTCGTTGCTGGTGGTCGCCAACGGCGGAGCGCTGCTGACCCCCCACGTCAAACAGCAGGTGATCGAGACACTGCCGGGTGCCATGGTCATCGACGGGGTCGGCTCCTCGGAGACCGGGGCGCAGATGCGCCACCTGTCCACCTCCGGAGCGGTCTCGACCGGAACCTTCGTCGCCGGTCCGGACACCTGCGTGGCGGCCGAGGACCTCGGCCGCATCCTCGAATCGGCGCACGACGGTCTGGGCTGGCTGGCACAACGCGGCTATGTGCCGCTCGGTTACAAGGGCGACGCCGCCAAGACCGCGGCAACGTTCCCGGTCATCGACGGGGTGCGCTACGCGGTACCCGGCGACCGGGCCCGGCACCTCGAGGGCGGAACCATCGAACTGCTCGGCCGGGACTCGGTGACCATCAATTCCGGCGGCGAGAAGATCTTCGCCGAGGAGGTCGAGATGGCGCTCGCCTCGCATCCGGCGGTGGCCGACGTGGTGGTCGCCGGGCGGCCCAGCGAGCGCTGGGGCCAGGAAGTCGTCGCCGTGGTCGCGCTGACCGAGGGCGCCGGCGCCGAAGCCTCGGAGCTCATCGCACACGCCGCGGAATCGATCGCCCGCTACAAGCTGCCCAAGGCGATCGTGTTCCGCCCGGTCATTGTGCGCAGCCCCGCCGGGAAGGCCGACTACCGGTGGGCCCGCGAGCAGGCCCTAGCCGGATGAAGCCGGTCAACGACGCTTGAGCCTCCGGCGGGTTCGATTGCGGGCCAACCGCAGCATCGTGTCGGCGTAGAGCCGCAGCGGGCGGCCGAACGGCGGCGCGGCCGCGCCGGTCAGGCTGAACGGCAGGTCGGTGCCGACCACCGTGCGGTAGTGGCTGAACGCGTCGAACCCGGCTTTGCCGTGGTAGGCGCCCATCCCGCTGCGACCCACCCCGCCGAATGGCGCGGACGACGGAATCATCTGCGCGGCGAAGTCGTTGCGCGCGACCCCGCCGCTGCGGGTACGAGCGACGAAGCGCCGGAAGTCCGCGTTGTCCGGTCCGTACCAGTACGCCACCAGCGGCGCCGGGCGGGCATTGATGTAGTCGATGGCATCGGTCAGATCCGTATACCCCCGGACGACGAGCACCGGGCCGAAGATCTCCTCGCCGGCGATCTTCATCCGGTCGTCGATGTCTCGGACGATAGTCGGCGCGATCTTGCGGCTCCGGCGGTCGGGCAGCAATTCTCCTGGCGGCGCAATGGCTTCCACCGTTGCGCCATGGTCCCGTGCGTCCTCGATCAGGTCCAACACCCGGTCGAAGTTCGCCTCGTCGACACTGGAGCAGTAGTCCCCGTTGGTCAGGATCGTCGGGAACATGGCCCGCAGTGTCCGCCGGGCGACCTCGACGAAGGTGTCGATGCGCTCGGATGGCACCAGGACGTAGTCGGGACACACGCACACCTGTCCGCCGTTGACCATCCGAGCGGACGCGATGCGGGCCGCCGACCGCCGGATGTCGGCATCGGGCGCGATCACGACCGGATTCTTGCCGCCCAACTCCAGCGTCACCGGAACAAGATTCCGCGCGGCGGCCTGCTGCACCAGTGCACCGACCGGCGGCGAGCCGGTGAAAAACAGGTGGTCGAACGGCAACGCGGCGAAGTCCGCCGCCACCTGCGCTCCCCCGGTTATGACGTCGAGTTCTTCCGGCCCGAAATAGCCGGGCGCGGTCGTCTTCATCAATTCCGCGGTGTGCGCGGTGATCTCGGACATCTTGATCATCACGCGATTGCCCGCCGCGAACGCCGCGGCCGCCGGCAACACCACCAGATTGAGCGGGAAGTTCCACGGGCCGATGATCCCCACCACGCCGAGTGGGCTCGGCTGCACCTCGGCCCGCAACCCGAGCAACCGCGCCGCCCGCATCGGCTTAGCCGGCCGCATCCATTGCCCCACATGCGATCTGGTGTGCTCGATAACCGGAATGATCCCGACCACTTCGGTGAACAGCGATGCCGCCCTTGACCGGGTGCCGAAGTCGGCTGCCATCGCCTCGGCGAAGGCATCGGTGTTGTCCAGCACCAGCGCCAGCAGCCGATCGATGCGGTTGCGCCGCAACGCGAGGTCGGGCGGCCCGTCAGCGGTGAAAGCCTGCCGCTGCCGGTCCAGTGCCGCCCGCAGAGCCCGCCCGGCGGTTTCGGTCACGACAGATCGAGGGCGCCGGTCTCGGCCACGGCGCGCAGCTGGCCCAGCTCCACCCCGGCGTCCTCGGCCGCCACGACGCACGCTGCGATGTCCTTGCGCAAGAACGGCGCAACCACTTTGGCGAACGACTCCACGCCGCCGGCCCGTTGCACGTATCCGGCGGCGCGGCTGCCGCCACTGGAAACCGACAGCACCCGAAACAGGTTCTCGTCGCGCACCCCGAGTCGCCTGCCCAGTTCGACCGCGGCGGCCACCAGTTGCGCGTTGGCTGCGAACAGCACGTTGTTGATCAGCTTCAGATTCAGCGCCGTGCCCAGCGCGCCGGTCGCGATCAACGGGTCGGCATAGGCGGCCAGCACGGGTTGCACCCGTGCGACGGAGTCGTCGGGGCCGCCGAGCAGCACCGTCAGCGTTCCTGCTGCGATGTCGTCGGCGCCGCCGCTCACCGGCGCATCCAGCAGCACCGGCCCGCCGGGAAAGTCCGCGCCGAGTTTGGCCAGGGTGCCCGCCGTGCCGGTGGTGTGCGAGACCAGGACCGCACCGGCCTTCGCGTGGGACATCAGGCCGTCCGCGCCGGCGGCGACCTCGAGCAACTGCGCGTCGGAGAACAGGCAGCTGATCACGATGTCGCTGGCACCCGCGAGGTCCGCGATCGAATCGACAACCACCGCGCCGCGCGCGCCCAGCCGCTCGGCCAACTCCGGGCGGCGCGCATACAGCACCACCGGATGGCCGGCATCCAGCAGCCGCAGCACCATCGGCTCGCCCATCTTGCCGGCCCCGATGAACCCGACGACATCCGCCATCACCGACTCCTCGCTGTCAGTGCCGAGCCCTCCGGTAAGGCTAACGGCAGCATCGCCAATGTCTAACCGCCGATGCTACCGTTAGCCTTACCGTCGTAGATTCGAGATGCCTCAGCGGGGGTGGCTGGCGCACCCGTCCAGCCGCAACTCATCAACCGGGAGGAGCCCATAGACAGTGACCAGCCCGACCGACTCCCCGCACCCCCACCACCGCCTGGACATTTCGGCACCGGACTTCTGGGACGGCGACTTCGCCACCCGGGACGAGACGTTCGCTGCGCTGCGCGCCGAGGGCGGCCTGACCTGGCACCGTCCGATGCCTGCCGTCTTCCCGCATGACGAGACCGGATACTGGGCCGCGACCCGGCACGCCGACATCAAATACATCAGCCAGCACGACGACCTGTTCTGCTCCAGCCTCGGCGTCAGCATCGATCCCATGCCCGCTGAAATCCAGCGCACCATGACGTTCTTTTTGACGATGGATCCCCCCGAGCACACCCGGTACCGGAAACTCATCAGTTCGGGGTTCACCCCTCGTCAGGTCCGCCGCATCGAGGGCCTGATCCGGACCAATTCCCGCGACATCGTCGACGCGTTGCTGACGAAGTTGCGCACCGGTGAGCAGATCGACTTCGTCGCAAGCTGTTCGGGCCAGCTGCCGATGCGCACCGTCTCGGACATGATCGGCATCGACCCCGGCGATCAGGAGAAGGTCGCCTACGCCGCCGAGAGCCTGTTCAGCAGCAGCGACGACGAGTACGCCTCGCTGGAGGACCGGGCCGTGCACGTGCTGACGCAGTTCGGTGTGCTGTCCGACTCCGGCATCGACCTGGCCCGGCGGCGGCGTGCGGAGCCGCATGACGACCTGATGACCGAACTCGTCAACGCCGCGATCGACGGCCACCGCCTCACCGACGAGGAGCTCGGCGCGTTCATGGTGCTGCTCGGTTCGGCGGGCAACGACACCACCAAGCAGACCACCACGCACGCCTTCAAGGCGCTGATGGACCACCCAGAGCAGCGCGCCTGGCTGCTGGCGGACTTCGACAACCGGATCGATTCGGCGGTAGAGGAATTCATCCGCTGGTCGACACCGGTCATCGCGTTCGCCCGGCACGCCGTGACGGACACCGAAGTCGCCGGGACCGAGATCCGGGCCGGCGAGAAGGTGGCGCTGTTCTACTGCTCGGCCAACCGCGACGAGACCGTTTTCGACCGACCGCACGAATTCGACATCAGCCGCTCACCCAACCCGCACCTCGGCTTCGGTGGCGGCGGGGCGCACTACTGCCTGGGCACCCATGTGGCCCGGATGGAATTGCGGCACCTCTTCCATGAGCTGCTCACCCGGCTGCCGGAGGTGACGCTCGGCGCACCGGATTATCTGCACAGCAGCTTCGTTCACGGCATCAAACGCATGCCGATCAGCCTCGCCTGATCCTGGCGCAACGTTGCCATATGTACTACTGTAATGATTACAGTAAATACGTCTGAGCGAGTTCAGGAGGTCAGTGGTGGCAAGCCGGCTTGACGACGCTGTAACGGTCGGCAAGCCGGCCGACTACCTTCGGGACCCCTATCCCTTCTTCGCAGCCATGCGGCAGGGACCGGGCGCCTTCGCCGGCACGGTGATGGACTACTCCAAGACACCGGACTCGTTGCGGCCCGAGCAGGAATACACCGCGGTGTCGTTCGACGCGGTGAACCGGGTGTTCCGTGACGAGCATTCCTTCAATTCGGCGATCTACGACTCCACGATCGGGCTGTTCCTCGGGCCGACCATCCTGGCGATGGAGGGCGAGAAGCACCGCAAGCATCGCAACCTGGTGTCCTCGGCATTCAAGCGAAAGTCCCTGGCGCACTGGGAGCCCGCGGTGGTGCGGCCGATCTGCACCAGCCTTATCGACGAGTTCGTCGACGCCGGCGCCGCCGATCTGGTGCGCGACTTCACCTTCGAGTTCCCCACCCGCGTCATCTCCAGACTGCTGGGGTTGCCCGAGGAGGATCTACCGTGGTTTCGCCAGCGTGCGATAGAACTGATCAGCTACGTCGTCGACTACCGGCGGGCGTTCGCGGCATCGGCGGCGCTGCAGGACTATTTCCTGGTCCAGATGGAGAAACGCAAGTCGCATCCCACCGAGGACATCATCGGCGATCTGGTCACCGCCGAGATCGACGGTGAGAAGCTCGGCGACGAGGCGATCTACTCGTTCCTGCGACTGCTGCTGCCCGCCGGCCTGGAGACCACCTACCGGGCATCCGGAAACCTGCTGTTCCTGCTGCTCACCCATCCGGAGCAGTTCGCTGCCGTGCGAGCCGACCGGGACCTGATCGGCGCCGCGATCGAAGAGGGTCTGCGCTTCGAGACCCCGCTGACCACGGTGCAGCGCACCGCGACTCGGGACGCCGAGGTGGCCGGCCTGCAAGTTCCGGCCGGGTCGGTGGTGAACCTGTGCGTCGGTTCGGCAAATCGCGACGAGGGCCGTTGGGAACGCTCGGAGGAGTTCGACATCTTCCGCCCGTGGATTCCGCACATCACCTTCGCCGCCGGGGAGCACACCTGCATGGGACTGCACCTGGCGCGGATGGAGATGCGGGTCGCGACGGAATGCCTGCTCGACCGGTTGACCGACATCCAACTGGTCACCGACGGTGACCCACACATCCACGGCCAGCCGTTCCGGTCACCGCGTTCGCTTCCGGTGACATTCGCCCCGAACAGCTAACCGCTGAAGCCTTCTCAGCGCTGCCGCCGAGGTGTCCGCCAGCTGATGGTCTTGGTCTCCAGATACTGCGCAAAACCCTCCAAGCCGCACTGCCGGCCCACCCCGCTGCTCTTGTATCCGCCGAACGGCGCGTCGGCGCCGTAGTACATGCCGCCGTTGACGCCGATCGCTCCGGTCCGGATCCGGCGAGCCACACCCATCGCCCGCTCGGTCGACGCCGAGAGCACGGCGCCGGCCAGCCCGTACGCACTGTCGTTGGCGATGCGTACCGCCTCGTCGTCGGCGTCGAACGGCAGCATCACCAGCACCGGCCCGAACACCTCCTCCCGCGCGATGGCCGCGCTGTTATCCACGCCGGTGATCACCGTCGGCTGCACATAGTGTCCACCGGCCAGGTAGTCCGGCAGGTCATCGAACGACCCCCCACCCGTGGTGATTTCGGCGCCATCCCGGATCGCCTCCGCACATGCGGAAAGCACCCGCTGCTTCTGCGCGGCACTGATCAGCGGACCGACCAGGGTTTGCGGCAGCATCGGATCACCCACCGGTACCGCCTGGAACATCGCGGTGACGGCGGCGACGGCGTCGTCGAACAGTGATGAATGGACCAGCATGCGGGTGGTTGCGGCGCAAGCCTGCCCGGCGTGTACGCAGACCCCTACCGCGCTGGGGATGATCCTGGCCGGATCCGCGTCGTCAAGCACGATCAACGCCGATTTCCCGCCCAGTTCGAGGAAGGTCCGCCGCAGAGTGTCCGCGCTCTGCCGGAGCAACAACCGTCCGACCGCGGTCGAGCCGGTGAACGAGACCATGTCCACCCGGGGATCGCCGCCCAGCATCCCGGCGACCTCGTTGCAGGGAGTCGGGACGACATTGACCACACCGGCCGGAATGTCGGTGCATTCGGCGATCAGCCGGCCCAGCCGAGTGGCGTTCCACGGCGTGTTCGGATCGGGTTTGAGCACCACGGTGTTTCCGGTTGCCAACGCCGGGCCGAGCTTGTTGAGGATGACCTCGATGGGGAAGTTGGACGGGGTGATCGCGGCGACCACGCCGATCGGTTCCTTGACGACACTGCGCACATTGCGGTCACCGAACAAGCCGCCCCCGTCCAGGAGCCGCTCCCAGTCGAAGTCGTCGATCAACCCGCCCGGGTAGCGCAGGGCTTCGGCCAGCGGCCAGTCCAGTTGCGCGGTCTGCGTCGTCAGCACCGGACAGCCCACCTCGGCGATCAGCTCCTCACGCAGATCCTCCCGCTCCGCCTCCAGTGCGGCCTGGAGTTGCTCCAGGCAGCGCCGGCGCAGTTCGCGATTCGTCGACCAGTCGGTGGTGTCGAAGGCGCGCCGGGCCGCCCCGACAGCCCGGTCCATGTCGTCGGCGCCCGCCGCGGCGGTGCGCCCCAACGTCAGCCCGGTGGCTGGGCTGACGTTGTCGAATTCGGCCCCGGAGGCCGCGGCGCCAAGCCTGCCGTCGATCAGCAGGCGCGATTCCGCGCGCCGGGCCGCCCGGCGACCGACCGCCACACTGCTCAGCGCTTGGTCGGCAACGACATCGCTCACGAAGACACCTCCACAGCCCGAGCATCGGATGTTCAACTGTAACTATTACAGTAGTATCTCTGGAATGCGTGTCGGAGGTGAGCCGCGGTGATCAGGGTGTTGGCGGGCTTTCGGGTACTCGAGGTTGCCCAGTTCACCTTTGTGCCGGCCGCCGGGGCCATCCTCGCCGATTGGGGCGCCGACGTCATCAAGGTCGAGCACCCGGTTCGCGGGGACACCCAGCGTGGCTTCATCCGGATGGGAGGCTTCGAGCTCAACCCCGAACGGCATCCGCTGATCGAGCATCCCAACCGCGGCAAACGCAGCGTCGGGATCGACATCACGACACCGGACGGTCGGCAGGTGCTGCATGAACTCGCCCGGACAGCCGATGTCTTCCTGACCAACTACCTACCCGCGGCACGCCGGAAGAACCACTTCGACGTCGAGCACATCCGGGCGGCGAACCCGAAGATCGTCTACGCGCGCGGCAGCGCCTACGGCGACAAGGGCCCGGAGCGCGATGTCGGCGGCTTTGACGGCACCGCCTTCTGGGCCCGCAGCGGCGTGGGCCACGCACTGACCCCCGGCGAACTCGACGGTGAGCTCTCCCAGGGGATTCCGGCTTTCGGCGATTCCATCGGCGGGATGAACATCGCCGGCGGCGTCGCGGCCGCACTGCTGCACCGCGAGCGCACCGGGGAGGCCCTGGAAGTCGACGTGTCCCTGCTCAGCACCGCCTGGTGGGCGGCCGGCGCGAGCATGACCCAGGGCATGGACACCGGTGAAACCATGCGCGCGGAGATGCCGCACTCCGGTGGCTCGGCGGTGAATCCGTTTCTGGGCAACTACCGCACGTCCGACGGCGGCACCATCAACCTCTGCATCGTCAGCCCCACCGGCTACATCCGCGACACCTTCGAACATCTCGGCATTCCCGAGGCCGCCGACGACCCGCGCTTCTCCGACGTGCTGCCGCTGATGCAGAACGCCGAGGCGGCAAGCGCATTGATCGTGGCCGCGATCGCCGCCAAACCGTTCGGGTACTGGCGGCAGCACTTGAAGTCCATGAAGGGCCAGTGGGCGCCGTGCCAGAGCTTCACCGAGTTCGCCACCGACGAACAGGCGATCGCCAACGACATGATCGCCGAGGTCCCGGCCGGCTACGGCGGCGCACCGTTCAAAGTCGTCCGGGGACCGGTTCAGTTCAACCACGAACCGCTGGTCACCACCCGCGCCCCACAGGCATCCGAACACACCGAGTCGGTACTGATGGAGCTGGGCCTGGATTGGGACCGAATCGCCGAGCTCAAAGAGTCCGGCGCGATCGCCTAGCGGCGGACAGGAGGATCATGCAAAAAGCACTCGCCCCGGAGATCTCGACCTGGCCGGACGAGAACCCGCAACTGATCGGCAGCCGATGCGCGTCATGCGCGGCGACGGTGTTCCCGGCCCAGCAGCACTGCCCGAGCTGCAGCGGCGACCAGATGACACGCGAACTGCTGCCCCGCACCGGCACCCTGGTGGCCTGGACCACCCAGGGCTTCCCGCCCGGGCCGCCGTATCTGGGCCCGACGGGTAAGGACTTCGTGCCGTTCGGTGTCGGGCTGGTCCAACTCGGCGACGTCATCCGCGTCGAGGGCCGGCTGACCGAAAACGACCCGGAGAAGCTGCAATTCGGGATGCCGGTCGAGCTCACCATGCTGCCGTTCGCCACCGACGCCGACGGCGACGACATCGTCACCTTCGCTTTCCGGCCGACTCAATAGCGAGAAAGCCGCATGACCAATGATGTGGCCATCATCGGGGTCGGGCTACACCCGTTCGGCCGGTTCGAGGGCAAGTCGGCGATGGCGATGGGTGTGGATGCCATTTTCGCCGCGGTCGCCGACGCCGGGGTGGGCTGGAAGGACATCGGCGCCGCCACCGGCGGCAGCTGGACCGTGGCCAACCCCGATGCGATCGTCGGCATGGTCGGCCTGTCCGGCATCCCGTTCACCAACGTCTTCAACGCCTGCGCCACCGCGGCCAGCGCGGCAAAGGTGTGTGCGGACGGGATCCGGCTGGGCGACTACGACATCGGCATCGCCGTCGGCCTGGACAAGCACCCCCGCGGGGCGTTCACCGAAGACCCGGCACTGGTGGGGATGCCGCGGTGGTACGCCGAAAACGGGCAGTATCTGACCACCCAGTTCTTCGGCATGAAGGCCAACCGCTACCTGCACGAGCACGGCATCTCCCGGCGGACGCTGGCCCGGGTTGCCGCCAAGAATCTTCGCAACGGCGCCTTGAATCCGAACGCGTTTCGCCGCAAGCCGATCGCCGAGGACGACATACTCGGGTCGCCGATGCTGAACTACCCGCTCACCGGGTATATGTTCTGCGCACCAGACGAAGGGGCGGCGGCAGTCATCATGTGCCGCGCCGACATCGCCCACCGCTACACGGACAAACCGGTGTATCTGCGCGCGGTGGAGGTACGCACCCGGCGCTACGGCGCCTACGAAGTGAACACCACCTTCGCCCCGATCGCCGAGGACGCGGCCCCGACGGTCTACGCTGCGGCTGCCGCCTTCGAAAAGGCCGGTGTGGCGCCCGAAGACGTCGACGTGGTCCAGCTGCAGGACACCGACGCCGGCGCGGAGGTCATCCACCTGGCCGAATGCGGCTTCTGCGCCGACGGTGACCAGGAGAAGCTGCTGGCCGACGGCGCCACCGAGATCACCGGGTCGTTGCCGGTCAACACCGACGGCGGGCTGATCGCCAATGGTGAGCCGATCGGCGCCTCCGGGCTGCGGCAACTCCACGAACTGGTGCGGCAATTGCGGGGGGAGGCCGGTGAGCGTCAGGTACCGGGGGCGCCGAAGGTCGGGTTCGCCCAACTCTATGGCGCACCGGGCACTGCCGCAGCAACGATCCTGACGACCTGAGTTACGCCGAGCAGACGCCAATGTACCCGACGCGCCGATGTTTTCGGGACTCTTGTGTCTGCTCGCGGTGAGATAAGGAGCTTCCCGTGAGCCAGTTCAAGCAGGCACCGATCTTCGATGCCGACCAGCACATGTACGAAACCCCCGAGGCGCTGACCAAGTTCCTGCCGGAGCGGTATTCACGCGCAGTGCAGTTCGCGAAGATCGGCCGGCAGACGCGGATCATCATCAACAACCGCGTCAGCGACTTCATCCCCAACCCGACCTTCGAGCGGGTGGCCGCGCCGGGCGCGCACGAAAGGTTCTTCGCCGGTGAGAACACCGAGGGACTCACCCTGCGCGAGATGCAGGGAGCGGCGATCGAAGCGCCGGCCGCCACCCGCAACCCCGCGGACCGGATCGACGAACTGGATCGCCAGGGTGTCGTCGAGGCACTCAACTACCCGACGCTGGCCAGCCTGGTCGAACACTCCTCGGCCGACGACCCCGAGTTGAGCCTGGCGATCATCCACGCTTTGAACCAGTGGATGGCCGAGCATTGGACCTACAACTACGCGAACCGCGTGTTCTCGACCCCCATCATCAACCTCTCCGAAGTCGATGGCGCGCAGCGCGAATTGGACTACATCCTCTCGCGGGGCGCCGTCGTCGCATTGATCAAGCCAAGCCCGGTCAACGGAATTCACGGTTGGCGCTCACCGGCGCTGCCGGAGTTCGACCCGTTCTGGCGTGACGTGGAAGCCGCCGGCCTGCCCATCGTCCTGCACGCCAGTTATCCGCCACTGGACGACTACGTGAGCCGCTGGGAGCCGGCGTACACCCAGAGCTTCATGGCACAGAGCGCGTTTCGGTGGATGGTATTGGGGCACCGCGAGATCGCCGACATGATCACCAGCCTGATCTGCCACGGCGCACTGACCCGATTCCCCGGGCTGCGCATCGCCAGCGTCGAGAACGGCAGCTCGTGGATCGCGCCGCTGTTTCACGATTTCGCCGATCTGTACAAGAAGATGCCGCAGAATTTCCCCGAGCACCCCCATGACGTGTTCCGGCGCAACATCTGGGTCAGCCCCTTCTGGGAGGGCCGAATCTCCGACGTCGTCGACACCGTCGGCTGGGATCGGGTGCTTTTCGGTTCGGACTATCCGCATCCCGAGGGCTTAGCCGAGCCACGGGGCTTCTGGAAGTACGCCGAAGGGATGGATGTACGGCGCAGCTATGACTTCATGGGCGACAACGCCCGCCGGTTCATGGGGCTGCCCATCGCCAATCCGGACCCGGCGGCCGGCGAGCCGCCGGCCACGGCCCACAACTGATTCCGCGCTACCGAGCGGCCTCGGTGAGCGTCGCCGCACCGAGAGCGCCGTACGGTGTCCCGGATGCGCCGCACAGGGATCGGTTGATCGCGATGGCCGCCACCACCAGTGCGTCGGTTCCGCTGACGTCCACGTCGACCGGGACGGTGTTCCGCTTCTCGACCACGAACTGTTGCAGGGGCCGGCCGTCACCGGAGATCGTGACGTCGACCCGCAGCCCGTCGGGGGTATGCGGCTGCAGTCCGGCGACCGCGGTCAGCCTGCCGAACTTGCGGTCCAGCCGATACGTCGTCGTCGCGGCGTCGCCACTGCAGCCGACCCACATCCCGGTGGAGGACGGGTAATGGGTTCCGGCCAGGTTGGCCTCGACGGGCTTGCCGTTGGGCCCGACCGAATGTTCGGCTTCGAACTCTTCGTACAGCGGCACGCCGACCGGCGGGCTCACCGGGGTCGGGGTCACGGCGGTCGACGTGCGCGGCGCGGCCGACGCGGTGATCATCGACGTGACCGGCCCCGGGTGGTCGTGCTTTTCCGGGGCACCGCATCCGGCCGCGGTCACGACGATCAAGGTTGAGATGAGGATCCGGGTGCCGATAGTGCCGACCGCCATGATGCCCTCCGATTTCGACGGCGGGCCCGGCCCGCTGAAACGGCCGCAGACGCTGCTGCATCGGGGAATCAATGTAGCAAGGAATTGCCGCAGCCGGGAAGCAGTTCCGCCCCCGGATCGGCAGACCTCGACGGCTCGCCGCCGCAGCGACTCCGGGTCGCAAAACTCAGGCCCGACAAGTGAATCCGCGGTTCACCAGAGCGACACAACAGTCGCCCGGAGCCGCTACGCGGGCGGTGTCGGCCAACCGCTCAGTCGGCGGCGGCCAGTCGGGCGCG
The DNA here is from genome assembly GCA_964525125.1 of uncultured Mycobacterium sp. Classification (GTDB taxonomy): domain Bacteria; phylum Actinomycetota; class Actinomycetes; order Mycobacteriales; family Mycobacteriaceae; genus Mycobacterium. The sequence goes on from CAZGGK010000003.1 coordinate 72,327, forward strand.
TTCCCTGATCGACGCGACCACCCCACCGTCGTTGAGGATGTCGGTGCCGGTCAGGTAGCCCGCCTTGGCACTGACACAGAACGCGAGCAGTTCCGCCATCTCCTCGGGCCGGCCCCACCGCGGGACAGCGGCATCGGTGACCATCGCACCGGCACCGGCCTGTTCTTCCAGCCGGCCCATCTCGGTGTCGGTCGAACCCGGCGACACCGAGACGATCCGCAGCCCCCGGCCGTTGAACCGCTCGGCCTGCGCGCTGCTGTACCACCTGACGAACGCCTTGCTCACCGCGTAGGAGAAGCCCGAACGTGCCTCCGGCGGAAAGACATTGCAGACCGCCGCCATGGCGGCCATGAAGGCTTCGTCGTCCTGCAGCGCCCGCGGGAATTGTCCGGTCGGGATCATCTCCTCGGGCAACAGGTGGGCGGCCATCGACGCCACGTTGACGATCGCCGATCCCGCGCCGGCGATACCGTAGAAGACCTCGTTGACGTTGACCGTGCCGATCGCATTGGTACGCATCACGTAATCGGCATCGCCCATGCTGGGGCTCACCCCCGCGGCGTGGATCACCGAGGCGATCGGCCCGATGGCGGCTGCCGCTTCGAACATCTTGACGACGGCTCGACGGTCGGTGACGTCGCAGTCGATCGCCGTTACCTCGAGGCCACTCAGCGCGGCAGCTGCGGCATCCAGCCGGTCCCGCCTGACATCGCACAGCACGATCGGTTGGCCGCGACCCACGACCTCGGCCGTGGCCAGGCCGATGCCACCCGCACCACCGGTGATCACCGAAACCATCGATACGTCCCGCTACGCCTGCGCCAGTTGCTTCTCGGCGTATCGGCGCGCCCACTCCCTGCGGGGCCGGATCGACACGTCGACATCGGTTGCGGTAGCCCGAAGCGCCCCCACGGTCGCCTGCTCCGGTGCCGTCTTCGCGAACGGGTCCCAGCCGAAGAACCGGCAGGAGTTCTGCCAGGTGATCTTGTTGATGTCGTCGTCGCTGGCGCCTGCGGCATCGAGTTCGGCGAGCACCTGTTCGGGGGCGTCCGGCCAGAAGCAGTCCGAGTGCGGGTAGTCGCACTCCCAGGCGATGATGTCAATCCCGATCTCGTGGCGCAGCTTCAGCGACGTCTTGTCGGTGACGTAGCAGGCCAGCGAGTGCTCGCGGAACACGTCGCTGGGCAATTGAGCGCCGAAGTCGCGGCGCAACCAGCGCTGGTTGGTGTAGTGCCGGTCGCAGCGATCCAGGTAGAACGGGATCCAGCCGATCCCGCCCTCGGAGAACGCGAACTTCAGGTCCGGGTAGTTGCGCATCGCCGGACCCCACAGCAGATCCTGGGCGCACATCGCCGAGATCTGGGTGGCCAGGATGATCAGGTTGTCGATGGGGGCGTCGGGCGCCATGCTGATCGCCCCGAAGCCGGTGCCGATGTGCAGACACATCACCACCCCGGTCTCGGACAGCGTCTGAAACACCGGCCCCCAGTACTCGTCGTCGTGGTAGCTGGGCAGGCCCTCCAGGTGCGGCAGTTCGGGCATGGTCACGGCCCGGCAGCCCTTGGCCGCCACCCGGCGGATCTCGGCGCACATCGCTGCGGGGTTCCAGGTCGGCAGGATCGCGATCGGGATGAACCGGCCCGGATAGGCGCCGGCCCATTCGTCGATGTGCCAGTCGTTGTAGGCCGACACCATCACCAACGTGACGGCTTCACGGGTCATGTTGAGATGCCGGGCGGAGAACCCGGTGAAGGTCGGGAAGCACATCGAGGCGAGGATGCCGTTACGGCTCATGTCACGGACCCGCTCGTGCACGTCGTAGACGCCGGGGCGCATCTCGGCGAAGCCGGCTGGGTCACGGCCCCACTCCTGCGCCGGCCACGACACCACCGCGTTGAGCCCGCTGACCCCCTGCGGGCGGCCCTGATACATCCACTGGTCGACGCCGTTGGCGTCGGTGACGACGATCGGGGCCTCGTCCCGGTACCTGGCCGGCACATGGCGTGCGAACATGTCGGGCGGCTCCACCACGTGGTCGTCGATGCTGACCAGGATCAGGTCGTCGAGGTTCATATCACTACTAGTACCCTTCAAAATCGTGACCGTCTCTGCGCGTTCGGCCATGGTTTTTGCCGAACCGGCCAACATCGACCTGCGCCGGGGCGGCCGAGCACGAGCCGGCAGCTACCTCTACGAGGGTCGCGAGCTGGTCACCGGCTGGCACTCCCACGACATGCACCAGATCGAGTACGCGGTCGGCGGCGTGGTCGAGGTGCAGACCGTCGCGGCGCATTACCTGCTGCCGCCGCAGCAGGCGGCCTGGATTCCGGCGGGACTTCGACACCAGGCCACGATGAGCCCGGCGGTGCGCACCGTGGCGGTGATGTTCGACCCGGAGCTGGTCCCGGATCCCGGCGACCGGGCCCGCATCCTGACCGTCTCGCCGCTGATCCGGGAGATGATGCTGTATTCGCTGCGCTGGCCGATCGGGCGGGCCGACGGCGACCAGGTCTCCGACGACTTCTTCCGCACCCTGGGCCACCTGGTCTCGGCCGCCCTGGACCACGAGGCACCGCTGAGCCTGCCGACCTCCGATCACCCGGTTGTCGGAGCGGCGATGGCCTACACCAAGACCCGGCTGTCCTCGGTGACCGCCGAGCAGGTGAGCCGGGCCGTCGCGGTCTCGCAGCGCACGTTGCGTCGCCATTTCGAAACCGAGACCGGCATGTCCTGGCGGACCTACCTGCTGCACGCCCGGATGCTTCAGGCGATGGCGCTGCTGGCCGCACCCGATCAGGGCGTGCAGCAGACCGCGACCGCGGTCGGGTTCGACAACCTCAGCGCGTTCAGCCGGGCGTTCACCCGGTTCTGCGGCGAGGCGCCGTCGGGCTACCACCGCAGGATCACCGCGAGCCGGTGACCGAATAGCTGGGCTTGCCCAATCCCAGCACGTGCTGGGCGATCATGTTGCGGAACACCTCCAGGGTGCCGCCGTAGATGCCGACCAGCGGAGCGAACCGGTACACGTAGTCGGTGGCTCCGCCGTCGACGGCGCCGTCGGTGCCGATCGGCAGCGCCGATGCGCCGCCCAGTAGGTCCATCAGGTCCGGCGAGATGTCGCGCATGGCCTGGGCGAGCGCGACCCGCCCGAAGATGCTCGGCGCGGACAGCGCGGCTTCCATCCGGGCGGCGCTGCGGCCCAACCGGTACGCGACCGAACGATCGTCGATCCCGCGGCGCCCGTTGCGGTCCGGCTGTCCGACGATCGCCGCCGCTTTGTCGACCGCCTCGGCCATGAACCCGGCCTGGTGCATCATGATCGAGGTGTCCTGCAGCCCATCGGAGTTCGCGGCAACCGCGCCGTGCTCGACGTTGAGCGGCTCGCGCAGCACGGTCCAGCCGCCGTTCACCTCGCCCAGCCGGTATTTGTCGTCGACGCGGACATCGCTGTAGTAGACGATGTTGGTGCGGTCACCGTCGACGGTGCGGATGCCCTGGATCTCGATGCCCGGCGAGTCCAGCGGCACCAGGAACATGGTCAGGCTCCGGTGTTTTCGTGCATCCGGGTCGGTGTTGGTGATCAGGAAGACGTACTGGCAGTTGTGTGCTCCGGTGGTGAACATCTTGGAGCCGTTAATGACCCAGCTGGTTCCATCGGCTTCCCGCACCGCGCGGGTCTTGCACGTCGCGACGTCGGACCCGCCCTCTGGTTCGGTGTAGCCCAGGCAGAGTCGGATATGCCCGCTGAAGACACCCGGCAAAATCTCGTCTCGCAACTCGGGTGAACCGAAGCTCGCCACCGATCGCGCCACCATCGCGGTGGTTCCCCAGGTCACCCACGGCACGTGAGCGCGGCGTTTCTCCAACTCCCAGATCCGCCGGCGCACCCGATCAAAGCCGCCGTCGGCCTCCAGTCTCCACTCCGCCTCCAGATAGCCGGCGGCACCGAGCGCCAAATGCACGGCCTCGTCGAAGTTGTCACCGGTTTCGCGGTCGCGGCGTTTGACGTCCTCGGTCACGTGGGTGGCCAGGAACGTGCGCACCTCGGCGAGAAATTCCTGGTCTTCCGCGGTCAGCTGTGGTCGGGAGAAGTCCATCGGGTATCCGTCCTATTCACTCGTGCAGTCGGCGGTTTCGCGAGCAGCCACGATCTCTGCGATGCGGCAGGCACTGGTGCCGGGATCGCCTCCGGCCAGCGGCCAGCCGCGGGCCCGCAGCAGATACGCGGTGGCGGCGGCTTCCGACGAGACGCCCAGGCCGCCTTGAACGTGCACCGCCATGGTGGCTGCTCTGGCGGCTTCGTCCGCCATGAACACGAATGCCGACGCCGCCAGTTCGGGCCGTTCGTCGGGCTCGTTGTCGAGAAACCACGCCGCTCGGCGAACCAGGCCGCGACCGGCGGCAACGGTGATGGCCATGTTGGCCAGCGGATGCGAGATCGCCTGCAACGTGGCAATCGGAACCCCCAGGGTGTAGCGGGTTTTGGCGAATTCGGCCGCGATCGTCATGGTCTGCTCCACCAGCCCCACCAGTGCGGCAGCGGTCAGCAGTCGCCATTCGTCCAATGCCCGCTGATATTTCGCCATCGCCTGCGCACCGGCCGCGAGCACGGTGCGGCCGTCGGCTGCGGCCGGATCGACCCACGCCATCGGCAACCGACCGATGTTGTCGATCCGCACCGGGCGCGTGCCGAACGTCAGGCTCACGATCTCCTGATTGTCGTGACCGTCGGCGATGACGATCTCATCGGCGATCGACCCCGTGGAGATGAGCCGGGTCCCGGTGGCGCCGTCCTGTTGCGAATCGAACGCCACGATCTTCTTTCCGTTGACAACCTCGATTTCCGCCGCACCGAAACCGGCCAACAACCTTGCTGCGCAGACGTGGTCGATCCACGGCACCGGTGCCAGCGACCGGCCGATCTCCTCGGCAACCAGAGTGAGATCCACCAGGGTGGCCCCGTCACCACCACAGGACTCCGGGAGTGCCATCGTGGTCGCGCCCATCGCGCACAGCCGCTCCCACAGGCTCTTGTCGAAACCGGACTCCTCCGCGGCACGAACGGTTTCGATTCCGCAGTGGGTGCTGAAGAACTGTTTGTACGCCGCCTGCAACGCCACATGGTCCTCGGTCAGGCTGTAATCCAACCGGCGCAGTTCGAAGCGATCCATATCAGTGCTCCTGTTCAGCGATGTGCGCCGAAGAAGAATCCGGCAGCGTTGTGGTAGAGGTAGTTGTCCAGTACGTCGGCCGGCAGATCCAATGCGCGCGCTTCCGGAACGACGCGGCGCATGCTCAGCACCGGCCAGTCCGACGCGAAGATGATCTTGTCGGCGCCCCGGGTGCGCAGGTAGTGCAGCAGGCTCTCCGGCAACCGCTTCGGCGACCACGCCGATGTCATCAGCCGCAGATTGGCGTACTTGATCAGCAGTCGGATCGCGACATCCCACCACGGGTCGGCGCCGTGGATCATGCACAACCGCAACTCGGGAAAGCGCACACACACCCGGTCCAGGTGGATCGGGTTCTGCACTTCGCCGGGGATCGGCGGGCCCGGAATGCCGGTGTTGACGCAGAGCGGCAACTCCAGTTCGGCACATTTGGCGTAGAGCGGGTAGTAGACGGCGTCGCTGGGCGGATACTGCCCGTCACCCCAGAAGCTCGGCCCCACCACGGCGTAGACCACCGGTAGGTCTTCGACGACGGCGGTGAGCTCGGCCAGCGCCGGAACCGGGCGCAGCAAGTTGACTCCGCCCATCGCCAGGGCGAACCGATCCGGCCTGGCGGCCACGAACTTTCGCGCGGTTGCCGACGGTTTGGTCAGGTTGTCCATCAGGACAGCCTTCTCGACCCCGTGGGCGTCCATCTCATCGAGCAGTTCGGCCAGTTCGACCGGCGCGAACATCGACTTCGGACCCTTGAAATAGTCGTCGCGCACCTTGAGCATCCAGGCAGGCTGCCGACCGGTCTCGCCGAAGTGCACGTTGACCAGACAGTCGATCACCTTGTGAGTCATGGCATCCTCTGCGTTTGTCGTTGCGCCGCCCGGTCTTTGGCCCAGCGGTAGTCGGCCTTCCCGTTGCCCAACCGCTGGACCCGATCCACGAGGACGAACTCTTTGGGCGCCTTGAAGCGCGCCAGTTGCGACGTGCAGTGGGCGTGCAGCGGGGCAGTGGCCCGTTCGGCGTCCGCGCGCAGTTCGACCAGGGCGACGACCTCCTCGCCCCAGCGGTCGCTGGGCCGGCCGACCACCAGCGCGTCGGCAACCGCGGGGTGGGCGCGCAGCGCTTCTTCGACTTCCTCGACGAACACCTTCTCACCGCCGGTGTTGACCACCAGCGAGTCCCGGCCGAAGAGCCGCAACGTGCCGTCCTGGCCCAACCTGGCCCGATCGCCGGACACCACCACCCGCTTGCCGCCGACGACGGGGAAGGTCGTGCGGGTGCCGTCTGGATCGTCGAAGTACCCCAGCGGTATCCGGCCCGCCCTGGCGACCCAACCGACCTCGTCGTCGCCGGGGGACAGAAACCGCCGGCGATCCGTCGAGAGCACCAACCCGCCCTCGCGCAGGGTGAAGGTGTCGGTCTGCGAGCCGCGTTGACTGTGGCCGAACCCCATGTTCCCGGTCTCCGACGATCCGTAGCCGTTGATCAGCGTGATCTGGGGCAGCAACTCCAGCAGCGCTCGCTGGTGTTTCGGTTGGGTTCCCGCTCCGCCGGTTCCGATGGCGTACAACGACGACAGGTCGTAAGGGTGGCGCCGCAACTCGGCGACCAGTGGCGCGGCGTAGGCGTCGCCGACCATCGTCATCAGGCCCGCCCGGTGGCGCTCAGCGGTCTGCAGCACCGCACGGGGGTCGAAGCTGCCCCTGGTGTCGTTGAGAATCACCGTCTGGCCGTTCATGATCCCCGAGAACGCGGTCCACATGCCGGCGGCATGCATCAGCGGTGACACCGCGAACCACGGAGCGCCGGCTTCCCGCACCTTCTGGTGGATCTCCGCGGCGGATGCGTGGTCGGCCCCGACCATCGACGACACATAGCTGTCGCTTTGCCGCCACAGCACACCCTTCGGGCGCCCGGTGGTGCCACCGGTGCAGATCATCAACAGGTCATCGGGCGACGCCCGCACCGCCCGGTCGGTGTCTCCCCGGGCCAGCACCTCGTCCAGCGCCACGGCACCGGGCAGGTGGGGCGCATCGCTGCCGTCGTCGATCGACACCAGCAGCTCGGCACCGCCGGCGGAAAGCACGTCGGCGAACTTCGCCCCCAGCGACCGGTGGCAGATCACACCGCGAGTCCGCAGATAGCCCAGCAGATCGGCGATCTCACCCGGCGTGTAGTTGTAGTTGACGTTGACCGGCACCACCCGCGCCCTCAGGCAGCCGATCACCATGTCGGGGTAGAGGTCGTTGTGCAGCAGCAGCGCAACGCGATCCTGACCGCACTCCCAATTGTCCAGTTCGGCACGCTCACGGTGGGCGCCGAACCCGCGGCCGGCCAGGTAGTTGGCGACTCGGCGGGTGCGATCCGCCGATTCGGCGAACGTGCTGCGCCGGTCCCCGCAGATGGTCATCACCCGGTCGGGAACAACCTCGGCAATCGCATCCAGGACCGCCGGGAGCGTCCATTCGCTCATCGTGGCCGCGGGCTAGACTGCCGACTCCACCTTGGCACCAAGCAGGTCCAAGGCATTGTCACGCATGATCTTTCGGATATCGGCATCGCTGAACCCAGCCAGCTCCCCGGTGAACGAAACGGGTGACTCCAGGCCCTCGCCGTGCGGCCAGTCCGAACCGAACAGAATCTTCTCGACACCGATGGTCTGTGCCAGCAACGACAGGTCGTCCTCGTAGTACGGGGCGATCCACACGTTGTTTCGCAACTGCTCCACCGGGTCCTCGCCGAAATGCCGCGGCTGGCTGTTGGCGGCTTTCTTGAGTCGTTTGATCAACCGGTAGACGAAGTACGAGCCGTTCTCGATGCTCACCACCTTGAGCTTCGGATGCCGGGTGAACACCTGATGCACGATCATCGAAGCCATGGTGTCGTGGATCGCGCGGTCGTCGAGCAGCACCGTGTCCAACGGATCCTTGGCGCCGAACCCCTCGAACTTCGACTGCCCGCCCCACGCCGCGGCGATGTGCAGATAACCACTGTCGCTCAAGTGGAATCCGACCGGTACCCCCGCCTCGGCAAGTCGCGCCCATACCGGGTCGTGGCTGCGGTCGCCCAGCGAACGCGGCTTGACCACACCGGGCACCGGTGCGGGGCGCACCAACACCAGCTTGGCGCCGCGGGCGAGCACGAAGTCGACCTCGTCGAGCGCGGCTGCCGGGTCGGCCAGCGAGATGATCGGCGCGGAGACGATCCGGTGGTCGGGCCGATCGAAGCCCCAGTCCTCGTCCAGCCACAGGTTGAAGGCGCGCAGTGAGGCCATCGTCGCCTCGATGTCACCTTTGAGTGCCTCTTCGACACCGCACGCGAACGTCGGCAGCATGAACACCGTCTCGATGTCCTGGGTGTCCAGCACCGCCACCCGAGCGTCCCGGTTCTGGTATTCCGGATGCTCGGCCAACCGCTCGACCTTCATCAGCGACGCGGGGTCGACGCCGTCCGGGATCTCGCCACGGAACAGCAGATCCAGGCAGCCGGGCACGATGATCGGGTCAAAGGTGGGGTTGGGAATGAAGTGATTGACCCGTTCACCCATCACGGCCCAGGTGCGCTTGCCGTCGCTGACCATCTGCACGCCGCGACGCTTGAACTTCTTGTCCAGGTGGCGGGTGAATGCGTCGAGCGGTTCGTAGTAGTGGTTGTCGACGTCGACAGCTCGAAAATCCAGGGTCATGTCGGTGATCCTCTTTCGTCAGTTCGTTATTCGCTCAGTGGCGGAAAAATCGGCGCCCGCTTCTCCAGGAAGCTGGTGATCCCTTCGATGAGGTCCGGCCGCAGCAGCGACTCGTGCATCAGCGCCTCGGCACGTGTGCTGACATCCGCGATATCACCCAGTGCGTCGGTGTAGACCTGCTGCTTGATCACCGCCATCGATGCCGGGGAACAGTTCGCCGCGATGTCCTCGGCATACTGCAGCACCCGTGTCATCAGTTGGTCGGCCGCGACGACTTCGTTGACCAGTCCGAGTTCGCGCGCCTCCTCGGCGAGGAACGTCCGTCCGCTCAGCAAAAGATCCATCGCCGCACCCCAGCCGGCCATCCGGGGCAGAATCCAGGAGATGCCGTATTCGGCGATCAGCCCACGACGGGTGAACGCGGTGGCGAACTTTGCCCCGGCTGCTGCGAACCGGATATCGCACATCAGCGCGTGGGTGAGGCCGATGCCGACACAGGCGCCGTTGACCGCAGCGATGACGGGCTTGCGCAACGCGGTGAGGAAATGCGGGTGGCGCGCGCCGACCAATTGAGTAACATCCGTCGTCTCGGAGCCGCCCAGCGACTCCCCGATGTTTGTCGTGGAACCCAGATTCGCACCGGCGCAGAACGCCTTCCCGCTGCCGGTCACCACGATCACCCGCACCGCGGAATCAGCCTCGGCGCGATCCACGCTCGCATAGAACCCCGAGGAGATCTCAGGGCCCCAGGAGTTGAGCTGCTGCGGGCGGTTGAGGGTGATGACGGCGACGCCGCTCTGGGTGACGTCGTACAAGACCGCATTCAACTCTGCCACGCCGTCGGTAGCAGTCATCGAACACGCATCTCCTCGGTAGGCGGCGACCCGATTCGGATCATACTGATTACTCATACTGTATACCTATCGGTAGAGCGTGTCAGCAGGTCAGCGTTGCTGTCAGGTGAAGTCCGAACCGCCGTCGACGTTGATGTTGGCTCCGGTCATGTAGGAGTTGCGCCGAGAGGCCAGAAAGGCCGCGACCGGCCCGATCTCACTCGGCAGGCCGGCCCGCGGCAGGTGCGCCAGGTGCCCGAAATGCCTGCCGATGACCTCCATCAGCCGATACGGGTCATCACCCTCCGCGCCGACCGATCGCGCCCAGCCCACCAGCGCCTCGGACGCGACGCTGCCCGGCGAAACCACATTGACCAGGATCTCGTCCGGCGCCAGCAGCAATGACAGGTTCTTCGACACACTGCTGACCATCGCCTTGGCGGCGGTGTAGGCGGCCAGCGCAGTACTCTGCCGCTGGGTGGATTGTGCCGAGAAGTTGACGATCCGAGCCCACTGCGCTTTGCGCAACAACGGAAGTGCCGCCCGCACGCAGTGCACCATCCCCAACACGCCCTGGTCGACGGCTTCCCGCCACTGCGCGTCGGTCAGGTCCTCGAATGTGCCCTGCGCATTCGGCCCCACGGTGTTGACCAGGATATTGAGCTCACCACCCCATCGCTCGGCAAGCTCGGCGAACACGTCCGCCACCCGTTGTTCGTCGCAGATGTCGGCGACCAGTCCGAGCGCGTCGGGGCTACCCCGTTGCGTCAAGTCGGCTGCGGCACGGTCCAAGTCGGATTGCGATCGCGCGACGACGGCGACCCGCGCGCCGTCGTCGGCAAGGCAGCGCGCGGTGGCCAATCCCATTCCCCGGCCACCACCGACCACCACCGCAGCGGCGTTCGTCAGCCCCAGATCCACGGCGTCAACTCAGGTGCCGGTCCAGTTCGGCGCACGTTTCTGGGCGAACGCGACGGCACCCTCTTTGGCGTCGTTGGAGGCGAACACCGGCATGATGAGTTCAAGTTGCTTCTGCCACATCTCCGCTTCGGTCCAGCCCGCGGACCTGGTCACGATCTCTTTGGTCACCGCGACCGCCAGCGGACCGTTGGCCGTGATACGCCCGGCCAGTTCGATCGCCTCGGCCAGCGCCCGACCCGGCTCGGAAAGCGTGTTGACGAAACCCCATGCCACACCTTGTTCCGCGGTGAAACTCTCGCCGGTCAGCGCCAATTCGAGCGCCTTCTGGTACGGAATCCGGCGCGGCAGGCGCAGCAGTCCCCCACCGGCGGCCACCAGGCCCCGTTTGACTTCGGGGATGCCGAATTTCGCGGTCGTCGACGCCACCACCAGGTCGGTGGCCAGCACCAGTTCGGTGCCACCGGCGAGCGCGTATCCCTCGACGGCGGCGATGACGGGCTTGCGGGGGGGCCGCTGGGTGAAGCCGAGTCCCCGCCCGGGAAGGTCAACCCGTTCGCCGGCAGCGAAGGCCTTCAGGTCCATGCCGGCGCAGAAATTGCCGCCCGCACCGGTCAGCACCGCGACCGACAGCGCCGGGTCGGCGTCGAGCGCATCCATCGCATCGGCCAGTCCCTGACTCACCGCCAGGTTGACCGCATTGCGCGCTTCCGGCCGGTTGATCGTGACGACGAGGATTCGCCCATGACGTTCCTGCAGGACCGCGTCTGACACGTCTCACCCCTCAGCTGTCGGGACACCACTTATCAGAATGCTTACCATAGGCTTTACCGTAGTAGCACGCTGGTAGGGATGACGACTGGAGGCACCCCGGAGTGGCAAAGCAGGCAACCGCCGAAAAGCGGCAGCGACGCGAACGCGGATCCATCAATCCCGACGACATCATCGACGGCGCCTTCGAACTCGCCGAGCAGATCGGGGTCGACAACCTGAGCATGCCGCTGCTCGGAAAACACCTCGGTGTCGGGGTGACCAGCATCTACTGGTATTTCCGCAAGAAGGACGACCTGCTCAACGCGATGACCAGTCGCGCCTTGCGGCAGTATCAGTTCGCCACCCCGTACGTCGAGGCCAAGGACTGGCGGGAAACGCTGCGCAATCATGCCCGCACGATGCGAAAGACGTTCCAGGGCAACCCGATTCTGTGCGATCTGATATTGATCCGGGCCGCGCTGAGTCCCCGTGCCGCGCAACTCGGTGTCCGGGAGGTGGAACGGGCGATCGCCAGCCTGGTGGAGGCCGGCCTCTCCGCGCAGCAGGCCTTCGACACCTACTCGGCGATATCGCTGCACGTCCGCGGCTCGGTGGTGCTGAGTCGACTTTACGAGAAGAACCGCGCGTCGGCAGACGACGGCCCCGGCGACTTCGAAGAAGCGCTCGTCATCGACGGCGAGACGGCACCGCTGCTGGCTCAGACAACCAGGGAGGGGCGCCGGATCGGCGCGGCCGACGACACCAACTTCGACTACGGCCTCGACTGCATCCTCGACCATGCCGCCCGGTTGATCGACGAGGGCAGGAAGCCCGCACGGCGCACCGGCAGCGCCGGCAGGACCAGGGCGCGCTAGCCGATCCGGCGAGGTGTGTCAGACCTCGACGACGACGGCCCCACCCTGGCCGCCGCCGGCACACATCGCCGCCACACCGATACCACCGCCACGTCGCCGCAACTCGTAGACCAGGGTGGTCACCATCCGGGCCCCGGACGCCGCGATGGGATGGCCGAGGCTGCAGCCGCTGCCGGAGAAGTTCACCCTCTCCTCGTCGAGACCGTACTCCCGGCACGCCGCGATCGGCACCGAGGCGAACGCCTCGTTGATCTCCCACAGCGCGACGTCACCCGGCGACAGCCCCGCGCGTTGCAGCACCTTGCCGATCACCTTGACCGCCCCCAGCCCGGTGTCGCGCGGCGCGACGCCGGCTGCCGCCCAGGCTCGCACACTGCCCAGCGCGGCGAGGCCCTTGGCGGCCGCATACTCCGCGTCGAGGAGGACGACCGCGGCAGCGGCGTCGTTGGTTCCGCTGCTGTTGCCCGCGGTGATGGAGAACCCGTCGATCTCCGGATGCAGCGCCGGCAACGACGCCAACCGCTCCAGCGTGGTGTCGCGGCGCGGATGCTCGTCGACGCTGAACTCGGTCACCGTGCCGTCGGGCAGGGCGACCTTCAGCGGAACGATCTCGTCGACGAATTTGCCGGCGTCGATCGCCGCCACGGCACGGTGGTGCGACCGCGCCGCCCAGGCGTCCATCTCCGCTCGGCTGATGCCGACGGCACGGGCGGTGTTCCAACCCACCGTGATCGACATGTCGCGAGTCGGTGCGTCGGGCGTCTCCGGATGGGTCGGCGGCATCCACCGCTCGTCGAATGCGAGTTCCGGGCCGGGCAACCGCATCTTCATCAGCGGCATCATCGACAGGGACTGCACCCCCCCGGCGACCAGCACCCGTTCCATGCCGGACCCGATCTGCGCGGCAGCATTGCCGATCGCAGTCAGGCTGCCGGCGCAGTGCCGGTTGACCGCCTGGCCCGGCACCTCCTCCATACCGCAGCTCGCGGCGGCGTAGCGTGCCAGATCACCACCGCCGTAGTGCGATTCCGCGAAGATGATGTCGTCGATGGCCGCCGGGGCGACGCCGGCACGGCGAACCACCTCGGGCAGCACCGTGGTGATCAACGTCTCCGCTGGGGTGTTGGCCAGTGTTCCTTTGAAGGAGCGGCCGATCGCTGTCCGGGCAGCACCGACGATAACGGGTGTAGGCATGCCTAGACCTTACATTATTCACTATTTCTGTAAAGCTTCAGCGCCGGTCTACTTGGCGGACTTGCCGGCCGGTTCAAGCTGCTGCGGGCAGTACGCCCTGGCGGCGATGGTCGCGAACTGGGCCGCACCGTTGATGGAGAGCGAGGGGTTGGCGTTGCGCAGGTCGGTGAGCAGTTCAAGGCCCGACTCACCGTTGGCAACCAGGCCGCAGACCGCTTGACCCGCCGCCACAGCCTGCGCCGGGTCGGCGAAGGCGATGCCCACCTGGCGCAGCGAAGCCAGGAATGCCGGCGTTTCGGCCGCGCCCGCTTCGGCGGCGCTGGCTTCGACGGCGCTGGCTTCGACGGCGCCGGGCTCGGCAACCGCGGGCGCGGCCAGAACGATCACCGGCGCCGCCACGAGCGGAGCGAAGAACAGTTTCATCGGGTCCTCCCGTGGGCGAAGTGCTATCCGAGTGCGGATTGCGGCGCGGCAGTAGCGGTCTCACCGTCGGCACAAACGTGCACGGCATGGATGCCGGGCTTCAACGACAGCTTCGCTACCAGATCGTCGAGCCCGGATTCCTCAACATTCCAGTGCTGCACGGTATCCGGCGTCTGCTGCAGTTGCGCGATGACCTGGTCGAGTTTGACCGGGACGTTGCGTTTCGTCGCGGTGGCCGCCATGACCTGCACTCCCCGGGTGCTCGCCCTGGTGGCCGGGCCGCCCAGTGCGCCTCCGGTCAAGCTGCCCAGCGCAGCCGGATTGAGCAGCCCGCCCGCCAGGTCCGCGGCCGGAGCCGCAGCCAAGGCGCCCGGCAACCCGATGGAGGCCAGCCTGATAGCCGGGGTGGCGGTGGCCCAGTTGGCGGGCACCGACAGCGCACCGACCGTGGAGGCGGTCCCCGCACTGGCCGCGGTGATACCGCCACCGATCGCGGCCACCGGGCTTGACAGCCCGCCGCTGATCAAGCCGCCGCCCAGCGCGGATTTCGCAATCACGGGCAGGCCCGGCAACTTGTGGAAGAGTCTGACCTGGGTCATGCCCAGGTTGAGACTGCCGCCGGCCGCGTTGGTCCAGGTGCCCTCCGATCCGACCGCCGACTGGAAGTTCCAGAACGACTCGTACAACCCCGACGTGGCGGAACTGCCGGTCAGGGTGTTGAGCGCATTCTGTGCCGCAGTGGTGTATTGCGTGGGGGACGTGGTGACGGCCTGCGCAAGCTGAGCCAGCGCCGATTGTGCCGCGGTGGCCGCTGAGGACTGAGACGTTGCGGCAGCCGCGGCGGCCTGGCCGGCCGCGCCGTTGTCGGTGGTGGTCTGCGCGGGTGCGGTGAACGGCGTCAGCTCGGTTGCCGACTGGGCGGCCGCCGCGTAGCCGAACATCGCGGCGACGTCTTGTGCCCACAGCTGACCGTATTGCGCTTCGGTGGCAGCGATCGCCGCGGAGTTCTGCCCCAGGATGTTGGTCGCCACCAGCGATGCCAACTGGGTCCGGTTCGCGGTGATCACCGGCGGCGGCACCACCGCGACGAAGGCGGCCTCGTAGGCGCCGGCCGCGGCCTTGGCCTGAGCGGCCGTCTCTTCGGCCTGTGCCGCCGTGGTCGACATCCACGTCAGATAGGTCGCCGCGGCGGTGGCCATCAGCTCCGACGAAGAACCCTGCCATCCGGCTGTCAGACCCGAGATCACCGATGCGTAGGAGGATGCGGCGGAATGCAATTCGGCCGCCAGCCCGTCCCAGGACGAGGCAGCCGCCAGCAGTGGCTCAGCACCCGGACCGGAATACATCTGGCCCGAGATGATCTCCGGCGGCAGCACCGCGAAGTTCCCGAAAACCATCTCCGTACGCTCCTTCGGCTACTTCTCGATCGGCGGGATCACGATGATGGTGGCGGTGGTGGCGATATCCGGGGCCACCGCGGCATTGGTGACCTGGGTGACGGCGCCGATGGTGCGGGTAGCGGAGGCACCCACGGCGTGACCGACGGGTGCGGCCAATGCCCGGCCCGCCAGGCTCGACAGCGCCATCTGGCCGAACATGCTGTTCTGAGCGTTCATGGCCATCGCGGGAACCGCGTCGGCAACGGCAGCCGGCAGCACAGCGGCAATCGTCCGGGCGCCGGGAGCGGCCGAAGCCCAGTTCGCCGGCACCGAGAGTGATCCGACCATGCCCGCGTGACCCATCGCCCCCGTCACGGCGGATGCGCCCGCCGAGTGCACCATCGATCCACCGGTCAGCAGCTCGCTGGCCAGCAGCGGCGTCAACGCCCCGGTGACCGCCTTCGGGTTGAAGAACGACACCAGACTCTGCCCGCCGTTGTTCACGCTGGTCAGGCTGGAGCCGACCTGCCACCAGTTCTTGAACAGGCGCAGCACCCCCAGCGGCGTGTAGGGGCCGTCGACGACCTTCAAGAAGTTGGTGGCGTTGTTCATCCAGGTCTGCAGACCCGACGACGCCTGCGCGACCGCTGCGGACCACGAAGTCGGGTTCGTCGTCACCGCCTGCAGGGTGTTGGGCACCTGCGAGAGCAGCCGCGTCGCGTCGGCCGCAGACCGGCCGGCCGGCACGTTGTCATTTGTCGTCGTCGGCGGTTCGGCGAACGGGGTCAGCTGGGTGGCGGCCGCCGAAGAGCCGGCGTAGCCGTACATGGCTGCGGCGTCCTGTGCCCACATCTCGGCATAGTGGGCCTCGGTGGCTGCGATGGCCGGGGTGTTCTGGCCCAGAAGATTCGTCGCGACCAACGTGGCCAGCAGTGTCCGATTGGCCGCCACCACCGCCGGCGGCACGGTGGCGGAGAAGGCGGCTTCGTAGGCGGCGGCTGCGGCCCGGGCTTGAAGTGCGGACTGTTCGGCCTGGGCCGCCGCGGCGCTCATCCACTGCACA
This sequence comes from uncultured Mycobacterium sp., assembly GCA_964525125.1. Classification (GTDB taxonomy): domain Bacteria; phylum Actinomycetota; class Actinomycetes; order Mycobacteriales; family Mycobacteriaceae; genus Mycobacterium. The sequence continues at coordinate 88,615 of CAZGGK010000003.1, forward strand.
TATGGCGTCGCCGCCGCCGTCATCGCAACCGAAGACGGACCGTGCCAGGACGAGCCCACCAGGTCGGCAAGAATCGATCCATAGACCGCCGCGGTGGACTGCAATTCGTATGCCAACCCATCCCAGGCCGTCGCAGCGGCCAGCATCGAAGCCGACCCCGCGCCGGAATACATTCGGGCGGAGTTGATTTCCGGCGGCAGCGAACCGAAGTCCATCGATTTCCCTCCGCTCTGCCGGCTGTCCACGATTGCATCGGTCAGCGCCGGCCGTTAGCTGCGCTGCCTGTGCCCGGAAGATTAGCCAGCAATCGCTCATGCGTTCCTGGGCGAGGAGCACCGCAGGTGGTGAACGCCGGTCCTGCGCGGGGTTCGCACCGCCGGTCCAAACCCAGCCGCCACCCTCGGGCCACACCCTGGCGACCTGCATAAACAAGCGCCGCGCCGCTGCGGTCCGCAAATCCGGCGCTGGCCGCATCGCGGTCAGCGGCCATTAAGAATCTCGCCGAATAAATCCGGCTCGAACGGCCCGGTCAGGGCTCCGGCACGTGGAAGTGCTCGTCGCGCAGCCGGAACGCCTCCCTGGTGCCGTGCTGGGCTCGGGCCTTGACGAAGTTGAACTCCCCGGGCGCGAACTGCAGGTTGGTCCCGAAGGCGTGGAACAGGTAGCTGGCCACTTCCTCGCCCTGGTAGGCCTGGCTCTGTTCGACGAGACGGAATGCCTCCTTGGCGATCACCACCCCGTCGGCGGGCATTCTTGCCGCCTTCTCCGCCCAGTACCGGGCCCGCGCTGAAACCATTGCGGGATCGCAGGTTTCGGTGAACACACCCAGCTGCTCCACAGCGGCCGCCTCGATGATGTCCCCGGTCAACAGCAGCCGCCGCGCCAGCACCGGCCCCAGGCGATGGAAGAACATGTGCAGGCTGCCCAGTGCCGGCCCGAGGAAACGTGTCGCGGGCATCCCGATCCTGGTGTTCCGCGCGATGACCGAGATGTCGGTCATCAGCGCCATCTCGAAACCGCCGCCGAGTGCGAAGCCGCTGATCTCGCCCACCGTCACCTTGGGGAAGCCCATCAGGTTGTGATAGAAGCCGAAGGACTTGCGGTCGACCGCAAGCCGCCGCCGTTGACTGGGGCGGCCTTCGGCAGGCGACTCCCCGTGTCCGCCCTCGCCGTACCAACCGTAGGCGTTGTTCATGTCGGCGCCGGTGGAGAACACCCCGTCGGCTCCGCGCAACAACACCACGGTCAGCTCGTCGTCATCGGCGACCCGGTCCAGGCAGCGGGCGATGCCGTCCCGCATGCTGGCGTCGTAGGAGTTGCGCCGCTGCGCATTGTTCAACGTGATCGTGGCGATCCTGTTGCCTCGATCGACGTCGAAAAGCACGCGCTCGTCGGCACTGTCCGGGCTCATCGCTGCTATTCCTCCCATCGGGGCCGGCGCCTGCCCAAGCGGTTGCCGGACAACCGCTCCGGCGGCAGCGCCACGGTGGTGGCCTGACCGGTGCACAGCACCTCGTCGTCGAGTAGCAGCCGCGCCGTCGCCTCGATACCACGTTCCACCTCGGATCGGGTGATATCGAATCGCAGCCCGGTCAGGATCGGGGTCGGCCGTCGGTAGTTGACCAGCAGTGCGCGGGTACGGCCCGCACGCTGCACGGCGCAACTCTGATGCGCGATGACGCAGTCGAAGAACACCCCGAGGAACCCGCCGTGCACCAGGCCCGGCGGTCCCTCGTACACCAGCGGGAACGTGACCCGGCCGGCGGCCGTCTCGGCGTCGAGATGGTCGAATTCGTAGCGCGGAAAGCACGGGTTGAACGCGCCCGCGTCGAACGCGTGGCTGAGGTACACCCGTTGACCTCCGCCGCTGTCCGATCCGGCCCGAGGTGTGCTGTCCGCAGGCACGGCGGCGGCCAGTTCCCGCTCCCACTCGGCGAACCGGGCCAGCATGTCGTCGACCGTGGGGTGCGGGTGCTCCAAGGAGAGCAGCAGCCCGGCCAGTCGCCGGATGGCCGCCGCGGCGGCAACGGTCTGCTCCAGCGGTTGCTCACCGTAGCGACTTCCGGCATCCGCCACCCCCGCTGGAACTGCTTCGCCTTCCGCCATGGGCCTTTCCCTGCTGCAATGCAATAATCGTATAGCCTACTGTAGCGGTGACGATAGAGGATCGAAGGGTGGCAGGCCGGTGACCGACGACGCCGATTCCGCCGCGGCCGGGGGCGCGGTGACGGTGCTGCGCGACGGCCCGCTGCTACGGATCACACTTGACCGGCCGGCTCAGCGGAATGCATTGAGCCATCGAATGATTGATCTGCTCGTCGCAGAACTCACCAAGGCGGCCACCGACGATGCGCTGCGCGCGATCCACATCCGGGGTGCCGGCGCCGACTTCTGCGCCGGCGCCGACTGGGTCGCGACGAACGCGGCGGGCGAACGTCCCCGCACCGGAGATCTGGTCCGGCGCATCCCGCACACCGCCAACCGGGTGATCGAACTGGTGCACAGCATCGCATTGCCGGTGGTGTGCAGCGTGCGGGGCTGGGCAGTGGGCCTGGGCTGCAATCTCGCGCTGGCCGCCGACTTCACCGTGGCCGGCACCGACGCCGTCTTCTGGGAACCGTTCCTGTCGCGCGGCTTCAGCCCGGACTCCGGGGCAACCTGGTTGCTGCCCCGGTTGGTCGGCCTGGCCCGGGCCAAACGGATGCTGCTGCTCGGCGAGAAGGTGAGCGGAACCGAGGCCGCCGAATGGGGATTGATCCACCGGGTGGTCGACCCCGCGGACCTGGACACCGCAACCGAGGACCTACTGGCGCGGCTGGTCACCGGGCCCACCGTCGCGATCGGCCTGACCAAGCAGGCCATCAACCACGGCCAGCGGGCGAGCCTGCCGGAATCCTTGACACAGGAGCTGTTCAACTTGGAATTATCCTGCCGCACCGCCGACTTCAAGGAGGGACTGGCCGCGTTTCGGCAGCGTCGCGCGGCTGCGTTCAAGGGCCGTTGAGAAGGGATCATCGATGCCGGAGTTCGACACCATCACCTACCAGGTCGACCGCCACACCGCGACGATCACGCTGAATCGCCCGGAGGCTCTCAACGCGCTCAGTCCACACATGGTCACCGAACTGCGTGCCGCCTACGCCGAGGCCGAGGGCGACGACCGGGTGTGGTTGCTCATCGTCACCGGGACCGGACGGGCCTTCTGCACCGGCGCCGACGTCAAGGCCATCCCCGGCGACGGCAAGGTGATCAACGAGCGACCGTTCCTGTCCACCTACGAGCAGTGGGAGGCACCGCAGGAAGGCACCCCGCCGTTCCGGACGATGGCCAAGCCGGTGCTGGCTGCGATCAACGGAATCTGCTGTGGCGCCGGGCTGGACTGGGTGACCACCGGCGACATCGTCATCGCCTCCGATAAGGCGACGTTCTTCGACCCGCATGTCTCGATCGGTCTGGTCGCCGGCCGCGAGGTGGTGCGACTGGCGCGGGTACTGCCCCGCTCGGTGGCGCTGCGGATGGCGATGATGGGCAAGCACGAGCGGATGAGTGCCCGGCGCGCCTACGACCTCGGCATGATCAGCGAGGTGGTCGAGCACGACCAACTGCTCGCGCGGGCCCACGAGATCGCGGCCATAGTGAACTCCAATGCGCCACTGGCGGTGCGCGGCACCCGGCTGGCCGTCCTCAAGGGCCTGGATCTGCCGCTGCACGAAGCCGAGATGCTGGCCGAAGCGTTCCGGGAACGCAATCTGCACACCGCGGACTCGCTGGAGGGCCCGAAGGCATTCGTCGAGAAGCGGTCACCGGAATGGCAGTGCCGATGAGTGCCGCGTTCGAAACCCTCCTGCTGGACCTCGATTACACCGATCAGGTGGCAACCATCACGCTGAACCGCCCGGAAGCCCTCAACGCGTTCAACCGCACCATGTGCAAGGAAGTGGTTGCGGCATGGCGCATCGTCAAACTCGATCCCGGCATCAACGCCGCCGTGCTGAGAGCGGCCGGCACCCGGGCGTTCAGCGCCGGACTGGACATCAAGACGCCGTACGGGCAGCCGGACAACGTCTGGAACCACGAGGATCCCGGCGAGTCGCTCAGCCCCAAGTGGCAGAAGATGTTCAAGCCGGTGGTCTGCGCGGTGCAGGGGATGTGCACCGCGGGCGGGTTCTATTTCGTCAACGAGGCCGACGTGGTCATCTGCTCCGCGGACGCGACGTTCTTCGATTCGCATGTCTCGGCCGGTCTGGTCTGCGCGCTGGAGCCGATCGGGCTGATGCGTCGGATCGGACTGGGTGAGACACTGCGGATCGCGCTGATGGGCAACGACGAGCGAGTCAGCGCCGAGACCGCGCTGCGAATCGGACTGGTGTCGGAAATCACGGCGCCCGAACAACTCTGGGCGCGGGCACATGAGATCGCCGCCGCCATCGCGGCCAAGCCGCCGTCGGCGACCCAGGGCACGGTGAAGGCGATCTGGGAATCGCTGGACAAGCCCTACCGCGCAGCCCTGGACCAGGGTCTGATCTACACCCGCCTGGGCAACCCGCTGGGAAGGGCCGAACTCAAGGCGCGACCGTCGCATCCCGCGCCGCCACCGCGGATTCGCTGATGACGAATCCGCTGAGTGAACGCATCGCCGCGGTGCTTGACTTGCAGCCGGAGGCGCCCGCCCTGGAGTACGCCGGCCAGTGGTACTCCTGGGCGCAGGTCAACGAGTTGGCCAGGCGCATCGAGGCGTTGACCGATCCGGGTGCGCGGGTCGGGATCATGCTACGCAACCGGCCGCCCCAGGTGTGCGCGCTGCTCGGGGTGTTGCTGGCCGGCGGCTGCGTGGTGGTCATCAACCCGTCCCGCGGTGATGACCGCACCCGCGCCGACATCGCGGCGCTGGCGCTATCGCTGATCGTCGGCGAGCCCGACGATCTCGCCGCTCTGGCCACCGCGACACCGCATACCGCGGTGGCGGCCATCGCGGACCTCGGTCGGGAGCCGCAGGTTACCGCCGCGGCCGAACCCGGTGCGGATACCCACCGTCCCGGTGTCGCGGTGTCGATGCTGACCAGCGGAACAACGGGTCCGCCGAAACGCGTCGACCTGCGCTACGACATGCTTGCGCACAGTGTGATCGCCCCCGGGCCGGCGCCGGCACGACTGCGGCACGGCGTCGCGATCGTCAACGCCCCGCTGGTGCATATCGGCGGCGTGTTCCGGGTGCTGCAATGCGTTGCCGAGGCCAGATCCTTTGTGCTGCTGGACCGCTTCGAGCTGGGCTCCTGGGCGGAGGCGGTCCGCCGGTATCGGCCGGGCGCAGTCTCACTCGTCCCGGCGGCGCTGCGGACGGTACTGCACTCGGAGCTGACCCGGGCAGACCTGGCCGGCATCCGCGCCGTCACGTCCGGCACCGCACCGCTGTCGGCCGACGATGCGGACGCGTTCACCGCGAAATACGGTATCCCGGTCTTAACCTCCTATGCCGCCACAGAATTCGGTGGCGGCGTCGCCGGCTGGACAATGGCCGACTACCAGAAGCACTGGCACGCCAAGCGCGGCAGTGTGGGCCGGGCCAGCCTGGGCGCGCAGCTGCGAGTGGTCGACGACGCCGGCACACCGCTGCAACCCGATGCCGTAGGCCTGCTGGAAGTCAAACCGGGGCAGCTGGGACCGGCCACGGACTGGATCCGCACCACCGACCTGGCGCGCATCGACGCCGACGGGTTCCTGTGGATTCTGGGCCGGGCCGACCAGGCGATCATCCGGGGCGGATTCAAGGTGCTGCCCGACGACGTGCGCGCAGCGCTGGAGACCCATCCCGCGGTGGCGGGTGCGGCCGTGATCGGTCGCCCCGACGACCGGCTCGGGCAGACCCCGGTCGCGATAATCGAACTGCGCGACAGCGCCGCCATGGACCCTGGCGCGCTGACCGAATATCTGCGAGGCAAGCTGGCGCGCTACGAGATTCCCACCACTATCACCGTCGTCGACGCCATTCCGCGGACGCCGTCGGGCAAGCCCGACCTGGGCGCGATCCGCGATCTCTTCGCCGAATCCGAGCATGCCCGCTGACGCGCTGACGGTCGCCGCGGTACTCCGGCGGCAGGCGGGCGCGCGAGCGGATCACCCGCTGCTGGTCTGCGACGCCGAACGGATCAGCTACGCCGAGGCCGATCGCCGCTCGGCCCTGCTGGCCCGCGGCCTGATTGCGCTCGGTGCCGGCAAGGCCACCCACGTCGGCGTGCTCCACCCCAACGGTGCGGACTTCGTCGTCGCCATGCTTGCGGCGGCCCGCATCGGCGCCGTGGTGGTTCCGTTCCCCACCTTCGCGACCGTGCCGGAGCTGCGCGAGCAGTTGGTGCACAGTGACGTGCAGATCCTGCTCGCCGCCCCGTCATACCGTTCGCACGACTACCGCAAGCGGCTCTCCGAGGTGGTCTCGGATGCCGACATCCATTCCGGCGAAACGCTATTCAGTACCGTAGTGCCAACAATGCGGCATGTGGTCTTCGACACCGCGCAGCTGCCCGCAGCCGACGCGCCGCTGCTGGCCGCACTGGAAGATGACGTCGAAGGCTGCGATCTACTGACCATCATCTACACCTCGGGATCGACCGCCGCACCCAAGGGGGTGCTGCACACCCACGCCGGTCTGCTCGGCCACCAGCGCAACCTCAACGAAATCCGCGGCCTGACCGCGGCGGACCGGCTGTTCTGCAACTCGCCGTTCTTCTGGATCGGCGGCTTCGGGTTCGCGCTGCTGGCCACGCTGCTGGCCGGCTCGACGCTGATGTGTTCCAACGCCGTCGACCCCGCTGCCACGCTGGATCTGATCGAAGCCGAAAAGCCCACCATCACCAACGGCTTCCTGGCCACCGTCGCCGCATTGTCCGGCCATCCCAGCTTCGCCGGGCGTGACCTGTCCTCGATGCGCCGGGGCAACCTGTATCCGATCATGGCTCCCGATGCCCGTCCGGCGGACCCGGAATTGCGCCACCACATGCTGGGCATGACCGAGACCGGCAGCGTCGTGCTGATCAGCGGTGACGACACCGATCAGCCCGAACACCGCCGCGGCAGCTTCGGTAGGCCGGCGCCCGGATTCGAGTGCCGTGTCGAGGACGGGGAGCTTTGGGTGCGTGGCCCCTACCTGATGCAGGGCTACCACAAACGCAGCCGGGAGGACTGCTTCGACGCCGACGGCTGGTTCCGCACCGGCGATCTGGTCCGTACCGACACCGACGGCTACTACTACTTCCTCGGCCGGCGGGACGCGGTAATCAAGACCGCCGGCGCCAACGTGGCGCCGATCGAGGTGGAGCGCGCCATCGCGAAGGTGACCGGCGGGCGGACGGCCCACGTCATTGGCATCCCCGACCCCGAACGGGGCCAGGTGGTCGCGGCCGTCCTGGTGCAGGACGACGGTGCCGTCGACGTGTCCGATCTGCGCGAACGACTCAAGGCCGAACTGTCGGCGTTCAAGATTCCACGCAGGTTCGCCGCCATTCCCGCCGCCGAGATCCCGCTGCTGGCCAGCGGCAAGGTCGATCGGGTTCAGCTGGCGAGGATGTTCGATGCCTGAGCCGCTGACCGTCGACGCACTGGTGCGCACGCTCGCCGCGACGCACGGCGCCAAGCCGATGGTGATCGACCCCGGCACCCGGCTCAATTATCACGAGCTCGACGTCACCACAAGGGAATTGGCGGCGATTCTGATCGATTCCGGCGTCACCAAGGGCACCCGGGTGGGCCTGATCATGGAGAACGGCTGCCGCTGGGTTCGGATCGCGGTCGCCCTGACCCGTATCGGCGCCGTACTGGTGCCGTTGAGCACACTGCTGTCCACACCGGAACTGGTGGCGCAGCTACGGGTCGCCGCCGTGCAGTTCCTGGTCGGCGTCGAGGAGTTCCGCGGCCACCGCTACCTCGACGAACTGGCCTCGCAGCTGCGTTCTCCGACGGAACTTCCCGCCCTGCGCCGGGTTTGGGCAGCCGACGACCTGTTGCAGGGGGTGGCCGGCGCGCCGGCGGCACGGATCATCGACGCCTTGACCGGCACCGTCGCCCCGAGCGATCCGCTGGTCATCATCTTCACCTCGGGCAGCAGCGGTCCGCCCAAGGGTGTGCTGCACTCGCACGGCAGCGCACTCGGCGCTGTGCGATCGGGCCTCGACGCCCGCCGGATCGACGCGGACACCCGGCTGTATCTGCCGATGCCGTTCTTCTGGGTGGGCGGGTTCGGCAGCGGGGTGCTCTCGGCACTGCTGGCCGGGGCGACCCTGGTCACCGAGGAGATTCCACAGCCGGAAACCACGTTGCGGCTGTTGGCGACCGAACGGGTCACGCTGTTTCGCGGCTGGCCGGACCAGGCCGAGGCGCTGGCCCGGCACAGCGGCACCGCCGACCTGTCCGCGTTGCGGCCCGGCAGCCTGGCGGCACTGCTGCCGGTGGAGCAGCGCGGGGAGCCCGGCGCGCGGGCCAACCTGTTCGGTATGACCGAATCATTCGGACCGTACTGCGGCTACCGCGCCGACATCGACATGCCCCGCTCGGCGTGGGGTAGCTGTGGGAAAACATTCCCCGGTATGGAGGTTCGGATCATCGACCCCGACAGCGGCGAACCCGTGCCGGTCGGCACCATCGGCGTGATCCAGCTGCGCGGGCCGCACACCCTGCGCGGCATCTGCCGGCGCAGCCGCGAGGAGATCTTCACCGTCGACGGCTTCTACCCCACCGGCGACCTAGGGCGCCTCGACGACGACGGCTTCCTGTTCTACCACGGTCGATCCGATGACATGTTCAAGGTCAGCGGCGCCAGTGTGTACCCCAGCGAGGTGGCGGCCGCACTGCGGGCGATCGACGGCGTCGAGAACGCGTTCGTGACCAACGTTGCGGTGGCCGGCCACAACCGGGTGGGCGCCCTGGTGGTCTGCGACCCCGCGACCGTGACGGTCGCCGAACTGCGCGCCCAGGCACGAAAGTTTCTGAGTTCCTTCAAGATACCGACGGTGTGGCGGCTGGCCGATTGCGATGACCGGGTTCCGCGGGGCGCGACCGGCAAGATCGATATCCGAAGGCTGCGGGCGATGCTGCTGGATGCCGACGACGGGTCGCCACATTCGGGGATCCTCGACCCGGTTCCGGGCCTGCGCGGGCCACTCGGCGGCAGGCCCAGCAGCTGACCGACCCCGTTACCGCCGCCGCGCATCCGCTCGGCTCGCCCGCTGTACCACACCGCGTTCGACGAGATGGTCGATCAACGGGGCCGCGCCGGCGGCCAGGTGCTCGGCCATCGCGCTGCGGGCCGCCTCCTCGTCACGCTTGGCCAATGCCACCAGGACCCGTCGGTGATGCCTGATCGACTTGGCCGGCCACCCGGAGACGGTGGGAAACACCGACTCCGGTGCATACCGCGTGATCTGGAACATCAGCTGGGCGAGCTTGGGCGAATTGGCGGCGACGTTGATGGCCCGGTGAAACTCGTGGTTCAACTGCACCGCCCGGTCTTCATCCTCGGCAGCATAGGCAGCTTCCAGTTGGTCTTGGATCGCTTTGAGGTCATGCAATTGCGCATCGCTGATCCCGGCAGCCGCCCGAGCGGCCAGTTCACCGCCGATGTGGGCCTGCACATCGGAGACGTCGACGATGTCGCGCCGGGTCACCGGCAGCACCACGAAGCCGCGATGCGGCTGCTGCTCGAGCAATCCCTCGGCGCGCAGCCCGAAGAGCGCCTCGCGCACCGGGGTGACACTGATCCCCAACTCGGTCGCCAACTGGTCGAGACGCACATACTCCCCCGCCGGGTAGACACCGGTGAAGATCCGCTTGCGCACGAAGCGCGCCACATCCTCGGACAGCTGTGAACGCGTCGGGAAATCGGGAACACTCACGTCTCAGACCCGATAGTCGGCCAGTAGGCGCTTGCTGATGATCTGCTTCTGGATCTCGCTGGTGCCCTCACCGATCAGCAGGAACGGGGCGTCGCGCATGAGCCGTTCGATCTCGTACTCCTTGGAGTAGCCGTACCCGCCGTGAATCCGGAAGCTCTGCTGGGTGACCTCGCTGCAGAACTCGCTGGCCAGGTATTTGGCCATGCCGGCCGCCACGTCGTTGCGCTCACCGGAGTCTTTCAACCGGGCCGCATTGACCATCATCAGATGCGCGGCTTCGACTTTGGTGGCCATCTCGGCCAGTTGGAACGCGATGGCCTGATGCTCGGCGATCGGCTTGCCGAAGGTCTGGCGCTGCTGGGCGTAGCGCACCGCGAGTTCGAACGCCCGGATGCCCACCCCGCAGGCCCGCGCCGACACGTTGACCCGGCCCACCTCGATGCCGTCCATCATCTGGAAGAAACCCTGGCCGGGCACGCCGCCGAGAACGTCACCGGCACCGGCCAGGTAGCCGTCGAAGATCAGCTCGGTGGTGTCGATGCCCTTGTAACCGAGCTTGTCGATCTTGCCGGGTATCACCAGTCCGGGCACCACTTCGCCGAATCCGGTGGGCTTTTCGACCAGGAACGCCGTCAGGTTGCGGTGCGGTTTCTCGGCCCCCTCGTCGGTGCGGACCAGCACCGCCACCAGGGTCGAGCTGCCGCCGTTGGTCAGCCACATCTTCTGGCCGTCGATGGTGTAGCCGCCGTCCGGGTTGCGGGTGGCCCGGGTGCGGATCGCGGCGACATCGGAACCCAGTTCCGGCTCGGACATCGAGAACGAGCCCCGGGTCTCGCCGGTCGCCATCGCCGGCAGATAGCGCCGCCGCTGCTCGTCGGTGCCGTGCTGCGCCAGCATGTAGGCAACGATGAAATGGGTGTTGAGCACCCCGGACACGCTCATCCAGCCGCGGGCCAGCTCCTCGACGCAGAGCGCGTAGGTCAGCAGGGACTCGCCCAGTCCGCCGTAGGATTCGTCGATCATCAGGCCGAACAAACCCATCTCCCGCATGGCGTCGACGATCGCCTGCGGGTAGGTGTCGGTGCGCTCCAGTTCCGCAGCGGCGGGTATGACCTCCTTGTCGACGAATTTCCTTACCGTGGCCACTATTTCGGTCTGGAACTCGGTCAGTCCCAGGGTTTGGGCGAGTCTGGTCATGCGGCAATCCCTTCGAAGATCGCGGCCAGCCCCTGTCCGCCGCCGATGCACATGGTTTCCAGACCGTAGCGCGCCTGGCGCCGGCTGAGCTCGCGGGCCAGCGTGGCCAGCATGCGACCGCCGGTGGCGCCGACCGGATGCCCCAGCGAGATGCCCGAACCACGCACGTTGATCCGCTCCCGGTCGGCGCCGCCGAACCCCCACTCGGCCAGCACCGCCAGCGCTTGCGCGGCAAAGGCCTCGTTGAGCTCGATCAGGTCGATGTCGCCAAGACGCAGACCGGCTTTGGCCAGTGCCATCTCGGTGGCGGGCACCGGTCCGATACCCATGACATCGGGCGCCACCCCGGCCACGCCCCACGACACAAGGCGAATCAACGGTCTCAGCCCCAGTTCGTCGGCCTTCTCCCGCGTGGTCACCACGCACATCGAAGCTGCGTCGTTCTGACCGCTGGAGTTGCCGGCGGTCACCGTTGCCTCCGGATCAGTTGCCAGCAGAACCGGTTTCAGCTTGCCCAGCGATTCGACCGAGGCGTCTGCCCGCGGGTGCTCATCGGTGTCGATCACCTCCTCACCGGTGCGACTGCGTACCGTGACCGGGATGATCTCCTCGGCGAGCACACCGTCTTGCGCAGCGGCGACCGCACGCTGATGCGAAAGCACCGCCAGTTCGTCCTGCTCCCGCCGGGAGATCCGGTATTGCCGCCGCAGGTTCTCCGCGGTCTCCAGCATTCCGCCGGGCACCGGGTGGTGCCGCCCACCTGCGGTCGTCCGCCCCCGGATAAGACCGTCGTGCACGGTGATGCCACCGCGGGCACCGCCCCAGCGCATGTCGGTGGAGTAGAACACCACGTTGCTCATGCTCTCCGCTCCGCCGGCGATCACCACGTCGTGGTCGCCGCTGCCCACCTGTAGGCAGGCCTGCAGGACCGCCTGCAGTCCCGAACCGCACCGGCGGTCGACCTGCATACCGGTCACGCTCACCGGCAGCCCGGCATCGAGTGCGACGACACGGCCGATCGCCGGCGCTTCGCTGCTCGGATAGCAGTGCCCCAGGATCACATCGTCGATGCTGCCGACCGGGATTCCGGTCCGTTCCAACAGGCCCTGCAGCGCCGCGACACCCAGGTCAACCGCCGTCAGAGACTTGAACATTCCGCCCTGCCGCCCGATCGGGGTGCGCACCGGTTCGCAGATGACGGTGTCGCGCAGACTCACAGGTGCCTGCCTCCGGTCACGTCCAACACGGTGCCGGTCATGTACGACGACAGGTCAGACGCGAGAAACAGCGCCACCTTGGCCACCTCGTCGGGTTCGCCGGCCCGGCCCATAGGCACCTCGGCGACTTTCGAATCCCAGATGCGTTGCGGCATCGCCTCGGTCATCGCCGAGCGAATCAAGCCCGGCTGGATCGCGTTCACCCGCACACCGAGATACGCCAACTCCTTGCTGGCGGCCTTGGTCATTCCGACGATGCCGGCCTTGGCCGCCGAATAATTCGTCTGTCCGATCATGCCGACCTTGCCGGAGATCGACGACATGTTGACGATGGCGCCGCGCTGCTGTTCCCGCATGATCGCCGCCGCCGCGCGCAGCCCGTTCCAGGTGCCCTTCAGGTGCACGGCGATGACCTGATCGAACTGCTCCTCGGTCATCTTGCGCATGGTCGCATCCCGGGTGATGCCGGCATTGTTCACCATGACGTCGAGGCCGCCGAACCGCTCCACCGCGGTAGCGACCAGTGCTTCCACCTCGGCGGACCGGGTGACGTCACAGCGCACCGCCAGGGCGACATCGCCACCACCCAGTTGTGCGGCCGCGGATTCGGTGGCCGCCAGATTCACGTCGCCGAGCACCACCCTTGCTCCTTCGGCGATGAATCGCTGTGCGATGGCGTAGCCCAGACCTTGCGCACCACCTGTGACTACCGCTGTCTGACCGCTCAGCAATGACATCTGATCACCCACCCTTCCTCGAGACTCGTCCGCATTCCTTCGCCGATCCTATTTCATATATGATTCGCTGGTGGAATCCGCAGCGGCGGCCGATGGGGTCGAAGTCAGCGCCGACGACTTCGCCGAGATCCTGGCCCAGACCCGCCGGTTCGTGCGTACCGTTGTCATGCCTCGTGAACCGGAGATCCTGGCTACCGACCGGGTGCCCGACGACCTGCGCGACCAAGCCCGGAAGATGGGCTTGTTCGGCTACGCGATTCCCCAGCGGTGGGGCGGCCTGGGCCTGGATCTCGCCCAGGATGTCGAGATCGCCATGGAACTGGGCTACACCTCGCTGGCCGTGCGGTCGATGTTCGGCACCAACAACGGCATCGCCGGCCAGGTGCTGGTGGGGTTCGGCACCGACGAGCAGAAGTCCCGCTGGCTGGCCCCGATTGCCACCGGTGATGTGGTCGCATCCTTTGCCCTGACCGAGCCCGGCGCGGGCTCCAATCCGGCCGGGCTGCAAACGAAAGCCGTTGCATCCGGGACGGACTGGCTGATCACCGGCCAGAAACGGTTCATCACCAACGCACCGGTCGCCGACCTGTTCATCGTCTTCGCCCGCACCAGGCCCGCCGACGAACACGGCGCCGGTATCGCAGTGTTCCTGGTCCCCGCGGACGCCGCGGGTGTCGAAGTCGGCGCGAAGGACGCCAAGATGGGCCAGGAGGGCGCCTGGACCGCCGACGTGAGCTTCACCGAGGTGCGGGTCGGGCCGAGCGCACTGGTCGGCGGCAGTGCGGACATCGGGTACCGGGCGGCACTGACCTCGCTGGCCCGCGGCCGGGTGCACATCGCGGCACTGGCGGTGGGCACCGCTCAGCGCGGGCTCGACGAGTCGGTGGCATACGCCGCCAGCGCAACTCAGGGCGGCACCGCGATCGGGAACTTCCAACTGGTCCAGGCGATGCTGGCCGACCAGCAGACCGGGGTGCTGGCCGGTCGGGCCCTGGTTCGCGATGCGGCACGGATGTGGGTGACCGGCGCGGACCGCCGCATCGCGCCGTCGGCGGCCAAACTGTTCTGCACCGAGATGGCCGGCAAGGTTGCCGATCTGGCGGTGCAGATTCACGGCGGCACCGGATATATGCGCGGGGTGCCGGTGGAGCGCATCTACCGCGACGTCCGACTGCTGCGCCTGTACGAGGGCACCAGCGAGATCCAGCGGCTGATCATCGGCGGAGGCCTGGTCAAAGCCGCGCAGCGGCAGGCGTGAACCGACAGCGGAAGGACCATGCATGGCAGGCCGACTGATCGACCGGGTGGCGTTCATCACCGGTGCGGCGCGCGGGCAGGGGCGTGCCCACGCGGTGCGGATGGCCGCCGAGGGCGCCGACATCATTGCGATCGACGTTGCCGGCAAGCTGCCGGACTGCGTGCCCTATGACCCCTCCACCCCGGAGGATCTCGCCGAGACGGTGCGACTGGTGGAAGCCACCGGCCGGCGCATCCGGGCCGCAGCGGTTGACACCCGCGACTACGAGAGCCTGCGCACCGCCGTCGACGAAGGTGTCGCCGAACTGGGCCGGCTGGACATCATCGTCGCCAACGCGGGCATTGCGGCTCCGCAGGCGTGGAACGACATCACCCCGGAGTCGTTCCGGGACGTCATCGACATCAACGTGACCGGCACCTGGAATACCGTGATGGCCGGCGCCCAGCACGTCATCGACGGCGGCCGGGGCGGCTCCATCATCCTGATCAGCTCTGCTGCCGGGATCAAGCTGCAGCCGTTCATGATTCACTACACCGCGAGCAAGCACGCCATCACCGGGATGGCCCGCGCATTCGCCGCCGAACTGGGTAGGCACGCTATTCGGGTCAACAGCGTGCACCCCGGCCCGGTGAACAGTGCCATGGGCAGTGGCGACATGGTCAGCGCGCTGGGACAGGTCATGGAGACCAATCCGAAGTTCGCGCACGTGCTCACCCCGTTTTTGCCCACCTGGGTGGCTGAACCCGAGGACATCGCCGCGACCGTGTGCTGGCTGGCCAGCGACGATTCGCGCAATGTCACCGCGGCCGCGATTCCGGTGGACCAGGGCTGCACCCAGTACTGAGCAGTCCAGGAACGGTTCAGGAACGGTTCAGCGCAATGCGCCGTTGAAGGCGCAGCCCGCTGAGATCGCCGCGCTGCTCACCACGCGATAACCGATGCACTACGAAGCCTGATGAGCAAGCCGATCATTGTGAATCCGCACCAGTTCCCGGAACCCCAACCGGTGGTATTTGGGAACCGGCTGGATCCCCCAGTCGTCTCTGGCCGTGCGCTTGCCTTCGGCCCCCTCGGGTGGACCGAGCGGCGGGTAGGGGTGTGCGCACTCCAGGGCGTCGTCGGAGAATCGCACCTTCAGCAATTCACTGCAGATCTGAGTGAGGCTCAGCGTCGGATAACCGTAGTAGACGGCCATGAACGGCAGGGTGAAGGCACCCTCTATGACCAGGGCGATCAGGCACACCAGGGTGGCGCGCCTGATCCACTTGTGCATGCGTGCGTAGTAGGGGGTGGTTCCCGGCGGCAATTCGTCTGCGGCAGAGCTGTCCATCGGCGTGCTCCTTATTTCAGTCGGAGAAGATCTCCCGGTTGACGGTGTGCAGGTACGGGATGGCCAGAAATGGCGTGATGTAGAAGATGTCGTAGAGCCACCAGCCGATGACCGGGAAAACCACTCCGGCATAGCGCACATCGGCGTACACGGTCATGTTGAACACGTAGCCGATCCAGATCACCACGCCCATCCAGCAGGTCACCACCATCCACTGCTGCCCCCACCGCTTCATCTGCAAGAACCCGATCGCAGCGGCGCATCGCATCGCGAACACGGTCAGGATCAGCCCGGCCACCCAGGCCTTCTCGCCCGGTCCGGCCGAGCCACCGATCCACAGCTCGTTGTAGTGCCAGAAGTAGCCGCCGTCGAACATCGCCCCCCAACCCACCATCAGCACCCGGTTGATCAGGGTGTGGTTGGCGACGAGATCGAGCGCCCACCCGAGGCTGTTGAGTGCGCCGTCGATCAACACCAGGTAGCCGATCAGGGTGACGATCATCGGCCGGACCGCCATCCCGGCATGCAGGAACTGGCGCTGCAGGCGGACGCCACGCAGGAAGATCGGCAGCCCGATGATTCCCGGCACCCACATTCCCATCAGTGCCGCGCCGCTGATCATCCATCGGTCGGCACGGCGTTGGGCGACCCGGGACTGCTGGTGATGCTCCTCGATTCCGAACACGTCCGCACCGGAACCGGACGCACTCGGGGTCACAACAGCCACCACCCGCGGGCGAACGACATGTAGAGCTGGATCCCGAACATGATGAGGAGGTATCCGTAGACGAAGACTTGGAAGGCGATCAGCGCTCGTTTGCGCTTACGTTCTTGCTGGTTCACGGTTGCGAGTTCCCTTCCCACTGAGGATCATTCCGGGTGTCGAGCAGGCTGGCGGCGACTTCGCGCAGTCCGTCGTGAATCCCGCCGTCGGTGGAGAGCGGGGCGAGAATGCAGGCTTCGGCCGCGGCCATCTCGCCAGCCCCGGCAGCAACCAGTTGGGCGGCACTGATGACTGCGCGCGTCGACGGGGCGTCGAAGTGATACGCCGCGTCCGCGGTGCGCAACGAGTTGGCGCACCCCACGAGCCGTCCGGCAACGGCTGCTGTGACGCCGGCTTCGGCAATCACCACCTGCGCCTCACGGTCCGGCGGCAGGTAGCCCATCGGAAGGGTGGCGAAGCGTTGCCGGAAGGACGGCTTGAGTTCCTTGAGCGTGCCGCGATAGGCCGGGTTGTACGAGCAGACCAGCATGAAAGTGTCGGGCGCGGTGACGACTTCGCCAGCGCGATCCAGGTACAGGGCGCGCCGGTGGTCGGTGAGCGGGTGCAGCACCGCCAGCGAATCGTGCCGGGCCTCGATGACTTCGTCCAGGTAGCACAGCGCTCCGGCCTTGACTGCCTTGGTCAACGGCCCGTCGGTCCAGACCACATCGCCGCCGGCCACCATGAACCGGCCGACCAGATCCGAACTGGTCAGATCATCGTGGCAGCTGATGGTGACGACCGGACGCCCCAGCAGGCCTCCCATGTGCTCGACGAGTCTGGTCTTGCCGCAGCCGGTCGGCCCGGTGATCATGACCGGTATCCGGCGCCGGTAGGCCTGTTCGAACAGTTGCACTTCGTTGCCGTTGGCGAGGTAGACATCACTGCTCATCGGGGGCCTCTAATGCGGTGACCAACTCCCGGTGCACGTGCGCCAGCACCCGCGGCAGATCCTTGACACCTCGAATGCGCTGGGAGCATCGCGCGCCGAACACCTCGGGCAGCGGGTCGACCCGGACCGGCCCGACCCCGACGTAGTACACGCGGACGCCGGCCTGGTTGGCCTCTTCGACGGCGTGCGCGGTGTCGGCCCAGGCATAGCGGCCTTCATACCCTTCGTCGGAGATCAGGCCGTCGCCGATCACGATGAGCAGCCGAAGCTGCGAAGGCTGCGCCGCCAACCGATTGGTCAGGTGACGCAGCGGCGCCCCCAACCGGGTGTAGCCGCCGGTGAGCAGTCCCAGATCGCCCGGCGCCACCAATGTTCGGTCGGGGAAGTCCTTCAGGCAGTGCACCACCACGTGGTGGCGGGTGTTTCCGGTGAACGCGAAGATGCCGTGCCGCTGACCGGCACGTGCCATCGCACCGGAGAGCGCGTCCGCACAGGCCATTTCGAGTCGGAACAGCCGACCACCGTGTACCCCCAACGACGAACTGGCATCGAGTAGCAGCGCGGTGGTCACATCCCGTCTGGCCGGCAGGAGTTCCCGGAAGAGCCGCGGCTCGTCGGCTGCACCGGCCAGCACGTCGAGGTGGTGGTTCACATAGGCGTCGACATCGAGGTCGGAGCCGTCAAACAGGCCGTTGGTCATCGCACGAAGTGTGTGCTGCTCGAACCACCTGCGCAGATCGGCCGGCGCTCCCGCCTTTCCATGGCGGCGGATGGGCCAGGACCGTTCGACCACGGCTACGTGGTCGGGCCGGAAGCTGCGGGTCTGCGCATTCCACTCGGGGTACGGGATGCCCGGTCGGCGGTCGGCGCCGGCGTAGCGGTCGTCGTCATCGGGCTCACTCGGCGGCGGCAAATTGGGGTTCCGAACCCCACCGTCTCCCCCGGCCGGGACGGAATACCCTCGGGGACGGTGCTTCTGGCTGCTGGACCAGGGCATTCTGCCCCGGCGGCGCACCGAGCCGAGGAGCCCGTCGGGTGTCGCCCATGCCACCGGCAGGGCGCCTATCACCGGATTCAGTCGCAGCGGTTGCCGGGTTCGCGCCAGCGCGATGGCACGATCGAACATCTCGATGGCCGCCGTATCGGCGTGGGCGATGTCCAGGTCCGGCGCCACCCGGTGCAGCTCGGCCAACAGCCCGGGCCACCGCCCGGCGATCCAGCCGAGCGCGACCCCCGCCTCCACCAGCGTCAGCGCCGCCCGTTCCCGGCGGGACAGATCCCCTAGACGGTAGTGGGCGATTCGCTCCTTGGACGGTGAACATTGCAGTGCCACACCGCATGTCAGGGTCCGTCGGGTCCAGCTCCGCTCTACGGGATGCGGAATCTCCACAGTGGACAGCGTGGCGTTGACGCTGAATGCGCGCTCGGCCCCGGTTATCAGGCGCGCACCCTTGCGGCGTCCATCGCTCAACGCGACGGCCGTCAGCGCGCAGCTGCTCTCCAGCTCCAGGGGGTGCATCCAATCGCCTCCGCCGCCACTCAGAAGGTTCCGATGCTGGAGAACACCCAGTACCAGAACGCGATGATCAAGCAGGTTCCGCCCCACGCGGCGACGTAGCGGAGAATCTCCCAGAGCCAGGCCATGATTGAGCTTCCTCTCGTCGGTCAGTCGGAGAAGACTTCCCGGTTGACGGTGTGCAGGTAGGGGATGGCCAGAAAGGGCGTGATGTAGAAGATGTCGTAGAGCCACCAGCCGATGACCGGGAAAACCACTCCGGCATAGCGCACATCGGCGTACACGGTCATGTTGAACACGTAGCCGATCCAGATCACCACGCCCATCCAGCAGGTCACCACCATCCACTGCTGCCCCCACCGCTTCATCTGCAAGAACCCGATCGCAGCGGCGATGCGCATGGTGAAAACGGTGAAGATGAGTCCGATCTCCCAGCCCTTCTCGCCGGGACCCGCGGCACCGCCGATCCACAGCTCGTTGTAGTGCCAGAAATAGCCGCCGTCGAACATCGCGCCCCAGCCGTTGAGCAGCACCCGAGCCAGCAGGGTGTGGTTGGCCACCATGTCCAGCGCCCATCCGACGGCGTTGATGGCCGCGTCGATAATCACCAGATACCCCAGCAGGGTGACCAGCATGGGCCGCACCGGCAGGCCGGCCCGCTGCGCGCGCCGCAGCAGCCAGATCCCCCGCAGGAAGAGCGGCAGACCGAAGATGCCGCACGCTGCTGTGCCGATCAGCATGCTGCCGGAGATCAGCCAGATGTCGGCTCTGCGCTGAGCCGTTCGCGACAGCTCCAGATGCTCATCGAGTTCCCCGCCATCGCGCAACCGTTGCGGTGAGGTATGCACAGTCACCACCCCCACTGTCTTATGCGGCCCCCACGACGGTACCAAATGACTGACTTAAGTCAATGACTTATATGCTCGCATGAGGTAGTCGTCGACGAGCTCCTGCCGGTTCGGCCAGGCATGGGTGGTGATCAGCAGTGCATACAAACCCAGCAGGAAGAAGATTGCGCTGTTCATCGCGATGACGTCGGCCCCGATCTCGCCACGCTCACGCGCCAGGTCGATCTGCTCGGCCACCAGGACGATCAGGGGGTGGTCATCGCCCTCCTCGGCCGGCGGGCGGGTCGGCGAGAAGTGCAGCGCCAGGAAGTCCGCGAACAGCGCATCGCCCAGACGGAGTTCCAAGCCCATCACCAGGCGCGCCGCTTCGGCCAGCACCGCCGGAAGGCCTTGGCTCTCTTTGAGAAACCCCCTGAACTGTTTGGCGATCCGCTGCTCTTCACGACGTTCCAATTCCAGCAGGACATGCTCCTTGGTGGGGAAATGGAAGAAGAACGTACCGTGCGCGACACCGGCTGCGCTCACAATGGCGCCGACGTCAGCCTGCGCCATCCCGACGCGCTTGAACTCCGCCGTCGCCGCGCCCATGAGACGCTCCCGCGTCTGCAGACGCTTGGCTTCGCGCCCGGTCATCTTGTCCGCCACGACCTGTGCCACACCCTCCCCGTGAACGGACCGCCCTCGGCCGCAGTCTACCCGGATCGGCATCCGACGCTGACACGAGTCACCGATGGCACCCGGTGCGGCACCGGGTGTTCCGCGGGGACCCTCAGCGGAGCCTGGCCTCATGAAGCTGGGCTTTGTCCACCTTCCCGGTGGCGTTCAGCGGCAGGCTCGCCACGAACTCGATAGCGCGCGGCACCTTGAACCCCGCCATCCGGCCACGGCTCCAGGCAATCAGTTCCGCTTCGGCAACAGGAGATTTCACCACCACGAAAGCCTTGCCCACCTGGCCGAGTCGCTCGTCGGGAACCCCGATCACCGCGACCTGTTCAACCGCCGGGTGGTCCAGCAGAAAGCCCTCGATCTCCGCGGGATACGCGTTGAAGCCGCCGACGATGAACATGTCCTTCTTGCGCCCCACGATCCGCAACCGCCCTCCGGCGTCCATCGTGCCGATGTCGCCGGTGTGCAGCCATCCGTCGCTGTCGATCGCCTCGGCGGTCGCCACCGGATCGTCCAGATAGCCGATCATCACGTTGTAGCCGCGGACCAGAATTTCTCCATCACCGGCAATACGCACTTCGACGTCGTCGCACGCCATGCCGACCGTGGTGGCGATGTCCTCGAAGGAGTCGCCTCGCCGCGACGCCGTCACCGTGCCTGCTTCGGTGAGCCCGTATCCGGTCATGATGGATCTGAACGGCAGTTCGTCACGGATCCGACGGATGAGCTCGACGGGGATGTCGGCGGCCCCGGTGACCGCGGCCCGCAACGACGACAGGTCGCGATTCCCCCCGGCGGACAACAGCGATTGATACAGCGTCGGCGGGCCGGGCAGCATGGTGATGCGTTCGCGCTCAATGATTTCCAGCATGGCTTCGATGTCGAAGACCCGAACCGGGATCATGGTGGCACCCCGGATGCAGGAGGCGATGCAGCCCGCCTTGTAACCGAAGGTGTGGAAGAACGGGTTGACCATCAGGTAGCGATCGCCTTCGCGCAGGTCGGCCAGGTCGCACCATTCGGCGTAGAGACGCAGGTTCTGCTGGTGGTTCATCATCACGCCCTTGGGGCGGCCGGTCGTGCCCGAGGTGTAGATGATGTCGGCGATGTCGGTGCCGCCGAGCGGACGCTGCATCGGTGCGCCACCGGCCAGAAAGTCCGACTTCAGGTCGATCGCCGGAACACCGGCGGGTACGTCGAAATCAAGCTCCAGAAAGCCTTTTTCGACCAGCACCAGCTTCGATGCGCTGCGCGCGATGACATCGTTCGCCTCGGCTGCCTTGAAGCGGGTGTTGACCGGCACCAGCACCCCGCCCGCGGTGAGCAGGCCGAACGCAGCGATGACCCATTCCGCCGAGTTCGGCGCCCAGATCGCCACCCGGTCGCCCCGCTCTACGCCCGCCGCAGCGAATGCCCCCGCAGCACAACGGACCCGGTCGGCCAACTCGGCGAAGCTCAGCCGCACCGAGCCGTCGGCGATCGCCTCGGCGTCCCCGAAGCGATCGCCGGCGCTCAAGACCATCTCGGGGATGGTCCGCCAGGCGGGCACCGTCAGACGGTGACGAGCCGACCCAGGTTGCCGCCCATGATCTTGGCCTGATCCTCCACCGGGAGATGGGACAGCGCCGTCACGTAGTGGGTCGGCTCACCCAGGCCCTCCGGGTGCGGCCAGTCCGAACCGTAGAGCACCTGGTCGACACCGATCAGCTTGATCAGGTCGTCGATGCCATCCTCGTAGAACGGGCTGACGTAGATCCGGTTCTTGATCTCCTCGATCGGGTTGCCCGGGAAGGCTTCGGGGGCCTTCTTGTACACCTCGGCCATCGAGTCCAGCAACGGGAACATCCACTTCGACCCGGCCTCGATGATGCCGACCTTGAGCTTGGGGTGGCGGAACAGCGCGCCGTGGATCACCCAGGAGGCCACGGCATCCTGGATCGGGCGCCACTCGTTGAGGATCGCCATGGCGTTCGTCTGGAACGGCAGCATCTCCTGGGTGGCGCCGTCCCACTCCGAGGTGTAGCGGGAGTAGCCGCTGTCCGAGGAGTGCATCGCGACGAACACGTCGAGTTCGACGCATCTCGCCCAGAACGGGTCGAACTCGGGCAGTGCGAACGACCGCGGGCCGCGGAAGCCGGGCACCGGCGCCGGACGAACCAGGATCGCCCGGGCGCCGCGCTTGACGGTCCACTCCAGTTCCTCGATGGCCTTCTCGACGATGGGCAGGGTGATCACCGGCGTGGTGAAGATGCGGTTCTGGTAGTTGAAGCCCCAGACCTCGTCGAGCCACTGGTTGAGCGCGTGGATGATGACGTGGATCGCGACCGGATCGTCGCGCAACCGCTCCTCGATCAGGCTGGCCAGCGTCGGGATCATCAGTGAACGGTCGATGCCCAGCTCGTTCATCAGCTCCAGCCGCGGCGCGGGCTCGAAGAACGCCGGAATCGCCTTCATCGGCTCACCGAACAACTCGCGTCTGGTCTTGCCTTCGGGGTTGCCGAACTTGAAGTACTCCTCCCACGCGCCCGGCCGGGCCACCACCGAGAACGTCGGGTTCGGGATGTAGTTGCTGATCTGACCGCGGATGGCGATCTTGGTGCGGCCGTTGACCTCTACGTACTGGACGATGTCCTTGTACTCCTTGGGCAGGTACTTGGTCAGCGCCTCCGGTGGCTCGTAGAGGTGGTTGTCCGCGTCGAACAGTGGAAACGGGATGTCGACCCGGTGCGAAAGCTGACCCATTGAAATTCTCCTTTTCCGTTGACGAGAATCATATTCTCATGATGTCGGTGGCGCAACAGTCTCCGCCAGCCGTTGCCGGACCAGATATTTCTGCACCTTGCCGCTGGCGGTCCGGGGAAAGTCGTCGAATTCGCAGAGCTGCTCGGGCCACTTCTGCGGCGCCAGGCCCATCCGCTGGAAGTGCGCCCGCACCGTCTCCAGGGTCGGCAGCAGGTGTCCGGGCCGCAGCCGGACCGCCGCTGCCGCCCGCTCCCCCAGTCGCGTGTCGGCCACCGCGACCACCACCGCCTCGGCGATACCCGGCATGGCCAGCAACAACTCCTCGACCTCCACCGCGCTGATGTTCTCGCCGCCGCGGATGATGACGTCGGACTTGCGGTCGGTGATCGTCAGGTAGCCGTCGGCGTCGAGGACGCCCACGTCCCCGGTGCGGTACCAGCCGTCGGCGTCGAACGCCGCTTCGGTCAGTGCGTCGTCGGTGTAGCCGAGGCACAGGTCGGGTCCCCGGCTGAGGATCTCGCCGTCGTCGGCCAACCGGATCTCCACGCCGGGCCTTGGATTCCCGTCGGTGAAGAGCCGCTTCTCCTCCGGCGCGGTGAGACTCGACCCGGTGATCGACGGATGTTCGGTGCTGCCGTACGAGCGATACACGAAGATTCCCAGGTCGGCCAGCCGACGGGTGACCGCTGCCGGCACCGTCGACCCGCCCAGTCCGACGTGCCGGATGCGGCTCAGGTGCTCGGCGGTGAAGTCCGGATGGTCGAGCAGGCTGGTGATGAAATACGGTGGCCCGCCGCCGACCGTCACCCCCTCGGCGGCCATCAGGGCGAGCACCTGGGCGGGGTCCCAGACGTCGGCGAGATCGACCGACGCGCCCTCGAGCACCGGGATCAGAAACGCCCCGAGCATCCCGATGAAGTGCCCGACCGGGGTTGCGGTCAGTTGCCGCCCGCGGTCGGCGGGGTAGTTGTCGAGCAGTTGGCGCGTTTCGAAGCACAGCGTCCGGTGACTGTGGATGACGCCCTTCGGGTCGCGGGTGGTGCCGGAGGTGAAGGCGATGAGTGCCGGCGCCCCGGGATCGGTGGCGTTCGTGCCTGACATCGGCTCGTCGGCGAGCAGGTCAGCGAAGCTCCCGCCCACCACGCTCGCACCGCTCCCGCCCACCACACCCACCACGGGAACGTCAGCACACAGCTCCGGCTGAAAGACCATCCGCCCGAACCGCTCGGCGGTGATGAACACCCGAGGACGGCTGCTGGCCAGGATGTAGCGCAGTTCCTTGGGCCCGTAGAAGTGCACGATCGGCACCACCACGGCGCCCAGAAGTGCCGCCGCCCAGAACGTCGCGGCGGCCTCCATCCAGTTGGGCAACTGGAACGCCACCACGTCGCCGGGGCCGACCCCGCGGGCCCGCAGCCCGGCCGCCAACCGGCGCGCGATCCGCTCCACGGCAGCGAATGTCCCCCGCCACGGCCGCACCGCCGAATGCACCTCGAAATGGGTTTCGCCGGCACCGGCAAGCCCGCGGCTCAGCAGTTCGCCGAGGCTCTCCTGGGTCCACCACCCGGCACGTTCGTAGCGTCGCACCAGATCGTCGGGAATCGTTCGCATCGCGCTCGCGATGATATTCTCTCCCAGCAAGAATGCCAATATTCATGATGGAGAATGAATGACCGCCTCCGAGGTGGGCGTGGAGGTCGATGACGGGCTGGGGGTCATCACCATTGACCGTCCGCACGCCCGCAACGCCATCGCACCGCAGACCATGGACCAGCTCGAGCAGGCACTGGATCAGGTGGCCGGGGCGAACGCCCTGGTCATCACCGGCGCCGGCGATCGGGCCTTCGTCTCCGGTGGCGACCTGAAGCAACTGGCCGCCATCCGCACCGAACCCGAGGCGGCGGCCATGGCGTGGCAGATGCGATCGCTGTGCGACCGGATCGCCGCCTTTCCCGCCCCGGTGATCGCCGCACTGAACGGGCACGCCCTCGGTGGCGGCGCCGAGTTCGCGGTGGCCGCCGACATCCGGGTGGCCGCCGCCGACATCAAGATCGGGTTCAACCAGGTGTCGCTGGCGATCATGCCGGCCTGGGGCGGGGCTGAGCGCCTGGCCGCGCTGGTCGGCCGCAGCCAGGCGCTGTTGCTGGCCGGCACCGGAAGCGTGCTCGATGCCTCCGAGGCCGAACGGGTCGGGCTGATCAACCGGGTGGTGCCGCGGGCGTCCTTCGCCGCCGAGTGGCGCGCGCTGGCGCGCGCCCTGGCCACAAGGCCCGCCGGTGAGGTCAAACGGGTGCTCGCCGGCGCGTCGCCCGACGAGGCGGTTGCCGCGTTCGCCCGACTGTGGGTCTCCGACGAACACTGGGCCGCCGCGGACCGGCTACAACAGCGGCGAACCGAACGCTAGCCGGCGCCGTCCCCATCGAATTGCGGCTCGCCCTCCAGGCGGCACAGCCAGCGCTCGACGAACTCGACGGTCTCGGCATGCCCGAGCGTCATGCCCAGCGCCTCCTGCTCCATGATCAGCATCCGTGACGCGCTGGTCATCAACACCATCAGCACCATCGGCGGAAACTCGTCGAAGTCGACCCCGTAGCGTCCCATCACATCGGTCACCGCCTGGTACTGCTCGGCGCGCATCCGTTCGGCATAGCGGGCGATCTCGGCCTTCAGCGCCTTGCGCTGGTTGGCCAGGGCAATGAACTGCATGGTCAGCGCGGTGCCCGCCGGGTCGGTGTTGAATCGCCAGAGCGCCCGCAGTGGCTGCGGCGACTTCAGCGCCACGGCCTGAGCCTGCAATCCCTCATCGCCGCGGCGGCGAAACATCGCCAGGAACAGGTCGTCCATGGTGCGGAAGTAATAGTGCACGAGTTGATGTTTGAGACCCGCTTGCTCGGCGACCCGCCGCGAACTGACCGCGGCCAACCCGTCCGTCAGCAGAAGCTGTTCCGCCGCGTCGAGCAGCAGGGTCCGATTCTTCGCGTCCGGGGCGCCGATTCGGCGTTGCACCCTAACGGAAGTCGTCATGCCACCCGGTCCACATCGCCACTGCCTGCCCTTACTCTCCGGTGATCAGCGTAGTGCCGATCGCATCCTTGACCGGCACCCCGGTACATGCTAAGCAGGTGCACAGCACTTGTCAGTCCATCCAGGAAGAAGGGCCACGTTGACCGACTTCGACACGATCGACTTCTTCACCGATCCGTCCCTGATAGCCGATCCCTACCCCTACTTCGACTACCTGCGGGCCAAGAACCCGGTGACCCCACTGAACGCCTACGGCGCGGTGGCCATCACCGGTTACGCCGAGGCGCTGGCGGTCTACAAGGACTCCGACACCTACTCGAACATGGTGGCGGTCGGCGGGCCGTTTCCACCGCTGCCGTTCGAGCCCGAAGGTGACGACATCAGCGCCCAGATCGAGCAGTACCGCGACCAGATGCCGATGAGCGAGCACATGGTCACCATGGACCCGCCCATGCACACCAGGGCCCGCTGGCTGCTGAACCGGCTGCTTACCCCCAAGCGGCTCAAGGAGAACCAGGACTTCATGTGGCGCCTGGCCGACCAGCAACTCGACGAGTTCATCGACGGCGGCAAATGCGAGTTCCTGTCCGCATACGCCAGGCCGTTCGCACTGCTGGTGATCGCCGACCTGCTCGGTGTCCCGGAAGCGGACCACGAGATGTTCCGGGAGGTGCTGGGCGCACCGCGGCCCGGCGCCCGCGTCGGCTCGCTGGACCACGAGACGCTGGCCCACGACCCGTTGGCGTGGCTGGACGACAAGGTCGGCGGCTACCTGAGCGACCGGCGCAAGAATCCGCGCGCCGATGTGCTGACCGATCTGGCCACCGCGACCTATGAGGACGGGTCGATTCCGGAGATCATCGAGGTGGTCAAGAGCGCGACGTTCCTGTTCGCGGCGGGCCAGGAGACCACCACCAAACTGCTGGGTTCAGCACTGCGACTGCTGGCCGAGCGGGAGGACATCGTCGAACAGCTGCGCAACGATCGCAGCAAGATCCCCAACTTCCTCGAGGAGATGCTGCGCACCGAGAGCCCGGTCAAAAGCGACCCGCGGCTGGTGCGCAAGACCACCACCCTGGGCGGGGTCGAGCTGAAAGCCGGCACGGTGCTGATCATGATGCCCGGGGCAATCAACCGGGACCCGAAAAAGTTCGAGAACCCGCACGAGTTCCGTATCGACCGCCCCAACGTCCGGGAACACCTGGCGTTCGCGCGCGGCGCCCACACCTGCCCGGGTTCGCCGCTGGCGCGTGCGGAGAACCGCATCTCCCTGGAACGCATCCTGGACCGGATGGCCGACATCCGGCTCGACGAGTCACAACACGGCCCCGCCGGTGACCGCCACTTCAACTTCGAGCCGACGTTCATCCTGCGCGGCCTGAGCGAACTGCACCTGGAGTTCACCCCGGTCGCGGCTCCGGTTCCCGCGGCGATCTGACCACGGATCCACCGGGACGGACGACCATGGCGGTGACCACGACCGGGGAAGTGCACTACGACCCGTACGACACCGAACTCAACGCCGATCCCTACCCGATGTTTCGCCGACTTCGGGAAGAGGTTCCGCTCTACCACAACGAGCAGCAGGACTTCTACGCACTGAGCCGATTCGACGACGTCAACAAGGGGCTGGTCGACTACCAGACCTTCAGTTCGGCGCGCGGTTCGGTTCTGGAGCTGATCAAGTCCAACACCCCTATTCCGGCCGGAATGATCCTTTTCGAGGATCCGCCGGTACACGACATCCACCGCAAATTGCTGGCCCGGATGTTCACCCCCCGCAAGATCGCGGCGCTGCAGGACAAGATCCGCGGGTACTGTGCCCGCAGCCTCGACCCGTTGATCGGCACCGGGCACCTCGATTTCGTCGCCGATCTGGGGGCGGAGATGCCGATGCGGGTGATCGGCATGCTGGTGGGTATCCCCGAGGGCGACCAGGAAGTCTTCCGCGACCTCGCCAACGCCAAGGTGAGTACCGAAGCCGGCAAGCCCATGACGGTCGCGTCGGAGGGCTTCGACGATGGATCGATCTTCGCCGACTACCTCGACTGGCGGGTCGACCACCCGTCCGACGACATCATGACCGAGTTGCTCCATGTCGAGTTCACCGATGAATCCGGCGCCACCCGGC
Source organism: uncultured Mycobacterium sp. (assembly GCA_964525125.1). GTDB lineage: Bacteria > Actinomycetota > Actinomycetes > Mycobacteriales > Mycobacteriaceae > Mycobacterium. Next base: position 116,817 of record CAZGGK010000003.1, read on the forward strand.
GGCTGTCGCGAGACGAGCTGCTGGTGTACGTCATGCTGGTGGCCGGTGCGGGCAACGAGACCACCATGCGGCTGATCGGCTGGATCGGCAAGGTGCTGGCCGAACATCCCGACCAGCGCCGCGAGCTGGTCGAGAACCCGGCGCTGATTCCGCAGGCGATCGAGGAACTGTTGCGCTTCGAACCACCGGCGCCCCACATCGCGCGCTATGTCGCCCGAGACGTGGAGTACTACGGCCAGACGGTTCGCAAGGGCAGCGCGATGATGATGCTGGCCGGTGCCGCCAACCGGGATCACCGCCGGTTCCCGCCCGACGGCGATGTTTTCGACATCCACCGCGAGGCACGCCAGCACCTGACCTTCGGCGTCGGCACGCATTACTGCCTGGGTGCGGCACTGGCGCGGCTGGAGGGCCAGATCGCGCTGGAGGAGATTCTCAAACGCTTCCCGGAGTGGGAAGTCGACCTCGAGAACGCGATCATGTCGTCGACGTCCACTGTCCGCGGTTGGGACTCGCTGCCCTGCGCGGTTCGATGAATCCACTGCTACCAATGAGGAATTGAGGTTTTCATGACGGGTCGTGTTGAGGGCAAGGTCGCGTTCATCACCGGCGCGGCCCACGGGCAGGGCCGCAGCCACGCGGTGCGGTTGGCCGAGGAGGGCGCCGACATCATCGCGATCGACGTCTGTAGGCCGATCGTCGAGAACTCGCCCATTCCGCCGGCCACCCCGGAGGAACTGGCCGAGACCGTCGATCTAGTCAAGGCCCGCGGCCGCCGGATCTTCACCGCGGAAGTCGACGTGCGCGATTTCGACGCGCTCAAGGCCGCGGTGGACGCCGGGGTGGAGGAACTGGGAGGCCTCGACATCATCGTCGCCAACGCCGGCATCGGCAACGGTGGCGACACCCTCGACCAGTGCAGCGAACACGACTGGCAGGAGATGATCGACATCAACCTGTCCGGTGTCTGGAAGACGGTCAAAGCCGGTGTGCCGCACCTTATTTCTGGCGGCAAGGGCGGGTCCATCGTCCTGACCAGCTCCGTCGGCGGGCTGAAGGCCTACCCGCACTGCGGCAACTACGTCGCCGCCAAACACGGCGTGGTGGGCATCATGCGCTCCTTCGCCGTCGAATTGGGACACCACAACATTCGCGTCAACACCGTGCACCCCACCCATGTCAGCACCGGAATGATCATGAACGAGGGCACCTGGAAGATGTTCCGCCCCGATCTGGAGAACCCGGGTCCCGACGACATGGCGCCGATCTGCCAGCTGTTCCACACCCTGCCCATCCCCTGGGTGGACCCGGTGGACATCAGCAACGCGGTGCTGTTCCTGGTCTCCGATGAGGCGCGCTACATCACCGGGGTGACGCTGCCGGTGGATGCGGGGAGTTGCCTCAAATAGCGGGCTCCTCCCCGAACAAGGAGGGCCGTCGCCTCTTGTTCCTGGTAAGTCACGTCCGCTACGCACATGACCCACGTCCCTCCCTGCCAGCCTGGGTTGAGGCACCCACCCCCTGACAATCGACGGTGTCGGCTGCCGGCAGAAGGAGACGACCGTGGTCGGCGCATTCGCAATTCCAACAACGCCAATCGGGCTACCAGCTGACGGGCAGTGCGTAGACGCCGTAGGCGAGCCGGTCGTGTTTGAACGGGATCTCGTCGATTCCCACAGCCGGTTTCAGGGTGGGGATCCGCCTAAACAGGGTGCGCAAGACGATGACCATCTCGGCGCGGGCCAGCTGCTGGCCGACACACTGATGCGGCCCGAAGCCGAATGCCATGTGCTGGCGTGCCGGGCGGAACAAGTCGAGTACGTCCGGCTCGGCGAAGACACTCGGATCCCAGTTGGCCGGGGCCAAGTCGATGATGATGCCCTCGCCGGCGCGAATCGTCTCACCGGCGATCTCGATGTCCTCGGTGGCGACCCGGCGCTGGCCGGTGTGGATGATGCTCAGGTAGCGCAGCAACTCCTCGACGGCGTCGGCGATGGCCGCGTCGTCGCCGCCGCGGAACAACTCGGCCTTCTCCGGCTCCAACAGCAGCGCCAGGATGCCCAGACCCAGCATGTTCGCGGTGGTCTCATGCCCGGCGATCAACATCCCGGTGCCCAGCTGGGTGGCCTCGCGCACCGAAAGCTCGCCGTTCCTCACCCTCGCACCCAGATCGGAGACCATGTCGTCGGCGGGCTCGGCCATCTTGGCTTCCAGCAGCCGGGCCAGGTACCTCGACAATTCGGTGGCGCCCTTCACGGTGTCGTCGGCGGTCGCGTAGCGGTCCACACCCAGGGTGGCCTGCGCCTGGAAGAACGCATGGTCTTGGTAGGGAACGCCGAGTAATTCGCTGACGACCAGCGACGGGATCGGCAGCGCCAGCGTGCCGACCAGGTCGACGGGCTGCGGCCCGGCCAGGATCGCGTCGATGTGCTCGTCGGTGATCCGTTGCGCCGCAGGCGATATCGCCTGCACCCGCTTCATCGTCAATGCCGGTGACAGTATCCTCCGGTAACGGATGTGCTCGGCGCCATCGGCGGTGAACACCGACCGGGGTCGCTTGTCGACCGTGGAGCGCATGCCCTCGTTCCAGTGCGGGAAGCCGGGAATGCGGTCATCGACGCTGACCCGCGGATCGGAGAACAGGGTGCGCACGGCTTCGTAGCCGGTGACCAGCCACGGCGTGCTGCCATCCCAGATCCGCACCCTGCTCAGCGGCTTTTCGGCCGCCAGCGCCAGCACCTGCGGTGGCGGCGCGAACGGGCAGCGGGCATCCCGGGTCATCGGGTACTGCGGAGCAGTCGTCGCAATAGGCACGGTGTCGGTCACGCTCACTCCTCGATGATCCCGATGGCCCCGGAGGGACAGATCCGGGTGGCCTGCCGAATGGCGTCGGCCAGTTCCGGCGGCGGGTTTTCGTCGAGTACGACGACGACGCCGTCCTCGTCGCGCTGGCCGAAAACCCTGGGGACCAGGGCTGCGCACTGCCCCGACGAGGCGCAGATGTCCTGGTTCGCAGTCACTTTCATGACGAAACCTGCTGCATCGGCGTGACCGGTGCCAGCCACAATCCGACGATGGCATCGACCAGACCGGTCCCGGCCTGCGCCCAGTTGATGGACGCGGAATCGCCTGCCGCCAGGGCGCGCTCATAGTCGGCGCAGGTGTGCATCAGGAGGTTACGCGCCATCACGTTGCGGACCTGCCGGACCTTGGCCGGCAGGGCGGGCAGGCACGAGCCGATCCCGTCGATGACCTGCACCAGCGACGCGGAACCCAGCGCACCCTCGACGAGGATGCCGCGGTACGTCGGATCGGCCATCACCTGCGCGGCGAACCGCGCGTACCAGGTCGGGTTGCCGAGCGTGGCGAGGTGTTCGGTGAGTGGCAGGACCAGGCACGCCACCCAGTCGCACAGCCCGGCGGGTTCGGGAAGATCGGCGATCATCTGTTCGCGCACCCGTTCGATCGGCGCTCGGTGCCGACGCTCGATCTCGCGCACCAGGTCGGATTTGGCACCGAAGTGGTAGCCCACCGCCGCGTTGTTGCCCTGCCCGGCGGCCTGGCTGACCCGCCGGTTCGACACCGCGAACATGCCCCGCTCGGCGAACAGTCGCTCGGCGGCGCTCAGGATCAGGTTCCGCGTGGTGGTGGCGCGCATGGCCCCGTGGGCGACCGTCACACCGCCAGTCAAGCCCCCCGAGCCGGATTAAGTCAAGTGATTGATTTAATGTTCGGTTCCCTCACCTCGCCGAATCGCCTTCCCGGCGGCCGTTCCGCCATCCACCGGCAGCACCGTACCGGTGACATAGCGGGACCGGTCACCGGCGAAGTACAGTGCGGCCTGGGCGACGTCCGCAGGTTCGCCCGCACGCCGCAGCGGCCGGTCCTGTGCCATGGCGGCCCGGATGCGCTCCTCGAACCGGCGGAGTTCTTCGGGCTCGGTTCCGGGGGCCGAGGAGCGCAGGAAGGGTGTGGGGATACCACCAGGCGCGATCGCGTTGACCCGGATGCCGTGGTAGGCCAGTTCGATCGCCGCCGACTTGGTGAACTGGATGACAGCGGCTTTCGACGCACGGTAGGTCATGACACCGCCACCGGCCTGAATCCCGCCGATCGAGGTCAGGTTGACGATCGAGCCGCCGCCGTTTTTGGCCATCTGCCTGGCCGCATCGCGGGTGCCGGCCATCGCGCCCAGCACGTTGACGGCCATGACCCGGTGGAAGTCGGCCAGGTCGTCATCGAGAAACCGTCGGTGCATGGTGCCCGAGACACCGGCGTTGTTGACCATGACGTGCAGCCCACCGAAGATCTCGACGGCGGTTTCGACCAGGGCGCCGACCTGCCCCGGGTCGGAGACGTCGGCCGGGCAGAACAGCACATCGGCCCCGAGTCCCGACGCGAGATCCGCGCCACGATCGCGATCGACGTCGCCGATCACCACCCGGGCTCCCTCAGCGGCAAAACACTCCACGATCGCGCGCCCGATACCGGACGCTCCCCCGGTGACCACCGCCACCTTCCCGGCTAGTTCGCCAACCATCGCAATCCCCTTCGTCCGGGCCGAACGACGCGGCGGTTCACCTCGATCCGATCCGGCCCGTTCAGTCCAGCGACTGATTCAACTGGATCCCCGCAGCCCCCGCTACCGTCATCATGTGAGCATGCCGGCCGACGCGATGCGACGCACCGTCACCCAGACATCGTTGCGATACGCGGCCGGTCTGACGTTCGCGCACCTGCTCAGCGTCACCGAGGTGATTGTCATCGTCGCCGCGCTGAGCGGTCGCACCCCCGGCAACGCCTACTTCACCGAGCACGTCACCGCCGCGGCAGCACTGGCGTTCGCCTGCGCCGTGATCGTCCCCCTCGGCGGCGCCCTGATCATCCGGCGGTCGCTGCGGTGGTTTGGTCCGGGACGCGCACCGACCGCCCGCGAACGTCGCGCGGCGATGAATCTCATTCGGGACCAGTCACTGCTGCTGGCGGCGATCTGGGTGCTCGGCGGCCTGATCTTCATCCTGTTCCACCTAGACGGCGGGGCCGGTTTGGCGATCTCGACCGGGTTCGCCGTGGTCTTCGGCGGGGCCGCGGCGACCGGCACCGCCGTGTTGCTCAGCCAGCGCACCGTCCGGCCGATCGTTGCCGCGGCCGCCCGGGGTTTCGACGGCTTTGTCACCGCGCCGAGCGTGTTGGCCCGGCTGATCAACATGTGGCTGCTGTCCAGCGGACTGCCCTGCCTGGTCATCGCGGTGCTGGTGCTGTTCCAGTCCAAAGGCTGGATCATCCCGAGGACCGCATCGGTGGAGATACCCGTGCTGGTGCTCTCGCTTGTCGCGGTGATGCTGGGGTGGCGCGGGATGATCTTGGCGTCAAGATCGATCGCCGATCCGATACACGAAGTCGTCGACGCGATGGCAGAGATCGAGCACGGCCACATCGGCACGCTGGTCGACGTCTACGAGCGTTCTGAAATCGGCCGTCTGCAAAGCGGATTCAACCGCATGGTCGCCGGACTCAACGAACGCGACCGACTGCGCGATCTGTTCGGCCGCTACGTCGGAGCCGACGTCGCGCGCCGCGCCGTCCGGGACGGAGCCGCCCTCTCCGGCGAGGTCTCCGAAGCGGCGATCCTCTTCGTCGACCTGGCCGACTCGACCCAGTTGATGATGAGCCGGCCACCGCAGGAGGTCGCCGAGGTGCTCAACGACTTCTTCCGGATCGTGGTCGGCGCCGTCGACGAACGGCAGGGCCTGATCAACAAGTTCCAGGGCGACGCGGTGCTCGCGGTGTTCGGCGTGCCGTTGCGCAGCACCGACGCCGCCTCGGCGGCGTTGGCGACCGCACGTTCGCTGGCCGTGCGGTTGCGCCGCCTGCCACTGGTCGACTTCGGCATCGGCGTCTCGGCCGGTTCGGTGTTCGCCGGCAACATCGGCGCCGAAAACCGCTTCGAGTACACGGTGATCGGCGATGCCGTCAACGAGGCCGCGCGGCTCGCCGATCTCGCCAAGACATCGGCCCAACGGGCGCTGTGCTCAGCTGCCGCCATCGATCGCGCGGACCAGGCCGAATGCCGGCTGTGGGCCTCACACGGTGCTGCTGTGCTTCGCGGTCGCTCCGCACCGACGCACACCTTGACCCCATGCCCTGCCGACCAAAGCGGGGGCGCCCAGACCGAGACCGCCGAGCCGGCAACGCCAACGCAGCAGGCATCGCCGACTTAGTGGTATGTGGTGCGCGAACCCGGGCACGCCCGTTGCGAGTTGGGCTTTCCATTCCCGGGCCAGGCGGCGCCACCACCGTGGAATTCACCGCGATTGCCACACCGGCGGGGGTTACCCGTCGACCGGGCGCTCAGCGACTGCGCCATCAATGTCGGACCCGCCCCCTAGACTCGAACGTATGAGCGAGTGCGAGTCCATGGGGTCGTCTCCGGAGGTGATTGCCCGCTTCGACGAGTTGTTCGAGCGGCGTTACCCGTCGAAGACTCCGCAGTCCGCGACTCTGGTGGATCGGGTCTGCGCGGCGTCGCGACTGGAGAATCGGGCGGCGGCCGCACAGTTGACGGCGATCGGGGAGTTGTTCGCCTACCGGCTGTCGCGCTGCAGCGATACCGAGGAATGGGCGGTCGACACCGAAGCGGCCGTGAGCGCCGAGGTCGCCGCGGCGCTGCGGGTCAGCCAGGGGCTGGCCGGCAGCCGGTTGCGCTACGCCCGGGCCATGCGTGAACGGCTGCCGAAGCTGGCCGAGGCGTTCAAGGCGGGCGACATCGGGCTTCGGTTGTTCGAAACGATCGTGTATCGCACCGATTTGATCGCCGATAGCGAGGTGCTGGCGCAGGTGGATGCACAGTTGGCGGTCGCGGTGCCGCGCTGGCCGTCGATGACCGCGAGCCGACTGGCCGGCAAGGTCGACCGGATCGTCGGCAAGGCCGATGCCGACGCGGTGCGGCGGCGCAAGGACCGCCAAGTCGGCCGAAAGATCTGGATCACCGATTTCGAGGGTGGTGTCTCGGAGGTCAACGGCCACATGTTCACCCCGGACGCGCACGCTGTGGACAAAGCGTTGGAGGCGTTGGCGGCCACCGTGTGCGAGCATGATCCGCGTAGCCGCGAACAGCGCCGTGCCGATGCGATGGGGGCGTTGGCAGTGCGGGCGGATCGGCTGGGGTGCCGCTGTGGGCGCACCGATTGCACCGCCGGCGGCAGACCAGCCGCGACGCCGGTGGTGGTTCATTTGATCGCCGAGCGGGCCACCGTGGACGGGACCGGCGGCGAGCCCGGGTGGCTGGTGGAGGCCGATGGGTTGATCCCGGCCGAAATGGTTGCCCAGCTGGCGAAGTCGGCGAAACTGGTGGGGCTGGTGCATCCGGCCGATGCCCCACCCGAGCCGGGCTATTCGCCATCGAGGGCGTTGGCTGATTTCGTGCGCTGCCGGGATTTGACGTGCCGCTGGCCAGGTTGTGATCATCCGGCGATCGATTGCGACCTGGATCATACGATCCCGCATGCCCAGGGTGGTCCGACACATGCGTCGAATCTCAAATGCTACTGCCGCACGCACCATTTGGTGAAAACGTTTTGGGGGTGGCGCGATCAGCAGTTGGCCGACGGGACGCTGATCCTGAAGTCGCCGTCCGGCCGAACCTACGTCACCACACCGGGCAGCGCACTGCTGTTTCCCAGCTTGTGCCGAGCTGTCGGCGGTCTACCGGCCACCGAAGTCGACCCGCCGGTCGATGACTGCGCCGAGCGCACCGCGATGATGCCAAGGCGGCACCGCACCCGCGCCCAGAACCGGACACAACGCATCGCAACCGAACGCCGCCGCAACCACGACGCCCGCACTGCCAGACGAGCCGGATCGACGGACCATGCCGGGCCGGCACCGCCGGACGCCAGCGACGATCCGCCGCCGTTCTGACCCCGATACCGGAACCGGTAGCCGATGGCGCAGTCGGGTCAGGCCACCCGAAACCGGATCTGCAGCCGGGACAGACCGCGCAGGATGAAGGTCGGCAGATACCGGAATCGTCGCGCGCCGGCCGGCCCGTGCACTTCTTCGTCGATCCAGAACTCCGACGTGCGATCAAGAAGCCGATTCAGGCTCACCAGCGCCTCGGTGCGTGCCAGCGGCGCTCCGGGGCAGCTGTGCACTCCCCGGCCGAAGGCCACGTGGTTGCGGGCATTGACGCGGTCCACATCGAAAGTGTCGGGGTGGTCGAACCTGCGCGGGTCCCGGTTCATCGCGGCGTTGATCAGCATGACCGTGGTGCCGGCGGGAAGATCGACCCCGCCGACGGTGACCGGCGCGGTGGACAGCCGGAACTCACCACGCACCGGGCTCTCATAGCGCAGCGTCTCCTCGATGAACCGGGGCAGCAGGCTGCGATCGGCCCGGAGTCGCGCCTGCAGATCCTGCTCCTCGGCAAGAATGAGGACCGCCGTCGACAGCAGGCGCACCGTCGTCTCCTGGCCGGCCGCAAACAGATTGGACGCCACCCGGACCGCGTCGATCACCTCCGGGGTGCTGCCGTCGGGAAAGGTTGCCGACGCCACCCCGGTCAGCACGTCATCGCGCGGGTGCGCGCGCCGGTCGGAGATGTACTCGCTGAACTTGCCGTACAGGTACTCCAGGGGCGTATGCACCATCACATCGCCCTGGCTGCTCCCGATGGTTCCCGCCCGGCCCCGCAGCAGCGCCCGCTTGAATTCGTCGTGATCGCTCTCGGGTACCCCGAGCAGGTCGGCGATGACCAGCATGGCCAGCGGGTTGGCGAAATCTTCGATGTAATCGCAGCGTCCGTCGATCAACGCCCTGTCGTACTGCTGGTCCACCAACCGCCAGATGAACTCTTCGTTCTCCTTGAGTCGCTTGGGCGTGATCATCCGGGACAGCAGTTCTCGGTGAGCGGTGTGCTTCGGCGGATCGAAAGTGGGCAGTTGATCGCTGAACGGCAGTTCGTCGCGATGTTCGGCGATCAGTCTTCTCACGTCCTGACCTTCCAGCGGCACCGGGAATCCCGGGAAGGGTCCGGTCACCGACAGACAGGCCGAGAACCGGTCGGTGTCGTTGTAGATCGCGACGCCTTCGTCGTAACCGGTCACCATCACCACATCGTGGAACCGCTCTCGGCGCAGCGGGCATTCGTCACGCAACTGTGTGAGGTAGTCGTACGGGTCGTGCAGCAACGTGTCATCGGTGAAGAAATCGACCGCGTCCACCTCGACGCCATGGGATTCGACGGTCACTGCGAGATCTCCTTTCCAGCATAACTTTCCAGCATCTCCGGGTTCGGCAGTGCCATCTGCAGATAGAGATCGATGCGGCGGATCCTGCCGTCGTCGGCGAACTCGTAGACCGACACCGAATTGACGCCGGATGTGAAGCCACCGATCCTGCTGTGCTCCTCCAGTTCCAGGAACACCACGCCGTCGATCTCACTGACCCGCTTGAGCTCGGCATCCCAGTCGGCGGAGGTTGCCCAGTTCGTCAGAAACAAGACGTACTCCGCCCAGTTCATCACCTCTTTGAAATTGCCGACGCGCACGAACTCCTCGGTGTCAACGAGCGCAGCCAGCGGTGCGAAGTCAGCGGCGGTGAATGCGGTCCGCTTGGCGGCGTCGACCAGACGCTTGACGGTCAAGGTGTATTGCAGCACCGCTCGCGACCTGCCGGTGTAGGCGTCGATGGCGACGTCGAGGTGGCTAGACACCGGCGTTGTCCAGACAGCGCCGCAACGCGTCGAGATATTCGCCGGTGCCATGGAACGGCCCGCTGACTCCGATCGCGACCTGGAGGAACGGACTGTACTCATCGTTGACATGCGTCTCCCACCGTGACACCTCGCCGTTTTCGTTGGTCTCGACGAAGCTGTAGGAGTAGAAGCCCATCGCTGTGCCGTCTTTGCTCGTGCCCTGCCATCGGGTTTTCATCACGAATCCGTTCTCGGCGGCCCAGTAGTTGAAGCCGGCCGGCTTCCAGTCCGGGAAGGTCAGCGCGTACGCCTTCGCTTCCATCGTTGCGGCCTGGGCGGTGTCGGAGGGAAAGTCCTTGAACGCAAAGACCTGATCGCCGGTGAAGTACGGCGAGGCATACACGCCGTCGTCGGCGAAGGTCCATGCCTCGTACGCCTCTCCGTCTTGGACCCCTTGGTGCAGATAGGCATTGCGGTATGCCTTCGCCATCCGGCAATGGTGGTCGACGCGTTCCTCAAGGTCCATCGTGTTTGTCCTCCGCTTCGTTGCTTCAGGCCTTCGAGGCGGCCAGGCACCTGTCGACAACCGAGTGGAAGTGCGCGATGACGACTTCCTCCCTGACCAATGCCATGGCCTTGAGCATGGCGTTGCGCAGTCCGGCCTGCTGGCGTGGCATCTGGTCGTAGTCCTGCTGGAGCGCCTCGAAGTACTTGTAGCTGCCCGGCTCGTCGACCACCAGGGGTTCGGCGGTGAAGGCCGCTCTGTGCTCCTCGGGCAGATACATGTAGCTGGCCACATGCCAGATGCACTTGTTCGGGTCACCGTCCGGATGCGGCAGCGACATGATGATGTGCGCTTCGCCGGCCCGAATCGTCATGAAGAAGTTGGGGAACAGCACCCAGCCGTGGCTGTCGCTCATCTGGGCATCGGTCAATCCGCTGACGTCAAGACCCATGCCGGTCAACGTGTCTCGGGTTGCCCGCTGCAGCAGCGTGCGGGCCTTGACACCGTCGGGAAAGCTCACCGTGCCGTCGGGCGCCTGATACTCGGCGAGAAGCTCCTTGAACCGTGGCATGACGGCCGCGGTCGAGGGGAAGGTATCGGGCAGCGCCATGATGCCCTCCACCTGCTGGTCGGCGCCGGCGCCGACGACATCGAATGGCGCCACGGCGACGCTGTGCCGGTCGAAGAACCGGTATCGCGTGGTGGCGGGATCGATGTCGATCACCCGGAGCAACTGCGGATGGATGCCGTTGATGTGGTAGCCCTCCTGGAAGGCGTCCATGACGACCTTCCAGTTGCAGTCGATGGCCTCGGTCACGTCCATCACCGTCACCATCTCATCGAGGTGATACGGCGCCAGCATCGTGGCGACCTCCTCGCCGATGGACTCCGGCAATGGAGCGGACTGAGGGTCCGGATTGAGGAAGATGAAACCGGCGAAGGTGTCCACCGGCACCTCGATCAACCCGTGGGCGCTCTTGTCGATCGGACCCGCCACCGACTCACGCAACATACCCGTCAGCTGTCCCTGCAGGTCGTAGGCCCACAGGTGGTAGTTGCACAAGAAACCGCGCTTGGTGTTGCCCCGCGCCTCGGTGCACAGCAGGTTGCCGCGGTGCCGGCAGGAATTGACAAAGCCGCGAACCTTCTCGTCCCGACCGCGCACGACGATGAAGGACTGATCGAGGATTCGGTACTGCTTCCAATCGCCGGACTTGGCCAGTTCGTCGACCCGCCCAACGACCTGCCAGGACTTCATCCAGATCGCAGTCCGCTCCCGGGCGGCGAATTCGGGCGAGGTGAACCGGTCCGTCGGGATCTCCATCCGGTACCGGCCGGGCGCAATGTCATCGAGGGTGGTGGCGTTGTCGACCCAGTTGCCCGGGAGTGTCGTCTGCACGGGCGAACCTCCTTGTCTTCGTTGCCGGCCACGCTGGTCACTGGATGGGTTCATCACCGAGCACGGTGGTACGCAACATCTCCCGGGGCGAATCGGCGTCGTAGGCCGCGGCGCGATGCAGCACACCGCGGTTGTCCCAGATGACGGTGTCACCCACCGACCAGGTATGGCTGTAGACCCGATCGGCGACGGTGGCGCGGTCGAGCAGATCGGCAAGCAGCGCGCGGCCCTCGTCGAGATCCATGCCGACGATGTAGTCCGCGGAGGCCCCCAGCACCAGCGACTTGCGACCGGTCCGATGGGTCCACACCAGGGGGTGCTCGTGGGTGGGCCGGGAGCGCCACCGCGCCAGCTCTTCCGGCGTCGGGTCGGGGGTGACCCGGCGCTGCGAGGCCTCCAGCGAGTGCACGACCCGCAGCAGGCCGGCGCGCTGCTTCTCGTCGTCGGTCAGCGCGTCATAGGCGGCGTATGCGCTGGCGAACTCGGTCTCCCCGCCGCGCTCCGCCACCTGCTTCGCCGAAAGCACGGTCGCCTTCTGCGGGTAATCCCCACCCGTCGGCGTGCAACCGTCGATATGCCACACGAAGGTGGCGCGCAGGTAGCCCGCCGAGGAGTTCTTCGCGGTGTTCAAGGTGACCGGATAGATCCCGGCGACCTCGTGATGACCGTCCGAGGAATAGTCGATGGTGCCGAGTCGGCCGCAGAACGCGACCTGGGTGCGGGGATCGAGGTGCAGACCGCGGAAGACCAGGACCCCGTTGTCCTCCAGCGCCTGCAACACCGCCGCTCCCAGTCCATCGTCGGAGGCCAGCTGCTCCGGATTCACACCGTGGACCTCGGCGCCGACCGATGCCGTCAGCTTGTTGATCGTGAGCACAGCCATGGTTTGTCCTTTCTGACAGGGAAATTCCCGGAATGCCCGGTCACGGCACCGGACCGCCGGTGCGGATCATGACGGCGTCGGCAGCGTCGACCGGGGCGGGCTGACCCATGATCTCCACCGCCATCGCAACCATGACCAGCGAATAGATCAGCTGCAGCAGGTTGAGTGCGTCCTCTGGAAGTTCGTCCAGCGCAAACTTGTCGCAGTAGTCGATCGCTTCCTCCAGTCGCGGGAAGAACGCGTCGTAGAATTCCCGCATCTCGGGGATGGTGCTGGTAATGCGTCGGTTGAAGCGTTCGGTTTCGGTTGGCAGGCACCATCCTTCAGCGAACCCCTCTAGTTCGGCGAAAGCACTGGGCAGGCGGGCAGTGGTCATCGCGACGCTCCTGTCGCAACCTGGTCGCTGCGGTAGGCATCGACCCAGTCCGCCACCACCTTGTGCAGGTGGCGCACGAGGATTTCCTGATCGCCCAGCGGGTAGTCGTCGATGACGCCGTATTCCAGCGCCGCCTGGGTGCCGCCGAGCATTCCGGCATCCTGGAGCGCGAACTCCTTGAGCACCACGGCCGCGACCTCGTGCTCGATCCGCTCACGCACATTGCGGGCCGGATGGAAATAGGTGTAGGCCTCGAACCGGTGGGTGTTGTGCGAGGTGGGCCAGTATCGGTACAGCAGATACCAGCCGCCGTAGATGAGGATCTCGGTGTTGGGGAAGATCTGGAAGTTGCTGATGCCCCACGGTTCGATGCCGCCGGGATTCACCCCGGCCGGCAGCTCACCGATGTCAGGGGTCTGCCAGGGACCGACCAGCCCACTGTGGGTGGCCCGCTCGATCGGGTACATGTACTCCGGGGGACGCAGCCATCGGCGCTGGCCGGCCGTGGAGACCAGCCGGTGCGGGCCGTCGAGCTGAAAATGCCCACAGGTGAAGCTGGCGTTGGGATCACGCACCTTCGCGGGCACCTGCTGAGAGTGCAGGGCCGGCACGTGGTAGTACTCCTGAAACGCGTCGGCGAAGATCTTCCAGTTGCTGTTGTTGTGAGCGACCCAGTCGTAGCGTTCGGTCAGTTTGGCGAACGGATAGTCATCGAGGCCGGTGATCATCGGGCCGAGGAATTCGCGCAGGCCCTGTCGCGGCTCGATGGCGAAATTGATGAAGACGAACCCGTTCCAGATGTCGCAGTGCACCGGGGCCAGACCGTAACCCTCGGTGTCGGCGTCGCCGTTTCCCGATTGCAACTCACCGTCGAGACCGTAGCGCCAGCCGCAGTGCTTGCAGACGAGTTCCGGACCCTCCCCGGCGGTCTCGCGGTCCGGGAAGTCGTCCCAGCGGAGTTTGTGTCCGCGGTGGCGACAGATGTTGTAGAAGGCCCGAATTTCGCCGTCGTCGCCTTTGACCAGGACAACCGAGGCACGGGCTACCTCGATCTCTTTGGTCACGTAACTGCCGGCGCGTGGAATCTCTTCGACACGGGCCACATTGAGCCAGGCACGCCGGAAGACCGCTTCTCGCTCCAGCTCGAAGAACTGCGGCGAGGTCGAATCGACGAACGACACCAATCCGGTACCCAGGTCCGGATAGTGTTCGGTCCAGGACCCCTCAGCCGGCCGGCCTGATCGCTTCATGGAAACCTCCTTGACTGTCACATCACTGCCCCGCCGTTGACTCCGATTACCTGACCGGTGATGAAGCGGGCCTCCTCGGAGCACAGGAACCCTGCCACAGCCGCCACATCGGATGCCGTTCCCAGGTATCCGACCGGGATGTTGGCGGCGATCTGTTCGTTGGGCGGCAGATACCCGTCGGCCTGCGCCCGGTGCTGCATCGGCGTCTCGATGCCCGACGGCGGAATGTTGTTGACCGTAATTCCCTGCGAAGCATATTCGCGGGCAAGGGATTTGGTCAGTGTGATCAAGGCGCCTTTGGATGCCGCATAGTGCGCGGCGAACGGCGATCCGCGCTGAGCGCTCGACGACGAGATCATCACGATGCGGCCCCATCCCGCGGCGACCATGCCGGGCAGCGCTGCCTGGCAGCAGTGGAACGTTCCGGTCAGGTTGACGTCGATCATCCGCGCCCACGACTCGCCGGTGATGTCGGCGAACGCCGAATAGCCGAACAGTCCGGCGCTGGTGACCAGGATGGCGGGCGGCCCCAATTCGCCCTGCACTGCGGCGAACGCCGCATCGACCGTGTCTCGGTCGGCGACGTCGGCGGCGATACCGAGCGCGGCCACCCCGGCCTCGCGCAGATCTTCCGCCACCCGCTGGGCGGCGCGATCGTCGATGTCGCAAACCGCAATGCGATGTCCGCGGCGGCCCAGTTCGTGGCAGGTCGCCTCACCCATCCCCGACGCCCCGCCGGTGACCACCGCAACCCGGGTCGTGCTCATCGACAATGTCTCGCCCTCACTGGTAGACCACTCCCGTCGAACGGCTGCTGGTCGACTCCGGTGGGGTGGAGGCCGCACGGCGCCGCACCCCACGGAGAGTATCAAGTACTTGTTATTGACTCAAGTAGTTGATGTCCCGGAGCCGCATCGTGGTGTTTCACCACCCGGTACTGCCCGGCCCACCCGACGGACTCAGGGCAGCTTGATCGCCGAAACGTACATCTCCAGAACCGGCCGGTACAGGTCGACGTCGTCGAGTTGGCAGCTCAGCACGACTGCGTCACTGGTGGCGATGAGCACCTGGGCGAACGTCTGCGGCGGGATCAGCAGCGTTCCGCCCAGCCGTTCGACACCCTCGACGATGAAGTTGCCCAGCGCCTCGACGACCTCGGACCTCTTGGCGGCCACCCGTTCCCGCACCTCGGGATTTCGCAACAGGTAGAGGGCGAACTCGTGCCCCAGGGCAGCATGCTCGGCTCCGCGATCACGGCTCAGCTGGCGCCACCGCTCCGCGATCCCGTCGAGCTCGCGCTCGCCGACCTGCGGCGCCGCCGACATCACCTCGGCGAAGTTGTCGAAATAGCTCCGCCAGTACCGGTCGTTCACCGCCAGAAACAGGTCTTCCTTGGTGGCGAAGTGCTTGTAGATGGCGCCCTTGGTGTATCCGGCCGCATACGCGATGTCATCGAGAGTCGCTGTTGTGAAGCCCTTTTCGGCGAACACGTCCTCGGCGGCATCCAGCAGTAGCGACCGGGTGTGCGCCACCCGGCGCTCTCGGGTCCAACGCTCTGCCATGCCGGCAATTGTGCCATAGAATCTGAGAACCCTATTGGTTACCGAGATACTTGCTGGTATGTTCATCGAGTCGTGAGCCCACCGGCGACCGGGAGCGAGAAGGGTGTGATGAGGGGACTGTCCGGCAGCAAGAACCCGACCTCGGTCACCGAGTCACGGGGCGGCGCAGGAGCACTGGGCACCCAGGCTCAGCCCGCATCCAAACCCGTCCGACTCTGGGCCATCGCCGGCGGGCTGATCCTTGCCTTTCAGCTGTACGTGTGGATCCGGTGGCTCGTCGGGCCCAATTTCGAGCGGGTGCCAGCGGGCCCGAGCGATCCGCCGCTGGCGATGAAGGCGGTGCTGATCACCTGGACCACCGTGATCATGGCCGGTTTCCCGATCGGCTTTTACCACTTCATCATTCGGCCCTGGCGCCGCGAGCGGCGCATCACGCTGGACGGCATGATGCTGGTGGGCTGCGGTCTGATCTTCTTCCAGGACCCACTGCTGAACTACTTCAACACCTGGTGCACCTACAACACCTGGATGTGGAACCGCGGCTCATGGGTGCAGGACGTTCCCGGTTGGGTGTCGTTCGGCGAACCGGGCCGGACGATGGCCGAGCCACTCCTGATGAACGCGCCGGGCTACGCGTCCGGGGTGCTGATGTGCACAATCCTCGGCTGTTGGGTGATGCGCAAGGCCAAGGCGCGCTGGCCCAACATCAGCAACCGCGGGCTGATCGGCGTTTTGATCGTCTGGACCTTCATCTTCGATCTCTTCATCGAAGGCATGTTCCTGATGCCGATGGGGCTGTTCACCTACCCCGGTGCGATCAAGTCCTGGTCGATCAATGCCGGCACGTACTACCAGTGGCCGGTCTACGAGGGAATCATGTGGGGTGGTGTCCAGGCCGGGTTGTGCGCGCTGCGCTACTTCACCGACGACCGGGGCCGGTCATTCGTCGAGCGGGGACTGGAACAGATCAAGGGCGGCTTCGTCAAGCAGCAGTTCACCCGGTTCCTGGCGATCTTCGCGGCACTCAGTGCGTCCTTCTTCGTGTTCTACACCATTCCATCGCAGTGGTTCGCCCTGCACGCGGAGTCTTGGCCGGACGACATCCTGAAGCGCTCGTACTTCATGATGGGCGGCATCTGCGGGTACGGGACCGACCGGCCGTGCCCGGATCCCGCCCTGCCGATCCCGACCAAGAACTCCGGCTACATCAACACCGACGGCGTACTCGTCCTGCCGCCCGGCGTCGAGTTCCCGAAAACCGTTCCCTACGACCGAGGTAACTGAATTGCTGACCCACCATCCTGTGAGCAGGCGGAAACCGTGAGCGATCTTTCCAGCAAGAACAAGGGCGCTGCCGTCACCGAATCACTGAGCGGAACAGGCCAACCCGGTTCATCGGCTCAGCTGGCGGTCAAGCCGGTCACGATCTGGGCCACCATCGGCGGCGCACTGCTGGCGTTGCAGCTGTACGTGTGGACCCGCTGGATCACCGGTCCCTATTTCGAGCGGGTGCCCACCGGTCCGAACGATCCGCCGATGTACATGAAGGTGCCGCTCATCGCGAACGCGGCCCTGATGTGGATCGGCCTGCCGTTCGCAGTGTGGTGGTTCTTGATCCGGCCGTGGCGTCGCGAACGACGAATCACGCTGGACGGCATGCTCGTTGCATCGATGGGTCTGATGTTCTTCCAGGACCCACTGCTGAACTACTTCAACACGTGGTGCACCTACAACACCTGGCTGTGGAATCGGGGCGCCTGGACGTCGCACATCCCGGGGTGGGTGTCGCCCGAGGAGCCGGGTCGCCAGGTGGCCGAACCGCTGTTGACGAACGCTCCGGGGTATACCTGGGGAGTTCTGCTCATCACCATCGCGGGGTGCTGGGTGATGCGAAGGATCAAGGGGCACTGGCCTGGCATCAGTAACCTTCGACTGATCATCGCCACCTACGCCATCTCGTTCGTCTTCGACTTCGTGATGGAGGGCCTGGTCCTGCTGCCGATCGGCCTGTACACCTACCCCGGTTCCATCCGGGCGGTGTCGATCAATGCCGGCACCTACTACCAGTGGCCCGTCTACGAGGGACTCATGTGGGGGGCGGTGCAGGCGGCACTGTGCTGTCTGCGCTACTTCACCGACGATCGCGGCCGCACGGTCGTCGAGCGCGGACTCGACCAGGTCCGCGCGGGCTTCGTCGGCCAGCAGATCACCCGGTTTCTGGCGATCTTCGCCGGTGTCAGCGGGTGTTTCTTCTTCTTCTACATGGGCCCCGTTCAGTGGTTCGCCATGCATGCCGACCCGTGGCCGGAAGACCACTTGAAGCGCTCCTACTTCACCGGTGGCCTCTGCGGCGCCGGGACCGACATGCCCTGCCCGGATCCCGTTCTGCCGATGCCGACCAAGCATTCCGGCTATATCAATACCGACGGCGACCTGGTCCTGCCGCCGGGCACGGAGCTCCCCAAAACCATCCCGTTCCAGCGAGGGGAATCAGGTGCTGACAAATAGTCACGGCGCGGTTGCCGCATCCGCGCCGGCGTCGCCGTTCTATCGCGGGGTCGGCGATGAGGTGGCGGTCTTCGCCGCGGCGGCCGGTCGCGGTCTTCCGGTGCTGTTGAAGGGCCCCACCGGATGCGGCAAGACCCGCTTCGTGGAGGCGATGGCCCACACGCTCGGTCGCGACCTGATAACCGTTGCGGGCCATGAGGATATGACCTCGGCGGATCTGGTGGGCCGGTTCCTGCTCAAAGGCGGCGAAACGGTCTGGGTGGACGGGCCGTTGACTCGCGCCGTGCGCGGGGGTGCCATCTTCTATCTCGACGAGGTGGTCGAGGCGCGTCAGGACACCACCGTGGTCATCCATCCGCTCGCCGATCACCGCCGTGAACTCCCGGTCGATCGACTCGGCGTGACAGTGCCCGCAGCGCCCGGGTTTCAGCTGGTGATCTCCTACAACCCCGGCTACCAGAGCGTGCTCAAAAACCTCAAGGAGTCGACCCGGCAGCGGTTCGTGGCCATCGAACTGGGCTTCCCGCCCGCCGGGATCGAGACAGAGGTGGTCGCCCACGAGGCCGGGGTCGATGTCGAGACGGCGCGTGTTCTGGTCAACCTGGGCAACACCATCCGGAACCTCGACAACTCCCCGCTGCGCGAAGTCTCCTCGACCCGGATGCTGATCCTGGCCGGTAGCCTGGTCGCCGGGGGGCTCAATCTGCGCAGCGCGGTGCAGTCCGCCATCGTCGCGGCCCTCTCCGACGACGCCGACGTCATCCGCGCACTCGGTGAACTCATCGATGCCGTTCTGCCCCGGAAGTGACCGCTTCCGACCCCGAAGCGCCGGAGCGGTTCCGGCTCCTCGCCAGCCACCTCGCCGGCAGGTCGGTCGGCGTTGCGCGGGCACCGGCGGGCGAGGCCGCTCACACGAACGGCCGCATCGTCTTCGTGTCGGCGGGCGCTGCCATCGAGCAGCAGCGTCGCGAGGTGCTGGTCCAAAGCGCGCTGCTGGGTGCCGGGAGCCTGGATCCGCGGCTGGTGAAGGCGTTGCGCGCACGCCCGTCGCTGGCCCGCCGTTACCTTTCCCTGGAGGGGCACCGCGTTCTCGCCGAGCTCGCCGAGGTGGTTCCGCTCGCGGCGGCGCTGCGCCTCGGCGGGGACCCGGAAACGGCGAGCGCCGACGAGTCACTCGCGGTGGCCAGGCGCCGAACCGAGGTCGCCGATGCTCCGCGGTGGTTCGGCGTCATCAGGCCCTCCCGGCTGCTCGCGTCGCCGGACGGACCGGGCACGAAGGCCACGAATAAGGATCTGCGGCTGGAATTCGACGTCATCGATCTGCCCGAGGCCGATGGCGACGACGATGACGACGGTGGCGGGCGATCTGAAGAGAGCAAGATTCTCAAACTGTTCGCCAATCCGCTCTTCAACTCGCAGACGGTCTCGGACTTCCTCCGCAAGATGCTCGGCGATTCCCGGTCACCGAGCGACAGCGCCGCCGGTGCGCAGTTGCAGGTTCGCTCGATTCGGCGGGTATCCGCGGTCGGCCCGAACGCCCGGCCGCTGCCGACGCAGATCCGATTCACCGATGACGACAAACCCGGGGCCGCGCTGGGCGTGGGCGGCTCACTTCATCCGGAGTGGGATGTGTTCAAGAACCGCTACCGTCCGGATTGGTGCCGGGTCGTCGATTTCCCACTCACGGTCGCCGCGGACGTATCCGGCGCCGGTGTCGTGCACGACGACGTGCTTCGTCGGCGCCTGTCGCGTGTCGGCTTGGGCCCCAAAGTCTTACGCGGCCGCGCCGACGGCGACGAGTTGGACATCGAGGCGCTGATCGACCTGTTCGTCGATCTGCGCTCCGGCTACTCGGCACCGGAGCACGTCTACACCGAACGCCGCAAGCTGGCGCGCAACCTGGGTGTGCTCATCCTGCTGGATGCTTCCGGATCGGCGACCGACACCGACCCCGAGGGCCTGGCCGTACACGACCATCAGCGACGGGCAGCGGCCACGCTGGCCGCAACTCTGGAAGAACTCGGCGACCGGGTGGCCGTCTACGCGTTCCGGTCGCAGGGCCGACACGCGGTGCAGCTCCCGATGATAAAGGCGTTCGAGCAACGGTTCAGCGCCGTCGGACGGGCCAGGCTCAACCAGCTCCAACCGTCGAGCTACACCCGGCTCGGCGCCGGCATCCGCGGGGCGGGCGAGATCCTCAAGGCCGAAGCGGGCACACCCAATCGGCTACTGCTCGTTCTTTCCGATGGCTTCCCCTATGACCAGGGATACGAGGGCCGCTATGCGGAATCCGACGCCCACAAGGCCCTTGAGGAACTGCGCGCAGACGGCGTTGCCTGCCTCTGCCTTGCCGTCGGTGCCGCCGCCGAGCCGGACGGGCTCGAACGCGTCTTCGGCTCGGCCAGCTACGCCAGCGCCACGACGCTCGCCGAGTTGAGCCCACGAATGGACGAGTTGTTCTTGTCCGCCCTCGCCGAGCTCGCCGCACCGAAACCGGCCCGGTGACGCGACGGCTGTTCAGAGATCGACGTGGTCGGGGATCGGCGTGTGGCCGGTGCCCTGCTCGATGATGCGGGCGAGCAGTGCGCCCAGCGTCGCCTGCTCGTTTGCGGTGAGGACACCGAACACCTGCCGATGTGCACTGATCGCGTCATCGAGCACCGCCGCGGTCACCGCCCGCCCCTCATCGGTCAGATACGCCTGCAGAATCCGACCGTGACGGGGATCCTGTTTGCGCTCGACCAGCCCGCGCCGCTCCAGCGCGGTCAGGGCAAGCTGCACGCCCTGCGGGGTGATCAACAGGCGCCGGGCCAGCTCGGCCCCCGAAAGGCCCGGCTCATTGGCGAGTTGACGGAGCAATCCGATCTGCGCGGTGCTGACCCCGTGCTCGCTGATCGCTTCGTTCACCGTCGTCAGCGAATAGTAGAAGGCCTGCTTGAGCAGCCACAGGATGTTTTCGTCGAGTTCCATGTCCGCTCTCCTACCGCTTGTGGATCTGACCGTCTTTCATGACGAATCGCACGTCGCGGGTGGTGGCGATGTCGCGGGTCGGGTCTCCCGGCACCGCGATGATATCGGCCAGGTAGCCGGGTGCCAGCCGACCCAGCTCATGATCGGCGTCGATGAGTTCCGCGCTGGTGACCGTTGCCGCCCGCAGCGCCTGCGCCGGGGACATGCCCCGTTCGACGAGCGCGCAGAGTTCCATGGCGTTCTGGCCGTGCGGGATGGCCGGCGCGTCGGTGCCGCAGGCGATCCGCACGCCCGCGGCAATGGCCTTGGGCAGCATGGCTTTAGCTCGGGGGAAGACCTCGGCGGCCTTCTTGCGCAGCTCCGGTGCGATCCGGTCGATGGCCATCGCGTCGGTCAGGTAGGTGGTCGAGACCAGGAAGGTGCCGTGGTCGACCATCATCTGGATGGTCTCGTCACTGGCCAGAAAGCCGTGCTCGATGCAGTCGATGCCGGCCCGGATGCAGGCCCGGATCGCGGTGTCCCCCACGGCGTGCGCGGCGACCCGCACCCCGGCACGGTGGGCCTCGTCGGCGATCGCGGCGAATTCGGCATCCGAGTACTGCTGGGCCCCCGGGGACGTGCTGTGTGACATCACCCCGCCCGACGCCGATACCTTGATCAGCTTGGCGCCATGGCGAATCTGGTAGCGCACGCAGGCGATGACATCCGGCACGCCGTTGGCGATCCCCTCGGCCACCGACAGCGGCATGATCCCCGGCGCCAGCCGCTGGAACACCGTCGGATCCAGGTGGCCGCCGTAGGGGGTGACGGCGTGACCGGCCGGATAGATACGCGGACCGACGTGCCAGCCCTGGTCGATGGCGCGCTGCAATGCCACGTCGAGCAGGTAGCCACCGGTCTTGACCATCAGCCCGAGGTTGCGCACGGTGGTGAACCCGGCGTCGAGCGTGGTGCGTGCGTTCACCGCGCCGCGCAGCGTGCGGTACGCCGGGTCGTCCTGCACGCCGTGCAACGGTGTCGGCAGGCCCTCGGGCGAGCCGGGCCCGCCGATGAGCAGATTGAGTTCCATGTCCATCAGACCCGGCAGCAGTGTCACGTCGCCGAGGTCGATCACGTCCGCGGTGCCGGGCGGAGGTTCGGGCGGATCGATCGCCGCGATGCGGTCTCCCTCGACCACCACGACGGCCGGCGAGCGCACTTCGCCGGCGTCGACGTCGAGCCACCGGGCGGCCCGCAGCACCGAGATCTCGCTCACGGGTACGGCTCGGAGACACAATCGATGACAGCGCCACCGCAGTCGGGAACCCGCGGCTGCTTCCAGGATTCGGCCGGGAACGACACCGTGATCATGGAATACAGCAGGTGCATGAGGTTCAGCACGTCCTCGGGCAGGTCATCGAGGGTGAACTTGTCGCAGTAGGCCAGGGCTTCTTCGGCACGTGCGGTGATCACGTCGTAGAACGCCTGCATGTCGGACATGGAACTGTTCAGGCGCTTGGCATAACGCTCGGGTTCGGACGGCAGACACCAGTCGTTGAACGGTTCGAGGTCGGCGAACTCCACCGGCAGCATGTTCGTCATGGCGCCTCACACCTTCGCGGTCGTTTGTTCGTAGTCGGCGATCCATGCCGCGGTTTCGTGGTGGAAATGCCGGATCAAGATCTCTTGGTCGTTGAGCAGGAAGTTCTCCACCGCACCCGTGCCGATCATCGTGTGCGTCGCCTCCAGGGTGCTGGCGTCCTGGAATGCGTACTCCTTGAACGACACTGCGGCGAGTTCCTGAGCGACCCGCTCGCGGGGGCTACGCGGCTGCGGAAAGTACAGGGTGCCTTCGAAGATGTGCGAGTCGTGCGAGGTGGGCCAGTAGTGGTAGGTCAGGTACCAGCCCTGACTCCAGAGCACGATGGCGAAGTTGGGGAAGATCTGGAACGAATCCAGGCCCCAGGGATCACATTTCGCCGGGTTGACGCCGTCGGGCAACACACCGAGGTCCACCTTCTCCCACGGCCCGAACAGGCCGCCCTGGCAGATCTCCTCGATGGGTTTGCGCATGTCTTCCGGCATCTCCCAGGCCCGCACCCCCGAAGTGCTCACCAGCCGGTGCGGTCCCTCGATACCGTAGTGGGGCGCTTCGAAACCCGCTTCGGCGGTTGACAACCGGAAGGCCGTGGGCGTCTGGTTCCCGTGCAGAATCGGCGCGTGGTAGAACTCCTGGAACGCGTCCAGGAAGAGCTTCCAGTTGGCGTTGACGACGGATCGGTATTGCCACCGCGACGTCATCCGGGCGAACGGGTAGCCCTCCAGCGCCGTGACCATCGGCCCGAGGAACTCGCGCAGCGACTGTTCCGGTGTCGCGGCGAAGTTGACGAAGATGAAGCCCTCCCACACCTCACAGTGCACGCCGACCAATCCGAAGTCACGTTTGTCGAGGTCGAAGAACTCCTCCTCCTGCTGCACGAAGGTCAGGTTGCCGTCGAGGTCGTAACGCCAACCGTGGTACTTGCAGGTGAACTGCCGGCAGTTGCCGCTGACTTCCTCCAGCGGCATGGTGTCCCACACCAGTTTGTTGCCCCGGTGCCGACAGACGTTGTCGTAGGCCTTGACCTCGCCGGCCGCCGTCCGCACCACGATGATCGACGTGTTGGCAGCCTTGATTTCCTTGGTGAAATAGCTGCCCTTTCGCGGAATCTGCTCCACCCGACCGACATTCAGCCACGCCCGCTTGAATATTGCCACCCGCTCCTTCTCGTAGACCTCCGGGCTGATGGAGTCCCGGTACGACACCGGCCCGGTACCGAGTTCGGGATAGTGCTGCGTCCAACTGCCCTCGGCCGGCTTGGGAAAACGCGCCATGACCACTCCTGTCCCAGTCAGATTCGAGGTCGGGTTCGAGTTGCGGGGCCCCGTGGCGCCGACGCTATAGAGCGGTCGATTTATTGTCAAGTAGTTGATACTTAACGCCGCGGCGAGAGTCGGGGCCCCTTCACAGCGCGATCGCCGACATCGTCGCACCGTAGCGAGTCACGGCGGGGAGGAGCCGGCGACTGCCGGCCATCCCGGCCACCGGGCTATCGGAGCACCGGCGCGAAGCGCCGCGACATGTTATTCTCGCTTCCGAAGAATGCCAATCTCACATCGCAGCTCCCCGACGGCAGATTTCAGCCCACGAAGTCCGCCCGCGGCATACAGTCGGCCAGTATCCAGTCAGACGACTGCGGAGCAGTGGAGGAGTCCGTGAAAGCCCTCGCGACCCGCACCGCGGCACTGTTGGCCGTCGCGGCATCGGGCGCACTGGCAGCCGCCACACCGGCGGGCGCCGACGACCCGCCCCAGCATCGGGTCCGCTACAGCGTCAGCGCGACGCAGGCCACCGGCGCGCTGATCTACTACCGGCAGGTCCAGCCGCCCAACTTCGGCGAGTACAGCCACAACCCGTACCTCTACAGCCCGCGCGCGGACACCGACGTCGGGCCGAACCACCCCTGGGTGCTGGAGACGACGCTGGCCGACCCCGCCGACTGGGCGATGGTGGTGGTGTCGCTCCCCGGCCACCATCGCGAGCTGGCCGCGCCCGGCTTCGTTTGCGAGCTCCGGGTCGACGATGTCGTCGTGGCCACCGACGCCGGCACCAAGGGGGCACTCTGCTCACTGCGCCCCTGGTGACGTATCTGCGCCACAACTTCCACCCCACCCTCGACCGTCCCCCGGTGCTACCGTTTCGGGGCGGCCCGGTGGGGGCCGTTGTCGGTGCTGGCCGCAGGACGGACGGGAGACCCGATGCGGTTGCGTAAGCAGGCGAAGCCGAGCGCGGCCTGCGATGACGCGGGGAGCGCCGCAGCGCTTGGATGCCCGCTGGAAGCCGACGCCCCCGACGCGTTGACACTCGCCGAAGCCGAGGCCACGGCCGCCGAGGCCATGGCCGAGGCCGCCCGCGCGCGCGCCAAACTGCTCAAGCTGCGCCGGGAAGCCGGGCAGAATTCCGCTGGGACCGCGGAATCGGAGAACGGTGCCGATGCCGATGCCGATGCCGATGCCGATGCCGATGCCGATGCCGATGCCGTGAGTGTGCCCGCCCAGCCG
>CAZGGK010000004.1:0-130181 GCA_964525125.1 uncultured Mycobacterium sp.
GGCGATGTGGAACGCGATCGAGGCGTCGGTGATGATCCCGGTGACCAGGATGCGTTTGCCGTCCAGAATGCCTGCCATATGAAGTCCTTTCTAGTGGCCCATGCCCATGCCGCCGTCGACCGGGATCACCGCGCCGGCGATGTAGCTCGCGTCTTCGGAGGCCAGGAAGCTGACCGCCCCGGCGACCTCCTCGGCGGTGCCGACCCGCTTGGCCGGGATGAACTCCAGTGCGCCGGCCTGGATCCGCTCGTCCAGCGCCCGGGTCATCTCGGTGTCGATGTAGCCCGGTGCCACCACGTTGGCGGTGACGCCGGCCTTGGACAGTTCCCGGGAGATCGAGCGGGCCATGCCGATCAGGCCGGCCTTGGCCGCGGCGTAGTTGGCCTGGTTGCCGATGCCCCACATGCCGGAGACCGAGCCGATGAAGATGATCCGGCCGAACCGCTTCTTGGTCATGCTGCGCGACGCCCGCTGCGCCACCCGGAACGCTCCGGTCAGGTTGGCGTCGATGACCTCTTCGAACCGCTCCTCGGTCATCCGCATCAAAAACGCGTCCTTGGAGATGCCCGCGTTGGACACCAGCACCTCCACCGGGCCCTGGTGTTCCTCGACAGCCGTGAACGCGCGGTCGACAGCGGCGCTGTCGGTGACGTCGCAGACCACCCCGAACAGCCCCTCGGGGGCCCCGGAGCCCCGGTGGGTGACCGCCACCTTGTGCCCGTCGGCGGCCAAACGCTGCGCGATCGCCAGTCCGATGCCGCGGTTGCCTCCGGTGACCAGCACGGAGCGGGATACGAACGGGGGCTTGCCGGTAGCTGTCACCCGGTCAACCTATCCGACCAGCGCGTTGACTCTGCGTCCACCCCGCGGTCTTCTCGCACTTTTGCCTGGTGAGCGCAGAGTCAACGGCTAAACCGGGAGGCGGCGGTTCAGCAGCAGCGCAGCCAGGCCGGCCAGCACCAGCACCAGCGCGCCCAGCCGCAGCCAGCCGGTGCTGGCGTCGCCCCGGATCGTCTCGTAGCCGATCTGGTCCTGCAGCGTCGAGTAGACGTCCTTGAGCTGCGCCAGGCTGGACGCGGTGTAGGCGGTGCCACCGGAGAGATCGGCAATCTTCTTCAGCGACTCGTCGTCGACCGGCACCGGCTGGCGCTGGTCGTTGATCTCGACGTAGCCGTACGGGGTGCCGAACGAGATCGTCGACACCGGCACGCCCTGGTCCTTGGCGGTGCGCGCGGCGGTGAACGCGCCCTTGGGGTTGTCCGGGTTCGACGGCACGGTCTCCTTGCCGTCGGAGAGCAGCACGATGCGTGCCGGCGGGGGGGTGTCGCCGCCGCCGATCACCGCGCCCACCGTGGCGATCGCCTGCAGCGCGGTGAAGATGCCCTCCCCGGTGGCGGTGCGGTCCGCCAGCTGCAACTTGTCGATCGCCGACTTGGTGGCCTCCCGGTTGGTGGTCGGCGAGGTCAGCACGGTCGCGGTGCCGGCGTAGGCGATCAGGCCCAGGTTGATGCCGGGGGTCAGCTCGTCGGCGAACTGCTTGCCGGCCTCCTGGGCGGCGGCCAGCCGGGTCGGCTCGACGTCGGTGGCCCGCATCGACTGCGAAACGTCGATCACCAGCATCACCACCGCGCGGTTGCGCGGGATCCGGACGTCGTGGGTCGGACCGGCCATCGCGATGGTGAACAACACCAGCGCACTGAGCAGCAGGATGGCCGACAGGTGCCGCCAGCGGTTCGGCGCCTTGGGTGCCACGCTCTCCAGCAGCTCCATGTTGGCGAACCGCAGGATCCGGTGCTGGCGGGCCACCTGCATGACCACGTACAGCGCGACCAGGCCCACGATGACCAGCAGGAACAGGAAGAACCACGGGTTGGCGAAGCCGGACAGCGTCATCGGCCCGAGTAACGGCAGTGTCATTGAATGGCCTGTCTCTATCAGTGCCGAGCAGACGCAAAAGCACCCATTCGGGACCCGAAATGGGGACCTTTGTGTCTGCTCGCCATCGGTTGCCTCAGATTCCCGCGAAAGCCCCGCGCCGGCGGGATTCGACGAACCGGACGATGTCGGCGATCCAGTCCCGATCGGTGCGCAGGGCCATCAGCGGTGCCCCGCAACTGCGCAGCGCGTGGGCGACGTCGCCGCGGTGGGCGGTTGCGGCCCGGGCGAAGTCGTCGCGCAGCCGCTCGTCGATGGTGAACTCGCGGACCACCCCGGATTCGGTGTCCTGCAGGACGACGTCGCCGACGTCGGGTAACTCGACGTCGCGCGGGTCGAGGATCTCGATGCCGAGCACCTCGTGGCGGGCCGCGATCGCGCGCAGCGGCCGCAGCCAGTTGATCGGGCCCAGGAAGTCGCTGATGATGATCGCCATCCCGCGGCGGCGTTCCGGCCGGCGCAGCGCGTCGATGGCGACCGCCAGATCCCCTCGCACACCGGGCGCGGCGCGCGGTGTGGTGGCGATGGTGCGCAGCAACGTCTGTTCGTGTACCCGGCCGGAGCGGGCCGGCACCCGGATGATCCGCTCGCCGTTGGCGATCAGCGCGCCCAGCCGGTTGCCGCCGCCGCTGTTCAGGAACGTGATCGCGGCGGCGGCGGCCACCGCCAGGTCGCGCTTCTCGCAGCGCGCGGTGCCGAAGTCCATGCTCGCCGACATATCGACCACCAGCCAGGTCTCCAGCTCACGGTCGGCGATCATCTGGCGGACGTGCGGATGGGTGGTGCGGGCGGTGACCGACCAGTCCATCCGGCGCACGTCGTCGCCGGGCTGATAGAGCCGCGACTCGCCCGGCTCGGAACCGGGACCGGGGATCAACCCGAGGTGGTCGCCGTGCAGCATGCCGTCGAGCTTGCGCCGGACGGTCAGCTGCAGGGTGCGCAGCGCAGCCGCGAGTTTGGGGTCGCGGATATCCCCGCGCAACATCGACGGCGGCGCGCTGTCCTCCGCTTCCGGCCCGGACGGCGGCCGGGCCTCCGGATCGCTCACCGACCGCCAGCCGCCGCCGAGCTCACCGTGGGCGCCGACTGCAGCTGCTGCGGAACGGCATTCACCTGCGGCAGCGGGACGGTCTGCATGACCCGGTTGATGACGATGTCGGCGGTGACCTCGTCGGCGAGGGCGTCATAGCTGAGCACCAACCGGTGCCGCAGCACGTCGGGGATCACCTCGACGACATCCTGCGGGATCACGTAGTCGCGGCCGCGCACCAGCGCCAGCGCCCGCGCCGAGGCGATGATGCCCAGCGACGCGCGCGGCGACGCACCGAAGCTCAGCCAGCTCTTGACGTCGGGCATCCCGAACTGCTCCGGCTTGCGGGTGGCCATGACGACCCGCACCACGTAGTCGACCAGCGCGTGGTGGACGAAGTTGTTGGCTGCCAGTTCCTGCAGCCGCAGCAGGTCGCCGGGGTTGAGGATCTGCTTGGGCTCCGGCGGCTTGACGCCCATCCGGTAGATGATCTCCCGTTCCTCCTCCGGCGACGGGTAGTCGACGTTGATCTTGAACAGGAAGCGGTCGCGCTGCGCCTCCGGCAGCGGGTAGACGCCCTCGTGCTCGATCGGGTTCTGGGTGGCCATCACCAGGAACGGGTTGGGCAGCGCGAACGTCTTGCCGCCGATGGAGACCTTGCGTTCCTGCATGACCTCCAGCAGCGCCGACTGCACCTTGGCCGGTGCCCGGTTGATCTCGTCGGCGAGCAGGAAGTTCACCATCACCGGCCCGAGTTCGGTGTCGAACTCCTCTTTGCCCTGCCGGTAGATGCGGGTGCCGATGATGTCGGTCGGGACCAGGTCGGGGGTGAACTGGATGCGTGCGAAGGTGCCGCCGACCACCCGGGCGAACGTCTCCACCGCCAGCGTCTTGGCGACCCCGGGGACACCCTCGAGCAGCACATGCCCCTTGGCCAGCAGGCCCACCAGGATGCGCTCGACGAGCTGATCCTGGCCGACGATGATGCGCTTGACCTCGAAGATGATCCGCTCCAGCGCCCGCACCTCGGCTGCCAGGCCGTTGCCGCCGGCCGGAGGCCCATCCGGACCCGGCAGGCCGCTGGCGGCGGTGGGCGTTCCATCTGGTGACGTCATCGGCGCTCCTCCATGAGACCTTCTGCTAAACCTTGTCGAGCCATGAGTTCCGGCGTGGCCACCGATCATCAGCCGGCGGCACGCATGCGCTTCACTATTCCAGGCATCGCCGATTCCGTCGACGCGGACTCCCCGCTGCGAGGGTCAGTACTCGATGATGCGGGTCAGATACGGCGTCATTCCGGCGGTGCGCACCGGGCTGACGGTGACCTTGCCGGCGATGCTGGACGCCTCCAGCATCTGGCCGTTGCCCAGGTACATGGTGACGTGCTGCCCGCCGCCGGGCCCGTAGAAGATCAGGTCGCCACGCTTGGCCTGGTCCTTGGGGATGTGCCGGCCGGCGTTGTACTGATCGCCGGAGTACCGCGGAATGAGCACGCCGACACCGGCGAAGGCGTAGCGCATCAGCCCCGAGCAGTCGAAGCCGGTGGTTCCGGCACCGTCGTCGATACCCTTGCTGGGGCCGGTCAGCGAGCCGCCGCCCCACGAATAGGGCACGCCCCGCTGCGAACCGCCGCGCGCGATGACGTACTCGACCGCCTGCCGGCCGTACACCCGCTTCCCGGGTGCGACGCTGGCCGATTCCCTGGCGTCGGCGCCGCCCAGGTTGATGCCGAGCCCGGACAGGAACTTGCGGCCCAGGTCCACCGTGGTCTGGGTGGCCTGCGCGGTGGCCTGCAGCGAGGCGTTGGCGATGGCCAGCGGATCGCCGGGCGCCCCCGCGCTGATCAGCTGCGGCAGCGTCGGGTCCCACGGCCCTTCGGCCGCGGCCGGACCGGCCAGGCCCGTGCTCAACCCGGCCGTCACCAGGAGCAGCGCGGCCAGGCGGCGAAGCCGGAGAGCCCGAAACATGGTGTGTCGCATAGCCCCTTCGTCAGTACTCGATGTAACGGACCACATACGGCGTCATGCCGCTGGTGCGCACCGGGGAGACCTTCACCGTCTGCCCCACGTCGGGGGCCTCCAGCATCTGGCCGTTGCCCAGGTAGATCGTCACGTGCTGGCTGCCCCCGGGACCGTAGAAGATGACGTCACCGCGACGCATCTGCGACGACGGGATCTTGCGGCCGAGGTTGTACTGCGAACCGGAGTAGTGCGGCAGCTTGATGCCCACCCCGGCGAACGAGTACAGCACCAGCCCCGAGCAGTCGAACCCGACGGTGCCCGAACCCGAACCGATCCCGGTGCTCGCGCCGGTGGCGGTTCCGCCGCCCCAGGAGTACGGCACGCCCCGCTGCGCCAGACCGCGCCGGATCACGTATTCGGATGCCTGTCGCCCGTACACCCGTGGAATGCGGCCATTGGTGATGCCGGAGTCGACGGCGTCGGGTTTGACGAGGCCGATCTTCTGCAGGAAGGAGCGGCCCATGTTGGCCGTGGCCTGGGCCGACGTCGCCGAGATCCCCAGCAGCGTGTTGATGACGGTCAGCGGGTCTCCGCTGGCCAGGCCGGCGGGGACAATCGGCAGCGCGAGGTCCCACTGGCTGGGTCCGGGGGCCGGGTCGGCATCCCGGCCGCCGGCGCGGCCGGAGTCCCACCGGTCCCCCGACGCTGCCCCGGATTGCTGCGCCGACGGCGTCTGCCGGCGCGCCTGGTCGAGCCTGGCCTGGGCCTCCCTGCGCTGGATCGCCAGCTGATCGATCTGCCGCTGCTGCTCGCCGAACGTGCGCTGGGTGTCGGTGAGGGCGGCCACCGCCGCGTCCTGGCTGGCCTGGGCGTCGACGACCGCCTGGTCGGCCCGCTGTTTGGCCAGCCGGGCCGCCGACTCCTTGTTCACCTGCTCGGTGCGGGCGCGCTGCAGGTTGGTCAGCACCTGCTGGGAACTGACGGCCAGCGCCCGCGCGGCCGACGCGGTCGCGATGACGTCGGCCGGGTCGGCGGCCTTCAGGTAGCCGTCCGACGGGCCGTTGACGTAGGTGGCCGCGGCGAACCTGTCGAAGCGGTGCTGAGCTTGCGCGATCGCGGCGTCGGCGGCCTTGATGGCCTGCCGGCTGGCGTCGACTTCCTGCTCGGCGGTGGCCGCATTCTCCCGCGCGGTCGCGACGTCGACCACCGCCTTGTTGACACTCTCCTTCTCGGCTTGGATCGCCGCGCCCAGATCCACCAGGCGCTGGTTGGCCTCGGCCACATCGGCGATCAGGGCGGCGAGGCCGTCCGGGCTCGGTACGGGGGCGGCCAGTGCCAGCCCCGGCGTGCCCAGCAGCAGCGCGGCGGCCAGCACCGACACCCCGGCGGGTTGGGCGACCCCGGCGGCCAGTCGGCCGGAGCCGCGGGGGGCACGAGAGGCACGGTGGCTGCGAATCATGCGACGCGGATCTCCTCAGGGCTCAGCCGAACGGGTGACGCCAGCCTTCGACAACGCCGAACGCAACATATGCGTCATTCGCACCGTACGTCACATCAGCCACTGCGGAAACTTTAGTAACAGACTACAACGTTGTAATTAAGTCGGTTGTGACCGAATGGTGATATTTCAATTCGCTGTTCGGTGCCACAAGGCTCACTAGAACAACAGGTCAGATTGGCTTTCTTGCCCCGACACCGAAGGCTCAGATCGTTTGCTGCGCTGTTGCAGTGCGCGGGTGCCGACGATGGCCCCGGCCACCCCGAGCAGCAGCACGATCGTCAATGCCGTCCAGGTCGCCCCCGGCAGCGTGGGCGCGGTCAACTCGTGCAGGAAATTCTGTGCCGAGGCCACCGGATTGCCGGTTTTGGCGACGTCTTCACCGGCTTCCAACTGGGCCCGGTGGAACTTACCGCTGTAGCTGCCGACAAAGGACGGGCTGAGCACCAGCACAGTGGAGTCCGGGTGGTCGCCGCCCACCACGGTCGCGACGTCGCGCAACGCGGTGTCCATGCCCGGATTGCGGGCGACCACCACGATCTTGAGGTCGATGCCATCGGCGTTCGCCTGCTGCACCACCTCTCGCAGTGCCGGCACCTCGGCCGCGGGGGCGCTCACCCCGTCGGCGGCGACCTCCGCCTTGACCAGTGCCATGCAGTCGTCCGGCGGAACCGACGGGTCCAGTCCCACGGCGATGCAGATCTCACCGGGAATGTAGGCCGGCGGATGCGGGATGGTCACGGTCCACGACGGTATCAATCCCGCGTGGGCAGCGGAACCACCTGCCGTTGCAGTACGAACGTACTGTTAGGGTGTACCGCGGCTGTCGGCGCTGCCCTGCCCGACCGTACAGGCTCGATTCCGGGGAGTTGATGTGACCAGCAAAGATTCGGTGAATTCGTTCGGCGCCCGCGACACGCTCACGGTCGGCGCCGACAGTTATCAGATCTACCGCCTCGACGCCGTCCCCGGCACCGGGAAGCTGCCGTACAGCCTGAAGGTGCTTGCCGAGAACCTGTTGCGCAACGAGGACGGCGCCAACATCACCGCCGAGCACATCACCGCGATCGCGAACTGGGACCCGGCCGCGCAGCCCGACACCGAGATCCAGTACACCCCGGCGCGGGTGATCATGCAGGACTTCACCGGGGTGCCCTGCGTCGTCGACCTGGCCACCATGCGCGAGGCCGTCGCCGCCCTGGGCGGCGACCCGGACAAGGTGAACCCGCTGGCGCCGGCCGATCTGGTCATCGACCACTCGGTGATCGCCGACTTCGCCAACACCCCGGAGGCGTTCCAGGCCAACGTCGCGCTGGAGTATCAGCGCAACGCCGAGCGCTACCAGTTCCTGCGCTGGGGCCAGGGCGCATTCAGCGATTTCAAGGTGGTGCCGCCGGGCACCGGGATCGTGCACCAGGTCAACATCGAGTACCTGGCCCACGTGGTGATGAGCCGTGACGGGCTGGCCTACCCGGATACCTGCGTGGGCACCGACTCGCACACCACGATGGTCAACGGCCTCGGCGTGCTGGGCTGGGGTGTGGGCGGCATCGAGGCCGAGGCCGCGATGCTGGGCCAGCCGGTCTCCATGCTGATCCCGCGGGTGGTCGGCTTCAAGCTGACCGGGCAGATCCGCCCCGGCGTGACCGCCACCGACGTGGTGCTCACGGTGACCGAGATCCTGCGCCGCCACGGCGTGGTCGGCAAGTTCGTCGAGTTCTACGGCCGCGGTGTGGCCGAGGTGCCGCTGGCCAACCGGGCCACGCTGGGCAACATGAGCCCCGAATTCGGCTCCACCGCAGCGATTTTCCCGATCGACGCCGAGACCATCAACTACCTGCGGCTCACCGGACGCAGCGAGCGGCAGCTGGCGCTGGTGGAGGCCTACGCCAAGACGCAGGGCATGTGGCACGACGTGGAAAACGACGAAGCGCATGAGCCCTCGTACTCCGAGTACGTCGAGCTGGACCTGGGCGACGTGGTTCCGTCGATCGCCGGGCCCAAGCGCCCGCAGGACCGGATCGCGCTCTCGGATGCGAAGTCGGTGTTCCGCAAGGACATTCACAACTACACCAACGACCCGGCGGGCGGATCCGCCGCTTCCGGCGGCGATGCGATCGAGTCCGCGGCCCGGGGCGCCGAGGGCCGGCCGTCCAAGCCGGTGCCGGTGCACGTCGACGGGCGGCCCGACTTCGTGCTGGACCACGGCGCGGTGACGATCGCCGCGGTCACCTCCTGCACCAACACCTCCAACCCGGAGGTCATGCTGGGCGCCGCGCTGCTGGCCCGCAACGCCGTCGAGAAGGGCCTGACCAGCAAACCGTGGGTCAAGACCACGATGGCGCCGGGTTCGCAGGTGGTCACCGACTACTACCAGAAGGCCGGCCTCTGGCCGTACCTGGAGAAGCTCGGCTTCTACCTGGTCGGCTACGGCTGCACCACCTGCATCGGCAACTCCGGCCCGCTGCCCGCGGAGATCTCCGCGGTCATCAACGACAACGACCTGACGGCGACCGCGGTGCTGAGCGGCAACCGCAACTTCGAGGGCCGGATAAACCCGGACGTGAAGATGAACTACCTGGCCTCCCCCCCGCTGGTGGTCGCCTACGCGCTGGCCGGGACCATGGACTTCGACTTCGAGCACGACCCGCTGGGCGTCGACCCGGACGGCAACGACGTTTTCCTCGCCGACATCTGGCCGACTCAGCAGGAGATCGCCGACACCATCACCGGCTCGATCAGCCAGGAGATGTTCACCAAGAACTACGCCGACGTCTTCGCCGGCGACGAGCGGTGGCGCGGCCTGCCCACCCCGACCGGCAACGTCTTCGACTGGGACGCCGACTCCACCTACGTGCGCAAGCCCCCGTACTTCGACGGCATGCCGGCCGAGCCGGCACCGGTCACCGACATCAGCGGCGCACGGGTGCTGGCCCTGCTCGGCGACTCGGTGACCACCGACCACATCAGCCCGGCCGGCGCGATCAAGCCGGGCACCCCGGCCGCGCAGTACCTCGAGGCGCACGGGGTGCAGCGCGCCGACTACAACTCGTTCGGTTCGCGGCGCGGCAACCACGAGGTGATGATCCGGGGCACGTTCGCCAACATCCGGCTGCGCAACCAGCTGCTCGATGATGTCTCCGGCGGCTACACCCGCGACTTCACCGTCGAAGGCGGCCCGCAGGCCTTCATCTACGACGCCGCGCAGAACTATGCGGCACAAGGCATCCCGCTGGTGGTGCTGGGCGGCAAGGAATACGGTTCCGGGTCGTCGCGGGACTGGGCGGCCAAGGGCACCGCACTGCTCGGGGTGCGCGCGGTGATCGCCGAGTCCTTCGAGCGCATCCACCGGTCGAACCTGATCGGCATGGGGGTCATCCCGCTGCAGTTCCCGGCCGGGGCGTCGGCGGCGTCGCTGAAGCTGGACGGCACAGAGGCTTTCGACTTCACCGGGATCACCGCCCTCAACGACGGGGTCACCCCGGCCACCGTGCGCGTCACCGCCACCAAGGCCGACGGCAGCACCGTGGAGTTCGACGCGGTGGTGCGGATCGACACCCCCGGCGAAGCCGACTACTACCGCAACGGCGGCATCCTGCAGTACGTGCTGCGAAACATGCTGGGGGCCCGACCCGCTCGCGGCGAAGCGTCGAAATAGCCTCAGCCGGTTCGGTTCTCCGGTGCCCAGGGTCAGCGAGGACCATCTGACGGCGCGACGCCGCCAGATTCTCGACGGCGCGCGCCGGTGCTTCGCCACCTACGGCTACGAGCAGGCGACGGTACGCCGGCTGGAGCAGAGCATCGGGCTGTCGCGGGGGGCGATCTTCCACCACTTCCGCGACAAGGACACCCTGTTCCTGGCGCTGGCCCGGGAGGACGCGGCCCAGATGGCGGAGCTGACCGCGCGCGAGGGGCTGATCGGGGTGATGCGCGACATGCTGGCCGCGCCGGACCAGTACGACTGGCTGGCCACCCGGCTGGAGATCGCCCACAAGCTGCGCCACGACCCGGCATTCCGGCGGGGCTGGGCGGAGCGCTCCGAGGAACTGGCCGCGGCGGCGACGGAACGGCTGCAGCGACAGAAGCAGGCCGGGCGGTTGCGCGACGACGTCGCCAGTGACGTCCTGCACTGCTATCTGGACCTGGTGCTGGACGGCCTGGTGGCCCGGTTGGCTTCCGGCGAAGACCCGCAGCGGCTCACGGCCGTGCTGGACCTGGTCGAAGAGTCGGTGCGACGTCGCTAGTCCCGCGCCGAACGTGTTCACAGCGCGAAAATCGGCGCGGAATTTCGCGCTGGCTACACGCTCGGCGACAAGGCCGGGTTGACTCAGCGCGCCCGGGTGCGATGGTTGGGCCCGCCGCGGCTGCGCATCGCCGCGCCCGACTCGCGCAGCATGCTGTGCACGGACCCGTACGACCGCCCGGTGGATGCCGCCAGGGTGCGGATGCTGGCCCCGCCCTCGTAGGCATGGCGCAGGTCGGCCAGCATCTGGTCCCGTGGTTTGTCGGGTGTCGTCATCGGCACCTCCCCGATCTGCGGTCTGCTCGCCAACGGGTTCAGCGTAGGAATCCACCGGGAGCACCGGGCGGGTTTGGCCGAATTCAGGCCAGCTCGATGAGGTCGCGATAGTCGGCCGACCAGTGGTCCTCGGTGCCGTCGGGCAGCAGCACCACCCGCTGCGGGTCGAGTGCCTCGGCCGCGCCGGGGTCATGCGTCACCAGCACCACCGCGCCGGCGTAGCTGCGCAGCGCGTCGAGCACCTGCTCGCGCGACGCCGGATCGAGGTTGTTGGTGGGCTCGTCGAGCAGCAGCACGTTGGCGGTGGAGGCCACCAGCCCGGCCAGCGCCAGCCGGGTCTTCTCGCCGCCGGACAGCGTGCCGGCCGGCTGGTCGAGCTGCGCGCCGCTGAACATGAACGCCCCGAGCAGGCCCCGCAGTTCCTGCTCGGAGGTGTCCGGCGCCGCGTGAACGGTGTTCTCCCAGACCGTCGCTGCGTTGTCGAGGGTGTCGTGTTCCTGGGCGAAATAGCCGATCTTGAGGCCGTGTCCGGGCTCCAGCGCGCCGGCATCGGGGGTCTCGACACCGGCCAGAACCCGCAGCAGCGTGGTCTTGCCGGCGCCGTTGAGGCCCAGCACCACCACCCGCGATCCGCGGTCGATGGCCAGGTCGACGCCGGTGAAGACCTCCAGCGAACCGTAGGTTTTGGTCAACCCGGTGGCCACCAGCGGGGTGCGGCCGCAGGCAGCCGGGGTGGGGAACTTGATCCGGGCCACCTTGTCGGCCGCTCGCTCCTCGTCCAGGGCGGCCAGCATCCGTTCGGCGCGACGCAACATATTCTGCGCCGCAACGGCTTTGGTCGCCTTGGCGCCCAGCTTGGCGGCCTGTGTGCGCAGCGCAGTGGCCTTGCGCTCGGCGTTGGCCCGTTCCCGGCGGCGGCGCTGCTCGTCGGTGGCGCGGGCGTCGAGGTATTTCTGCCAGCCCATGTTGTAGACGTCGGCCTCGCCGCGAACCGCGTCCAGGAACCACACCCGGTTGACGACATCGGCCAGCAACTCGACGTTGTGGCTGATCAGCACCAGTCCCCCGGCGTGCGCCCGGAGGAATTCCCGCAGCCAGCCCAGCGAGTCGGCATCGAGGTGGTTGGTCGGCTCGTCGAGCAGCAGCGTGGTACCCGAACCCGAACCCTCGGCGGCGGCGAACAGGATGCGGGCCAGCTCGACCCGGCGCCGCTGGCCGCCGGACAGGGTCCGCAGCCGCTGTGTCAGCACCCGCTCGGACAGGCCCAGACTGGTGCAGATTCGGCTGGCCTCGCTTTCGGCGCCGTAGCCGCCCAGCGCGGCGAACCGCTCCTCGAGCTGGCCGTAGCGGCGGATGGCCCGGTCGCGGGCGGCGTCGTCGACGACCTCGGCCATCAGTGCCTGCTGCTTCTCCAGCTCGGCGAGCAGGGTGTCCAGGCCCCGCGCGGACAGCACCCGGTCGCGCGCGACGATGTCGAGGTCGCCCTCTTTCGGGTCCTGCGGCAGGTATCCGACCTCCCCGCTGCGGGTGACGGTGCCGGCGTACGGCTCACCCTCCCCGGCCAGGATGCGCATGGTGGTGGTCTTGCCGGCCCCGTTGCGCCCGACCAGCCCGATCCGGTCGCCGGGCTGCACCCGCAGCGCCGGGCCGTCCGCGGCGAGCAGGGTGCGCGCCCCGGCGCGGACCTCCAGGTCCGTTGCGGTGATCACGCTTGCGCTCCCTGCGGTTACTTCTCGTCGGTGAATATCGGCGGCCGCTTCTCGGCGCGCGCGGCGACGGCCTCTTCGAAGTTGCTGGTCAGCAGGCGCACATAGAGCTGCCCGAGCCCTTCGGCCTGCATGTGTCCCTCCAGACTACCGGCATCCAGCCCGCTCCAGAGCGTGCGCTTGGTCAACTCGATACCGGGCCGGGAGAACGCGGCGATGCGCTCGGCCAGGTCGTAGCAGGTGTCCAACAGCTCTTCGCGGTCCACGACGCGCGAGACCAGCCCGATCCGCTCGGCTTCTTGCGCGTCCACGTCACGGCCGGTGAGCATGATCTCGAACGCGCGGGACGCCCCGATCGCCCTGGGCAGCAGATAGCTCAGGCCCAGCTCGGACGCGGTCAGCCCGTTGTTGATGCCGGCCGCCCGGAAGTAGGCGCCCGCGGCGGCCACCCGGATGTCGGCGGCCAGCGCCAGGCACAGCCCGCCGCCGATGGCCGCACCGTTGACCGCGGCAATCACCGGCTGGTGCAGCCGGCGCAGCGCCAGGATGACGTCGTCCAGCAACTCCATCGACCGCAGCCCGTAGCTGGGCCGGGTCAGCCCCTCGACGTGGGGTACCGCGCCCGCTGATTTGTGGTCGGCCCCGGACGAGAAGCCGTTGCCGGCGCCGGTCAGCACCACCGCCCGCACCTCGTTGTCGTAGCCGAGCTGCTCCAGCGCCTCCTTGAACGGCACCATGACGTCGAACGCCATCGAGTTCATCCGCTCCGGGCGATTGAGGGTGATCAGCGCGACCTTCGGGCGCGGGCGATCCAGGAGCACGAACTGCTTCGGGTCGGTCACGCTTGCACGCTATCGCGTGCGCCGGGGCGACCCGCAAAGGCCCGCAAAGGCCCGCAAAGGCCCGGAAGGGCCCGAGCGGGTCAGTCGCGCTGAGCCTGAGCCTGGGCGGCCTGCGCTTTCAACGCGGCGTCCACGTCGATGTCTCTGACCTGCTGGACCAGGTCCTCCAGCGCCGCCGGCGGCAGGGCGCCGGCCTGGTTGAACACCAGCGTGCCCTTCTTGAACGCCATCAGGGTGGGGATGGAGCGGATCTGGGCGGCCGCGGCCAGTTGCTGTTCGGCCTCGGTGTCGACCTTGGCGAAGACGATATCGGGATGCTTCTCCGCGGACGCCGCGAACGTCGGCGCGAACGCGCGGCACGGACCGCACCAGGAGGCCCAGAAATCGACCAGCACGATGTCGTTGCCGGTGATGGTTTCGTCGAACTGCGCTGCGGTGACGTCTCGGGTAGCCATGACCCGCCCAACGCCGAAAGGCGCCGCGATGTTCCCGCCCCGGTTTCACCGGCGGTCCGCACGGATGCACAGCGGGCTCACATGATCAAGAAAGCGGGCTGATAATTCCACCGGCGACGGTGGGGGGAACCGCAGCACCGCGCCACGCCTACGATCGGAGAATGCCGATGTCCGCCCGCCTGCTCACCCCTCGTCTTGCGGCCCTGGCATTCGCCGGGTCCGCCGCCCTGTCAGTGTCCGCGCTGTCCTGGCCGGCGCCGGCGCACGCCGACGGCGATCGGGTCGTTGGCGCGATCACCTCGGTGTCGGGCAACACCTTCGAGGTCGCCCGCCCGAACGGTGCGGCGACCGTGTCATGGACCGACAGCACCCGCATCCTGGAGTCGGTGCCCGCGCAGCTCGGCGAGATCACCGCCGGTACTTGCATCAAGGCCGGCGCCACGCGCGATGGTGCCCCCGCCGACAGTGGCGCCATCACCGCGAAATTCGTGGCGATCAGCACCGCGGTCGACGGCACGTGCCCGCAGCCCCCGGCCGGCGCACCCGCACCCCCGGCACCGCATCGGGGCGTCCGCGGTGTCGTCGACTCGGTCTCCGGTGACACCCTCACCGTCACCGGCCCGTCTGGGCAGACCACGGTCACGGTCAACGACGGCACCCATTTCCGCCGGATGGTCGCGGTCAGCGCGCCGTCGATCAGCGCCGGCAAGTGCGTCGCCGCCCGCGGCGCCACCGACGGCGACGGCGTGCTGCAGGCCACCCGGGTCACCGTGTGGGCCGGCGACGGCACCTGCCCCGAGCTTCCGGCGTAGCAGGTTGTGCCCCGACGCTGCCACGGGACTCTTGTCGGTAGGTCGGTGGCGCCCCTGCCCACTGGCTCGCCCACAGCGACCACAGCCCGATGACCGTCGATCTTCGGGTTGCATCGAGCGGGCGGCGTCCTTCTGCCGCAGACGATGGATTGCGCTTCACCCCGCTTGGCCACAAAAGCTGAACTAACGTTCCACTTGTCGGACGCGGCCAGTATGGTCAGCGCCATCATGGATCCGGTGTGTTCACGGGAGGTCTGATGGACGCGTTCGGCGTTCTGCGCGAGGTGCTGGACGACTACCAGAACTTCGTCACCGGCTTTCTGGAGATCAAAGACGAGCAGATCCGCGCCAAGGTCGAATCTGAGATCACCGACGGACTGCTCTGGCCGGAACCGTGGCTCGCACTGAACCCCGCTTTCGAGCCGGG
This sequence comes from uncultured Mycobacterium sp., assembly GCA_964525125.1. Lineage (GTDB taxonomy): Bacteria > Actinomycetota > Actinomycetes > Mycobacteriales > Mycobacteriaceae > Mycobacterium. The sequence goes on from CAZGGK010000004.1 coordinate 15,186, forward strand.
CGGCACCGTCGGTGAGCTGATCGAGCGCCAAGTCCTGCACCGCGACGCCGGGACCATCTTCCGAATTCCTACCGGCCTACCGATCACCTTCCACCGCCATCAGACCGACGCCTTCGAGATCGCGGGCCGCGGCGAGTCCTTTGTGCTGACCACCGGCACCGGCTCGGGCAAGGGTGAGGTGAGCCCCTCGTAGTGGTCCAGTCGTTGTGCGACTCTGATGCCCGAGGTTCGGGCAGGAAGAATCGATGACGACATGGCAGGAAGCAAGCGCCGGCGGCATACGCCGGATCAGATCATTCGTAAGCTCGCCGAGGGCAACAAGCTGCTCGGGGCGGGCCAGGAGCTCAACGAGGTGTGCCGGCACCTGGAGGTCACCGAGTCGACCTGGCATCGCTGGGTGGCCCAGTACGGGGGAATGAAGGCCAGCGACGCCAAGCGCCTCAAGGAACTCGAGGCCGAGAACCACCGTTGCGAGGCTGCTGACTTTCCTGACCGACAAGCAGATCGCCGGAGCACCGTGATCGCTTCCTGTTGCGGAGTCTTCGACTGATGATGCGGAGTGACATCAGGGCTCACCGTCGCGCAGTACCTGCCGAAGCGAGTCACGGCGCCGCCGCACCCGATGAAGGTGTCGCGAGCCCCATTTCAACCGTGTACCGGATCATCGCACCGACGGCTTCGGCGTAGCGGTTGATCGTGGCCATCGTCGGATTGGTTTCCCCCGACTCGAAGCGCGTCACCGCGCTGCGGTCGACCCCCATCTTTCGGGCGACGTCCACCGGCTTGAGGCCGCGCCGTTGGCGGACGGCCATCAGCTCGCGGATCAGATGGTTCTCGGACCGGGCGAGGTCGACGCTGAGCCGGTCAGCGGCGGGCACCCCGTCTGCGACACCCATCGCCTTCACCTCCTTACCGCACGGCATAACGTTGACATATAAATCAACGTTATCCCGCCCGGGCGGACTCGCGCCAGCCGGTTCTGTCGGCAAGCCCTGCAATGCTGACAAGAAGCCGCCGCCCGCGACGAGACCGCAAGGAAGCCATGCCGACCCTCGCCATCAACAAAGGACTCCTGACCGACCTGACCAAGCTGGACAAGCCAGCCGCCAAACGGGTCACCGAAGTCTCCGACGGGTTCGACGCGGCCACCCCCACCGGGCTGCACCTGGAGAAGATCGTCAAGGCCTCCAACCGACGGTTCCGCGCGATTCGCACCGACCAGGGTTGGCGAATCCTAGTGCCGTTTGAACTGGCGAGTCACCCGCAAGCACATAGGCGCAGGCTCGCCATAGAAAAAAGCCCGGAACGGCCTCGTGGGAGGCGGTTCCGGGACTTAAGATCATCCGCTGACAGCGTTCCTTTACCCTACGTGAAGCAGCCGCGATGAGCAATCACACCGGCAGTCAGCTCGCGAACTCGCTGCTCAGAGACCCGTATCCCCAGCACATCGTTGCCCGGCTTCGTGACTTCTTCGGCGAAACAACCCCTTGGCAGCGCCGACTGTGGGACGCCGGAACCGTGCTGGCGTTGCGGGAGCTGTCCGAGGCGACGGACTGGTGCTCGCAAGGCGTCCTTTCCGCCGGCGCCGTGGCCTGGCTCGCTCGTGACCTTCAGAGACTGGCCGGGCACGACCGTGGCGTCGGCGAACGTGACCTGCGCATTCAACTGAACCAGACGCTCCAGTCGAAGGTCCCGTGCGGAAGCCGGCACCATCGTCGGCTGACCGAGCTGGTCGAGTTCGTCAACAGGGATTACCTGAACGGCTGGGCGCACGCCGTGGATGCCGCCGCTCCCGCTTCTCCTGAACGCTGCTCGCGGGCAATCGCATCCCACCTGCTCGACTGCGGATACAGCGTTCGGTTCCTCCGCCAGTGGACCAGAATCTTGAACACCGAAGGCGCCACGCTGAGCGACCTGTTCGAATCTGCCAAGGAACTGGCGGCCGGGACCGACCAACAGTTCGATGTCGTGGTTCCGCTTACTTCGCTTCCCCGCTACGCCCAGTTGGCCATGCCGCTACCAAACTGGCTGGGCATCAAGCAGATTCAAGATTGGCTCACTCCCAATGCGCTTCCCACCGGACTGCGACTGCACGGCGCGTTTCGCTATCCGGCAACGGCGCGCGATCGCTTCGCTGCGGCAGACCAGGTGGTGGGGACTGTCGACCGGCTGATCGCACGCTGTAGTCACGATCGAGGGTTCGGCAACAGCAGCCCGCGGTCAACTGGCTTCGCGTGGGTCGCGACGGCCGCCACGTGCACCGGATTCAGCTCAAGAAGGAAGCTCGCTCGGCATTCGTGTTGTCGCTTGAATCCGAGGGGAAGGTCTACGATGTCGACTCACCGCCTGCGGTCGACGACGCACTTGAACTTGCCGCACCGCTGAACTACGGCGCCCCGGGGCCGGCGGTCTCCGGTGGCTGGGCGGCGATCGAGGCTCTCCTGACAACACCATCCGACGCCGACGACGGCCGCGAAGGCCGCGGGGCGGTAGCAGCCGATCGCATGGCAGCCCTGGTAACCGCATCGTGGCCGCGCGGGGAATTGACGACATTGTCCCATCGGCACAAGCCAGGTCTGACAGCACTGCGAACGGCCGCTCCGCTGATCGGAGCCGGGCTGGACCGCATCACCCATGCCTCCCTCGTCGAAGGAGTGGATGCTCTGCAACTGGCAGCGCGCGCACAGCTCAATATCGACCTGATCGGCGGCGACGACGCGAGGCACCTGGTCAATCTGCTTGAACCTTAACTATTTCCGTCCACGTCCCACCTCCGCCCATCGAAAAGGAAGCCATGCCGACCCTCGCCATCGACAAGGGATTCCTGACCGACCTGGCCAAACTGGAGAAGTCGGTCTTCACGCGGGTCACCGAGGTCTTCGACAAGTTCGACTCCGCCACCCACACCGGCCTGCACCTGGAGAAGATCGCCAAGGCCCGCAACCCGCGGTTCCGGTCGATCCGCATCGCCCAGTTCTGGCGCGGCGTGGTGCTCGCCCCCGAGCGCGGCGACGTCTACACGCTGCTCAAGGTGCTCCCCCACGACGCCGCCTACGACTGGGCGCGACGCAGCAGCATCTCGGGCAACGCCGCCACCGGCGGCATCGAGATCCGCGACGAAGCCGAACTCGACCGGGACCTGCCCCAGCAAGCGCCGGCAACACTGGCATCGGCGGCCCCGCTGTTCGCCGAGATCGGTGACGGCACCTTGACCAAGCTCGGCGTGGACGCGCAGGTGCTGTCGTTCGCCCGTACCGTTACCGACTCCGCCCAGCTTGATGCGGCGAAAGCGTTTCTGCCGCAAACCCAGTGGGAGGTGCTGTTCGGTCTGGCGGCCGGCTACAGCCCCGAGGAGGTCTGGTCGGAGCTGGGCGCGGTGATCCTCGACGAGCCGGTCGACACCGAGGATCTCGACGCCGCGATCCTGCGCAGCCGCGACCGGGTGGTGCTGGTCGACGGCCCCGATGAGTTGATGGACGTCTTCGCCTACCCGTTCGCCACCTGGCGGGTGTACCTGCATCCCACCCAGCGCGCCGTCGTCGACGCCGGGTACGGCGGCCCGGCCCGGGTCACCGGCGGCCCCGGCACCGGCAAGACCGTCGTCGCCCTGCACCGGGCGCACCGGCTGGCCCAGCGCGGCGACGGCAGGGTGCTGGTCACCACCTTCACCTCCACGCTGTCCGAGAACCTGCAAGACGGCCTGGACATGTTGGTCGACGACGAGGACGCCGAACGGCGCCTGGAGGTCACCCACGTCGACAAACTGGCGCACCGGGTGTTTCGTGCCGAGCACGGCGCCCCGCACCTGCTGAGCCCCCGTGACGAGGAGGCACTGTGGGCGGAGCTGATCGAGCGCCTCGGGCTGGGCTTCACCCCGGTGTTTCTGGCCGAGGAATGGCGGCAGGTGGTGCTGGCGCAGCGCATCGACACCGCCGATGCCTATCTGGCCGCCAAACGGACCGGGCGCGGCCGCGGGCTGGGGTCGGTGCAACGCGCCCATGCCTGGCAGGCGATCGCCGAATTCGAGCAGGCCTTGACCGACCGGGGCATGTGGACCCATGAAACCGTGCGCCGTGAGGCGACCCGGCTGCTGGAGTCCACGGCCGACAAGCCCTACCGGCACATCGTCATCGACGAGGCGCAGGATCTGGGCCCCGACCAGTGGCGGCTGCTGCGCGCCGCGGCGCCCGAGGCACCCGACGACCTGTTCATCGCCGGCCACACCCATCAGCGCGTCTACCAGAATCGGGCCAGCTTCCGCGAGGTCGGCATCAACATCGCCGGCCGCTCGGCGCGCCTCAACCTGAACTACCGCACCACCGCGGAGATCCTCGGCTGGAGCATGGGACTGCTGCGCGGGCAACCGATCGACGACATGGACGGCGGACTGGACTCGATCGCCGGCTGCCAGTCCCACGTGCACGGGCCACCGCCGCGGCTGGAGGGCGCGGCCGGCATCGACGCGGAGGCCACGCTCGTCGTCGCCACCGTCGCCGACTGGCTCGCCGCCGGTGTCACCCCGGCCGAGATCGGAATCGCGGTGCGGGCCAAGTAGTTCGCCACCAAGATCGAGCAGGCGCTATCGGCGGCCAGTATCGCCTCGATGCGGCTGGCCGATGCCTCCGGCACCGACGACGACGCGGCGCGGGTGGGCACCATGCACCGGATAAAGGGTCTGGAGTTCCGCTGCGTGGCCGTTGCCGGGGTCAGCGCCAAACAGGTGCCCGAACCCAATGCCGTCACCCCGATCGACGACGACCAGCAGACCCACACCCAGGATCTGGAGCGGGAACGCTGCCTGCTGTTCGTCGCCCGCACCCGGGCCCGTGAGGAACTCGTCGTCACCTGGCACGGCGAGGCCAGCCCGTTCCTGACCGCCCTGACGCCCAACTGAGATACGGCAGGTTCGCGGCCGCCTGGGATCGTCGTCCCGGCTGGCGGGCAGCCCTGCCCGGCTGACCCGCTACCCCAGCGCCTTCCGGTAGGTCTGCCGCCCCATCAGATAGGTCGCCTCGACCGCCACGTCACGCAGTTCGGCCGGCGGAACACTCCGCGGATTATCCGACAGCACAACCAGATCCGCGTATTTCCCGGCCTCCAGGCTGCCGATCTCGTCGTCGAGCCCCACCTGCCAGGCAGCGTCGAGGGTCTGCGCGCGGATCGCCGCGTCGACGCCGATCCGCTGCTCGGGGGCCAGCACCCGGCCGCTGCCGTTGGCGATCCGGGTGACCGCGGTGGCGATGTTTCCGATCGGGTCCGGCGGGGTGACGGTGCCGTCGTTGTGAAACGAGATCCGCAGGCCGGCGTCCAGCGCCGAGCGCGCCGACATCCAGCGCGCCCCGTGCTCGGGACCGAACAGCTTGTCCACCAGCACATCTCCCCAGTAGTAGCCATGCGCGATGAACAGGCTCAGGCTGACCCCCAGGTGCGCCGCCCGGACGAACTGATCGGGCCGCATGGCACCGACGTGCTCGAGCCGGGGCCGCAGCGCCGGTTGTACCCGGGCCTTCTCGAAGGCGGCCAGCACGGCGTCGACCGCGGCGTCGCCGTGCACATGACACGACAGCTGCCAGCGCTGATCACCGAAAGCCGTTGCCAATTGCTGGATCTGCTCGGCGGTGTAGTTCATCGCGCCGCGGTGGCCCGGCCCCAGCCCCATCGCGGCCGTGGTCGCGTTGGTCAGATACGGGAACGTGGTGAAGATGTTGCCCTGCCACGGTGAGCCGTCGGCCCACAGCTTCATCCCGATCTTGTCGAACAGCACCTCGGCACCGGCGTGCGGACCGCGCACGTTGTCCGGGTCGGCGGCCAGCTCCGGGGTGCCGATCTCGTAGGCGCGGACCCGCATCGGGCAATCGGGGTCGGCCGCCAGCTTGGCGAACACCTCGCGCTGGCTGCGGGCCTGGTAGGAGTGTTCGGTGGCGGTGGCGATACCGGCGGCGGCCAGTTGGGTGTAGGCCCACCGCAGATTGTCGCCGGCGTTGGCCGTGATCGTGCCGGCCAACGGTGCGGTCAACGCCAGCAGCGCCGCCGCCTCGCGCACCTCCCCGGTCAGAGCCCCGTCGGGGCCGTGCAGGAACTGCGCGCCGACCGGGTCGGGGGTGGTTGCGGTGATGCCCGCCGCGGTGAACGCCGCGGTGTTGGCGTAGCCGGCGTGCCCGCTGTTGGAGACGATGACGACCGGGTTGTGCGGCACCAGCCGGTCCAACTCGGTGCGGGTGAACGGCTGCAGCCCGGTCTGCAGCAGCGGGTCGACACCGTTGAGCAGGATCGGCGCACCGTTGGGGGTGCCGGCGGCGGCGTCGACGAGTTTGGCCAGCACACCGGCAGCGGTCGGCACCGTGAACGGCCGCACGTCGATCGCCGGCGGGGCCAGCGTGGTGCCCATCTCGAACGGGTGGCCGTGCGGCTCGACGAACGCCGGCAGCAGCGCCCGCCCACGCAGGTCGACGATCCCGGTCGCCGGCCCGCGCAGCCGCAGCACCTGCTCGCGTGAGCCCACCGTGGCGATCCGCCCGCCGGTCACCGCCAGCGCTTCGGCCTCCGGCGCCCCCGGTGTCACCGTCACCACCGGCCCACCGAGGAAGATCAGGTCCGCACCGCCGCGGCCCGCACAGCCGGCCGCACCGCCGACCGCCAACCCGCCCGCTGCGGCCGTCATCGCGGTCAGGAACCGTCTCCGGGTCGTCGCCACCGTGCCCAGTATTCCCGACGATCGCTCAGCACAGCTGGTCGTAGTCGCCGCGCACCCAGGCGATGTGGCGGGCGGCGGAGAACTGGATCGCCGCCGCGGCGTCGCTGTCGATGGCGTTGGTGAACAGCCCGTAGACCCGGTCGAACCGCAGCCCGGCCAGGGTGTCGGCGATCCGCTGCACCACCGCCGCCGACAGCGGAATCCGGTTGGGATAGCTGCGTTCGAAGCCGACGGTGCGGCGGTCCGGGTTGGGAAAGACGGTGTCACCGACCAACAGCACCCCGAACCCGTCAGCGCCGTCGCTCCAGCAGGCGACCGCACTGCCGGGAAAGTGGCCGCCGACTCGGGTCACCGTCAGCGCCGGCGTCAGCTGCAGCACGTCGGTCCACTCCACGATCACCGGGTCGGGCCGCATCACCCACTGCGCGTCGGCGGCGTTGACGTACACCGGAACGCCGCCCAGCCGGCGGCTCCACTCCACCTGGGCGCCGAACATGTGCGGATGACTGGCGACGATCCCGAGGACCGTGCCGTGCCCGGCGACCGCCGCCACGGCGGCGTCGTCGAGGAAACCGGGCGGATCCCACAGCACGTTTCCAGCCGGGCCACACACCAGCTTGCCCAGCTGGCCGATGCCGAATGCCGGGGTGCTGCCGATCGCGAGCAGGCCGTCTTCGACGACGGTCACGGTCGACCTCATGCCCTGACCGGCCAGCTCGGCCAGCGTCGCCCACTGCTGTCCCCCGCGCGGCACCCATTGGCGCTCGTCGGCGCAGATCGCACAGACCGGTGGCACCGCCGCGTGCTCGACACCGCAGGTCCGGCAGAGCCGGAACATACGTGCCTCAGACGGTGAAGCCGACGGCGCGCATCATCTCGCGGCCGTCGTCGGTGATCTTGTCCGGCCCCCATGGCGGGTCCCAGACCCAGGTCAGGTCCAGTTCCTTGACCAGGCCGCTGCCCACCGTCGCGTTCTGCACCTGGTCGTAGATCATGTCCTGCAGCGGGCACGCCGGTGAGGTCAGCGTCATGGTGACGACGGCCACCGGGCCCTCGTCTCCATCCCGCAACTCCAGTCCGTACACCAGCCCCAGGTCCACCACGTTGATGCCGATCTCCGGGTCGATGACGTCGTGCATCGCCTCGTCTACCTCGGCGAGCAGTTCGTCATTCGCGGCGGTTTCGCTCATCACTCCATCTCCATCGGTGATGCGGCACCGGCCTGCGCCGGCGCCTGGGTTGCCACGCTGGCCGGTGCCAGCGCTTGTTGTTGCGCAGCGGCGAGTGCCTGCGCCAAGGCGTCCTTGAACGCCATCCAGCCGAGCAGCGCGCACTTCACCCGGGCCGGGTACTTCGACACCCCGGAGAAGGCGATGCCGTCGCCGAGCACCTCCTCGTCGCCCTGCACCGTGCCTCGCGAGGACAGCATTTCGTGGAATGCGTCGAAGGTCTCCAGCGCTGCCGGCACCGTCAGCCCGATCAGCTGCGCGGTGAGGACCGAGGTGGCGGCCTGGCTGATCGAACAGCCCTGCCCGTCGTAGGAGATATCGGCGATGCGCCGGCCGTCATCGCTCAGTGTCACCCGCAGCGTCAGCTCGTCGCCGCAGGTCGGGTTGACGTGATGCACCTGCGCTCCGTACGGCTCGCGCAGGCCGCGGTGCTGCGGGTGCTTGTAGTGGTCGAGGATCACTTCCTGGTAGAACTGCTCGAGGCGCATCCGATCACTCCCCGCCGAAGAAGCTCACGGCCCGGCGCACGCCGGCCACCAGTCGGTCCACCTCGTCGAGGGTGTTGTACACCGCGAACGACGCACGCGCGGTGGCGGCCACGTCGAACCTCCGGTGCAGCGGCATCGTGCAGTGGTGGCCCACCCGAACCGCCACCCCGTCGTCGTCGAGGATATGGCCGACGTCGTGGGCGTGCACCCCGTCGACGACGAACGACACCGGCGATCCGCGGTCGGCCACCGACGTCGGCCCGATGATGCGCACCCCGGCGACACCGGACAGCCCCTCCAGTGCGGCCGCTACCAGATCGCGTTCATGGGCTTCCACTGCCGCCATCCCGATCGCGTCGAGATAGCGCGCCGCCGCGGCCAGGCCCACCACCTGTGAGGTCATCGGGGTGCCGGCCTCGAAGCGCTGCGGCGGTGCCGCATAGGTGCTTTCGGTCATCGTCACCGTCTCGATCATCGAACCGCCGGTGAGGAACGGCGGCAGCGCCGCCAGCAGGCCACGCCGGCCGTAGAGCACGCCGACCCCGGTCGGCCCCAGCATCTTGTGGCCGGAGAACGCGGCGAAGTCGACGTCCAGGGCGTGCAGGTCCACCGGCCGGTGCGGCACCGACTGGCAGGCGTCCAGCACCGTGAGCGCGCCCACCGCCCGGGCCCGGGACACCAGCTCGGCCACCGGGGTCTCGGCCCCGGTCACGTTCGAGTGGTGAGTGAACGCAACGACTTTCACCCGCTCGTCGAGCACCAGCGAGTCCGGGTCGATGCGACCGTCACCGGTGACGGTGTACCAGCGCAGCGTCGCCCCGGTGCGGCGCGCCAACTCCTGCCAGGGCACCAGGTTGGCGTGGTGTTCGAGTTCGGTGGTCACGATCACGTCACCGGGGCCGATCACACGCTCGAAGCGGTTGTCGCCGAGCGAATACGACACCAGGTTCAGCGCCTCGGTGGCGTTCTTGGTGAACACCAGCTCGTCGGCGTCGGCTCCGACGAACGCGGCGACGACCGCGCGGCCGTCCTCGTAAGCATCGGTGGCTTCCTCCATCAGCTGATGCGCACCACGGTGCACCGCGCCGTTGGAGGTGATCAGAAAATCCCGCTCGGCGTCGAGCACCGGCAGCGGACGATGTGAGGTGGCACCGGAATCCAGGTACACCAACTGGTTTCCGCCGCGCATCGTGCGGCTCAGGATCGGGAAGTCCGCCCGGATCCTGATCAGGTGAGCCAGATCCAGTGCCGCGGGCCGGCTGACGGACAGCGTCATGTCAGACACCGGCCGCTGCCGCGAACCGTTCGTAGCCGTTGGCCTCCAACTCGTCGGCGAGCTCCGGACCGGCCGACTCGACGATGCGGCCGCCGGCGAACACATGCACGAACTGCGGCGCGATGTAGCGCAGGATCCGGGTGTAGTGCGTGATCAGCAGCACGCCGCCGTTCTCGGCCTGCTGGTAGCGGTTCACCCCTTCGCTGACCACCCGCAGCGCGTCGACGTCCAGCCCGGAGTCGGTTTCGTCGAGGATCGCGATCTTGGGCTTGAGCATGCTCAGCTGCAGGATTTCGTGCCGCTTCTTCTCCCCGCCGGAGAAGCCCTCGTTGACGCTGCGGTCGGCGAAGGCGGGGTCGATGCCGAGTTCGCCGAACGCCGCCCGCTGCTCCTTGATCCAGGCGCGCAGCTTCGGCGCCTCGCCGCGCGCCGCGGTGACCGCGGTGCGCAGGAAGTTCGACATCGAAACCCCGGGCACCTCGACCGGGTACTGCATAGCCAGGAACAGCCCCGCCCGCGCCCGCTCGTCGATACTCATCGCCAGCACGTCCTGGCCGTCCAGGGTGATCGACCCGGACGTCACGGTGTATTTGGGGTGGCCGGCGATGGCGTAGGACAGGGTGGACTTGCCCGACCCGTTGGGCCCCATCAGCGCATGCGTCTCACCGGATTTCACCGTCAGGTCGACGCCGCGCAGGATCGGGATCTCGGTCGCCCCGCCAGCGGCTCCGGCGCCACCCGGCGCCACGCTGACGTGCAGGTCTTTGATTTCCAGTGTGGTCATTGGTGTTTGGTGTCCTTAACTGGTTTGCAGGTTCTCGGTGACGGCGAGCTCACGCTCGATGGCTTCGGTGAGGCGCTCCTGGACGGCGGGCACGCCGATCTTGGCGATGATCTCGCCGAAGAAGCCGCGCACGATGAGCCGGCGGGCCTGGTCCTCCGGGATGCCACGGGCCTGCAGGTAGAACAGTTGCAGGTCATCGAAACGCCCGGTGGCGCTGGCGTGCCCAGCCTGGGCGATCTCACCGGTTTCGATCTCCAGGTTGGGTATCGAGTCGGCCCGCGCGCCGTCGGTGAGCACCAGGTTGCGGTTCACCTCGAAGGTGTCGGTTCCGACCGCTTCGGCGCGGATCAGCACGTCGCCCACCCACACGGTCCGCGCGTCCGGCCGTGCCGAGCCCGGATCTCCTTGCAGCGCACCCTTGTAGAGCACATTGGAACGGCAGTTGGGTTGGGAGTGGTCGATCAGCAGCCGTGATTCCAGGTGCTGGCCGTCGTCGGCGAAATACAGTCCGAGCAGTTCGGCGTCGCCTCCGGATGCGTCGAACCGGACCCGGCCGGTCAGCCGCACCAGTTCACCGCCCAACTGCACCGCGATATGCCGCAGCACCGCGTCGCGGCCCAGCGCCAGGTGGTGCATGCTGACGTGCACCAGATCGGTTGCGGCATCGGCGATCCAGACCACGGTCAGCTGGGCGCCGTCGCCGGCGATGATCTCGACGTTGTCGGCGTAGGTCCCGCCGCCGCGCACGTCGACGACCGCGATCGCCTGGGACAGTTCCCCGGCCCGGATCTGCAGGTGGCCGTAGGCCGTGCCCCCCGCACCCGGGCCGGTGACGGTGATCTCGACCGGCTCCCCGAGCACGGCGCCCTTCTCGATCGTGACCACGGTCGCGGTGTCGAACGACGAAAACGCCTGGGCGGCAACCCGGTCGGCGGGCACCCCGGCCGAGCCGAGGCGCTCGTCGCCGCGCCGGACCGTCTCCACCCGCACCCCGGCGGTCGCCACCACCTCGGTGCCGGCCGAACCGGTGCCGGGTGCGGAGCCGTCGTGCAGGCCGCGCAGCCGGCGCAGCGGGGTGAACCGCCAGGCCTCGTCGCGGCCGCCCGGCACCTCGAAGGCGTCCACGTCGAACGACGTGAACTGGGTCGCCTTGTTGGCGGCCAGTCCTGCCGCGCCCAGGGTCTTCTCCCCGGCCTCGGTGAGATTGGTGCCGGCCATCAGCCCACCGACCCTTCCATCTGCAGCGCAATCAGCTTGTTGAGTTCCAGCGCGTACTCCATCGGCAGTTCCTTGGCGATCGGTTCGACGAAGCCGCGTACCACCATCGCCATCGCCTCGTCCTCGGCTATCCCCCGGCTCATCAGGTAGAACAGCTGGTTCTCACTGACTTTCGAGACGGTGGCCTCGTGGCCCATGGTGACGTCGTCCTCGCGGATGTCGACGTAGGGGTAGGTGTCGCTGCGGCTGACGTCGTCGACCAGCAGCGCGTCGCACTTCACGCTGGAGCGCGACCCGTGCGCGCCCTTGTGGATCTCCACCAGCCCGCGGTATGAGGACCGGCCGCCACCGCGCGACACCGACTTGGAGACGATGTTGCTCGACGTGTTGGGCGCCAGGTGCAGCATCTTGGCGCCGGTGTCCTGATGCTGGTCCTCGCCGGCGAACGCCACCGAGAGCACTTCGCCGGTGGCGTGCTCGCCGGTCATCCAGACCGCCGGGTATTTCATGGTGATCTTGGAGCCGATGTTGCCGTCGACCCACTCCATGGTGGCGCCGGCTTCGGCGCGGGCCCGCTTGGTGACCAGGTTGTAGACGTTGATCGACCAGTTCTGGATCGTGGTGTAACGGCAACGCCCCCTGGGCTTCACGACGATCTCGACGACCGCCGAGTGCAGCGAATCCGATGAGTAGACGGGCGCGGTGCACCCTTCGATGTAGTGCACGTAGGCGTCCTCGTCGACGATGATCAGAGTTCGCTCGAACTGGCCCATGTTCTCGGTGTTGATCCGGAAGTAGGCCTGCAGCGGAATGTCGACGCGCACCCCCTTGGGCACGTAGATGTAGCTTCCCCCACTCCACACCGCGGTGTTCAGCGCCGAGAACTTGTTGTCCCCGGCCGGGATCACGGTGGCGAAGTGCTCCCGGAAGACGTCTTCGTGCTCGCGCAGTGCGGTGTCGGTGTCAAGGAAGACCACGCCCTGCTCTTCCAGGTCTTCGCGGATCTTGTGGTACACCACCTCGGAGTTGTGCACCACCAGGCCTTCGGCGATGAAGTTGTGCGGGCCGTCGACCTCGACGTCATACACCGCTTCAACCGTGTGTGGCTCAATGGATTTCACCCGCTCAAAGCCCAGCCAGTCGTTGGTGTGCGCCCGAATCGTCGTTCCGTGGGCGCCATTCGACGAATGCACATAGCTACGACGACCGAATCGACTGATGCGCTTCGGGTTGCGGCAGCCGAGCTGCTCGAACTCGCCGGAGATACCCAGCCGCCAGGCGATCTGCATGCGCTCCGGGGCGTGCCGGTAGGGCTGGGTGAACATCCAGGGCCCGCCGGCCCGCAGCCCGGACAGCTCCACCAACTCCCGCGCCTGATCGAGCAGCGCTTCGTTGGCGCAGGTCAAAGGCACCGAGCCACTGAGTTCGGGACCGACGTAGCCGTCGGCGTCGACCCAGCCGCCCAGGAACGCCAACCGCTGATCGACCGGCAGCCCGTACACCCAGTCGGGCACCCGCTTGGACAGCGCCACCCCGGCGAAACCCAACTCGGTGATCCACTCGGTCAGCGCCTTGGAGTTGACCACCACCCGGTACTGGTCCGCTGCGATGCAGCGCAGGCCGAACAGCTCGTCGACGACACGGCTCAACTCGGCCCGCAGCTCGACATCGGTTGCCGGGATGGCGAACTGGACCCGGTATGTCTTCGTCGACAGGTGCAGATTGCCATCGCCGACAAACAGGCCGAGCAGCCACATCAGATCGACCGAGCTGGCTTCAGGTGCGCTCAGGCCCGCAGCACGTGGCAGGTCAGCGGCAACACCGAATTCCGGAACGCGACGCGGTACCGCAATGAAATCACCGGCCTGCAGCTCCCCGACGGCGACCCAGCGACGGACGTACCGGGCACGCAGCCGACCGGGCTTGCGCTCATCGCGCAGCACCAGCATCGGGTGGTTGTCGGTGGCGCGAATGTTCCGCCGCGTTGTCTGCACCTGGTAGGTCAACCGGGTGTCGGTTTGGGCCGCCCCCTTGACCGGGGCCACCACGAACCGCTCGGTGTCCTCGTCGTAGGCGAACACCTGGTCCCCCGGTGCGACCTCCTTGATGGGGATCTGGCCGCGGTTGGCGGTCCAGACCAGGGTGTCACCGGCCAGGCATTCGTACTGAGCGGCCACCCCGCCGATGTAGCGGGCCTTCTCCGCCTCCGGGATGCCCAGCCGGTCGTAGGTGTTGCGGATGTCCTCGGGCAGGTCTTCCCAGGTCTGGGCCTGCTTCTCGCTGGCTCTGACGAAGTACTTGATGTTGTCGAAGTCGATCCCGGACAGGTCGCCGCCCCACTTGGGCATCGGCTTCTTCAGGAATGTCCGGTAGGCCCGCAGCCGGGTCTCCAGCATCCACTCCGGCTCGTTCTTCTTGGCCGAGATGTCGCGGACCACCTCCTCGGACAGGCCGCGCCGCGCGCTTGCGCCCGCGGCGTCGGAGTCGGCCCAGCCGTATTCGTACCGGCCCAGCGAGGCGATTGTCTCGTCCTGGCTCAGGGGCTGCGCGGTCGCCGCTGCTGCGGCCTCCGGCGTGAGGGTCATGCTGGCGCTCCTTGATGCTCGTGGTGGCTTCGGCGCAGAACTGCCCGCCGAAGGGTAATCGATGCTGCTAGTGGTGCTTGCTGGTCAGTGGGACGTGGTTGCTCAGTGGTACGCGGTTGCTCAGTGGGACGTGGGTGGTGCAGACGTAGCCACCGTCGGCGATGGTCGCCAGGTGCTGCACATGGGTGCCGAGCACCTCGGCGATGGCCTGGCGCTCGGCCTGGCACAGTTCCGGGAATTCCCTGGCGACGTTGGCCACCGGGCAGTGGTGCTGCAGGATCTGCACGCCGGGCACACCGCCGTCCACCGGTGCGGTGGTGGCGGCGTATCCGGCCCCGGTCAGCGCCGCAGCGATCCGCTGCGCGGTCGCCTCGACGTCGGCGCCGCCGGCGGTCGGCGCCACCTCGGCCAGGATGGCGTCGATGCGCTGCCGGGCGAAGGCGCGGACCGCGTCCTCGCCGCCGATCTCCCGCAGCTGCCGCAACGCCGCCACGGCCAGGTCGTCGTAGCGGTGACCGAGTTTGCCCCGCCCGGCCGCGGTCAGCCGGTATCGCTTGGCCGGCCGACCCCGGCCGGCCTGCTGCCAGGCCTTCGCCGGATGTGCCTCGGCGTCGCCCAGCTCGATCAGGGCATCCAGGTGGCGACGCACGCCCGCCGCCGACAAGCCCAGCTGGACCCCGATCTCGGTGGCGGTGATGGACCCGGATTCCATCAGCAGCTGCACCACCGCGCGGCGGGTATCGCCCTCGTGCACCGGGTGCGCGTCGTGCACCGCGACGCCGCCGGGGTCTTCCCCGGCGGCTTTGACTGCGGCGCTGGTGGCTGATGCCGATCCAGGTGCCACCCCAGTCCCGATTTTCACAACACCAGTGTGACGCAATTCCAGGGGCGGGTCTAGGCAGGGTTGCCTCAATTCGTCCCCATGTCGGAGTTGCGCTGGTCACAGTCGGCCGTCCGATCGGCCCTCGGCGGCGGGTCGATACGCTGCTGTGATGGCATCCCGCCAGCATCCGCTCAGCGAGTCGATCGCCCACCTGCACGGCGACGAGCAGCCGGTCGGCCCGCCGCTCAACGACGCCGAGCTGGTCGCACTGCGCCGCACCCGGCGGTTCGGCGCCACCGGCACGGTGGTGATGGCGATCGGGGCGCTGGGTGCCGGCGCGCGCCCGGTGATCCAGGATCCGACCTTCGGTGTGCGGCTGCTCAACCTGCCGTCCCGGCTGGCCACGGTGGCGCTGACGATGACCACCACCGGCGCGGTGATGATGGCGCTGGCCTGGCTGATGCTGGGCCGATTCGCGCTGGGAAAGCGCCGGATGTCGCGCAGCCAGCTGGACCGCACCCTGCTGCTGTGGATGCTGCCGCTGCTGGTGGCGCCACCGATGTACAGCAAAGACGTGTACTCCTATCTGGCGCAGAGCCAGATCTCCCGGCTTCACCTGGACCCCTACCGGGTGGGGCCGGCCTCGGCGCTCGGCCTCGACCACGTCTTCACCCTGTCGGTGCCCAGCCTGTGGCGGGAGACCCCGGCGCCCTACGGGCCGCTGTTCCTGTGGATCGGCCGCGGCATCTCCGCGCTGACCGGGGAGAACATCGTCGCCGCGGTGCTGTGCCACCGGGTGGTGGTGTTGCTCGGGGTGGGCCTGATCGTGTGGGCCACCCCGCGACTGGCCGCGCGCTGCGGGGTGGCCGAGGTCAGCGCCCTGTGGCTGGGTGCGGCCAATCCGCTGCTGCTCATGCACCTGGTCGCCGGTATCCACAACGAGGCGCTGATGCTCGGGCTGATGCTGACCGGCACCGAGTTCGCCCTGCGCGGCATCGCCTCGGCCCGGCCGCTGCTGCCCGGTCACCGCACCCACTGGCGGGACTGGGAGCCGCTGGGTGAGCTCCTGGCCGGCGCGGTGCTGATCGCGATGTCGTCGCAGGTCAAGTTGCCGTCACTGCTGGCGCTGGGCTTCGTCACCATGGCACTGGCCCGCCGTTGGGGCGGTAACCTGCGCGGGCTGGTGCTGGCCGGCGGCGGGATGACGGCGCTGGCGCTGGCGGTGATGGCCGCGATCGGCTCGGCCAGCGGGCTCGGTTTCGGCTGGGTCCACACCCTGGGCACCGCCAACGTGGTGCGCAGCTGGATGTCACCGCCGACGCTGCTGGCGCTGGGCACCGGCCAGGTGGGCATCCTGCTGGGGCTGGGCGATCACACCACCGCGGTGCTGTCGCTGACCCGTGGCATCGGCGTGCTGATCATCGCGGTCATGGTGGCCTGGCTGCTGCTGGTGGTGTTGCGGGGCCGGCTGCACCCGGTCGGCGGGCTCGGGGTGGCGCTGGGGCTGACCGTGCTGCTGTTCCCGGTCGTGCAGCCGTGGTATCTGCTGTGGGCGATCATCCCGCTGGCGGCCTGGGCCACCCGCCCGGGTTTCCGCGGCGCGGTGATCGGCGTGACGCTCGTGGTGGGAATCTTCGGCCCGACCGCCAACGGCGACCGGTTCGCACTGTTCCAGATCGTGGACGCCACCGTGGCCAGCACCGTCATCGTGCTGGCACTGATCGCGCTCACCTACACCCGGCTGCCCTGGCGTGCCGCAGCGGGTGAGGCCGCAACCGCACCGCCGGCTCCGCGGGCGGCCCAACCAGCGGCCCAGGATTCCGCCGCGGATCCCGCCGCCTACGCTGATTCCCCGTGACTGCCGTTAACCGGGCCGCTGCCACGCCGGACGTCGCGGTCCGCCTGCGCGGTGTGTCCAAGCGCTACGGGCCGACCGTTGCCGTCGACGGCCTCGACCTGGAGGTCCACACCGCCGAGGTGTTCGCACTGCTCGGACCCAACGGGGCCGGCAAGACGACGACGGTCGAGATGTGCGAGGGCTTCGTGCGCCCGGACGCCGGAACCATCGAGGTGCTGGGTCTGGACCCGATCGCCGACAACGAGCGGCTGCGGGAGCGGATCGGGGTGATGCTGCAGGGCGGCGGCGGCTACCCGGCGGCGCGGGCCGCCGAGATGCTCAACCTGGTGGCCGCCTACTCGGCGAACCCGCTGGACCCGCAGTGGCTGCTGGACACGCTGGGCCTGACCGACGCCGCCCGCACCACCTACCGGCAGCTCTCCGGCGGCCAACAGCAGCGGCTGGCGCTGGCCTGTGCACTGGTCGGCCGGCCCGAGCTGGTCTTCCTCGACGAGCCCACCGCGGGCATGGACGCGCACGCCCGGCTGGTGGTCTGGGAGCTGATCGACTCGCTGCGCCGCGACGGCGTGACGGTGGTGCTCACCACCCACCAGCTCAAGGAGGCCGAGGAGCTCGCCGACCGGCTGTTGATCATCGATCACGGTGCGGCGGTGGCCGCCGGTACACCCGCCGAGCTGGCGCGGACCGGCGCCGAGGACGAGCTGCGCTTCGCCGCGCCGCCCCGGCTGGACCTGTCGCTGCTGGTGGAAGCGCTGCCGGAGCACTACCGGGTCACCGAGGCACTGCCCGGTGAGTACCTGATCGAGGGATCGATCGACCCGCAGGTGCTGGTGACGGTGACCGCGTGGTGCGCCCGGCTCGACGTGCTCGCCACCAGCCTGCGGGTGGGCCGGCGCAGTTTGGAGGACGTGTTCCTGGAGCTGACCGGACGGGAGTTGCGCAAATGACCGGCGATCCGAAGTTCCCGCCCGGGACGTTCGCCCCGGACCCGCGGCCCAACACGGTGCCGGCGATGCTGGCCGCGCAGTACGGGCTGGAGTTGAAGCTGCTGCTGCGCAACGGCGAGCAGCTGCTGCTGACCATGTTCATCCCGATCACGCTGCTGGCCGGCCTGACGCTGCTGCCGCTCGGCTCGTTCGGCGACACCCCCGCCGTCCGCGCCGCCACCTTCGTGCCGCTGATCATGGCGCTTGCGGTGATCGCGACGGCGTTCACCGGCCAGGCCATCGCGGTCGCGTTCGACCGGCGCTACGGCGCGTTGAAGCGGCTGGGCGCCACCGCCCTGCCGGTCTGGGGCATCATCACCGGCAAGTCGCTGGCCGTGGTCACCGTGGTCTTCCTGCAGGCGATCCTGCTGGGTGTCATCGGTTTTGCGCTCGGCTGGCGCCCGCAGCCGGCGGGTCTTGGGCTGGGCGCGGCGGTGATTGCGCTGGGCACGGCGGGATTCGCCGCGCTGGGCCTGCTGCTGGGCGGCACGCTGCGGGCCGAGATCGTGCTCGCCGTCGCCAACCTGATGTGGTTCGTGTTCGGCGGGTTCGCCGCGCTGACGCTGGAGACCCAGACGGTGCCGACGGCGTTCCGCTGGGTGGCCCGGCTGACACCGTCGGGCGCGCTCACCGAAGCACTGTCGCAGGCGATGACGGTGTCGACGGACTGGTTCGGCGTGCTGGTGCTGCTGGTCTGGGGGGCGGTGGCCGGGCTGTGCGCGCTGCGCTGGTTCCGGTTCAGCTGAGCCCGAAGCACTACTACGCCGCGTAGTTAGTCATCCACTACCATCATTGGGTGCCCGTCGGACGGTTCCTGCTGCAGCTGGTGGACCTGCTGCCGATGCCCAGCCCGCGCACCCAGCGCGCGCTCGGCGGTGCCGTCGTCTTCACCCAGGGCTTCATCTCGGTCACCGGCGCCGTCGTCCGGGTCACCGCGTCCGGGCTGGGCTGCCCGACCTGGCCGCAGTGCTTCCCCGGCAGCTACGTCCCGATCGCGGTCACCGAGGTGCCCCGGATCCACCAGGCCATCGAGTTCGGCAACCGGATGGTCACCTTCGCGGTGGTGATCGCCTCGGCGCTGGCGGTGCTGGCACTCACCCGGGCGCGGCGGCGCACCGAGGTGCTGGTCTACGCCTGGCTGATGCCGGCCTCCACGGTGGTGCAGGCGGTGGTCGGCGGCATCACCGTGCGCACCGGGCTGAGCTGGTGGACGGTCGCCGTGCACCTGCTGCTCTCGATGACGATGGTGTGGCTGGCGGTGCTGCTCTTCGTCAAGATCGGCGAACCCGATTCGGGGGTACCGCGGCGGCGGGTCCCGGCCGCGCTGCGCGGGCTGACCCTGCTGAGCGCCGTCACGCTGTCGGCGGTGCTGGTGACCGGCACGCTGGTCACCGCCGCCGGACCGCACGCCGGGGACAAGAGCGCCAGCCGGACCGTGCCGCGACTCAAGCTCGGCATCGTCGAACTGGCCCACGTGCACGAGTCGCTGCTGATCGCCTTCGTCTCCATGCTGATCGGGCTGGGCTTCGGGCTGGTGGCGGTGCGGGCGGCCAGGCCGGTGCTGGTGCGACTGCTGGTGGTGATCGCACTGGCCTGCGCACAGGGCCTGGTGGGGGTGGTCCAGTACTTCACCGGGGTGCCGGCCGTCCTGGTGGTGCTGCACGTCGCCGGCGCGGTGCTGGTCACCGCCGCCACCGCCGCACTATGGGCGTCGATGCGACAGCGGACCCAGCCCGAGGCGCTGCAGGGCGGCCTCGACGGAGAGCGCGAACTGCCGCTGCCCGCAGTCGCGGGCCGCGGCGCTTAACTTGCGCCAGCCCAGCTCCGGCGCGATGAGATCCAAGCCCACCAGATGTGCGTCGGCCGGGCCGCCGACCACGTCGGCCCGCGCGTAGAGAAGTTCCTCGGTCCGCAGGCTCAAGCGGTCCGCGGCGGCGCGCAGCGCGGCGCGCCCCACATCCCAGAGCTCGAAGTCGGGTTCCGCGCCGCCGGCGCCGAAGGCGTGCGAGCGCCCCAGGCTGAAGAACACCAGCGTCGTCACATCGGCAGGCCGGTAGTCCGACAGCGTCGGCACCCCGGCACACCGCAGGTCGTCAAGGTAGCGCCGGTCGGCGTTCCAGGCGATCGCCTCGGGCGGATTGAGCAGATTGCGGACCTGCCGGGTCCAGTCCAGAAACTCCGTCCGGCGCGCGGCGAAGTCGCCGGCCGCACGCAGGATCACCAGGTCGGCGCCCAGCGTGGCGGGATCGTCCCAGGACAGCCAGCGGGCGTGCAGCCCACGGCCGCGCAGCGCCCCGACCAGGCCTGCGTCGTCACCGTCGCCCCGGTTCGACTGGGGATCACCGGCCAGCACGAGGCGCGGGTGAAAGACGTCGGGCCGGGCCAGCTTCATGCGGACTCCACGCCTGAGGATGATAGTCAGCATGCACGTCGTGGAAGTCGCCGAGACCGGCGGACCGGAAGTCCTGAGCTACGTCGAGCGGCCACAGCCCTCCCCCGCGGCCGGCGAAGTCCTGATCCGGGCGGACGCCATCGGGGTCAACTACCTCGACACCTACTTCCGCTCCGGAAGCTATCCGGCCGAACTGCCGTTCGTGGTCGGCAACGAGGTGGCCGGCACGGTGTCGGCCGTCGGCGCCGGGGTCACCTCGTTGCGGGTCGGCGACCGGGTGGCGACCGCCGCAGCCGCCGGGGCATATGCCGAATACTGCACCGCGCCGGCCGCGCTGGTGGCGTCGCTGCCGCCCGGGGTCGAGTTCGACGTGGCGGCCGCGGCGCTGCTGAAGGGGATGACCGCGCACTACCTGCTCAAGTCGGTCTACCCCGCGCAGGCCGGCGACACCGTCCTGCTGCACGCCGGCGCGGGCGGCGTCGGCCTGATCCTGACCCAGTGGGCCACCAGCCTGGGGGTCCGGGTGATCACCACGGTGTCGACGCCGGCCAAGGCCGAACTGTCCCGGCGGGCCGGCGCCGCCGAGGTGCTGGACTACCCCGGCCGGGACGCTGCCGGCGCCGCCGACTTCGGCGCCCTGATCCGCGAGAAGACCGGCGGGGCCGGGGTCGCCGCGGTGTACGACGGCGTCGGTGCGGCGACCTTCGACGCCAGCTTGGCCAGCCTCGCCGTGCGGGGCACACTGGCGCTGTTCGGTGCCGCCAGCGGTCCGGTCCCCCCGGTGGACCCGCAACGGCTCAACGCCGCCGGGTCGGTCTATCTGACCCGGCCGACCTTGGCTCACTTCACCCGGACCGCACAGGAATTCGCTTGGCGCACCGGCGAATTGTTCAACGCCGTCGCCGGCGGCACGATCGCGGTGACGGTGAGCGGGCACTACCCGCTGGCCGATGCGGCCCGGGCACACCGGGACCTGCAGGGCCGCAAGACGATCGGGTCGATCGTCCTGATGCCCTGAACCGGCGTCAGGCCCGGACGGCCCAGCTGCCCGGCACCATCGGCACGGTCGGGGTGCCGCCGAACTCGTCACCGGCCAGCGCGGTCAACCCCGCCGCGGCGGCGACGGTGGCGTCGGGCGCCGTCCCGGCCAGGCCCAGCGGTCCGGCGCCCCGGTCGGACGCCGCTGTCGCGGCGGGTTGCCCGTCACCCGGTGCGCCCCGGTCCGGGTCGACCACCGCGGCCATGTCCATGAACTCGTGACCGTGGTCATGCCGGGTCCCCCGCCGCTGCCGGCGGCTCCGGGCCTGCCGGCGGGCGGCTGTGGCGACCGCCGTCCCGGTGGAGTCAGGCGCCGGCGACTTCCGTTTGGCGCTGACGACCGAACCCGCGCTGGCGCAGAGCCCCGAACCGGATCCGATGCCGGGCGGGCCGATGAGGTAGGGGAAGCCGAATGCCTCGGTCCCGACCGCCGGCGGCAGCGCCGCCCCGGCGGCGGGTGCGGCAACCGGGGCGGCGGCAACCGCGGAGGCCGGCACCGCCGGCGTCGTCGCGGTCGGCACGGCCGGTGCCGTCCCGGCGGCCGACCACCCGTCGAGCACGGGCGGCACGGCGGGGATGGCGGCCGGTTGCGGCAGCCCGGCCAGACCGGCCAGGCCGGCCAGGCCGCCGACCCCACCGACCGGTGCCAGGCCCGCACCGAGCGCGACGGCCAGCAACTGAGGGCTCTGGGCCAGCCAGGTTGCGATCTCGGCCAGGTGGACGGGCCAGTCGAGCAGTTCCAGATTCACCAGGAACTCGACGGCCCCCACCGGATTCGTCAGCAGGGTGGTGCCGAAGTGCTCGAGGTCCTGGTACAGCTCCAGGGTCCGCACAATCCAATAGATCGGCTGGCCGGGGTTGGTGTAGGCGTCGTAGCCGACACCGTTGAGGGTGCCGTGGACCGGGTCCCACTGGAACCCGAGGCGGCCCAGCATCTCCTCGATCGCCTCGGTGGTCGGACTGCCGATCGTCGACCCGTGCGTATGACCGCCGTCCGCGGCCGCCTGCCGGATCTGCGGGGCCGCGGTGGTCTGCGGTGTGGCCGCCACGGCGGTGTCCGCCACCGCCTGGTAGGTCGCCATCGTGCTGGCGGCCTGGATCCACATCCGCACGTAGTCGGCTTCGTTCAGGGCGATCGGGACGGTGTTGATCCCGAAGAAGTTCGTCGCGACCAGCGCCGCGTGCGTGGCGTGGTTGGCACCCAGTTCGGCCAGGGTCGGCATGGCTGCCAGCGCGGCCGCGTACGCCCCCGCCACGATCTCCTGCTGGGCCGCGGCCGCCGCGCTGTTGGCACCGGCCTGCGTCAACCAGGCCAGATACGGCAGATGGGCGGCGACGTATCGTTCGGCGCCGGACCCCTGCCAGGCGCCGGCCTGCACCCCGGCCAGCACGGCGTGCAGTTCGGTGGCGGCGGATGTGTATTCGGCGCTCAGCGATGACCAGGCGCTCGCCGCCGCAACCAGCGGGCCCGCCCCCGGCCCGCTGCTCAGCAACGCCGAATGCACCTCGGGCGGTGCGGCCATCCACACCGGTGCGGTCAGCGGCATAGCCGGCACTCCCCCTAGCGAGCGACCTCCTGTTGAATATGATTATCATTATCAGGCACTCGGGCGCATTTCAAGTCCCGGCTCGCACCTCGTCGGCCGACCAGGTGGCGGGCAGCACCGGGCGGACCGTCCCACGGTCGAGCCGATCACCGTCCGCGGCGACCAGACCGGCGGCCCGGAGGCGGCGGTCGCCCGCACCGGCCAGCTGCGGCCACCCGCCGGCCGGGCTCGGGGCCGCCACGGTGGATCCGCTGGGCCCGGCACCCGGGCCGGCATCGGTCGCCGTGTTCATGTCCATGAACTCGTCGCCCTGCTCATGCCTTGTCGCGCGCCGACGGCGACGGGCCCGCGCGGGTTGCCGCGCGGTCACCGCCGTCACGGCGGTATCCGGTTCCGGCGCCTTCTTCCTGGCACTTTCGACCGCGCCGGCGCCGGCGCCCAGCCCGGAGCCGAACCCGGCTCCGGGCGGTCCGACGAGGTAGGGCGGGAAGAAGCCCGCCGCACCGGCGGTCGCCGGCGCCGGCGGCGCCGGCCCGCCCACCGCATTCACCGCCGGGGCCGCCGGAGCCGCCGGACCCGGTGCCGAGCCGCCCACGGCGGCCGATGCGGGCGGCACACCCCCGGCGCCCGGCCAGACATCGGGCGCAACCGCTGCGACCGTCGGGGCGGCCGCAGCCGCGTCCGGAACCCCGGCCAGGCCGGCCAGGCCGCCTGCCGACCCGATCGGAACCGCTCCGGCACCGAGGGCGAGCAGCAGTGCCGGGGATTGGCCGACGGTGGTCGCCAGCTGGGCGACGTGGGTGGGCCAGTCGAACAGTGCCAGCGCAGCCAGATACTGGAGAGCCTGCACAGCCTGCGCCGGATCCCCGGTCATGTGCAGGAAATCCTCGAAGAGTTCCAGGGACCGGGCGAGGTACCAGATCGGCTCGGCGGCGTTCGAATAGTAGTCGTAGACCTGGCCGTTGAGGGTTCCGCCGGCCGGGTTCCAGTTCACCCCCAGGTTCCGCAGCACATCCGCGACGAACGTGGTCAGTCCGTTGGAGACCATCGGGTCGTGGGCGACCTGACTGTCACCGACGCCGAGGCTCTTCAGCATCGGCTGGAGGGTGTCCAGCAGGCCCTGCAGTGGATTTCCCGATCCCGCGGATTGCGGCGGTGAGCCTTGCGCCGGCGGCACCGATGCCACCGCGGCGTCGGACACCGCCTGATAGGTGGCCATGGTGGTGGCGGCCTGAATCCACATCCGCAGGTAGTCGGCTTCGTTGAGCGCGATCGGTATGGCGTTGACACCGAAGAAATTCGTCGCCACCAACGCGGCGTGCGTCGCGTGGTTGGCGGCCAGTTCGGCCATCGTGGGCATGGCGGCCAGTGCGCCCAGGTAGGCGCCGGCGACGGTTTCGTGCTGCGCGGCGGCGGCCGCGCTGTCCGCGCTCGCCCGGGTCAGCCAGCCCAGCCGGGGCAACTGCGCGACGGCGAAGCGTTCGGCGCTCGGCCCCTGCCAGGAGTCGGCCCGCACCGTCTGCACCAGTTCTGCGAGCTCGGCTGCCGCGGATGCGTATTCGGCGCTCAGCGACGACCAGGCCGTCGCCGCGGCCAGCAGCGGCCCCGGCCCCGGGCCGCTGCCCAGCAACGCCGAATGCACCTCTGGCGGCGAGGCCATGAACACCGGCGCGGTCATGGCGACTGCCCCCTTGTGCAGGTTTTCAGACTGTTCGAACTTAAAGTATCGGTTGCCCGAAATCTACTCCACGCGCAGGTTCACCCGAATCGTCACGACACCCGCGGCGCCGGGACTCGGTCGCCGGCTCAGAACAGGGTGGGCAGCGCGATGGCGGAGTCCACCGCCAACGCGCAGAAGACCATCGCCAGGTAGTTGTTCGACTGCAGGAACAGCCGCAGCGGCTTGACCGGCCGGCCGCGGCGCACGCCCGCATGCAGCTGGTGGGCCATGGTCAGGAACCACCCGCCGGCCAGCACGGCAACCGCGGCGTAGAGCCAGCCGGCAGCCGGGGTGAGCGCCAGCGTCGCGCCGACCATCAGCCAGCTGTAGACCAGGATCCGCTCGGTCACCTGACGCTCGGTGGCCACCACCGGAAGCATCGGCACCCCCGCCGCCCGGTAGTCCTCCTTGTAGCGCATGGCAAGCGCCCAGGTGTGCGGCGGCGTCCAGAAGAAGATGATCGCGAACATCGCCAGCGCCTGCCACCCCACGGTGCCGGTCACCGCCGACCAGCCGATCACCACCGGCATGCACCCGGCCGCCCCGCCCCACACGATGTTCTGCGAGGTTCGGCGTTTGAGCAGCATTGTGTAGATCAGCGCATAGAACGCGATGGTCGCCACCGCCAGCACACCGGAGAGCAGGTTGGTGGTCCACCACAGCCAGCAGAACGCGCCGAATCCCAGCGTCAGTCCGTACACCAGGGCGTTTCGCCTCGGCACCGCTTCGCGGGCCAGCGGCCGGCGCGCGGTCCGCTTCATCACCTTGTCGATGTCGGCGTCGACGACGCAGTTCAGCGTGTGGGCCGAGGCCGCGGCCAGCATGCCACCGAACACCGTGTTGAAGATCAGCACCGGGTTCACCGTGCCGCGGTCGGCCAGCAGCATCGCCGGGATGGTCGCGACCAGCAGCAGCTCGATGATCCGCGGCTTGGTCAGGGAGATGTACGCCAGCAGCGTGCTGCGCAACCCGCTGCCCCGCGCTTCACGCGGCTTGGCGCGCTCGCGGATACTCACCTAAACAACTCCTCGGGTCGCGCAGCGCGCCGTCGTCTACTACCGACGATGGTAGACGGCGCCGGCACGTCGGCCGAATCGCAGGGTTCTTTCACAGTCAATCCATCCACCGCCGGTCCGGGCGGTCCGGTGCTCCGCGACCGGTGTGCGGGGCCTGCAAAGCGGGTAAGCCTCGCTCTGTAGCCACCGGCGCCTCCGCACTAGGGTAGAAGCGAACCGGCCAGTCGACCAGAGGACCTCAAGTTCGTGACCACTTCCGAAGAAATCTCGACTCTGACCCAACCGCACCACCCCGACGACTGGACCGAGATCGACTCGGCTGCGGTGGACACCGCCCGGGTACTGGCCGCCGACGCCGTGCAGAAGGTCGGCAACGGCCACCCCGGCACCGCGATGAGCCTGGCGCCGCTGGCCTACACGCTGTTCCAGCGGGTGCTGCGGCACGATCCGTCCGACCCGCACTGGCTGGGCCGGGACCGGTTCGTGCTGTCCTGCGGACATTCCAGCCTGACCCTCTACATCCAGCTCTACCTGGGCGGCTTCGGCCTGGAGCTCTCCGACATCGAGGCGCTGCGCACCTGGGGGTCGAAAACCCCGGGCCACCCGGAGTTCCGGCACACCAAGGGCGTGGAGATCACCACCGGCCCACTGGGCCAGGGGCTGTCGTCGGCGGTCGGGATGGCGATGGCGGCGCGCTACGAGCGGGGGCTGTTCGACCCGGACGCCGCCCCCGGAACCAGCCCGTTCGACCACCACATCTACGTGATCGCCTCCGACGGCGACATCGAGGAGGGGGTGACCAGCGAGGCGTCGTCGCTGGCCGCCGTCCAGCAGCTCGGCAACCTGATCGTGTTCTACGACCACAACAAGATCTCCATCGAGGACGACACCGCCATCGCGCTGTGCGAGGACACCGCGGAGCGCTATCGCGCCTACGGCTGGCACGTGCAGCAGGTCGAGGGCGGTGAGAACATCGTCGCCATCGAGCAGGCCATCGCCAACGCGCAGGCGGTCACCGACAAGCCGTCGTTCATCGAGCTGCGCACGATCATCGGCTATCCGGCACCGAACAAGATGAACACCGGCGGCATCCACGGCTCGGCGCTGGGCGCCGACGAGGTGGCCGCCACCAAACGCGCACTCGGCTTCGACCCGGACAAGAGCTTCGACGTGCGCGCCGACGTGATCACCCACACCCGGGCGCTGGTGGCCCGCGGCAAAGCGGCCCACGCGGACTGGCAGCAGCAGTTCGAGGCCTGGGCGGCGCGAGAACCGCAGCGCAAGGAGCTGCTGGACCGGCTGCTGGCCGGGCAGTTACCGGACGGCTGGGACGCCGACCTGCCGCACTGGGAACCCGGCTCCAAGGCTGTCGCCACCCGCGCGGCATCCGGCCGGGTGCTGTCCGCGCTGGGTCCCAAACTGCCCGAGTTGTGGGGCGGCTCGGCGGATCTGGCCGGCAGTAACAACACCACCATGGACGGCGCCGACTCGTTCGGGCCGCCGTCGATCTCGACCAGGGACTACACCGCCCACCCCTACGGCCGCACCCTGCACTTCGGGATCCGCGAGCACGCGATGGGCGCGATCCTGTCCGGCATCGTGCTGCACGGCCCGACCCGCCCCTACGGCGGCACCTTCCTGACGTTCTCCGACTACATGCGGCCCGCGGTGCGCCTGGCCGCGCTGATGGACATCGACCCCATCTACGTCTGGACGCACGACTCGATCGGCATCGGCGAGGACGGCCCGACCCATCAGCCGGTCGAACACCTGGCGGCGCTGCGCGCGATCCCGAATCTGTCGGTGGTGCGGCCCGCCGACGCCAACGAGACCGCCTACGCCTGGCGCACCGTCCTGGCCCGCGGCGCGGCCGGCGGCCCGGTCGGGCTGATCCTGACCCGCCAAGGCGTGCCGGTGCTGTCCGGCACCGACGCCGACGGCGTGGCCCGGGGCGGTTACGTGTTGAGCGAAGCCGGCGGCGGCGAGCCCGACGTGCTGCTGATCGCCACCGGCTCGGAGGTTCAGCTCGCCGTCGCCGCCCAGAAGATGCTGGCGGACAAGGACATCGACGCCCGGGTGGTGTCGATGCCGTGCCTGGAGTGGTTCGAGTCGCAGCCGGTCGACTACCGCGACGCCGTGCTGCCGCCGGCGGTGTCCGCCCGCGTCGCCGTGGAGGCCGGCATCGCGCAGAGCTGGCATAAGCTGGTCGGTGACACCGGGCAGATCGTTTCGATCGAGCACTACGGGGCATCCGCCGACGAGAAGACCCTGTTCCGTGAGTTCGGCTTCACCGCCGAGGCCGTCGCAGCCGCCGCAGAGCGGGCACTCGACAACTGAGAGGAGCAATCCCGATGAGTCAGAACCCCAACCTGGCGGCGCTGAGCGCCGCGGGCGTGTCGGTGTGGCTCGACGACCTGTCCCGGGACCGGTTGACCACCGGCAACCTGCAGCAGCTCATCGACACCCGCAGCGTGGTCGGCATCACCACCAACCCGACCATCTTCGGCAAGGCCCTGCAGCAGGGCCACGCCTACGACCAGCAGCTGGCCGACCTGGCCGCCCGCGGCGCCGACGTGGAAGCCGTCATCCGCACCGCCACCACCGACGACGTCCGCAACGCCTGCGACGTGCTCAAACCACAATGGGAAGCCTCTGACGGCGTCGACGGCCGGGTGTCGATCGAGGTCGACCCCCGGCTGGCCCACGAGACCGACAAGACGGTGCAGCAGGCCGTCGAGCTGTGGAAGATCGTCGACCGGCCGAACCTGTTCATCAAGATCCCGGCCACCAGGGCCGGCCTGCCGGCCATCACCGCGACGCTGGCCGAAGGCATCTCGGTGAACGTCACGCTGATTTTCTCCGTGCAGCGGCACCGCGAGGTGATGGACGCCTACCTGGCCGGCCTGGAGGCGGCCAAAGCCGCCGGCCACGAGCTGTCCAAGCTGCACTCGGTGGCATCCTTCTTCGTCTCCCGGGTGGACACCGAAGTCGACAAGCGCCTGGAGCAGATCGGATCGGCGGACGCGCTGGCGCTGCGCGGCCAGGCCGGGGTGGCCAACGCCCGGCTGGCCTATGCCGCCTACGCCGAGGTGTTCGGCGGCCACCGGTTCGCCGCGCTGGCCGCCGACGGCGCCCGGGTGCAGCGGCCGCTGTGGGCCTCGACCGGTGTCAAGAACCCGGCCTACCCGGACACCCTCTATGTCACCGAACTGGTGGCGCCGCACACCGTCAACACCATGCCGGAGCAGACGCTGGAGGCGGTCGCCGACCACGCCGACGTCCGCGGCGACACCGTGCGCGGCACGGCGGCAGCAGCACAGCAGGTGTTCGACCGGCTGTCCGCGATCGGCATCGACCTGCCCGACGTGTTCGCGGTGCTGGAAGACGAAGGCGTGACCAAATTCGAAGCATCCTGGGACGAGTTGTTCCAGGCCACCCAGGCTCAGCTCGAGTCCGCCGCCCAGTGACCGGCGCAGCTGCCGGCGGTGACACCGCGCGGTGGCTGAATCCGCTGCGGGACAAGCGCGACAAGCGGCTGCCCCGGATCGCCGGCCCGTGCGGCGTGGTGATCTTCGGGGTCACCGGGGACCTGGCCCGCCGCAAACTGATGCCGGCCATCTACGACCTGGCCAACCGCGGCCTGCTGCCGCCCAGCTTCGCGCTGGTCGGGTTCGCCCGCCGCGACTGGGCCGAGCAGGACTTCGCCGAGGTGGTGTACCAGGCGGTCAAACAGCATGCCCGCACGCCGTTCCGCCAGGTGGTGTGGGACCGGCTGGCCGAGGGGTTCCGGTTCGTGCAGGGCACCTTCGACGACGACACCGCTTTCGCCCGGCTGGCCGAGACGCTGGGCAGGCTGGATGCCGAACGCGGCACCGGCGGCAACCACGCCTTCTACCTGTCCGTCCCGCCGGACGCGTTCCCGGTGGTGTGCGAGAAGCTGCACGCCTCCGGGCTGGCCCGGCCGGGCAGCAGCAGCTGGAGCCGGGTGGTGATCGAGAAGCCGTTCGGTCACGACCTGGCCAGCGCCTGCGAGCTGAACAGCATGGTCAACCGGGTCTTTCCAGAGGAGTCGGTGTTCCGCATCGACCACTACCTGGGCAAGGAGACGGTCCAGAACATTCTGGCGCTGCGGTTCGCCAACCAGCTGTTCGACCCGATCTGGAACGCCCACTACGTCGACCACGTGCAGATCACCATGGCCGAGGACATCGGCCTGGGCGGGCGGGCCGGCTACTACGACGGCATCGGCGCGGCCCGCGACGTGATCCAGAACCACCTGCTGCAACTGCTGGCGCTGACCGCGATGGAAGAGCCGGTGAGCTTCTCCCCCGCGCAACTGCAGGCCGAGAAGATCAAGGTGCTCTCGGCGACCCGGCTGGCCCGGCCGCTGGATGCGACCACCTCCCGCGGCCAGTACACCGCCGGCTGGCAGGGCGGCGAACGGGTGGTCGGACTGCTCGACGAGGACGGGTTCGCCGCCGACTCGACCACCGAGACGTTCGCCGCCATCACCCTGGAGGTGGACACCCGGCGCTGGGCCGGGGTTCCGTTCTACCTGCGGACCGGAAAACGGTTGGGACGGCGGGTGACCGAGATCGCCCTGGTGTTCAAGCGGGCTCCGCACCTGCCGTTCGACGCCACCATGACCGACGAGCTGGGCGCCAACGCGATGGTGATCCGGGTGCAGCCCGACGAGGGCATCACGCTGCGGTTCGGCTCCAAGGTGCCCGGTCACCTGATGGAGGTTCGCGACGTCAACATGGACTTCTCCTACGGCTCGGCGTTCTCCGAGGACTCACCGGAAGCCTACGAGCGGTTGATCCTGGACGTGCTGCTCGGCGAGCCGTCGCTGTTCCCGGTCAACGCCGAAGTCGAATTGTCCTGGGAGATACTCGATCCGGTGCTGGAGAACTGGGCCGCGCAGGGCAAGCCCGAGCCCTACCAGGCAGGCACCTGGGGTCCGCGCTCGGCGTTCGAGATGCTGCGCCGCTCCGGCCGGGAATGGCGGCGGCCGTGATCGTCGACCTCGCCGACACCACCACCACGGCGATCAACAAGAAGCTCAACGAGTTACGCGAGCGGGTGGGCGCGGTCACCATGGGCCGGGTGCTGACGCTGATCGTCGCCCCGGCGACCGAGGAACTGCTCGACGAGTCCGTCGCGGCGGCCAACGTCGCCAGCCAGGAGCATCCCAGCCGGATCATCGTGGTGCTCAACGGCGACCCGGGTGCCTCCCAGGCGAGGCTGGACGCCCAGCTGCGGTTGTTCGGCGATGTCGGCGCCGACGAGGTGGTGGTGCTGCGGCTGTCCGGCCCGCTGGCCGATCACGCCGACGCCGTGGTGCTGCCGTTCCTGCTGCCGGACATCCCGGTGGTGGCCTGGTGGCCCGACGTCGCCCCGGCGACGCCGGCCGAGGATCCGTTGGGGCGGTTGGCGATCCGCCGGATCACCGACGCCACCACCGTCGCCGACCCGCTGTCGGCGATCAAGAGCCGGCTGGCCGGCTACACCGCCGGCGACACCGATTTGGCATGGAGCCGCATCACCTACTGGCGGGCGCTGCTGGCCGCCGCCCTGGATCAGCCGCCGTACCAGCCGGTCACCTCCGCACTGGTGTCCGGGCTGAGCACCGAGCCGGCCCTGGACATCCTGGCCGGCTGGCTGGCCAGCCGGATCGGCGCACCGGTGCGCCGTGCTGCCGGCGAGCTGAAGGTCGAGCTGGTGCGGGATTCCGATACGGTGACGTTGCGCCGACCGCAGACCGGGGTGATCGCCACCCTGGGCCGCACCGGCCGGCCCGACGCGCTGATCCCGTTGCCGCGCCGGGAGACCTCCGAGTGCCTGGCCGAAGATCTGCGCCGGTTGGACCCCGACGTCATTTACGGTGACGCGCTGGCCGGCCTGCAGCGAGTGGAGTACCTGTGAGCCCGATGGAGATCGCCACCTACGACGACCCGCACGCGCTGGTCGAATCCACCGGCGACCGACTTGCCGCCGCGATCGAGGCGGCGATCGCGGCCCGGAACCGGGCGCTGATCGTGCTGACCGGGGGGCGCAACGGGATCGCGCTGCTGCGCCGCCTCGGTGAGCACGCGCAGCGCATCGACTGGCCGAAGGTGCAGCTGTTCTTCGGCGACGACCGGTTCGTGCCGGCCGACGACGTCGAACGCAACGACAGGCAGGCCCGTGAGGCACTGCTGGACCGGATCGCCATCCCGCCGGCCAACGTGCACGCGATGCCGGCCGGCGGCGGTGAGTTCGGCGACGACCTGGACGCGGCCGCGCGGGCCTACGCCGGGGTGCTGGCCACCGCCGCCGGACCGGGCCGGCCGGTTCCGGAGTTCGACGTGCACCTGCTGGGCATGGGGCCCGAAGGCCACGTGAACTCGCTGTTCCCGGACACCCCGGCGGTGCGGGAGACCACCCGCCCGGTGGTCGGGGTGCCCGACTCCCCCAAGCCGCCGCCACGGAGGATCACCCTGACGCTGCCGGCGATCCGGTGCTCCCGCCAGGTCTGGCTGGTGGTGTCCGGTGCCGGCAAGGCCGACGCGGTGGCGGCTGCGATCGACGGCGCCGACCCGGTGTCGCTGCCGGCCGCCGGGGCGACCGGTCGTGAGAAGACCCTCTGGCTGCTCGACGTCGAGGCGGCCGCCGAGATCCGGCGGTAACCCGCCCCGCCCCGATGCCCGGGCACCGGGCGTTACGCTGCTGAAATGGCCGAACGGGAGATCACCGAACCGGTCGGGCTGTGCCTGCCGGACGGGCGGCTGAACCCGGCCGCCGTCGGGTGGTCCCGGCAGCCGCTGCACCGGGCCAACCTGTCGGGTTGGGGTCGCACCAAACGGTGGGAGCACTGGTGCGTCACCACCCCGACACACCTGATCGCGCTGACCGTCAGCGATCTGGACTTCCTGGGCCTGAATGCGCTGTATTTCCTCGAGTACGGGGGGCGCGAAATACTACGGGCCGGCCTCACGCCGCCATCGCGGCGTCCGCGGCTACCGGACTGCGTCGCCGGGAGCGCGGCGGGCGCCGACGTGACGGCGGGACCGGCACACCCATACCTCCGGCCGCGCATCGAGATCAGCCACACCGCGGCCGGCACCCGGCTGCGGGCCCGCTGCGCGGCACCCGGCCGACAGCGCCTCGAGGCGGATCTGCTGGTGGGCCTGCCGGATGGGCATCAGACACTGAACGTGGTCGTGCCGTGGAGCGATCGGCGTTTTCAGTACACGTCCAAACACACCGCCCGGCCCGCTTCGGGCAGGGTGCGGATCGGCGAGCGGGTGTATCAGTTCCACGAGGACGCGTGGGGCACCCTCGACCACGGCCGGGGCCGCTGGCCGCGGTCGGTGACCTGGAATTGGGGCACCGCGTCCGGATTCACCGACGGCCACAGCGTGGGCCTGCAGTTCGGCGGCAAGTGGACCGCCGGCACCGGCACCACCGAGAACGCGCTCTGCGTGGACGGCCGACTCAGCCGGATCGACGAGGAGCTGCAGTGGACCTATGACCGCACCGATTTCCTGCGTCCCTGGACCATCAGGACGCCGGGTTCCGACCAGATAGATCTGACGTTCACCCCTTTTCACGACAACCGGTCCCGGGTCGACGTCGGGCTGCTGGCCAACCGCACCGACCAGTGCTTCGGCCACTACGCCGGGAGAATCCGCACCGGCGACGGCCGGGTGATCACCGTCACCGGACTGCTGGGCTGGGCCGAGGAAGTCCGGATGCGCTGGTGATTGTTTCAAGCGGCACTCTTCCGGCCCGACGGCCCGGCCGACAGGCCATAATGACCGTCATGGCAGACCGAACAGCAGGCAGCGGCCCGGAGCGGAAAAGGTTCAAGACCCTCGCTCAGGCGGCGCTGAACGCCGACGTCACCGTCGGCCAACTCGAAGGTGTCCTGGCAGGCCTGGGCGACACCCTCAACGAGCTGAACGGTTCGCTGGTGGGGCTGAACCACACGGTGGAGCGACTGGGCGGCGGGCTGGATCACCTGGAGGAGACCCTGGGCGGGCTGGACGACCTGGCGCGCCGACTGGCCGCGCTCATCGAGCCGGTCGAGGCCATCGTCAGCCGGATCGACTACATCGTGGAGGTCGGCGAGACGGTGATGTCGCCGCTGTCGATGACCGAGCACGCGGTGCGCGGGCTGCTCAACGCGGTGCGGAACCGAACCGTGCGCTGAGCGGCCGTCAGCCGTATTTGATCAGCAGCGCCATTCCGACGATCGACACCAGCCAGATACCGACGACGAACAGGGTCAGCCGGTCCAGGTTCTTCTCCACCACCGTCGACCCGGAGAGGCTGGACTGCACGCCACCGCCGAACAGCGTCGACAAGCCGCCGCCCTTGGCCCGGTGCAGCAGCACCAGCAGCACCAGCAGCACACTGGTGATCACCAGGAGGATCTGCAGCGTCAACACCATGGCCGCTACCCTACCGGTGGCGGCGTGCGGGCTCAGGCGTGGGTTACGGAAGCGGCCCGCCTGCGGCGGTGGCCGCCAGGACCGCGAACTGCTCGCCGTCCAGCGACGCCCCGCCGACCAGCGCGCCGTCCACATCGGGCTGGCCGATGATCTCGCCGATGTTCTTGGCGTTGACCGAGCCCCCGTAGAGCACCCGCACGGTGTCGGCGACCCGGGGGGAGGCCAACGCCCCCAGTTCGGCGCGGA
This sequence comes from uncultured Mycobacterium sp., assembly GCA_964525125.1. Taxonomy (GTDB): domain Bacteria; phylum Actinomycetota; class Actinomycetes; order Mycobacteriales; family Mycobacteriaceae; genus Mycobacterium. The sequence continues at coordinate 49,521 of CAZGGK010000004.1, forward strand.
CCGCCGCGCACACCTCCTGGGCGTCGGCGGCGCCGGCCACCCGGCCGGTGCCGATGGCCCACACCGGCTCGTAGGCGATGACGCTGCCGCCGATCTGTTCGGCGCTCAGCCCCGCCAGCGAACCGCGCAACTGGCTGACGCAGTGCTCGACGTGGTCGCCGGCCTCCCTGATCTCCAGGTGCTCGCCGATGCAGACGATCGGGGTGAGCCCGTGCCGCAGCGCAGCTGCCGCCTTGGCGGCGACCAGCGCGTCGTCCTCGTTGTGGTAGCTGCGCCGCTCGGAGTGCCCGACGACGACGTAGCTGCAGCCGAGCTTGGCCAGGAACGCCCCGCTGACCTCGCCGGTGTAGGCCCCCGAGTCGTGGGCAGACAGGTCCTGGGCGCCGAGGGTCAGCCGCAGCTTGTCGCCGTCGACCAGGGTCTGCACGCTGCGCAGGTCGGTGAACGGTGGCAGCACGGTGACATCGACGTGGTCGTAGTACTTGTCCGGCAGCGCGAACGCGACCTTCTGCACCAGCGCGATCGCCTCGAAGTGGTTGAGGTTCATCTTCCAGTTGCCGGCGATCAATGGCTTGCGGGTCATGCGGGCCCCTTCGAATCGAGGTGTCGAGTACTACTCAAGTACTTCCAGGCCGGGCAGCGGTTTGCCCTCCAGGTATTCCAGCGACGCCCCGCCTCCGGTGGAGATGTGCGAGAAGCCGTCGTCAGGCAGGCCCAGCGCACGCACCGCGGCAGCGGAGTCGCCACCACCGACCACGGAGAACGCGCCCTTGCCGGTGGCCGACGCGATCGCCTCGGCCACCCCCCTGGTACCGGCGGCGAACGCCGGGAACTCGAACACCCCCATCGGGCCGTTCCAGAAAACGGTCCTGGCGTTGGACAGCAGCGCGGTGAACCGCCGCACCGACTCCGGGCCGATGTCCAAGCCCATCTTGTCCTTCGGAATCGCATCGGCGGCGACGATCTGCGGGGTCGCCCCGGCGGAGAACTCGTCGGCGACCACGACATCCACCGGCAGCCGGATCACATCGGCGTACTCCAGCATCAGCCGCTGACAGGTGTCGACCATCTCCACCTGCAGCAGCGACTTGCCGACCGAGCGTCCCTGTGCGGCGAGGAAGGTGAAGCACATGCCGCCGCCGATCACGATGGAGTCGGCCCTGCGCGCCAGCGCTTCGATGACCCCCAGCTTGTCGGAGACCTTCGATCCGCCCAGCACCACCGCGTAGGGCCGCTCGTCGGCCGCGGTCAGCTGCTGCAGCACCGCCACCTCGGCGGCCACCAGGTTCCCGGCGTAATGCGGCAGCAGGGTGGCCACGTCGTAGACCGAGGCCTGCTTGCGGTGCACCACCCCGAACCCGTCGGAGACAAACGCCCCCGGCGAGCCGTCCGGGGCGGCGACCAGTTCGGCCAGCCGTTTCGCCAGCGCCAGCCGTTCGTCGTCGTCCTTGCTGGTCTCCCGCGGGTCGAAGCGGATGTTCTCCAGCAGCAGCACATCACCGTCGGTCAGGCCCTCGGCGCGGGCCAGTGCGTCGCCGCCGACCACATCGCCGGCCAACTGCACGTGCCGGCCCAGTTGCTCGCCGAGCGCCGCGGCGACCGGCGCCAGCGACAGCGCCGGGTCGGGTCTGCCCTTGGGCCGACCCAGGTGCGCGGCCACCACCACCTTGGCGCCGGCGTCGGACAGCGCCCGCAGGGTGGGCACCGAGGCGATGATGCGTCCGGGGTCGGCGATGCGGGTTCCGTCGAGCGGCACATCGTCGTTGAGTGGCACATCGTCGTTGAGTGGCACATTGAGGTCGCTGCGCACCAGCACGCCGCGGCCGGTGACCCCTTCGGCCAGCAGTTCGGAGAGGGTTTTGATGGTCACGGTGCTACCGGGTTTTACAGTGACCGGGCGACCAGCGCGATCAGGTCGATCAGCCGGTTGGAGTAGCCCCACTCGTTGTCGTACCAGGAGACCACCTTGGCCTGATTGTCGATCACCTTGGTCAGACCGGCGTCGAAGATCGAGCTGTGCGGGTCGGTGACGATGTCGCTGGAGACGATCGGCAGGTCGTAGTAGCGCAGGATGCCCTTGAGGCTGCCTTCGGCGGCGGACTTGAACGCCGCGTTGATCTCCGCGACGCTGGCCGCCTTGGCCAGTTCGGCGGTCAGGTCGGTAGCCGAGCCGGTGGGGATCGGCACCCGCAGCGCGTAGCCGTCGAGCTTGCCGTTCAGTTCCGGCAGCACCTCCCCGACCGCCTTGGCCGCGCCGGTGGAGGTCGGCACGATGTTGACCGCGGCGGCCCGCGCCCGGCGCAGGTCGGAGTGCGGTCCGTCCTGCAGGTTCTGATCCTGGGTGTAGGCGTGGATGGTCGTCATCAGCCCCTTGACGATGCCGAATTCGTCGTTGAGCACCTTGGCCAGCGGCGCCAGGCAGTTGGTGGTGCACGAGGCATTGGAGATGATGCTCTGGCTGCCGTCGTACTTGTCGTCGTTGACGCCCAGGCACACGGTGATGTCGGGGTCGGTGGCCGGCGCAGAGATGATCACCTTCCTGGCGCCGGCCGCCAGGTGGCCCCTGGCCTTGTCGGCATGGGTGAAGTGGCCGGTCGATTCGACCACGACGTCGACGCCCAGGTCGCCCCAGGGAAGCTCAGCCAGCGCGCCCTTATGCTCCAGCGCCTTGATCTTGGTGGTGCCGACGACGATGGTGTCCTCGCCCTCCAGGCTCACATCGTGCGGCAGCCGGCCCAGGATCGAGTCGAACTTGAGCAGGTGCGCCAGGGTGGCGTTGTCGGTGAGGTCGTTGACCGCCACGATCTCGATGTCGGTGTTGGCGCCCTGCGCGTGCTGAGCGTCCAGCGCCCGGAACATGTTGCGCCCGATGCGCCCGAAGCCGTTGATGCCTACCCGGACCGTCACTGCTCTCTCCTCTTGTCTTCCATGCCTGCGGATGTGATCCACCGGCCAGCCTAACCGGGCGGCGTGCCGGTTGTGTGGGGTCCCGGCCGAACGCGAGAGCTGCACCCGGCCGGGCAGCCCGAAACACCGGATCTGGACGTGCCGAAGCAGCGGCCACGAAATCGCCAAGGTTTCACCAAGGCCACCGGTGCAACGTCTGCGTAACCGATCGATGCAGACCAGGAGGAAAGGGCAACCCGAATGTATGGCCTATACGCGCTGAAACCGTGGTATACGAAAAAATTGACGCCGATCGTCGACATCGCCGTGGCGAAGCGCATTTCACCGGATCTGTTCACCGCGGCCGGGGTGCTGGCCGCGGGCGCGGCGGGGGCGGCGGTCGCACTGGGCTGGTGGCCGTTGGCAGCGCTGTTTCTCGCGCTCCGACTGGCCGGGGCAAACCTCGACGGCGCGGTTGCCCGCGCCCGGGGCGCCAGCCGGCCGTGGGGATTCGTCCTCAACGAGGTCGGCGACCGCGCGTCGGACCTGCTGACCTTCGCCGGCCTGGCGGTGTGGGCGGCACGCCAGCACGGGCCCGGGCTGCACTGGTTGTGCTGGCAGGTGATCACGGTGCTGGTGGCGGCACTGGCGGCCACGCTTCCGACGTTCGCGTCGCTGGCCGCGGCGGCCGCCGGCGCCACCCGCCACAACGGAGGCCCGCTGGGCAAGACCGAGCGCTGCCTGTTCGTCGTGTTGGCCACCGCGGTTCCGGTTCTGCTGCCGATGTTCTGCATGCAACTGCTCAATGGTTCGCTGCTCACCGCCGTGCTGCGGCTCCGTTCCGCTCGACGCGAATTGACGGCACAGCGTCCGGTGAAGCCGGCTCGCACCCGAACCCTCGTCCAGCCCGCCGACATTGGGCCGGCCTTGACGGCGGTGGCGGCATGACCACACCACGAATCACCAGCGTGCTCCGGCATTGGTTGTGGCGCATGGTCTGCCGGCTTTCGGGCGGGTTGACCGTGACCGGGCGGTGGCAGACACCGGGCGGCTGCATCCTGGTCGCCAACCACAGCTCACACTTCGACACCGCCGCGCTGCTGGCTGCGTTGCCGCCCACCGCCGCGCCGCTGTTCGGGGCGGCGGCGGACTACTGGTTCGACGTCCCGGCGCGCCGTCTGCTGGCAACCTCGCTGGTCGGCGTGCTGCCGGTGCCGCGTTCCGGTGAGGGTTCCTACGCCGTTCTGCTGGACGGCGCCCGCAAGGCACTGAAAGCCGGGCACGCCGTCGTCATCTATCCGGAGGGGACGCGCTCGACGGATGGCAGCATCGGCGAATTCCACATCGGCGCCCTGCGGTTGGCCCGCGAATGTGGCGTCCCGCTGATACCCGCCGCATTGATCGGCACCGCCGCAGTGCTGCCCAAGGATGGCCCGTTCTCCGCCGGGCCGATGCGGGTTCATCTCGGCGAACCCGTCGATCCGCGCCGTATTTCGATATCGCAGCTGCGCGCCGAGGTCATCGCATTGCTGGACGGCAACCCGGCATCGTCCGTCGACCACAACGTGTACGCCGCGTGAGAGCCGGAGGCGGACTCATGCAGACTCACTGCGCACCGGCGGATCACCTGCCGGCACCGAAGCAATGGATGGACACGGTGCCGGTCGTTCGCCCGAATCCCGCTGCCCGCTCCGGCGGCCTGCAGGTCCACGAGATCAGCTTGACGGTCGAAGGCAACCGCACTCTGCTGGAACGCATTTCGTTCTCGGCTGCAGCGGGAACCCTCACGGCGGTGATCGGCCCATCGGGCTCGGGCAAGTCCACTCTGGTCAAAGTGCTGGCAGGCGGCACGCAGCCGGACAGTGGCGCCGTGCGGCTCGACGGTCACGACGTGCACACCGCCCACTCGTCGTTGCCCGGCCGGATCGGCATGGTGCCGCAGGACGACGTGATACATGCCGCGCTCACCGTCGGGCAGGCGCTGGACTACGCGGCGCAACTGCGGATGCCGCCGCGAACCGGCAGACAGCAACGCCAGCAGGTGATCGGGCGGGTTCTTGAGGAACTCCAGCTGACGCCGCACGTGCACACCCGCATCGGCACCCTGTCCGGAGGGCAGCGCAAGCGTGCCTCGATCGCATTGGAGCTGTTGACCGCTCCATCGCTGCTGATCCTCGACGAGCCCACCACCGGCCTCGACCCGATGCTGGACCGGCAGGTGATGAAGATGCTGCGCCGACTGGCCGATGCCGGCCGGATCGTCGTGGTGGTGACGCATTCGTTGACGAATCTGGAGTACTGCGATCAGCTGCTGCTGCTGGCCCCCGGCGGCAAGACCGCCTTCTGCGGTACCCCCCGTGCGATCGGACCGACGATGGGCAGTTCCGATTGGGCCGATATCTTCACCGATCTCCGCACCAATCCCGATGCGGCGGCGGCTCGCTTCATGCAGCACTCCCGGCGTTACGGCGCACCGGCTTTCAGGGTCTTCCCCGAGGGGTCGGCGGCGATCGGCCGACCTGTCCACAGCACTCGGCGACACCAGATCTTCGTCATCGCCCGCCGCCAGTTCAGGCTTGTCTTCGCCGATCGCCGCTACTTCTGGCTGGTTGCGCTGTTGCCGTTCGTGGTGGGCCTACTGCCGCTCAGCGTCGTCGGCAACGCCGGCTTCGGTCAGCCTGCCGCCGATGGCCTGGCCGCGATCGAGCCGAAGCAACTCATCACGTTGCTGAACTTCGCCGCGGTCTTGATGGGGACCGCGTTGACCGTTCGGGAATTGGTCGGTGAACGTGCGGTCTTCCGCCGCGAGCAGGCCGCCGGGCTGTCGGCGTCGGCGTATCTGCTGGCGAAGATCGGCGTGTTCGGCGCGGTCGCGGTTCTTCAGTCGGTGGTGCTGGTCCTGGTGGTCACCGCACCGGTGATCGGAAAGCCCCGGCCGACAGTGGCGGCCGCGCTGGGCAGCCCCATGCTGGAATTGCTTGTCGGCGTGGCGGCGACGTGTGTGGTGGCGACGATCACCGGTCTGGCGATGTCGGCGTTGGCGCGCAGCACCGACCGTGTCATCGTGTGGCTGGCGGCTGCGCTCACGGCACAGTTCGTGCTCGCGGGCGGCACCATCCCGGTCACCGACCGGCCATTGCTCGACCCGATCTCCTGGCTCACCCCGGCCCGCTGGGGTTTCGCCGCACCGGCGGCGACGGTCGACCTGACGAACCTGGTGGCGGGAATCTCGCAAGACACCCACTGGCAGCACACCGCGGCGGCATGGATTTTCGACCTCGCGATGCTGGGCGTGCTGGCGGCGTGCTACGCCGGATTCGCGCGCTGGCGAATCCGGCTCACCGGCGCCGACCAGGTCGGCTAGCCGAGCAGAACCGCCAGCGGAAGCACCAGCAGCAGCGAGTCGACCCGGTCGAGCAGCCCGCCGAAGCCCGGCAGCCACGCACTGGCGTCCTTCACCCGCGCCTGCCGCTTGACCATCGACTCCAGCAGGTCGCCGAGTATGCTGCCGAACGCAACCGCCACGAACAGGCCCGGTGAAATCGTGCCGAGCAGGGTGAGCACCAGAAACGCCCCGACGATCGCGCCGGCCAGGCCGCCGACCGTCTTGCTGGGGCTGAGCGCGGACAACCCCCGGCGTGCCCACCGGAACCGGCGCAACCCGTTACCGCCGCACCAGCCGGCGACATCGGTGAGCGCCACCGCGAAGAACAAGCCGTACGCCGCCGACGACAACACCACCAGCAGCGACAACGACCAGCAGATCCAGACCGCGCCGAAGGCACTGAAAGCCGCACGGCGGGCGCCGTTTTCGACATCACCACCGAGCACCGCCGGCAGCGCGCAGGCCAGCACGAGGATCGGCACATTCTCCAGCCATGCCGGCCGCAGCCATGCCGCCATGGAAAACGCCACCCCCAGCCCGACGAGCAGACCGGTGTCGACTCTGCTCAGCTGCACCAGCCGGGCGAACTCGACCACCGCAACCACGGCCAGCACGGCGGCCAGCATCGCGGTCGGCCCCTTGCCCATCCAGAAGGGGACACCGACGACCACCGCGATCAGCACCCACGTGGTCCACTTCCGGACCAACTCAGTCCGGCGCGACGCCACCACCGCGAAACCGGCGATCGCAAGGGTTCCGACGGTGACCCACAGATAGAACACGGACCGGCCGTAGAGGTGGATCTGCAGCGGCCCCAGGGCGATATCCAACGGCAGTCGGCGGTCGAATCCAAGGATGCGCGGGTAGCACGCGAGCACCACCGCAAGTCCGAGAATCCCGCTGCCGACCGCGATGATCGTGACGCCACGCGGTTTCAGGTCTTCGGCGGGGCGGAGACCGCGGTCCACGTCCCGGTTTGCCAGCCGCATGATGGCCCCGCCTTCCTCCTTCGTCGAAATTTCTCCACCGGACAAGCGCGCTTTAGGGTTGAAGGGTAGCCGGTCGGCATTGGCGCTGTGACGTGATCGGGACAGCCGTCGCTGCCCGTTCGCCCGACTCGGGCGGCCGCTGGGCCGGGCCGACGCGGTTGCCGTGAAATCGGGCGATACCAACCCGGTAGCTCCGGTCGCGCATCACAATGGTGATGCCACGCATCTGGAAGGGCTGACAGCTCGATGGTTGAGAGGAACCTGGAAGTCGGCGTGCTGGGACGGCTTCAGCTGATCGTGAACGGCACGGAGGTGCAGTTGGGCCCGCCGAAACAGCGTGCGCTGCTGGCACGGTTGGTGGTCGGTCGCAACAAACCGGTTACCGTCGACGCCTTGACCGCTGCACTCTGGGACGAGTGGCCGCCGGCGGAGGCGCGGACCAGCATTCACTCCTACGTGTCCAATTTGCGCAAACGGATCAATGGCGCCGGAGTCGACGGCCGGGCGGTCCTGGTCGCGGCCTCGCCGGGCTACCGGCTCAATGTTCCCGACAACGCCTGTGACGTGGGTCGATTCATCGCTCGAAAGAACGCGGGCATGCACGCGGTCGCGGCCAGCCGATTCGACCAGGCAGCCCATCATCTTTCGGCCGCCCTGAGCGAGTGGCGGGGACCAGTTCTCGACGATCTCCGCGACTCGCAATTCCGCGAGACCTTCGCCGCGGCGCTCGCCGAGGAGAAGGCGCTCGCCCACACGGTGCAGGCGGAAGTCGAAATCGCCTGTGGCCGGGCCCACTTTGTGATCAACGAGCTCGAAACACTGGTCACGGAGTACCCGTACCGCGAGCCGCTGTGGGCTCAGTTGATCACCGCCTATTACCTCTGCGACCGTCAAGCCGACGCCCTGGGCGCCTACCGCCGGCTGAAAACCACACTTGCCGACGACCTCGGTATCGACCCCAGCCCAACCTTGCGGGCCCTGCACGAACGGGTCCTGCATCAAAGGCAGCTCGACGTCAGGAAGACCGCAGCGACCACGGCAGCCATCACGGTCACCGCACTCGACCGCCGCGCCAGGGTCGCCGACCAGGTCGCCGCCGCACACCTCTGCCGCGCATCCGGCCGCAGCAATCCGCTGCTCGGGGTGGCGACCCGGATCGGGCGGCGTAGCGACAATGACATCATCCTCGAGGACACGGCGGTAAGCCGGCAGCACGCGGTCATCATCGACACCGACGCGAACTATGTCATCTATGACCTCGGGTCAGCCAATGGCGTATACGTTCGCCGGCAGCGAATCCGCTCGGCCACACCCCTGAACGACGGCGACGAGATACGGATCGGCAGCTACGAATTCACCTTCCACACCGCCGCGCACTAGTGCCGAGACCGGCCGGCACGGTTCCCGCGACAGTGGCTACCGGCGGGCGCCCCTGGTCGTCGCCGTGGGCTTCGCCGTCGCAGCCCCGTTCTCCGGGCGGGTCGGACCGACCGAACCGCGCCGCGGGAAGTGCGGCTGCGGCGGTTCGGCCCACTGCGCCCCGGTGGCGTCGAACAGCCGGCCGATCTCGGCGATGTGCAGGTCGGCGAGGTCCCACAGGTCTCCGATCAGATCGCGGTCGGCGATGAAACCGAAGTCGATCCGGTCCAGGTAGCTCACGATGGTGATATTGAGGCCCAGCCCGTCGGTGACGATCGACACCGGAAACTGGTGACACAGCTTGGCTCCGGCGAAGTAGAGCGGCTCGCGCGGCCCGGGGACGTTGGAGATCACCAGGTTGAACGGCAGCGTGACCCGGTTGGCCAGCCGCAGCCGCGAGGCCAGCCGCACCGCGGCGGTGGCCAGCACCGGGGTCGAGTACCGGGTCAGGTCGATGAGTTCGGCGGCCGGAACGAGATCGTGCAGCCGCTTGGCCTGGTGCATCGACTCCCGGCACCGGGCGACCCGCCCCACCGGGTCGTCGCAGTCGGTCGGCAGCTCGGCGACGATGGCCGACACCCGGTTGGTCCACGGGTCGTCCTCCTCGCCCGTCCGGATCGACACCGGCACCATCGCCCACAGCGGCCGGTCCGGTAATGCGTTGTGCGCCAACAGATATTCTCGCAGTGCACCGGCGCAGATCGCCATCACGACGTCGTTGACCGTTCCGCCGGTGGCCGCCTTGAGCCGCTTGACGTTGTCCAGCGATGCGGTCCGCATGGCGAACCGGCGATGCGGCGTGATGGTCTTGTTCCACGGCGTCCGCGGTGGCGGCGAGGTGGGCAGCGGAATCTTGGGCCGCTCGCCCCGGCCGAAACCGACGATTCGCTTGACGGCGGTCCCAGCCGCGGCCGCGGCACTGCTCAGGCCGTGGATGCCGGCCGCGTCGGCGAGCTGGCGCGCGATGCGGGCCTGCACCCGCAGCGCCCGAACCGGGTTGCGGGCCAGATGCTCCAGCGCCAGGCGCAGCAGTTCGGTGTCGGTGGGCACAGCCTCGGGCTCCCAGGCCGGTCCGGGTGCCGGTGGCGGCGCATCGGGGACGGTGTCGGTGACGAGCGCCAGCAACAGCTGCCCGGAGGCACCGTCGATGGTGGCGTGGTGGTATTTGGTCAGCAGCGCCCACCGGCCGTCCGCCAGGCCGTCGATGACGTAGGCCTCCCACAGCGGCCGGGTGCGGTCCATCGGCCGCGCCACGATGCGGCACACCTGATCGGCCAGCTGGTCGGCGAGGCCCGGCTGGGCCAGCCGCAGTTCCCGGACGTGGAAGTCGAGGTCGAAGTGGGGATCGTCGATCCAGTAGGGGTGATCGAGCCCGAACGGCACCTCGACCACCCGCCGGCGCAGCGGCTCCAGCCGGCCGACCAGCGAGACGTATTTGGCGTAGACCGCCGCGTACGGGTCATAGTCGGGGCTGGGCCGCTCGAAGATCATCAGCCCGGTGACGTGCCCATAGGTGGTGGGTGTCTCCATGTAGAGGAACGCGGCGTCCATGCCGCCGAGTTGCTTCATCCCGACACCGCCCGTCTACTCCGGCGCGTCCATCGAGAACTGTTCGCGCAGCACCCGTTTCAAAGTCTTGCCGGTCGGGGTGCGTGGGATGGCGTCGATGAACACCGCCCGTTTGGGCAGCTTGAACCGGGCCAGTCTGCCCTCGCAGTAGGTCAGGACGGCGGCCTCGTCGAGGGCGGCGTCGGCGCGCACCACCACCGCGAACGGCGACTCGCCCCACTTGGCCGACGCCATGCCCAGCACTGCGACGTCGGCGATGCCGGGGTGGGTCAGCAGCACATCCTCGATCTCGGCCGGGTAGACGTTCTCGCCCCCGGAGATGATCATGTCCTTGATCCGGTCCTGGATGTAGACGAAGCCGTCGGCGTCGGCGACGGCGATGTCGCCGGTGTGCAGCCAGCCGTCGACGATGGTCTCGGCGGTGGCCTGCGGGCGGTTCCAGTAGCCGGCCATGTTGTGCCGCCCGCGGATCAGGATCTCACCGGGGACACCGGGTTCGACATCGGCGCCCTGGGCGTCGACGATGCGGATGTCGGTGTGGAAGAACGCCTTTCCAGCCGAACCGGCGTGCGACATCGCGTCGTCGGCGCTGATCACGCAGCCCGGGCCGCAGGATTCGGTCAGGCCGTAGACCTGGTGCACCTCGACGCCCAGGTCAGCGTAGGCCTTGATCAGCGACGGCGGCACCGGAGATGCCCCGCTCATGATCCAGCGCAGCGCCAGCGAATCGGCCAGCTCGGGGGAACAGGCCGGCAGCATGAAGGTCAGCATCGCCGGAACCGCCAGCGTGGTGGTCACCCGCTCGGCATCCAACACCTCCCAGATGCCCCGCGGATCGAAATGGCGCATCAGGATGACGGTGGCGCCGCGGTAGACCGATCCGAACATCGGCGCCAGCGCGGCGACGTGGAACAGCGGCAGCGCGATCAGGTAGCGGTCCCGGAACCGCACGTCGATGCTGGCCGCCATGGTCAGCACACACCACGCGACACTGTCATGGGTGTGCACCACGCCTTTCGGCAGCCCGGTGGTCCCGGAGGTGTACATGATGAACAGCGGGTCGTCACCGTCGCCGACCACCGGTGCCGGCTCCGGCGACGCCTGACCGACCAGGGCGTCGAAGTCGCCCGCCCATGCCGGGGTGTCGGCCCCGACCCGCAGCCAGTGCCGCACCGGGGTGCCGTCCTCGCCGTCGCCGCGGGCGTGCAGTTCGGCGACGACGGCGTCGTACTCGGCGTCGAACACCAGCACGGTCGCCCCGGAGTCGCGCAGCATGAACCCCAGTTCGTCGGCGACCAGCCGCCAGTTCAGCGGCACCACCACCAACCCGGCCCGCGCCGCCCCGTAGAAGGTTTCGACGAACTGGTGGGCGGTGGGCAGCAGCACCGCGACCCGGTCGCCCTCGACCAGCCCCAATCCGGTCAGCAGGTGCGCGGCTCGGTCCGCGACCCGGTCCAGCTCGGCGAAGCTGAGCCGCAGGCCCGCAGCGATGTCCACCAGCGCCTCCAGCCCGGGATTCAGCAGCGCGCGCTTGGTCAGGTGCGATCCGATGTTCATGGCCGTCCTTCCGGTTGACGGTAAGCCCACCGCAACAGCGGCGGCGGCTGAAACGGAGTCCATCTGCCGGCCGGCTGGGCCAGCCGGTCGGCGACCGCCCAGAGCACCGCCGGGTGGTTGGGCAGGCCCAGGTGGCTGGCGGTCACCGCGATGTTCTCGGCCCGCGGGCCGGGTTCGTTGCGGCAGGCCCGCCAGCCGACCATGCCGTCCAGCGTCGAATAGATCGATGTGGTGGGTACCGGCAGCGGGTCGGTGGCCTCCAGCGGCAGGCCGGCCGCGTCGGCCTGCAACCGGGCATACCAGCGCGCCCAGGCCGCCCAGTGCGGCCAGCGCGGGAAGTCCGACCAGTCGCCGAACAGCCGGTTGGCCGCGGCCGAATCCGACACCGGCTGGTATTCGGCCCGCATCCGGCTCAGCCCGACGGGGCTGCCCAGGGTGATGACCTGGCGCACCGCGTCCGGCGCGCGCCGCGCGAGCTGGCGGGCGTAGATGCCGCCCAGGCTCAAACCGACCAGCGAGGTGGCGACGCCGAACCGGACGGTCAGATCGTCCAGTCGGCTCCGCAGGCCGTTGACCGCCCGCGCGGTCGGGCCGACGTTGCGGCCCAGACCCCAGCCGTAGGCGGGGTAGCCCAGCCGCCGCAGCACGGCCCGCAGCAGGATCGTCGGGGCGTCGCCGCCGCCCAGACCGGGCAGCACCAGCACCGGGTGACCGTCGCCGCGCGGCAATGCGGCCAGCAGCGTTGCGGTGGGGGCGAGCAGCCCGATGTCGACGGCCGCGCGAACCGGCTCGGTCAGGTAGAGCAGCCGCCCGGGCGCGATGGCCCGGCGATCGAGATGACTCCTGCTGATCACCGCAGCTCCTCCGGTGCCGAGCGTACCGTCGGGTGGGTCCGCGCGATGGCGATCAGGCGTCTTCGAGCAGATCCGCGGTGACCGCGGCCTCGGTGTCGGGGATGCCGTCGTGCTTGGCCTTGCGGTCGGCCATCGACAGCAACCGCCGGATCCGGCCGGCCACCGCGTCTTTGGTCATCGGTGGGTCGGCGAGCCGGCCCAACTCCTCCAGCGACGCCTGCCGGTGCCCGACGCGCAGCCTGCCGGCCGCGGCCAGGTGGTCGGGCACGGTGTCGCCGAGGATCTCCAGCGCGCGCTCCACCCGGGCGGCCGCGGCCACCGCCGCCCGCGCCGAACGACGCAGGTTGGCGTCGTCGAAGTTGGCCAGCCGGTTGGCCGTCGCCCGCACCTCGCGGCGCAGCCGCCGCTCCTCCCAGACCTGCCGGGTCTCCTGGGCGCCCATCCTGTTCAGCAGCGCGCTGATCGCCTCACCGTCGCGCACCACCACCCGGTCGGCGCCGCGAACCTCGCGGGCCTTGGCACTGACCCCGAGCCGGCGCGCCGCACCGACCAGTGCCAGCGCGGCCTCCGGTCCCGGGCAGCTGACCTCCAGCGACGAGGATCGTCCCGGCTCGGTCAGTGAGCCGTGCGCCAGGAATGCCCCGCGCCAGGCGGCCTCGGCGTCGGCGACGCTGCCGCCGACCACCTGTGCCGGCAGCCCGCGCACCGGCCGGCCGCGCAGGTCCAGCAGGCCGGTCTGACGGGCCAGCGCCTCGCCGTCCTTGGCGACCCGCAGCACATACCGGGTGTTCTTGCGGATTCCGGTGGCCGACAGCACATGCACGATGGCCTCGTAGCCGTACAGGTCGAAGATGTCCTTGCGCAGCCGGCGGGCGATGCCACCCAGGTCGACCTCGGCCTCGACCACCACCCGGCCGGCCACGATGTGCAGCCCGCCGGCGAACCGCAGCAGTGCCGCCACCTCGGCGCGCCGAGCACTCTGCGAACTGACCACCAGACGGCTCAGCTCATCCTTGACTTCGGCGGTCATCGCCATGGCTCATCACCTCCCGCCCTGATCCCACCCGGCGCATTCGCACCGCTCGACCGGCCACCGCCGTCACCTTTCATCGAGATGGGCGTCGGCACCGTCAGCGATGCGGTAGCGGCGGCGTCGCGCACCCCGTCCAGCGCTGCAGCCAGCTTTCCCGGGTCATGTAAAGGTGTACCAGGTCGGGCGACGTCGACGAACCGAACGTCGGCATGCAGCAGGGTCGCGGCCCGCCGCAGTTGCTCGCGCTCCTGCTCGCCGGGCACCCGCCCGGCGTCGACGATGACGTGGTCGACGCCGAAGTCGGGCGCATGCTGGGCCAGCACATGCAGATGCCGCTCCGCGGAGAAACCCGCGGTCTCCCCCGGTTCGGCGGCCAGGTTGAGCACCAGGGCGCGGCGCGCGGTGGTCGCCTGCAGCGCCGCGGCCAGGCCGGGGACCAGCACGTGCGGGATCACACTGGTGAACCAGGATCCGGGACCGAGCACCACCAGGTCGGCCGACATGATGGCGTCGACGGCCTGCCGGGTGGCCGGCGGGTGCGGCGGCAGCAGCCGCACCCGGCGGACCTTGCCCGGGGTGGTCGCGATCGCCACCTGACCGCGGATCAACCGGGGCATCCGGGGGTCGTCCTCCAGCCCCGAGACGTCGGCCTCGATCTGCAGCGCCACCGGACACATCGGCAGCACCCGGCCCTTGACCCCCAGGATGCGGCCCAGTTCGTCGAGGGCGGCCACCGGGTCGGCCAGCACCTCCTCCAGGCCGGCCAGCAGCAGGTTGCCGATCGGATGCCCGGCCAGCGCACCGGTGCCGCCGAACCGGTGCTGCAGGATGGTGGCCCACAGCCGGCCCTGCGGGCTGTCGGATGCCAGCGCCGCCAGCGCCATCCGCAGGTCTCCCGGTGGCACCACGTCCAACTCGGCACGCAGCCGGCCGGACGAGCCACCGTCGTCGGCAACGGTCACCACCGCCGTGACGTGCGGGGTCAGCCGCCGGGCCGCCGACAGGGTCGCGTACAGGCCGTGGCCGCCGCCCAGTGCGACGATGCTGTGGCCGGCCTTGGCGGCCGGGACGGCTCTGGGACTCATTCGCGGCCCAGATCCCGATGCAGCACCCGTACCGACAGCTGGTGCTGACCGTCCTGGTCCTCCAGCAGCCGCGCCAGCGCCTCGGCGATCGCGACGCTGCGATGCTTGCCGCCGGTGCAGCCGACCGCAACGGTCATGTAGCGCTTCCCCTCTCGGCGATAACCCGCCACCACCAGCGACAGCAGCCGCTGATAGGTGTCCAGGAACTCACCGGCACCGGGCTGGCCCAGCACATAGTCGCGCACCGCCGGATGCTGGCCGGTGTGCGGGCGCAACTCGTCGACCCAGTGCGGATTCGGCAGAAAGCGCAGGTCCATCACCATGTCAGCGTCCATCGGTAGACCATATTTATAGCCGAAGGACTCCACGGTGATGCTGGTGGGCGCGACGACGGCGGACCCGCCGAAGGTGCCCTCGATGCTCTCGCGCAGTTCCCGCACCGCCAGCGCCGAGGTGTCGATGACCAGGTCGGCGGCGGCGCGGACCGGGGCCAGCATGGCGCGCTCGGCGGCGATGCCCTCGGTGAGGGTCTGCCGGCCCTGCAGCGGGTGGCTGCGCCGGTTCTGCTCGTAGCGGCGGACCAGTGCCTCGTCGGAGGCCTCCATGAACAGCACCCGGGGGTTGATGTCCCGGGTGGCCAACTCGGTGCGCACCGAGTCGAGGCCGCCGCTGAAACCGCGGGACCGCACATCCATCACGACCGCCAGCTGGGTGATCCGCGATCCGGCCGCCAGCCCCAGGTCCACCATCTGGGTGATCAGTTCCGGTGGCAGATTGTCGGCGACGTACCAGCCCAGGTCCTCCAGCACCTTGGCCGCGGTGCCGCGGCCCGCCCCGGACAGCCCGGTGACCAGCACCACGTCGATGCCGGTTCCCGCGCCAGCGGTGTGGGGATCGTGTTCGGGGGTCTCCTGCGTCATCCGCTTGCTCGTTTCTGCTCGACGGCATCGGGTGCCGGACCGGACCCCAGCGCCGCCAGTACGGCGGTGGCCGTCGCGATGCCGATACCGGGAACCGAGGTGATCTCCTCGACGGTGGCCTTCTTGAGCCGGGCCACCGAACCGAAACGCGCGATCAGCACCTTGCGCCGGTGCTCGCCCAGCCCGGGCACCGAGTCCAGCGCCGAGGCCGTCATCCGCTTGGACCGCTTGGACCGGTGGTAGCCGATGGCGAACCGGTGCGCCTCGTCGCGGATCCGCTGCAACAGGTAGAGGCCCTCGCTCTGCCGGGGCAGGATGATCGGATCCGGCTCGGAGGGCACCCACACCTCCTCCAGCCGCTTGGCCAGCCCGATCGTGGCGACGTCGGTGACACCGAGTTCGGTCAGCACCGCGGCCGCTGCGTTGACCTGCGGGGCTCCCCCGTCCACCACGTAGAGGTTCGGAGGATAGCTGAACTTGCGTGATTTCCCTTCCGGAGCAGGCGTTTCGGTGTCCAGATGACGCAGGAACCGGCGACGGGTGACCTCCGCAATGGAAGCGACGTCATCGGAGCGTCCCTGCCCGGCGGCTTCCCGGATGGCGAAGTGCCGGTAGTCCGACTTGCGGGGCAGCCCGTCCTCGAACACCACCAGCGAACCCACCACGTCGGTGCCCTGCACATGGCTGATGTCGACACACTCGATCCGCAGCGGCGCGTCGGCCAACCCGAGCGCCTCCTGAATGCTCTGCAGCGCGGCGGACCTGGCGGTGAAGTCGCCCGCCCGCTTCAACTTGTGTCGCTGCAGCGCCTCTTTGGCGTTGCGGGCGACGGTCTCGGCCAGGGTCCGCTTGTCGCCGCGCCGTGCCACCCGAAGCGACACCTTCGACCCCCGCAGCTGCGACAGCCAGCCGGCCAGTTCGCCGGCGTTGGCCGGCAGGCACGGCACCAGCACCTCACGCGGCACCGGGTTGCCGGCCTCGTCGGCGGCCGAGCCCAGCTCGGCCTGGTCGCCGTAGAACTGGGTGAGGAACTGCTCGACCAGCCGCTCCTGCGAGTCGCCGAGATCGTCGGGATCGCCAGGCCGTTCGACGATCCAGCCGCGCTGGCCGCGGACCCGCCCGCCGCGCACGTGGAACACCTGAACCGCCGCCTCCAGCTCGTCCTCGGCGAACGCCACCACGTCGGCGTCGGTGCCGTCACCCAGCACCACGGCCTGCTTCTCCAGCGCCCGCTTCAGCGCGAAGACATCGTCGCGTAGCCGGGCGGCCCGCTCGAAGTCGAGCTGATCGGATGCGGCGACCATCTGCTGCTCCAGGCTGCGCACCAGCCGATCGGTCTTGCCGGCCAGAAAGTCGCAGAAGTCGTCGACGATCTTGCGGTGTTCGGCGGCGCTGACCCGGCCGACGCACGGCGCCGCGCACTTGCCGATGTAGCCGAGCAGACAGGGCCGGCCGATCTGCTGGTGCCGCTTGAACACTCCGGCCGAGCAGGTGCGTGCCGGGAACACCCGCAGCAGCAGGTCGAGGGTCTCCCGGATGGCCCACGCGTGCGAGTACGGCCCGAAGTAGCGCACCCCGCCGCGGCGCGGGCCGCGGTAGACCATCAGCCGGGGGTACTCCTCGTTGCACGTGACCGCCAGCACCGGGTAGGTCTTGTCGTCGCGGTAACGGACGTTGAACCGCGGGTCGAACTCCTTGATCCAGTTGTACTCCAGCTGCAGCGCCTCGACCTCGGTGCCCACCACCGTCCACTCCACCTCGGCGGCGGTGGTCACCATCTGCCGAGTGCGCGGGTGCAGGCCGGCGACGTCGGCGAAGTACGACGTCAGCCGGCTGCGCAGGTTCTTCGCCTTGCCGACGTAGACGACGCGGCCGTGCGGGTCCAGAAAGCGGTACACCCCGGGCCCGGCCGGAATGGATCCGGGCGCCGGGCGGTAGGTCGCGGGATCTGGCACGGTACCCAGGCTAGCCGGGGGGCCGGTCGGGGCCGGGCTGATCGCCGGCACCGTACCGGGCCAGCAGGGCGCGCAGCGTCGCCATGGCGGCCACCGCGCGTTCCTTGTCGACGGCCTGGATCGCGACCACCGGGATGTACTCGTCGGCGGGCAGTTCGATTCGCGCCCACCGCTTGCCGGCCGGGAAGGACACCCCGACGACCTGCGGCCACGGGATCAGCCTGTCACCGAACAGGTTGCGGACCGAGATCCCGGCCGGGCCGGCCCGCAGCCGGGGGCGGGTCAGCAGCAGCAGCGCGCCGGCGACGATGATCCCGAATCCCGCGAACGCCACCTGGTCGCTGGTCTGGAACAGCACACCGGTCGATCTGGTCTTGAGCAGGAACGCCACGACGATGTGTACGGCCGCCACGAAAATCGCAGCGCCCCAAGCGAACCGCGGCATCAGCCGGGGGCGCACGCGCACCTCCCAGGTGTCCTGCTCGGCGGGTGCGTTCATGGGGCGGCGCGCAGCTCGCGCAGGGTCAACGCGGTGCTCAGCGCCGCCGCGGCCGCCTGCGCCCCCTTGTCTTCGGTCGAGCCCGGCAGCCCGGCCCGGTCCAGCGCCTGCTGCTCGGTGTCGGTGGTCAAAACGCCGTTGGCGATCGGGGTCGCCGCATCCAGCGACACCCGGGTCAGGCCCTGGGTTACCGCGTCGCACACGTACTCGAAATGCGGCGTGTCACCGCGGATCACCACACCCAGCGCGACCACGGCGTCGTGATTGCGGGCGACTTCCTGGACCACCACCGGGATCTCGATCGCGCCCAGCACCCGCACCACGGTCGGGTTGAGAATGCCGGCGTCGGCGGCCAGCCGGCGGGCACCGGCCAGCAATGCGTCGCAGATCCGGGTGTGCCAGGTGCTGGCCACGATCGCCATCCGCAGACCGGCCGCGTCGAGCACCGGCAGATCCGGCACCCCGGCCGCTGGGCTCACAGCGCTCCACCGAATTCGCCGGGCAGACCGCAGGACTCATCGAAATCGTCGAGCCCGGTCAGGTCGTGGCCCATCCGGTCGCGTTTGGTGATCAGGTACCGGATGTTCTCGGCGTTGGCCCGCACCGGCAGCGGCACCCGCTCGATGATGTGCAGCCCGTAGCCGTCCAGCCCGACCCGCTTGGCCGGGTTGTTGGTCAGCAGCCGCATCGAGCGGACCCCGAGATCGACCAGGATCTGGGCGCCGGTGCCGTAGTCCCGGGCGTCGGCGGGCAGCCCCAGTTTGAGGTTGGCGTCCACGGTGTCGTCGCCGGCGTCCTGCAACTGGTAGGCCTGCAGCTTGTGCATCAGCCCGATGCCCCGGCCCTCGTGCCCGCGCATGTAGAGCACCACCCCGCGGCCCTCGTGGGCCACCATCGCCAGGGCCGCGTCCAGCTGGGTCCCGCAGTCGCAGCGGCGGGAACCGAACACGTCACCGGTCAGGCACTCCGAGTGCACCCGCACCAGCACGTCCTCGCCGTTGCTGTGCGGGCCGGCGATCTCGCCGCGGACCAGTGCGACGTGCTCGACGTCCTCGTAGACGCTGGTGTAGCCGATCGCCCGGAAGGCGCCGTGCCGGGTCGGGATGCGCGCCTCGGCGACCCGCTCGATGTGCTTCTCGTGTTTGCGCCGCCACTCGATCATGTCGGCGATCGAGATCATCGCCAGGCCGTGCTCGTCGGCGAAGACCCGCAGCTCGTCGGTCTGGGCCATCGCGCCCTCGTCCTTCTGGCTGACGATCTCGCAGATCGCGCCGGCGGGCTGCAGGCCCGCCATCCGGGCCAGGTCGACGGCGGCCTCGGTGTGGCCGGGCCGCCGCAGCACGCCGCCGTCCTTGGCGCGCAGCGGCACCACATGGCCGGGCCGGGTGAAGTCGTCGGCGCCACTGGCCGGGTCGGCCAGCAGTCGCATCGTGGTGGCCCGGTCCGACGCCGAAATCCCGGTGCCGACGTCGTGCTTGGCGTCCACGGTCACGGTGTAGGCGGTGCCGTGCTTGTCCTGGTTCACCGCGTACATCGGCAGCAGGCCCAGCCGGTCGCAGATCGCCCCGTCCAGTGGCACGCACAGATACCCGGAGGTGTATCGGACCATGAACGCCACCAGCTCGGGGGTGGCCTTCTCCGCGGCGAAGATCAGGTCGCCCTCGTTCTCCCGGTCCTCGTCGTCGACGACGACAACGGCTCTGCCGGCCGCGATGTCGGCAACCGCGCGATCGACGGTGTCCAACCTCGTCATCCATGCCACCTTGATCTGTGCGCTGTCGGGAGCCCGATCAGCGGTTTCGGAGTCCAGTATGAACCACCCGGGCCGAACGGTTACCGCTCAGCCCGCAGCAGCCGCTCGACATACTTGGCGAGCACATCCGCCTCCAGGTTGACCGGCGTGCCCACCGGAGCCCGGCCCAGCGTGGTCAGCTCGAGCGTGGTCGGGATCAGCGAGACCTCGAAAAACCCGGCGCCCAGCCCGCAGACGGTCAGCGAGATCCCGTCGACGGTGATCGAACCCTTCGCCACCACGTAGCGCGCCAGTGCATCGGGCAGCGCGATCCGCACCACCTCCCAGTGCGCGCCGGGGGTGCGGGCCAGCACCTCACCGGTGCCGTCGACATGGCCCTGCACGATATGCCCGCCCAGGCGGCCGCCCAGGGTGGCGGCGCGTTCCAGGTTGACCCGGCTGCCCACCTCCAGCACCGCCAGGCTGGACCGGTCCAGCGTCTCGCGCATCACGTCGGCGCTGAACCGCCCGCCGGGCAGCGTGTCGACGACGGTCAGGCAGACGCCGTTGACCGCGATCGAGTCGCCGTGCCGGGCGTCGGCGGTGACCGTGGGCCCGTGGATGACCAACCGGGCGGCGTCGGTCAGCTCATCCCTGCCGACGATCTCGCCCAGCTCTTCGACAATGCCGGTGAACACCGCACCAGGCTAAGCCGACGCGCGGCACCATCTACCATGGCACCCATGCGCAGACCCCACGCCGTACTGGTAGCCGTGCTGGCCGCTGCGGCTGCCACCGCCGCCCTGCTCGCCGGTTGCTCCTCGTCGAAGAACGCCGGGCCGCTCCCGGACGCCGCCACCCTGGTCAAGGAGTCCAGCGTGGCAACCAGAGACGTCAGGAGCGCACACCTGGAACTGTCGGTGGACGGCAAGATCAAGGGTCTGCCGGTCAAGACGCTGGAGGGCGACCTGACCAATCAGCCCGCGACCGCGGCCAAGGGCAACGCCACCATCACCCTGCTCGGCTCCGACGTCGACGTGAAGTTCGTGGTGCTCGAAAGCACCCTGTATGCGGCGATCTCGGGCGACACCTTCGACGACTACGGCCCCGCCGAGAAGATCTACGACGTGTCGGCCATCCTGGACCCGGAGAAAGGCCTGGCCAACCTGCTCGCCACGCTCACCGACCCCCATGCCGACGGCCGGGAGAAGATCGGCGGCCGGCAGACGGTCAGAGTCACCGGCAAGGCCCCGGCCGACGCGGTGAACAAGCTGGCCCCGCAGCTGAAGGCCAGCGCGCCGCTGCCGTGCACGGTGTGGATTCAAGACGACGGCGACCACCTGCTGGTTCAGGCGCGGCTGGAGCAGAGCGCGGGCAACACCATCACGATGACCCTGTCGGACTGGAACGCGCCGGTCACCGTCGACAAGCCGGCCGGAGCGTGATGCGGGCCGACCCGGGCACCAACCGCCGCCTGGCGATCAGCGCCGGCAGCCTCGCCGTCCTGCTGGGCGCCCTGGACACCTATGTCGTGGTGACCATCATGCGCGACATCATGGTCAGCGTCGGCATCTCGATCAACAAGATCCAGCAGCTCACCCCGATCGTGACCTGCTACCTGCTCGGCTACATCGCGGCGATGCCGCTGCTGGGCCGGGCCTCCGACCGGTTCGGCCGCAAGCTGCTGCTGCAGGCCAGCCTGGTCACGTTCGCGGTCGGTTCGGTGGTGACCGCGCTCTCCGACGACTTGACCACGCTGGTGATCGGCCGCGCCATCCAGGGCACCGCCAGCGGCGCCCTGCTGCCGGTGACCCTGGCGCTCGGCGCCGACCTGTGGGCGCAGCGCAACCGCGCCAGCGTGCTCGGCGGTATCGGCGCCGCCCAGGAGCTGGGCAGCGTGCTGGGCCCGCTGTACGGCATCTTCATCGTCTGGCTGCTGCGCGACTGGCGCGACGTGTTCTGGATCAACGTGCCGCTGACCGCGATCGCGATGGTGATGATCCACTTCAGCCTGCCGGGCAGGGCCGGGGACGACGGGCCGAAGGAACGCGTCGACGTCGTCGGCGGGCTGCTGCTGGCGATCATGCTGGGCCTGCTGGTGGTGGGGCTGTACAACCCGGAGCCCAACGCCAGGCACGCGCTGCCCAGCTGGGGGCCACCGGTGCTGGGTTTCGCCCTGTTGGCCCTGGTCGCCTTCCTGGTGTGGGAGCGGTTCGCCCGCACCCGGCTGATCGACCCGGCCGGTGTGCACTTCCGGCCGTTCCTGGCTGCGCTGGGCGCCTCGGTCTGCGCCGGCGCCGCACTGATGGTGACGCTGGTCAACGTCGAGTTGTTCGGCCAGGGCGTGCTGTCGATGGACCAGATGGCCGCCGCCGGGCTGCTGCTGCGATTCATGATCGCGCTGCCGATCGGCGCGCTGCTGGGCGGCTGGATCGCGACCCGGGTCGGCGACCGGGCGGTGACTGTTGCCGGGCTGCTCATCGCGGCCGGCGGCTACTGGCTGATCTCGAAGTGGCCGGTCGATCTGATGGCCTACCACCATGACTTCTTCGGGGTGTTCACACTGCCCGCGCTGGACACCGACCTGAGCGTGGCCGGCATCGGGCTGGGCCTGGTGATCGGCCCGCTGACGTCGGCGGCACTGCGGGTGGTGCCGCCGACCGAACACGGCATCGCCGCGTCCGGGGTGGTGGTGGCCCGGATGACCGGCATGCTGGTCGGGATGGCGGCGCTGAGCGCGTGGGGGCTGTACCGGTTCAACCAGATCCTGGCCACCCTGCCCAGGCCGGCCGGCGGCAGCCTGGCGGAGAGGCTGCAGGCCACCGGGCACAACTACCGGTTGGCGTTCGCCATGCAGTACGGCGAGATGTTCGCGGTCACCGCTGCCATCTGCCTGGTCGGCGCCGTGCTCGGTCTGTTCATCGGCAGCAGTCGGGAGCACGTCGCAGATTCCGGGCCAGGTGCGGATGCGGTGACCCCCGCACGGGCAGTGCCGTAGTTCCCGCGCACGCAGAGGCATAGGCCCCCGAAGCGGTGCTTTGCTCTCACTCGCCTACCTCAAAATGCCGCCACGATGTCGGGGAGTGCGGTGCCGAGGTCGGGGGATGCACCGTCAGGACCGACGCCCAGAACATCGTTGGGCAGATCCACGACGAAGTGGCTGTCGACGGATGCAGCGCCTGCGGTCAGTAGTTCGAGCGGATCAATTGCGCCAGCAGAGAACACGCCGAAGCCGCCCAGCAGGCCGCTGAAGATCCCCATCACTTCATCGACCAGCGCGCCCACCCACCGGAACAGGTCGTAAATCGTATTGATAAACGAGCCGAACAGATCACCACCGAAGCCGGGACTGTCGTCGACCGGGGTGATTCCAAAATCCGCGGGATCAAAGGTGAGGACGGCATGACCGGTAGGGTCGTATAAGACACCATGTGCGATGTCGAGTTGATAGATTCCCCAGTCCTGGTAGGGCCGCGGTATCAACTCGCCGGTGGCGGGGTTGTACACGGAGTCGCCAAACTGACGCCAACCCTGGGCCAGTAAGTTGTTAATCATTATTTGAGTGCTCTCCACGAGACGCTGCTCGTGACTCGGGAAAGAGTTATTGATATTACCGGAGATGGACTGGAGCAGAAGCATCACCGAGTCGTAACTACCGTTGAACGGGAAGGTGTCGACGGCGGCTAACGCCACCGTCGGCACCGGATGAATTCCCGAGAATTGAGTCGCCGCCGAAGAGACGGCGACCGTACTGGCGTTCAGGATTACAACGGCAGTGGCGGCGGCGACCTTTGTTCGCGTTGCAGACACTTTCCTCCTCCTCCGAGTGAATCGTTATTTCCTACCAATAGACGAAGGCATCGCTGGTGTCGCGATGCGATCGCCCCCGGTGTTCGCACCGACGCCGGCGATCGAGCCCCCATTCGTCGGCTCCCCGTACCAACGGAGCCAGCGAGTCGGCCACCGAACGAACGCGCCGACACCCGCCGGAGACCACCACCATCACCACCCTCGCACCGAGGCCAACACCGGAAAGCTGACGACATCCGGAGAATAACTTCCCGATGACCGCCGCCGATACAGGGATTTCCCTTGCATTCCAACCTGGGTACGGACACGTTCGGAGACTGGAGCACCTCCCGATCGCGGGAAGACCGCTCGCGGTCAACTGCTAGTGCTGCACCAGCGAGAGCAGCAGGTCCGGGCCGATCCGCTGGACCCCGTCGTAGCGCCAGCGCAGCGCCCCGGCGATGCTGGGCACCCCGACGTCGTCGACGGCGGTGATCGGCCCGCCGAGCAGGATCGGCGCGACGTAGGCCAGGATCCGGTCGATCACCCCGGCCCGCAGGAACGCCCCGGCCAGCGTCGGGCCGCCCTCCAGCAGCACATCGGTGCGGTCCGAGAGCGCCCGCAGCACCTCCTCGGGGTCGTGGGTGCGGATCACCATGGTGCGCGAGTCGTCGTTGAGGACGCCCGCGTCCACCGACAGTTCGCGCCGGCCCACCACCACCCGCAGCGGCTGCCGATCGGCCAGGGTTCCGTCGGGCAGCCGGGCGGTCAGCGTCGGGTTGTCGATCAGCACCGTGCCGGTGCCGACCACGATCGCGTCGGCCGCCGCGCGGCGGCGGTGCAGATCGAGCCGGGCGGCCTCGCTGGTGATCCACTGGCTGGAGCCGTCGGCGGCCGCGCTGCGCCCGTCGATGCTGGTGGCGTACTTCCAGGTGACGTGCGGCAGCCCGGTGCGCTGCTTGTACAGCCACTCGCGCAGCGGCCCGGCGGCGACCGGGTCGGCCAGCACCCCGGCGGCCACCTCGACGCCGGCGGCGGCCAGCCGCGCCGCACCGCCGGCGGCGGCCGGATCGGGGTCCTCGACGGCGTAGACCACCCGCGCGACGCCGGCGGCCAGCAGGGCATCCACGCACGGCGGGGTCTTGCCGTGGTGGTTGCACGGCTCCAGGGTGATGACCGCGGTGCCGCCGGCGGCCAGCTCTCCGGCCCGGCGCAGCGCCACCACCTCGGCGTGCGCCTGGCCGGCCGGTTGCGTGCCGCCGACGCCGACGACCCTGCCGTCGCGGTCCAGAATTACCGCCCCCACCGGCGGGTTGGGGTAGGTGGCGCCCTTGACCTTCTCGGCCTGTTCGACGGCCAGCCGCATCGCGGCGTCGATGTCGGCGGTCACGGTGCCGCTCACAGATGCAGGTGCGGCGACGCCGACGCGGCCTGCACGCGCAGCGCTTCGACCGCGGCGGCCGGGTCCTCGGCGCTGTAGACGGCCGATCCGGCGACAAAACAGTCGACGCCGGCCTGCGCGGCCTGCTCCACGGTGTCGGCGTTGATCCCGCCGTCGATCTCGACCAGGATGGTCAGCTCCCCCGAATCGACCAGTTTGCGCACCGCGCGCACCTTCTCCAGCACCTCCGGGATGAACGACTGGCCGCCGAACCCGGGCTCCACCGACATCACCAGCAGGGTGTCGAAGCCGCGCAGGATCTCCAGGTAGGGATCCAGCGGGGTGCCCGGCTTGACGCTCAGGCCGGCCCGGGCGCCGGCAGCCCGGATGTCGCGGGCCACCGCAACCGGGTTGTCGGTGGCCTCGGCGTGGAACGTGACGTTGTAGGCGCCCGCCTCGGCGTAGGGCGGCGCCCAGCGCTCCGGGTTCTCGATCATCAGATGGCAGTCCATCGGGATGTCGGTGGCCCGCAGCAGGCTCTGCACCACCGGCAACCCGAGGGTCAGGTTCGGCACGAAGTGGCCGTCCATCACGTCGACGTGCAGCCAGTCGGCGCCCTTGACCGCCGCGGCTTCGTCGGCGAGCCGGGCGAAGTCGGCCGACAGGATCGACGGGGCGATCATCGGCCGCCCGAAGTTGCTGGACACGGGGGTGATCCTACTGGGGGCCCACCCGCAGCGCCGCGGCGAACATCGCGTCGGTGCCGTGCCGGTGCGGCCACAGCTGCACGTGCGGGCCGTCGCCCAGCTCCTCGACCGGCGCGAACAGCGTGCGGGTGTCCAGCGCGGTCACCGGGTGCCGGCGCAGCGCGTCGGCGACGACGCCGACCGTCTCGGCCAGGTGCGGCGAGCACGTCGCGTACAGCACCACCCCGCCGGGGCGGGTCAGCCCGATCGCGGCGGCCAGCAGTTCGCGCTGCAGTCTGGCCAGCGCCGGGATGTCGGCGGGCTGGCGGCGCCAGCGGGCCTCCGGGCGGCGCCGCAGCGCTCCCAGGCCGGTGCACGGCACGTCGGCCAGCACCCGGTCGAAGCCGGGTTCCAGCCCGGCATCGCGCCCGTCGGCGGTCAGCACCTCGACGCTCAGGCCACGGGTGTTCTCGGCCACCAGGCCGGCCCGGGTGGCGGACTGTTCCACCGCGGTGACCGTGGCACCGCTGGCCGCGCCGATCCCGGCCAGCAGCGCGGTCTTGCCGCCCGGGCCGGCGCACAGGTCCAGCCAGCGGCCGGCGTCGCCGTCGACCGGCGCCAACGTCAGCGCCCTGGCCACCAGCTGGCTGCCCTCGTCCTGGACCAGGGCGCGGCCTTCGCGAACCGGGGCCAGGCGGCCCGGGTCGCCGGCGGGCAGGTACACCGCGTACGGCGAGTACCTGCCGACCACGCCGCCCACCTGGTCGGCCAGCTCGACCGCGGTCAGCGTTCCGGGCCGGGCCGCCAGATGAACCTGCGGCCGCTCGTCGTCGCCGGCCAGCACCGCGTCGAGTTCGCCGGCCGCCGCGCCCAGCGCGTCGGCGAATGCCTGGGCGATCCACCGTGGGTGGGCGTGGGTGAACGCGGCGTGCCCGATCGGGTCGACGCCCGCGTCGGGGGCCAGCTGGGCGATCCAGGACGCCTCGTCGCGGGTGCTGATGGTGCGCAGCACGCCGTTGACGAATCCGGCTCGGGCCGAGTCGAATTCGATGCCGGCCTGTTCGACTGTGGTGGAGACCGCGGCGTGCGCGTCAACCCGGGTGCGCAGCAACTGGTAGCTGCCCAGCCGCAACAGGTCCAGCAGCACCGGGTTGATGGTCTCGACCGGCCGGTCGGCGGCCGCAGCGATGATCGCGTCCAGCAGTCCGCGGGCGCGGCAGGTGCCGTAGGTCAGTTCGGTGGCGAACGCGGCGTCGCGGCCGATGATGGTGCGCTCGGTCAGCAGCGCGGGCAGCGCCAGGTTGGCGTAGGCGTCGCGCTCGGAGACCGCCCGAAGCACGTCGAACGCGGCTTGACGGGCGGGGTCCAGCGGTTTGCGCCGCGGTCTGCGATGCGGCGGCTGCCGGCCCGGGCGCGGCGGCTTGCGGTGCGGCCGGGTCATGACGCCCGCACCCCGGCGCCCAGCCGGGCGCCGCGTGCCCAGTCCGCGGCGTCCATGGGCTTCTTGCCGGGCGGCTGAAGCAGGCCGAGCCGCACCGGCTCGGATCCGGTGCCGACCCAGACGCTGCTCCGGTCGATGTGGATATCGCCGGGCGCCAAGGCCTTCGGCGCATCCCCGTCGACACCGACCGGTCCCAGTTTGATCCGCAGCTCACCGATCAGCGTCCAGGCCCCCGGGTGCGGGGTGACCGCGCGGATCCGCCGCTCGACGGCCTGGGCCGGCAGCTCCCAGCGCACCCGGGCCTCCTCGACGCCGATCTTGGGCGCGTAGCTGACCCCGTCGGCGCGCTGCGGCACCGCGGTGAGCATGCCCTCGGCAACCCCGTCGAGTGTCCGCTCCAGCAGTTCGGCCCCCGACACCGCCAACCGGCCCAGCAGGTCGCCCGCGGTGTCGGCGGGCCGGATCGTCTCGGTGAGCACCCCGTAGATCGGGCCGGAGTCGAGTTCGCGTTCGATCTGGAAGGTGGTGGCACCGGTGACGGTGTCCCCGGCGGCGATCGCGGCCTGCACCGGGGCGGCGCCGCGCCACGCCGGTAGCAGGGAGAAGTGCAGGTTGATCCAGCCGCGGGCGGGCACCGCGAGCAACTCGTCGCGCAGCAGCGCGCCGTAGGCCACCACCGCGCAGCACTCCGGGGCCAGTTCGGCCAGTTCGGCGACGGACTCCGGCGAGTTGGGCCGGGCCGGGCGCAGCACCGGGATGCCCGCGTCCAGGGCCAGCCGGGCCACCGGTGCGGGCTGCGGGTGACCGCGCCGCCCGGAGGCGGCGTCAGGCCTGGTCAGCACCGCGACGACGTCGTGACGGGGCGAATCGATCAGCCGGCGCAGCGACGGCAGCGCGGTGTCGGGGGTACCGGCGAAGACGAGGCGCACCGGGACAGTCTAGGAAGACACCGCAGCACTGGTGGAAGTCGCCTGCGCCTGGTGAACTGAGACCGCATCAGCCGAACCGGGCAGGAAGGCCGAACCATGGACCCACTCGTCGCGCACCAGCGCGCCCAGGACGCGTTCGCCACCGTCCTCGCTCACGTCGGCCCCGACCAATTGGGGGCGGGAACACCGTGCTCGGAGTGGACGGTCCGCGACCTGATCGAGCACGTGCTGACCGGCAACGAGATGGTGGCCCGGGGCGCGGGCATCTACGACCAGCCGCCCCCGCGGCCGGCGGACCTGGTGCAGGCGCACCGGGCCGGCGCCGACGACGCCCAAGCGGCGTTCGCCGGGCCGGGCGGGATGGACGTGGTGTTCGACCTGCCGTTCGGGCAGTTCCCGGCCCGGCTGTTGATCTCGATGCGCACCACCGACCTGCTCACCCATGCCTGGGATCTGGCGAGGGCCACCAGCCAGTGCGCCGACGTGGATCCGGAGCTGGCGACCGCGCAGCTGGCGCTGGCCCGGCTCGGAGTCTCACCGGAGCTGCGCGGGCCGGGGAAGTTCTTCGGCGCTGAGCAGCCGTGCGCGCCGGACCGCTCACCGGCCGATCAGCTGGCGGCTTTCCTGGGCCGGGCGGTGGAGTAGGCCCGGCGAATTCAGCAATCGGCGACCGGCAGCGGGCCGACCCAGCATTCGGTGCCGGCAATCCCCTGCGGGTGCTCACGCAGGATGGCCTCGACAGCCGCGGCCAGCGTGGGCACCGCGGCGCGGGTGCGGGTGCGCGCCGAGGGCACCAGGATCAGCCCCGCATGTGTTCGGCCGGTGGCAAGCCACTCGGCCGCAAGCGGGCGGAAGTCCTTGATGTTGTTGGTCACCAGTGCCCGGCCTTCCACGCCGGCGGCTTCGAATATCACCCTGTCGTCACGGCCGACCAGGTCGTCACGGTCGGCGACGGCGAGCACATCGTGGCCGGCCTGGCGTAGCAACACGGCGATCTGCGGGGAGAGCTGCTCATCCAGCAGCACCCTCACCGGCGCAGCGCCTGCTCGCCGGCGGCGGCCGCCGCGCTGCCGCGCCGGTACTCGGCCTCATTGAGCTCGATCTCCGCATCGATCTCGGTGCGATATTCGCCGTAGTAGGTGACCGCCGCCTGCACCAGGCCATTGGGGATCTGCAGGTATTGCGCGGCTTCGGCAATCGACCCGCCGTTGTCGCGAACCGTGGCGATGACTTCCCACACATCGATTCCGCGACCGACCAGGCTCGCCCGGCGCCCGCTCGGCCCATCGAGAAATTGGATCAACGGGTGCGCATCATGGCGCAGACCTTCCTCGACGTAGCGCTGAGCCAGGGTGCGTTCCGGCAACTGGGCGCGACGAGCTCGTTCATCGAGTCGCTGCCGCATCCCCGGAGCAAGCCGCAAGGTGAAATGATCGGTCACCACACCAACGTAGCACTAAGTGACACAGCGTGTCACCCGATATGCAACGGGTCGATCTGGACCCGCACCGGATGGTGCGACTGGTGGGCACTGAGCACCCGGATGCCGTCCCGCAGGGCGGCCGCCAGCGCCAGCCCGTGGTCGCGGCCGATCCGCACCACCATCCGTTCCACCCCCGCCTCGGCCGGGACGCCGGAGGGGCGCCGCACCCCCGGCGGCAGCGGCACCGGGCCCAGCAGGTCGGCGCCGTCGGGCAGGCGGACCGCGTCCAGCAGCGCGGCCACCGACCCCGGATCGCCGTCGACGGCGGCCATGTGCACGCTGGGCGGCAGCCCCAGCTCGGCACGGGCGGTGAGCTCGGCTTCGGCGTGCCCGGCCGGATCCCACCGGATCAGCGCCTGCACGGTCGGGATAGCCGCCTCTGCGACCACCGTCACCGTCCCGCCGTCGCCGCGCGCACGCACCAGAGCCGCCGCCGCCAGCCAGCGCCTCAGGGTGTCCTCGGCCGCCCGCAGGTCCTGGCGGCCCAGCAGCGCCCAGCTGTCCAGCAGCAGCGCCGCCCCATACCCCCCCTCGGCGTGCGGTTCGGCCCCGGGGGTGGCGATCACCAGCGCGGGGCCGCCGCCGACCGCGGCCACGACGGCGTCGCCGGCCGAGGTGATCACCGTGGTGCCGGGGAAGGCGCGGCCGAGCTCTTCGGCGGTGCGCCGGGCGCCCACGACCACCGCGCGCACCGCGTCGGATCCGCAGCGGGCGCAGCGCAGCGCCGGGTCGATCCGCCCGCACCACCGGCAGACCGCACCGGCCCCGCGGGCCGGCAGCGACAGCGGGCCGGTGCAGTGCCGGCAGCGGATGATGGCCCGGCACCGGGCGCAGGCCAGCGCCGGCAGGTAGCCGCGGCGCGGCACCTGCACCAGCACCGGCGCCCCGGCCTGCAGCGCGGTGCGGGCAGCCCGCAGCGCGATCGACGGCAGCCGGGCGCTGCGCGCCGCCGGGTCGCGCTCCTCGGCGTAGCCGCCGTCGTCCAGGGCGATCACCCGCGGGGCCGCGGCACGCACCACCGAGCGCGCCGCCACCACGTCGTGCGCCCAGCCGCTGCGCACCAGCGCGTGCGCTTCGGCGGTGCGCGCATACCCGCCGACCAGGGCGGCACAACCGGTCAGGTGCGCTCGCAGCATCGCCACCTCACGGGCATGCGGGTAGGGCGCCCGCGGCTCGGCCAGGGTGTCGTCGCCGTCGTCCCACAGCATGACCAGGCCCAGGTCCGCGATCGGGGCGAACACCGCGCTGCGGGTCCCGACGACCAGCCGGGCGTTGCCGCGCAGCACCGCAAGCCAGCGCCGGTACCGGGCGGCCGGGCCCAGGCCCGCCGACAGCGCGACCACACCGGTCTCGTCGAGCCGGGCCGTCGCGACACGGCACAGTGCGTCGATGTCGCGCTGGTCGGGCACCACCGCCAGCGCCGTCCGCCCGGACTGGATGGTCTGCATGGCCGCGTCGGCGAACCGGTCGGTCCAGGAGTCACCGGGCAGCGCCTGCCAGACGGCCCGGGCGGCCCGGCCCGCCCCCAGCGCGGCCAGGTACCGGCCGCCCTGCGCGTAGCGCTGCCAGCCCGCCGGGTCGACAGGTGCGACGACGGGCAACTCCGGCGCCGCCGGGGTCTCCCGCTCCACCCGGGCGTGCCGCGGTGGTATCGCCAGCCGCAGCACGTCGGCCCGACTGCCGGCGTAGCGGGCGGCGACCGCCTCGACCAGGTGCCGGACCTCGGCGGTGAGCACCGGCTCGGGTGAGATCACCCGCTCCAGGCGGCCCAGCCTTCCGGCGTGGTCGGTGTCGGCGCGGCGCTCCCAGACGAACGCGTCGACCAGCCGGCCGTGGAACCGCACCCGCACCCGGGTACCGGGCTGGGCGGCCTGTGACTGCTCGGCGGTGACCAGGTAGTCGAACTCGCGGTCCAGGTGCGGCACCGACAGCATCGGCAGCACCCTGGCGATGGGCGCCTGTTCGCCGGTGCGCGTGTCCCCGTCCGACACGCCGCGCTAATCCCCGGGTTCGCGTGCCGAACGGCCGAAGAAGAACCCGGCCGTGATCAGCACCTGCGCCGCCGCATAGACCCACCAGATCGGCACCGCGAGCGCCTCACCGCCCAGCACGAACCGGTCGATGGCGATCATGGCATCCGACACCGCGAAGCACACCGCGCCCACCGCCGTCCACCGGGTCGGCAGCCCGGCCAGCAGCGCCGCGCACACCATCGCCCCCAGCACCCCGATGTAGACGACCACCGGCGCCGCCAGGCCCTCGCGGGCCAGGCCGGGCCAGAACCACACCAGCAGCCCCAGGCAGGCCAGCACCGTCGCCGCCGCCCCGGCGAGCCGCCCGCCCGACCGCACGGCCAGCGGTATCAGCGCGCCCAGATAGCACAGGTGAGCCAGCAGGAACGCCGCCAGGCCCGCCACGAACGAGGGCTCCCACCACGGGATCGCCAGCAGCCAGTCGCCGGTAGCCGACAGCGCCAGCGCCGGGATCAGCCAGCGCGCCTCACGCAGGATCGGATGTGCGGTCGCGGCCACCGCCAGACAGACCGCCATCGCCGCCTTGAACGCCGGCTGGCCCACCCAATGACCGGTCAGCTCGGCGCCCGCGGGTGACCGCAGCGCGAGCACCGTGAGAAAGACCCCGTAGCCCGCGCCCAGCCAGCCCGCCACCGCCCATGCGCCCGACACCAGCCGTGGTGCGTACGGTGTTTGCATGCCGGTTGCCGACGATGACGCGCGCGTGGACCCCATATTGCAGAAAGTACTGGACGTGGTTCCCTACCGGCTGTCGTTGGACGACGGTGTCGAGGTGGCCCGGCAACGGTTGCGGGATCTGCCGCGCCGCCCGATGCACCCGGAGGTGCGAGCCGAGGACCGCGTCATCGCCGGGCCGGACGGGGTCCTGCCGCTGCGGATCTATTGGCCACCCGAGGCACGGCAACCGGCCCCGGTCGTGGTGTTCTTCCACGGCGGCGGTTTCGTCGCCGGCGACCTGGACACCCACGACGGCATCGCCCGCATGCACGCGGTGGGGGCCGACGCGGTGGTGGTGTCGGTGGACTACCGGCTGGCGCCCGAACATCCGCACCCGGCGGCGGTGTACGACGCCCTGGCCGCCACCGAATGGGTGGCGGCGCACGCCGCCGAACTGGGCGCCGACCCGGCCCGGCTGGCGGTGGCCGGCGATTCGGCGGGCGGGAACCTGGCGGCGGTCATCCCGCAACTGGCCCGCGACAACCACGGCCCGCCGATCGCGTTTCAGTTGCTGTGGTATCCGGCCACCACCTACGACACGTCGCTGCCGTCGTTCACCGAGAACGCCGACGCGCCGATCCTGAACACCGGCTCCGTCGCGGCGCTGTCCCGCTGGTACGCCGGCGATGCCGACCTGCACGACCCGCCGGCGACGCTGGCACCGGCCCGCGCGAAGACGCTGGCCGGCCTGCCGCCGGCCTATATCGCGGTCGCCGGTCACGACCCGCTGCGCGACGACGGCATCCGCTACGGCGAGCTGCTGGCCGCCGCCGGGGTTCCGGTCCAGGTGCACAACGCCCGCACGCTGGTGCACGGCTACCTCGGCTACGCCGGGGTGGTGCCGGCCGCCACCGCCGCCACCGACCTGGGGCTGGCGGCGCTGCGAGCGGGGTTGCGCGCCTAGATGGCGCGCTTGAGGTCGTCGACCTTGTTCAGCTGCTCCCAGGGCAGCTCGATGTCGGTGCGTCCGAAGTGGCCGTACGCGGCGGTCGGGGCGTAGATCGGCCGGAGCAGGTCCAGGTCGTTGATGATCGCGCCCGGCCGCAGGTCGAACACCTCGGCGATGGCCTTCTCGATCTTGGCCGGGTCGACGTGCTCGCTGCCGAACGTCTCGACGAACAGCCCGACCGGGGCGGCCTTGCCGATCGCGTAGGCCACCTGCACCTCGACCCGGTCGGCGAGGCCGGCGGCGACGACGTTCTTGGCCACCCAGCGCGTCGCGTAGGCCGCCGAGCGGTCCACCTTGGACGGGTCCTTGCCGGAGAACGCACCGCCACCGTGCCGGGCCCAGCCGCCGTAGGTGTCGACGATGATCTTGCGGCCGGTCAGCCCGGCGTCGCCCATCGGCCCGCCGACCACAAAGTTGCCGGTCGGGTTGACCAGCAGCCGGTAGTCGCCGGTGTCCATGGTCTCGTGGCGCAGGTCGTCGAGCACGGTGTTGACGACCTTTTCCCGGATGTCGGGGCCGAGGGTCTTCTCCAGGTCGATACCGTCGGCATGCTGGGTGGACAGCACCACGGTGTCCAGCCGGACCGGCCTGTCCCCGTCGTAGGCCACGGTGACCTGGGTCTTACCGTCCGGGCGCAGGTAACCCAGCACCCCGCTCTTGCGCACTTCGGTCAACCGCCGGGCCAGCCGGTGGGCCAGCGCGATCGGCAGCGGCATCAGCTCCGGGGTGTCCCGGATCGCGTAGCCGAACATCAGGCCCTGGTCACCGGCGCCCTGCTTGTCGAACTGGTCGTCGGCTCCGCCGACCCGGCTCTCGTGGGCGGTGTCGACGCCCTGGGCGATGTCGGGTGACTGGGCGCCGATGCCGATGTTGACCCCGCAGGACGCGCCGTCGAAGCCCTTCTCCGACGAGTCGTAGCCGATCTCCAGGATGCGTTTGCGCACCGTCTTCGGGATGTCGGCGAACGCCTCCTTGGCGGTGGTGGTCACCTCCCCCACGACGTGCACCTGGCCGGTGGTGACCAGGGTCTCCACCGCCACCCGGGAGAGCGGGTCGTCGGCCAGCAGCGCGTCGAGCACCGAGTCGCTGATGGCGTCGCAGATCTTGTCGGGATGCCCCTCGGTCACCGACTCACTGGTGAACAGCCGACCCTTTTTGCTCACAATGTCATCCTTCCAGCAGCTAGAAAGTTAGCTAACCAAATCATATCGTCACCGGCCCCGATCCGACCGAGCCGTTACCCGTTGCGACAGCGCAGAAACCTGACGATCGCGTCCACGATACGGCTCGCCATCAACGTCTTCGAGCCGTGTTCCAGGGCTGATTCGGCGCCGTCGGACGTTAGCAACCAGCCGTCGTTGTTGTCCACCTCGAACGCCTTGCCGTCCCCGACCGCGTTGACCACCAGCAGGTCACAGCCCTTGCGGCGGAGCTTCGCGCGGGCATGGAACAGCACGTCCCCGGCCGCGTCACCGGTCTCGGCGGCAAACCCGACGATGGCCGCCAGGTGGGGCAGTCGGCCATCGGAGCGCGCCCGCACCGCCCCGGCCAGCACGTCCTCGTTGCGCACCAACTCGATGGTCGGTTCCGCTGCGCTCTCGGGGCCTTTCTTGATCTTCGCCGGCGACATCCGCGCCGGCCGGAAGTCCGCGACCGCAGCCGCCATCACCAGCACATCGGCGTCGGGCACGTGCTTGGACACCGCTTCGTGCAACTGCTGGGCCGAGCTGACGTGGACGACCTCGACCCCGGCCGGGTCGATCAGACCCGCGGTGTGCCCGGCGATCAGGGTGACCTCGGCGCCGCGCTGGGCGGCCACCCGCGCCACGGCGTAGCCCTGCTTGCCCGAGCTGCGGTTGCCGATGAAGCGCACCGGGTCGATCGGCTCGCGGGTACCGCCTGCGGTGACCAGCACCTTGCGGCCGGCCAGGTCATGCGGCAGGGCGTCGGGCCGCTCCAGCAGCAGGTTGGCGAACGTGTTGATCTCCTCGGCCTCCGGCAGCCGGCCCGGTCCGCTGTCGGCGCCGGTGAGACGTCCGGACGCCGGCTCCAGCACAACCGCGCCGCGCTGCCGCAGCGTGGCCACGTTGGCCTGGGTGGCCGGGTGCAGCCACATCTCGGTGTGCATGGCCGGGGCGAACAGCACCGGGCAGCGCGCGGTGAGCAGCGTCGCGGTCAGCAGGTCGTCGGCCCGGCCGGTGACCGCGCGGGCCAGCAGGTCGGCAGTGGCCGGCGCCACCAGCACCAGGTCGGCCTGCTGGCCGATGGCCACATGGGGCACCGCGGGGACATCGGTGAAGACCCCGGTGTGGACCGGGTTGCCGGAAAGTGCCTCAAAGGTCGCCGCCCCGACGAACCGCAACGCCGATTCGGTCGGGATCACCCGCACCTGGTGGCCGCTCTCGGTGAGCTGACGCACCACGGTGCACGCCTTGTAGGCGGCGATGCCACCCGAGACGCCGACGACGATGCGCTTGCGGTCCACCAGCGCGACTCCGACTCCCGCTACTCGCCTTCGGTGTATTCGAGCAGGTCGGCGTGGATTTCGCGCAAGGCGATCGAGAGCGGCTTCTCCTGGAGCCCCGGCTCGACCAGCGGACCGACGTATTCCAGAATGCCTTCGCCGAGCTGGTTGTAGTAGTCGTTGATCTGGCGCGCCCGCTTGGCGGCGTAGATCACCAGCGCATACTTGCTCGACGCGCGCTGCAGCAACTCGTCGATGGGCGGGTTGGTGATGCCCAGCGGCGTGTCGTACCCACCGATCGAGGCCGGGTCGAATTCATCGGCGACGGCGGTTGACGATGCTCCGGCCTCGGAGGCCTGCGAGGTACTCACTGAAGACGTTCTCCTGGGACTAGGGGTTGGCTTGAAAAACCGGCTCTGCCGGAAAGGGTCACGCCGTGCCCGGCGCGGTTCCCACCAGCAAGGATACCAATTCCGCGCACGCAGTCTCCAATCGGCGGTTGACCACGACCACGTCGAAGTCGTCCTGGGCCGCCAGTTCGGCGCGTGCGGTGGCCAGCCGACGCCGCATCGCCTCGGGCGACTCGGTGCCCCGGCCCACCAGCCTGGCCTCCAGGGCCTGCCAGTCCGGCGGCGCCAGAAACACCGTGACCGCTTCCGGCAGCGCCGCCTTGACCGCACGCGCTCCGGCCAGGTCGACCTCGATCAGCACCGGCCGGCCGGAGCGGGTGGCAGCACGCACCGGTGCCGCCGGGGTTCCGGATCGGTGCAGGCCGCCGTGGATGTCGGCCCACTCCAGCAGGGCATCGCCGTCGATCAGGCCCTGGAACTCCGACGGCGTCACGAAGCGGTAATCCACCCCGTCCACC
The DNA here is from genome assembly GCA_964525125.1 of uncultured Mycobacterium sp. Taxonomy (GTDB): domain Bacteria; phylum Actinomycetota; class Actinomycetes; order Mycobacteriales; family Mycobacteriaceae; genus Mycobacterium. The sequence continues at coordinate 86,144 of CAZGGK010000004.1, forward strand.
TCGTCGGGCCGCGGCGCTCGGGTGGTAGCCGACACACTGAAATACAGCTCGGGCACCCGCTCACGCAGACACCGAACCACCGTCGACTTACCGACCGCGGACGGACCGGACAGCACGACCACCCGCCCCGTCGCGGTTGACGCGACATGCCGGTTGCCTGCGCCGTCCGGTCCCCCGCCGGCACTCACCAGGTCAGGCGAACTTTTCCAGCAGCGCCTTGCGCTGACGGTCACCCAGGCCACGGAGCCGGCGGGTGGGCGCGATCTCAAGCTCGGTCATGATCTCGGCCGCCTTGACCTTGCCCACCTTCGGCAACGCCTCCAGCAGCGCAGACACCTTCATCTTGCCCAGAACCTCATCGGTCTCGGCGTCCTTGAGCACCTGCTTGAGGTTGGTGCCGCCGCGCTTCAGTCGGTCCTTGAGCTCAGCTCGGGCTCGACGTGCGGCAGCAGCCTTCTCCAACGCGGCGGCGCGCTGCTCGTCGGTCAACTGGGGAAGGGCCACGGTTCCTCCGTCTCGTCGTCATCGACTGCGTCGATGCTTTCCTTGTCGTTTCCTTGTCTCAGCCGGGTACTCCAGCCAGCGACGTCGACCGTACTCACGCGGTCTGACGAAATCTAACCCCACCCCCCCGTTCAGGCTGGAAACGCCCAGCGTAGTGCGACGATGCGCGTTGACCGCAACCGCGGCCCGCCCGCCGGCCAGCTCTGCCACAGCCAGCCGAGCCGAGCCTTGGACAGCAATGGAACTCATTGCCCGGCAATGATTTTCATCTGATACCCGGGCTACGCACCCGCTGCGCGGCCGGGGCCGGCGGCGCCGTCCGGCGGTGTCGTCGGCCCCGGCCGGACCGATTTCGGATCGGGTGGCGTGTCGCGCGTGTCGCCCGGTGTGTCGAACCGGGCCAAGTCAGCAGGTCGCGGCCGGGCACAGCCGGGCACGGCCGCAAAACTACGATTCGTAGTAGTTTCGTGGTGGTGCTTCCGGCGACCCCGCGGCGATCACCTGTTGCCGCGCCACACCCGGTCGAACGGCAGCCGCCAGGCATGCGGCGCGATCATCTGGTGAATGGCGTTGGGACCCCAGGATCCGATGTCGTAGCCGCGAACCGGCGGTGGATCCTCCAGCAACGGCGCCGAGACCTCCCACAGCCGCTCGATCCCCCGGGAGGTCGTGTAGAGGGTGTGGTCGCCGCGCATCGCGTCCAGGATCAGCCGCTCGTAGGCCTCCAGCACGTCGCCCGCGGTGTCGGTGTCGACCATCTGGAACTGCATGCTGTGCTTGTCCAGCTTCATCCCCGGCCCGGGACGTTTGCCGTAGAACGACAGCGACAGCTTGGCCTGGTCGTCCAGATCGAAGGTGAGATGGTCGGGTCCGTGCGCCCCGACGCCGGATCCCGCCGGAAACATGCTGCGCGGCGGTTCCCGGAATGCGATCGAAATGATTCGCTGGCCCTGCGCCAGGCACTTACCGGTGCGCAGGTAGAACGGCACGCCCGCCCAGCGCCAGTTGTCGATCTCACATTTGAGCGCGACGAAGGTCTCGGTGTCCGAATCCGGGGCGACGCCCGGCTCGTCGCGGTAACCGCGGTACTGGCCGCGCACCACGTTGTGCGGGTCCAGCGGCACCATCGATCGGAACACCTTGTTCTTCTCCACGCCGATCGCCTCGGAGGCTAACTCGGTGGGCGGCTCCATCGCGACGAAGGCCAGCACCTGGAACAGGTGGGTGACCACCATGTCCTTGAAGGCCCCGGTTTGCTCGTAGAACGCCGCCCGGCCCTCCAGTGCCAGCTTCTCGGGAACGTCGATCTGAACGTGGTCGATGAAGGTGCGGTTCCAGATCGGCTCGAAGAGGCCGTTGCCGAACCGGAACGCCAGGATGTTCTGTGCCGGTTCCTTGCCGAGAAAGTGGTCGATGCGGAAGATCTGCGACTCGTCGAAGGTCTCGTGGATGGAGGCGTTGAGTTCCACGGCACTGGCCAGGTCGGTGCCGAACGGCTTCTCCATCACCACCGATGCGCCGGCCGCCAGACCGGCCTGCGCCAGCATCCGGATCGCGGGGATCGCGGCAACCGGCGGCACGCTGAGGTAGTGCAGCAGCCGGGCTTCCTTCCCGTCCCGGCCGCCCAGCTGTTCGAGCTGGGCCCGCACCGCCGCGGCCAGTACGTCCGGGCCGCTGCGCTGCGGCACATAGGTCAGGTTCTGCACGAAGCTGTCCCGCTCCTCGGTGGACGCCTGGCCGTGCGAGGACTCCTGGCATGCTCGCACCGCGATGCTGCGGAATCCGTCGTCGTCCAGGTCGTCCAGGGAGGTGCCGACGATCCGCAGTTCCGGCGCCAGCTTGGACATGGACAGGTGGAACAGGCCGGGCAACAGCTTGCGCCGCGCCAAATCACCGGTGGCGCCGACCAGGACCACGACGTGCGGGGCGGTGTGCTGCTTTTCGGCTGGCATGACGGCCACGCTACGCGGACAGATAACCCACCATTTCGCGCATCCGCTCGGCCGCCGCGCGCAGCGCGCCGGCATCCGGCCCGGCCCGCAGCACCTCGCGCGAGACCGCGGGCAGCAACTGCCCGGGGCGGGCGCCGCCGAGGCCGGCCAGCGCCTCCGGGCGGCCACCCTGGACGCCGATGCCGGGCACCAGCACCGGTCCGCCGAGCCCACTCAGATCTGGCGGTTCGGTGACCGTGGCGCCCACCACCACCCCGACCGAGCCGGGCTCCGGTTCGGCAGCCCGGTTGATCTCAGCCGCCGCGTCGACGACCGCCTGGGCCACGGTGCGGCCGTCGCCGACCGCGCGCTGCACGCCCGCACCCTCCGGGTTGGAGGTGGCCGCCAGCACGAACACCCCCCGGCCGTGGTCCGCGGCGACATCCAGCAGCGGTTGCAGCGACCCGAACCCCAGATACGGCGACGCGGTCACGGCGTCGGCGGCCAGCGGCGAGTCACCGGCCCACGCCGTCGCGTAGGCCGCCATCGTCGAGCCGATGTCGCCGCGCTTGGCGTCGGCCAGCACCAGCACCCCGGCATCCCGCAGTCCGGCGATCGCGTGTTCCAGCACCCGGTAGCCGGCGGCACCGTGCGCCTCGAAGAAGGCCACCTGGGGCTTGACCACCGCCAACCCGCCGAACGCCGCCACGCAGGTGTCACAGAAGGCGGCCAGTCCGTCCGGGCTCACCGGCAGGCCCCAGGCCCGCAACAACTCCGGGTGCGGGTCGATGCCCACGCACAGCGGCCCCCTGCTGCTCACCGCAGCGGCGAGCCGCGCTCCGAAACCGGGCATCGGCTAGCGCCCGCCGAGCGCGCTGTGCAACTCCTGCAGCGACTGCACCCCGATGTCGCCGCGGATACCGGCCTCGATGCCCTGCACCGCGGCCGCCGCGCCCTGCACCGTGGTCACGCACGGAATGTTCATCGCCACCGCCGCCGAACGGATCTCGTAGCCGTCCCGGCGCGGCCCGGAGTTGCCGTAGGGCGTGTTGAGCACCATGTCGACCTCGCCGGCCTTGATCGCATCGACCGCCGACATCTCGGGCCGGCCCGGTTGCGGCTCCTCGAAATGCTTGCGGACTTCCTCACAAGGAATTCCGTTGCGCCGCAGCATTTCTGCCGTACCGTCGGTGGCCAGCACCCGGAACCCCAGGTCGGCCAGTCGTTTCACCGGGAACACCATCGAACGCTTGTCCCGGTTGGCCACCGAGACGAAGATCGTGCCGCTGGCCGGCAGCGAGCCGTAGGCCGCGGTCTGGCTCTTGGCGAACGCGCTGCCGAAGTCGCGGTCGATGCCCATCACCTCGCCGGTCGATTTCATCTCCGGGCCCAGCAGCGAGTCGACCCCGGAACCGTCGGCGGTGCGGAAGCGGTGAAACGGCAGCACCGCCTCCTTCACCGCGATGGGCGCCCGCGGGCCGACGTTCGCACCGTCGCCCTCGGCGGCGAGCAGACCCTCGCTCCGCAATTCGGCGATGCTGGCGCCCAGCATGACCCGGGCACACGCCTTGGCCAGCGGCACCGCGGTCGCCTTGGACACGAACGGCACGGTCCGGCTGGCCCGCGGGTTGGCCTCCAGCACGTAGAGCACGTCGTCTTTGAGCGCGAACTGCACATTGAGCAGACCCACCACGCCGATGCCGTGCGCGATCGCCTCGGTGGCCCGGCGAACCTTCTCGATGTCGGTGCGGCCCAGCGTGACCGGGGGCAGCGCGCACGCCGAGTCGCCGGAGTGCACCCCGGCCTCCTCGATGTGCTCCATGATCCCGCCCAGATAGACCTCGGTGCCGTCGCTGAGCGCGTCGACGTCGATCTCGATGGCGTCTTCCAGGAACCGGTCGACGAGCACCGGGTGCTCCGGGGACAGCAGTGCGGCCCGGGTGATGTAGCCGCGCAGCGTCTCCTCGTCGTAGACGATCTCCATCCCGCGCCCGCCCAGCACGTACGACGGGCGCACCAGCACCGGGTAGCCGATGTCGGCGGCGATCCGGCGGGCCTGCTCGAAGGTGGTGGCGGTGCCGAACCGGGGCGCCGGAAGCCCGGCGGTGGCCAGCACCTCACCGAACGCGCCGCGGTCCTCGGCCAGGTCGATCGCCTCCGGCGGGGTGCCGACGACCGGAACCCCGGCGTCGGCGAGCCGCTGCGCCAGCCCCAGCGGGGTCTGTCCGCCGAGTTGCACGATGACGCCGACCACGCCCGGACCGCCCTGCCCGGACCGCTGCTCGGCGTAGTACACCTCGAGCACGTCCTCGAAGGTCAGGGGTTCGAAGTACAGCCGGTCGGCGGTGTCGTAGTCGGTGGACACCGTCTCCGGGTTGCAGTTGACCATCACCGTCTCGAACCCCGCCCGGCTCAGGGTGGTTGCCGCGTGCACGCAGCTGTAGTCGAACTCGATACCCTGCCCGATCCGGTTCGGCCCCGACCCCAGGATGAGCACCTTGGGCTTCTCGGTCTGCGGCGCCACCTCGGTCTCGGCGGCCGGGTCGAGCTCGAAGGTGCTGTAGTGGTAGGGCGTCCTGGCCTCGAACTCCGCCGCGCAGGTGTCGACGGTCTTGAACACCGGGTGCACGTCGAGTCGTTCGCGCAGTATGCGCACTCCGTCCTCACCGGCGAGTTCGGTTCGCAGCGCGGCGATCTGCCGGTCGGACAGCCCGCTGTACTTGGCCCTGCGCAGCAGCGGCTCGTCGAGCACCGGGGTGTCCAGCAACTCGGTGCGCAGGCTCACCAATTCACCGATCTGGGCGATGAACCACGGATCCACCCCGGACGCCCCGGCCACCTCGTCCACACCGGCGCCCAGCCGCAGCGCCAGCTCCATGTCGTAGAGCCGGCCCTCGGTCGCGGTGTGCAGCCGGGTGAGCACCGCCTCCAGGTCACCGTCGGGGTCGGGTGCGGTCCAGAACCCGGCCCGGGTGGTCTCCAGCGACCGCATCACCTTGCCGAGCGCCTCGATGAAGTTGCGGCCCAACGACATCGCCTCGCCGACCGACTTCATCGTGGTGGTCAGCGTCGGGTCCGCTCCGGGGAACTTCTCGAACGCGAACCGCGGTGCTTTGACCACCACGTAGTCCAGCGTCGGCTCGAAGCAGGCCGGGGTCTGCCTGGTGATGTCGTTGAGGATCTCGTCGAGGGTGTAGCCGATGGCCAGCTTGGCGGCGATCTTGGCGATCGGGAAACCGGTGGCCTTCGACGCCAGCGCGCTGGACCGGGACACCCGCGGGTTCATCTCGATCACGATCAGCCGGCCGTCGGACGGGTTGATCGCGAACTGGATGTTGCAGCCGCCGGTGTCCACGCCGACCTCGCGCAGGATCGCGATGGCCAGGTCGCGCATCCGCTGGTACTCGCGATCGGTCAGCGTCATCGCCGGCGCCACCGTCACCGAGTCGCCGGTGTGCACCCCCATCGGGTCGAGGTTTTCGATCGAGCACACCACCACCACGTTGTCGTGGCCGTCGCGCATCAACTCGAGTTCGAATTCCTTCCAGCCGTAGATGGATTCCTCGATCAGCACGTTGGCGCTCGGCGAGGCGGCCAGGCCGTCGCCGGCCATCCGGGTCACCTCGTCGAGGGTGCGGGCCATTCCCGACCCCAGCCCGCCCATGGTGAAGGAGGGCCGCACCACCACCGGCAGGCCCAGCTCGGCCACGGTCTCTTCGACCTCGGCCATGGTGAAGCACACCCGGGAGCGGGCCGACTCACCGCCCACCTTCGCGACGATGTCCTTGAACTTCTGCCGGTCCTCGCCGCGCTGGATGGCGTCGAAGTCGGCGCCGATCAGTTCGATGCCGTAACGGTCCAGCACGCCGTTCTCGTAGAGCGCGACCGCGGTGTTCAGCGCGGTCTGCCCACCCAGGGTGGCCAGCAGCGCGTCGATTCTGTTGCCGCGCTGCGCCTGCTGGGCGATGACCCGCTCGACGAACGCCGGCGTGATCGGCTCCACGTAGGTGTTGTCGGCGTACTCCGGGTCGGTCATGATGGTGGCCGGGTTGGAGTTGACCAGGCTGACCTGCAGCCCCTCTGCCTTGAGCACCCGGCAGGCCTGGGTGCCGGAGTAGTCGAACTCGCAGGCCTGCCCGATCACGATGGGCCCGGATCCGATCACCAGCACGTGGCGCAGGTCGGTACGGCGCGGCATTACTTCTCCCCTGCCATCAGGTCGACGAACTGGTCGAACAGGTACTCCGCGTCGTGCGGCCCGGCGGCGGCCTCCGGGTGGTACTGCACCGAGAACGCCCGGCCGTCGAGAAGTCTGACGCCCTCGACCACGCCGTCGTTGGCGCAGGTGTGGCTGACGACGCCCGGCCCGAAGTCGGTGCCGAAGCGCTGACCTGCTTCGCCCTCCAGAGCGAAGCCGTGGTTCTGTGCGGTCACCGCCACCCGCCCGGTGGCGTGGTCGATGACCGGGACGTTGATGCCGCGGTGGCCGAACACCATCTTGTAGGTGGACAGCCCCAGCGCCCGGCCCAGAATCTGGTTGCCGAAGCAGATGCCGAACAGCGGGATGCCCGCGCCCAGCACCTCCCGGGTCAGCGCCACCAGGTGGTCGGCGGTGGCCGGGTCGCCGGGGCCGTTGGACAGAAACACCCCGTCCGGCCGCAGTTCGGCGATCTGCGCGAACCGGGTCGACGACGGCAGCACGTGGCTGCGGATTCCGCGCCGGGCGAAGTTGCGCGGGGTGTTGGTCTTGATCCCCAGATCCAGCGCGACCACCGTGAATCGGTGCGGCCCTTCGGATTCCACCAGGTAACCGCTGTCGGTGCTGACCTGGCCGGTCAGGTCGGCGCCGAGCATCGGCGGCTGGGCCCGCACCCGGGCCAGCAACTCGTCGGGGTCGGCCAGTGCGGCACCGGAGAACACCCCGGCCCTCATCGATCCCCGGCTGCGCAGATGGCGCACCACGGTGCGGGTGTCGACACCGGCGATGCCGACGATGCGCTGGCGGACCAGTTCGTCCTCGAGGGTGCTGGTGGCGCGCCAGTTCGAGGCGCGCGGCGAGGGGTCGCGGATCACGTAGCCGGCCACCCAGATCCGGTCACCGCGGCTCTCGGCGTCCTCGTCGTTCCAGCCGGTGTTGCCGATCTGCGGCGCGGTGGCCACCACGATCTGGCGGTGATAGCTCGGGTCGGTGAGCGTCTCCTGATAGCCGGACATGCCGGTGCAGAACACCGCCTCCCCCAGGGTTTGGCCGATGGCCCCGAACGGCGTCCCGGTGAAGATCCGGCCGTCCTCCAAGACCAGCACCGCGCGGGCGCTCATGGTTGCTCCCCTTCCAGCCAGCGGGCGTACTCCCGACGGTCGTCGGCACGAAAGCCGGTGCTGATCCCGGTGCCCGACGGCAGTCGCCAGCGGATCGCCAGCACCGCCAGCCCGATCACCACCACCAGCGCGCCGGCGAAGACCAGCGAGGAGATCAGCGTGCCGGTGTTCATGCCGGGATCTTTCCGTCGCGCGCGGTGACCTTGCCGCGCAGCAGGGTCGCGGTGACGGTGGCCGGCAGCCGCATGGCCTCGTACGGGGTGTTGGCCGACCGGCTGGCCAGTGCCGGCCCGGCAACGACCCAGTCGGCGTCCGGGTCGACGACCACCAGATTCGCCGGCTCACCGACCTCCAGTGGCCGGCCCTGATCCGGCAGGCCGGCGATGCGGGCCGGGTTCTCGCTCATCACCTTCGCCACGCCGCGCCAGTCCAGCAGCCCCGGCGCCACCATGGTCGCCACCACCACCGACAGCGCGGTCTGCAGCCCCAGCATGCCGGGCCGGGCTGCGGCGAACTCGCAGACCTTCTCGTGTTCGGCGTGTGGAGCGTGATCGGTTGCCACACAGTCGATCACCCCATCGGCCAGCGCGCGGCGCAGCGCGACCGCGTCGGCGGCCTCCCGCAGCGGCGGGTTCACCCGGTTCACCCCGTCATAGGTTTCCAGTCGGCCGTCATCCAGCAGCAAGTGGTGCGGCGTCACCTCGGCGGTGATCGAAATTCCTTGGCCCTTAGCCCATTTCAGGATCTCGACGGTGCCCGCGGTGGAGGCGTGGCAGATGTGCAGCCGGGCCCCGGCATCGCGGGCCAGCAGCGCATCGCGGGCGACGATCGACTCCTCGGCCACCCGGGGCCAGCCGGACAGCCCCAACCGGGCGGCGGTGGCCCCTTCGTGCGCGACGGCGCCGACGGTCAGCCGCGGCTCCTCGGCGTGCTGGGCGATCAGCACCCCCAGGCCGGTGGCGTACTCCAGTGCGCGACGCATCACCAGCGGGTCTGCCACGCAGATCCCGTCGTCGGAGAACATCCGCACACCGGCGACACCGGCGGCCATCATGCCCATCTCGGTAAGCTGGGTGCCGGCCAACCCGACCGTGACGGCGCCCACCGGGTGCACGTCGACCAGGCCGACCTGCTGGCCGCGTTGCCACACGTAGTCGGTGACGACCGGGCTGTCGGCCACCGGAGTGGTGTTGGCCATCGCGAACACCGCGGTGTAGCCACCCAGAGCCGCCGCCGCCGAGCCGGTCTCGATGTCCTCGGCGTATTCGCGCCCGGGCTCGCGCAGGTGGGTGTGCAGGTCGACCAGGCCGGGCAGCAGCACCTGTCCGGCGGCGTCGATCACCTCGGTGCCGTCCGGAACGGCCAGTCCGGCGCCGATCTCGGCGATCTGGCCCTCGAAGCCGGGACCGCCGACCAGCACGTCGACGCCGTCGCCCTCGCCGTAGGGCCGCACACCGCGGATCAGCACGCTCACGCCACCGCCCCCCCGGATTCGGACCCGGTCCCCACCAGCAGGTGGAACAGCACCGCCATCCGGACGTGCACGCCGTTGGAAACCTGTTGCAGCACCGCCGATTGCGGGGAATCCGCCACCGACGAAGAGATCTCCATCCCGCGCAGCATCGGACCGGGGTGCAGCACCACCGCGTGATCGGCGAGCATCGCCCGGCGCTTCTCGGACATCCCGTAGCGCACCGAGTATTCCCGGGTCGACGGGAAGAAGCCGCCGGTCATCCGCTCGGCCTGCACCCGCAGCATCAGCACCGCGTCGGCGGCGGGCAACTCGGCGTCGAAGTCGTGGGACACCGTGACCGGCCAGTCGGCCACCCCGGCCGGCAGCAGCGTCGGCGGCGCCACCAGCACCACCTCCGCGCCCAGGGTGGCCAGCAGGGTGACGTTGGAACGCGCCACCCGGCTGTGCAGGATGTCCCCGGCGATCACGACGCGCCGGCCCTCGATACCGCCGAGGCGCTGCCGGACGGTCAGGGCGTCCAGCAGCGCCTGGGTGGGGTGCTCATGGGTGCCGTCGCCGGCGTTGATCACCGCGGGACCACCGTCGGCACCGCGGGTCCACTCCGCGAGCAGGTGGGCCGCTCCCGAGGACGGGTGCCGGATGATGAGTGCGTCAGCGCCGGCGGCCCGCAACGTCAGCGCGGTGTCGCGCAGCGATTCCCCTTTGCTCACCGAGGATCCCGACGCGGACACGTTGATCACGTCGGCGCTCATCCACTTGCCGGCGACCTCGAACGACACCCGGGTGCGAGTGGAGTTCTCGTAGAACATGGTGATCACGGTGCGGCCGCGCAGCGTCGGCAGCTTGCGCACCTCCCGGCCGAGCAGTGCCTGGGCGAACCGGTCGGCGTCGTCGAGGATCGCGGTGGCGTCGTCGCGGCTCAGGTCGCCGGCCGCCAGCAGGTGCCGGGGGCTCATCGGGAGATCACCACCGCGTCCCGGCCGTCGTTCTCACTCAGCAGCACGTGGACGCTCTCGTTGCGCGCGGTCGGCACGTTCTTGCCCACATAGTCGGCGCGCACCGGCAGTTCCCGGTGGCCGCGGTCGACCAGCACGGCGAGTTGCACCGCGGCCGGCCGGCCCTGGTCGCGCAGCGCGTCCAGGGCGGCGCGCACCGACCGGCCGGCATAGAGCACGTCGTCGACCAGGATCACCAGTGCGTCGTCGATGCCGCCGGGCGGGATCGAGGTGGCTTCCAGCGGCCGCGGCGGCTTGGTCATCAGGTCGTCGCGGTAGAGCGTGATATCCAGGGCGCCGCGGTCAACGTCGACCCCGCAGAAGTCCTTGATCCTGCCGGCCAGCCGGTCGGCCAGGATCACCCCGCGGGTCGGGATGCCCAGCAGCACCACCCGCTGCGCGGTGCGGCCGGGTTCGTCCAACGCGGTCTTTTCGATGATCTGGTGTGCGATACGGGAGACGGTGCGCCCCACGTCGGCCGCGGACATCAATTCCCGGTCGGTGTCGCCGGTACCTGCAGCGCCCATGAGAGATCCGCCGGACCTCCTTCTCCGCCTCTCCGGACGGATCGTTAAAGGATGTCGAACTGCTGGGCAGCCTAGCACCCGCGAATCGTTCGCCGCGCGGACCCCGGCCGCTAGCCTGATCGGGTGAGTCTGGACCGCAATCAGGGCCCCATCCGCGAGGCGTGCGACGCCGGCCTGCTCGCCGGTGCGGTGACGCTGGTGTGGCAGCGCGGGAAGGTGCTGCAGGTCAACGAGATCGGCTACCGCGATGTCGAGGCGGGTCTGCCGATGCGGCGTGACACCGTGTTCCGGATCGCGTCGATGACCAAACCGGTCACCGTTGCGGCGGCGATGCGCCTGCTCGACGAGGGCAGACTGGCGCTATCCGATCCGATCGCCCGGTGGCTGCCGGAGTTCGCCGCGCCGGCGGTGTTGCTCGACCCGAACGGCCCCCTGGACAGGGTCGGCCCGGCGCGGCAGCCGATCACGGTCGAAGACCTGATGACCCATCGCAGCGGCCTGGGCTACGGATTCTCGGTCAGCGGCCCAATCGCGCGGGAGTACCTGCGGCTGCCGTTCGGGCGGGGGCCGGACGGCTGGCTGGCCGCGATCGCCGCGCTGCCACTGGTGCACCAGCCCGGTGAGCGACTCACCTACGGCCACAGCACCGACGTTCTCGGCGTGCTGCTCTCCCGGATCGAGGGCAAACCGCTGCCGCAGGTGCTCGACGAGCGGATCCTGGGCCCGCTGGGGATGGCCGACACCGGCTTCTTCCTGTCATCGGAGGCACGCGGCCGTGCTGCGACCATGTACCGGATCGGCGATGGCGACCGCGAAGGCGGCAAGCTGCACCACGACGTGATGGGACCGCCGCCCATCACCGCGCCCACCTTCCCCAACGCCGGCGGCGGGCTGTGGTCCACCGTCGACGACTACCTGGCCTTCGCGCGAATGCTGCTGTCCGACGGCATGTTCGACGGCGTGCGGGTGCTGTCCGCCGAGTCGGCCCGGGCGATGCGCACCGATCGGCTGACCGACGAGCAGAAGCGGCAACCGTTCCTGGGCGCCCCGTTCTGGATCGGCCGCGGCTTCGGGCTGAACCTGTCGGTGGTGACCGACCCGGCCAAGTCGCGCCCGATCTTCGGGCCCGGCGGCGCCGGCACCTTCAGCTGGCCGGGAGCGTACGGCACCTGGTGGCAGGCCGACCCGGCCGAAGAGCTGATCCTGGTGTACCTGGTGCAAAACCACCCGACGCTGTCCACCGAAGCCGCCGCCGCGGTCGCCGGCAACACCTCGATCGCCAAACTGCGGACCGCGCAACCGAAGTTCGTCTACCGCACCTATAAGGCGCTGGATCTGTAGCGCGGCCGACAGTTCGCCGGACTACAGCTTGGCCAGCGCCGAGGACAGCGAATGCTCCTGCTTCGGGCTGGCCTCGACCCACAGCGTGCGCATCGCGGACCTCAGATCATCGCGATCGGCGACACCTTGACGCCGACCTCCAGCGCACCGGCGAGCTCCCGGGCGACGTCGTAGTCGAAAACCACGTGCCCACAGATGATGTCGACGTCCCGCTTGATCCGCTGCAGCGGGTTGTCCAGGAAGTGCGCGCTGGCCCCGGACGCCTCCAGCAGGTCGGAGATCACCGCGCGGGACTCGTGCACGATGTGCGCGGCGGCGGCGCGAGCATCGGCGCGGGCCGCACGGCTGAGCCGCTCCCGGCGGCTGACCGCTTCCTGGATCCGGCCCGCGGTGTCGTCGAGCAGCCCACGCAGCGCGCGCAACCGAACCCGCGCGTCACCGAGCCTGATCTGGGCGGCGGGCTGGTCCTTCTGCGCCGCACCGGAGTAGGCCAGCACCCGCTTGCCGAGTCGTTCGGCGAACAGGTCGGCCACCCGTTCGGCGGAGCCCAGCGCCGGCATCGCGGCCACCAGCGCCAGGGCCGGCACCATCGGCCACCGGTAGGTGGAGGCTTCGTGCAGCGTGGCGCCGGGGGTGGTGCCGGAGTAGATGTCGACCACCTTCACCAGCCGGTGCGCCGGCACCCACACGTCGTCGACGACGACATCATTGGACCCGGTGGCACGCATGCCGGCGGTGTGCCAGACGTCCTCGATCCGGATGTCGGTGGCCGGCAACAGCACCAGCGCCGGGTATGGGGCCTCGTCGGGGCCGCAGATCGCGCCGACCAGGATCCAGTCGGCATCCATCACCCCGGTGGCCCATGACCACCGCCCGCTCAGCCGGAACCCGTCGCCGTCCGGCACGCCCCGTCCCGTCGGGGCCAGCGGGGCCGGGCAGAGCACCGGCCCGGCGGCGAACACCTCGTCCTGGGCCTGTTCCCCGAAGAGCGCGAGCATCCAGTTGTGCAGCATGTAGAAGCCCAGCGTCCAGGCGCTCGACGCACACCCGTACGCCATCCGCCGGATCGGGTCCAGGACCTCCGGGAACTCCGCCTGATGGCCGCCGTAACGGGCCGGCAGCAGCAGGCCGGCCAGCCCGGACCGGCGGTAGTCGTCGATGGTGGCCTGCGGCAATCGGCGCAGCCGCTCGGCTTCGGCGGCGCGATCCGCCAGGCCGGTGATGAACTCCGCGGTGACCCCGGATGCCAGTGTGGGCGTCGTCATGCCCAGACCATACCATTTGGTATGGCCTGACCCCGGTGCGCCCAGTCCAGCAGGTCCGGTGGAGCCAATTGCGTCACGCGCTGCCGGTAGCGCCGGAGGTCGGCCTCGGTGAACAGATCGCGCCACTCCCCGTGCCCGCCGGTCCGGAAGAAGCGCTCGTTGCTGCGCCACATGCCGTCGGTGGTGTTGGGCGCCAACGCGTCGGCGTTGCCCCGCATCACCTCGAGGCTGGCGTGGCCGGCGAGTTCCTCGGCGCGCTCGCGCCCGAGCCGGTAGCCGAGCACCGCCGCCAGCCTGATGAGTTCGCCCACCAGGTCACTCTGGTAGTCGCTGTAATGGAATCCGGCGACGTTGGCCTGCCCGCGGCGCCGCCAGAACGCCGAGAAGTGGTGCAGGATGTGGGCGAGCGACCCCACCGCCATCGCGGGGTTGAACGGCATCCCACCGACCGGAATCGCCGGCGCCTCCAGCCAGGTACGCAGCGCCTCGGGCGGGCTCAGATCACGTTCCGGGCCACGGTGGCCGTCATGGTGGCCGGGGTGTGGGGGCGGCAGGCCCGGCGGCCCGGGAACACCGGCGTAGATTTGCCGCAACCGGTCGGCGTCCACGTTCTGCGCATGACACAGTTGCGACATGGCGGCATCGCGCGGATCGCGCCCGACACAGATATAGGTCACCCGGTCGTCGAGCACCAGGCCGTCCAGCGGCGTGTGGGTCTTGAGGAACCGCCGGTGCGACTGGGCGTCGAGGGTGGCCACGACCTCCTCTATCGGCCGGATGGTCTGATCCAGCCACGGCGACACGGTCGACATCGGCCCGGGCAGTTGCGGGCCGTCGAAGATCAGCAGCGACACCAGGCGCTGAGTCCAGGTGACGCCGCACTTCGGCGGCGCCGAGATCACGATGTCGCCCGCGCGCGGCCGGAGGGCATACCACCGCAGGTTGTCGCTCATCAGCGACCGGTACACGACCGGACCCGACGACATCAGCGGCCCAGCAGGTCGAACACCATGCCCTCCACGGTGACACCGGGGCCGAACGCGAACGCGACACCGGTGGCGACGGCCTTGTCCACCCGAGCCGATCGCGCCATCTGTTCCAGCACGAAGATCAGCGACACGCTCAGCATGTTGCCGAACCGGGCCAGCACGTCCCAGCTCAGCGCGGCACGTTCAGCGGGAATCGCCAGTGAGCGCACCGATTCCTCGATGATCTTCGGCCCGCCGGGATGGATCGCCCACAGATCGATGTCGTCTTTCCCCAACTCGTTGTCCGCCAGCACGTCGGTGATGACGGAATCGACGCCGCCGTAGATGTAGTCGGGCAGACTCTCGGCCAATTCGCAGGTCACGCCGTTGTGGTTGACACCGAGCACAATGCCGTCTTCGGCGTCGTCGAGCAGTCGGCTGAAGATATCGCGGATCACCACCCGGCCCGGCGCCAGTGGTTGCTGTACCCCGCTGGCGCCGACCACCACCGCGCCGCACCCGTCCCCGAACAGACTGTGGATGACGACGTCGTTGAGGTTATCGGCGAAAACAGCGTTCACCGAGGGCAATTCGATGCAGACCACCATCGCCTTCATATCCGGGTAGGCCCGGACGTAGTCCGCGGCGATCCGCATGCCGTTGACGGCCGCGGCGCATCCCATGAAATTCACCACCACCCGAGCGATCGAGGGTGACAGCCCGAGTTCCTTGACAATCGCCACGTCGACCCCGGGTGCGACGAAGCCGGTGCTGGTGACGAACACCAGCAGGCCGATATCCGCGGGTGCACAGGCGGCACCGGCCACGGCTCGCCCGGCCACCTCGACCGCCAGCGGTGCCGCGTGCTGGTAGAACATGGTCATTCGATCCCGGATCGTGGCGGAATCCTGCCGCATCGCGTCGAACTCGGGGTCGAAGAGGTCAACCGCCATCCGCCGGCTGTCGATCTTCGTCTTCCGATACACCCGCGGAATCCGCTCCCGCTGCTCCGGATCGCCGAACAACGCCGCAATCCGGTCTGCGGCCGCGAGTTGATCCACCGCCAGTTCCGGCGTCCCGGTCGCGATGCTTTCGATCACCGCCACCGCGGTCGGCGGCGACGGCGGCAGCCGATTGAAGCGAAACTCCCGCTGATCGGCCCCGGACCTGCGGATCACCGTATCGTCGATGTCGACCACCATGGCGTCTCCCCTTTCGAAAAACTCCCATCCCCGGCACCGCCGCTGCGGGTGCTCATACCGAACCGAGCCCGACGAATCCGGAGAGCGCGTAGCCGGCGCTGTCCTTCCAGGCGGCCGGTGAGCAGTGCTCGCGAACAATGCCCCACCGGCTCTCCTGCGCCTGCCGAGACGGTGACAGCAGGTAGGCCCGGCACAGTTTCGGCAGCCGGTCGGTCACGAAGTTCTTGGCGGGGAGCCACTCGACGCCGAAGTCCGCGGCCTCTTCGCGCAGCACGTCCTCGGTGATGATGTTGGCGAAGCCGCTGCGCTGATAGGGCAGCACGTGGTGGACGCGATGCGAGCTCAGGCCGGCCGAGAGGAAGCAGTCCACGTAGCGGTTTCCGACCACGGTCAGGTCATAGGACTGCCGGATTTGATGGACACCCCAATCGTCGGTGTCGGCGGCAGCGGCCCCGTCATCGGCCGTGTCGAAGTCATGGCTGGCCACGATCAGGAACGTGCTCACCCACACGGTGGCCACGAATTGCAGCGCCCAGGCCCAGAAGTCGCCGAGCAGCAGGAAGACCACGAACTCGCCCACCAGCAGCAGGCGCACGCCAACCGACCCGGCGAAGTGCGCCAGCGCCCCGCGCCACGTTCCGTAGAGGTCCGCCGCCCCCATCTTTCGGGTGATCCGGGCGACATCGACGATCCGGATGGCCATGCCGGTCATCAGGTGACCGAACTTGTGCACGGTGTGCACGGGTATTCGATACAACCGCGGCAACCGCATCATCATCGTGAAGACGTTCTTTTTGATGTCGACTTCGCTCTGGGTGTACGGGTGGTGCAGCAGCGTGTGCCCGTCGGCGGTGACCAGCACCAAGGCCACGTAGTTCAGATCGAAGGCATTGACCAGGAATCGGTTCGCGCCGCGCTGCGCGCGATGCGTCGCGTAATGGCCGAACGCCGCCAGCGAACTGCGGAGCATGACCATCGCGATCACGAACACCGGCAGCGGCAGCCAGCGGGGCTCGGCCAACCGCAAGCCCTGGACCGCGAGGTAGCCGACGAACAGCACCGCCACGACGACGTCGAACACCGTGTCCATCCGCCGCAGTCGGGCGCGCAGCGCGGGGTCGCTGAGCCGCGCCTTCACCCGGTGGAGCAGGTCTTCGCGGTCGTCGAATCGGTATCGGGGGGTATCCCGCCAGCTGTTGAAATCGTCTTTGAACAGGAACGGCGGCGCATTGTTCTTCGGGTGGACGTCCGCCGGTGTCGCATCCCGGTCCAGCGCGTACCGCTTGAGCATTCGCGCGATCCGTTCCGGGTCGCGATGGTAGGACCCGATGACCGAGGTGATGTCCCTGTTGCGGGTTCGGCCGATGAAGAAGGCACCGCCGGGATGCCTGGCGATCCAGTCGCTCAGATCGTAGGCCTTCCCGTCATACACCCACACGTTCGGCGGTCGTGGC
This sequence comes from uncultured Mycobacterium sp., assembly GCA_964525125.1. Lineage (GTDB taxonomy): Bacteria > Actinomycetota > Actinomycetes > Mycobacteriales > Mycobacteriaceae > Mycobacterium. The sequence goes on from CAZGGK010000004.1 coordinate 103,124, forward strand.
TGCGGGGTCGGAACCCGACCCGGTGCCGGCTGGCCGGTCTTGTCGTCCTGCCGAGCTCCCGGGCCGGGTCCCAATCCGGTGGTCACACTCGCGCCTCTTACCCCGCGGGATTCGGGATCGTGACGGGCTCATCCCACATCGAGAGCGTGATGTCGACCGAGCCCTTGCCCTTGTCGATGAGCATCCGCACCAGGTTCGCCCCGGTTCCGGTCGGTTTGACGTCCGCCGTCGGGCTGGGCCCCGTCGCCGCCGGCGCTTCCTTGACCCAGAGGGTGACCGGCAGTGTCCCGCCGTCCGCGCCCAGCTTCGGAACGACCGGATCGATCACCGAGGCATCCACGGTCCCGGACACTTTCACCGCGGCCACCCCGTTGATCGTCTCGTTGCCCTCGACCTTCGGGTTCTGCACACTTCGGATCACGTTGGGCAGTCCCTTTTCCGGGTTGAGGATGATGCCCGGGTCGTAGACCTTCTCGGCCGGGCCCACCAGCGTGTATGTGCCGTCCGCCTCCTTGGTGTAGAGCGTCCTGTCGGTGACCAGGAACTGGGCGGAAACGAACGGGCCACCCTGCTTCATCCGGATTGACGCGTCGCCGACGGCCTGGGCCTTGCCCTGCGGCTGGTTGGTCACGTCGGCGTTGACGCTCTGCATCGGAAGGCTCTCGACATCGGTTGCGGCCAAGGCCACATGTACCGAGTGCAGGACCGCGGTCGTCGCCGAGCTGTCCCGCAGGACCTGCGCCGCATCCGCCGACGAGCCTGCCGCCGTGGTCGCCGCCGAGGTGCCGGAAGCGGCCGACGTCCCGGCCGGTTCGGTGGGCGACTTGGATTCGCACCCCACGGCGACTGCCGCAACAAGGGCCGCCCCGGCGAAGACCGCAGCGATGCCCGAGGATGATGACCGGCGGACGAGACGCCGGTGAGAGATGTTTGCTTGCGCTTTCACGCCATTCATGGCCAGCCTTTGCAGAATTGTCCAAACCCAGATGTCGCGAACAGCTGGAACTGCCCGTGGTGTTCGTCTCAGCAGACGTCGGTCATCGCATGCCTGCACCCCGGATCGCATCAACCACGCTGCCGACGGGCCGGGGTGATTGCCAGCATGCTCACCAGATCACTTGCGCTAGGAAGCCAAACGCTAGCACATCGGCGAAAAGTTAACTCCCGCATTCATTATTTCCCTGGAGGTAAATTTTGTGCCGTGCCGCACGGCTGACATCGCGGCCGGGGCCCTGCCGGTGCTCAGTGCCGCAGCATCAGGTCGAGGAACTGTTCGCGCTGCGCCGCGGTGGGCACACCCGGGCGCACACCCGCAAGGTGCACGAATCCGATGCCCGCGGCGAAGGCCGCGTTCGCGCGCATCTCGGCGCCGACCGGATCGAAGCCGTCATCGAGGAAGGCCCGCCGGACCGCCGCGATCACCCGCCGGTCGGAGGCGTGCACGGCCTCGGCGACTGCGACCTCCGATCGCGCCCACTCCCGCATCGCCCGCTCGAGCATCCGGTGCCGCGGCCCCACCAGCGAAGTCATCATCGCCGACAATCGCTGCCGCGGCGGCAGGCCGGCGAGCTTGTCGAAGTCCCGGTCCTCGTCGCGAACCGCGGCCCAGGTCTCGATCAGCGCCGTCCGGTAGGACGGCATGCCGTTGAAATGCCAGTAGAAGCTGCCCTTGGTCACGCCGAGCCGGCGACAGAGCCGGTCGACGGTCAGCGCCTTGATGCCTTCCTCGGCCAGCACCCGGAAGCCGGCCTGCACCCAGTCCTCAACGGACAGACGAGCATTGGCCGAGGCACCGGATGTCGTCACGATTGCTCAGCCTAATTGCCCCGCGTTACCGCTGATCCCGCCGAGCGTGCACCGGTGCCGCAAGATCACCGAAAACCTCGTCCTCAGTGCACGTTCGACGAACCGCCCGAGGTGGCGGCGGCCTCCATCCGCCTCAGTGCGGCCTCGGTGAACACCGACAGCCCCAGATCCGGGTTGTAGCCGTGGATCTCCTTGACGTCCACCTCGGCCAGGAAGTACAGGATCTCCTTGGATACCAGCTGACCCGGCACCAGCACCGGAAAGCCCGGCGGGTAGGGCACCACGAACGTGGTCGACACCAGGGCTCTGCCGTCGGCGATCCGCCGGCCGGCGTCGCCGAGCAGCACATGCTCCCGGTCGGACTCGGAGTACCCGGCATAGAACGCCGCCCGCATGTCGCCGAACGCGCTGACGCCGTCGGGCCGGAACGCCACGTCGAACTCGCTGAAGTCCGGCAGCGCCGGCAGGTCCTCGGTGATCTCGGTGACCCGGCGCTGGTGCAGTGCGAGGTCGTCGGCGCTCTCGGTGGCGCGGGTCCGCTCGAACTCGCCCGCCACCCGGCGCAGCGCATCCAGCAGGTAGTGCACGCTGGACCAGGTGACCCCGATGGTGAAGATCAGCAGCACGCTGTTGATCGAGGTCTTGTTGATCTGAATGCCGAAGCGCTCCATCAGGATCTTCTCGCGGAAGTCGTAGCCGGTCATCCCGGTCATGCCGACGAACAGGGTGACCCGGGTGGGGTCGAGCACGAACTCGTCGGAGCGCCACGCCTCGTTCCACTCCGCCAGTGCGCCCTGGCGGACCTGGCGGTAGGAGCTGACCGACGACGTCCGGAACTCCGCGGGCACCAGGTCGGCCTCGTCGAGGATGCGGAACCACTTGCCGATCAGCTCGTCCCGGCGCACCCGGTGCCGGAAGACCAGCGCCATGTCGTAGACCCGGCGAACCATCTGGAAGCCCTCGATGTCGACCTGCCGGCGGGCCAGGTCCAGCGACGCCAGCAGCTGCTGATTCGGCGAGGTGGAGGTGTGGGTCAGAAACGCCTCGGCGAAGGCTTCCCGGCTGCGCGCGTTGAAGTCCTGGTCGCGCACGTGGATCATCGACGCCTGCCGCAGCGCCGAGAGCGACTTGTGGGTGGAATGCGTCGCGTACACCCGCAACCGGGCGAGGTCGGGGTCGGGCAGCAGCCGGTGACCGGCCCACTCCGCGCGCGGAATCCCCGCCATGCCCGCCCGCCAGTCCTGGTATTCGCTGCGGTAGGCGTCCGAGGACAGCAGGGCGTCCAGCCGTTCGGTGGCCACCATCGCGGTGCGCTGCCGCGCCCAGGGCACCGCGGTGGCGAACGCGTACCACGCCTCGTCCCACAGGAAGCAGATGTCCGGCTTGATCGCCAGCACCTCCTCCATCACCCGCTGTGGGTTGTAGACGACGCCGTCGAAGGTGCAGTTGGTCAGCAGCAGCATCCGCACCCGGTGCAGTTGGCCGGCGGCCTCCAGGTCCAGCAGCACCTGCTTGATGCTGCGCAACCGCACCGCCCCGTAGATGGCGAACTGCTCCAGCGGGTAGGCGTCCAGGTAGAGCGGGTACGCCCCGGCCAGCACCAGCCCGTAGTGGTGCGACTTGTGGCAGTTGCGGTCGATCAGCACTATGTCGCCGGGCCTGGTCAGCGCCTGCACCACGATCTTGTTGGCCGTCGACGTCCCGTTGGTGACGAAGTAGGTGTGGTCGGCGTTCCAGGTGATAGCGGCCTTGTCCATCGCCACCCGGATGGTGCCGTGCGGGTCCAGCAGCGAGTCCAGCCCGCCGGAGGTCGACGACGTCTCGGCCATGAAGATGTTGCGGCCGTAGAACTCCCCCATGTCCTGCAATGAGCGGGAGTTGAAGATGCTGGCGCCGCGCGCCACCGGGAGCGCGTGGAACTGGCCGACCGGCTCGGCGGCGTAGGCCCGCAGCGCATCGAAGAACGGTGTGGCAAAACGTTTCCGGATACCGGCGAGCACCGTGCTGTGCAGGTCGGTGACATCGTTGAGCCGGTAGAACGTGCGGTCGTAGACGTCGGGCTCGTCCGCGGTGTCGGCGGCGATGGACTCGTCGGTGAGCAGATAGCGGTCGATGTGCGGGCGCAACTCCCGGATCCATTCCCCGCATTCGACCGCGTCGTGGCTGCAGTCGGCGGCCAGCGCGTCGTCGTTGGCGCCGAGCAGTGTGGTCATCACCGGCACCCGGTCGCGGGACCGCAGCGGCAGATCGTGGCGGATGATCGCGGCCTGGATCTCGCCGTTGAGCGCGACCGCCGTGATGGCGTCCTCGACACTGGACACCACCAGCAGCTCGATCTGCATCGGGTCGTCCGGGTTGCGCAGCTCCCGCAGGTTCTCCGCCAGGCTGTCCGGTGCCTCCGCCGGGGAGTCGTCGGCGAGCAGCACGGTGTAGAACTGCTGCTGGCGGGCCCGGGCCACCAGCTCCTGATCGGCCAGTGGTGCCGAGGTGTCGAAAAGCGCTGCCCGGTCGCCGTACTCGGACAGCAGCCGCACCGCCAGTGACACCTCGTCGGCGAGCCGGATCACCTTCTGCTCGGCCAGGTAGTGGCGGAACTCCGCCAGGTGCCCGGCCCCCGGGAACAGCCAGTACCGCTCGTAGGCGCCGATCCGGTCCAGCAGTCGCTTGACCCGGGCGGTGAGGTGGGCGACGTCGAGTCCGGCGCGGCTGACCTCGGCCAGCTGCCGGCACGAGTCGTCCAGCAGGTTCCAGGTGTCGACCCGCGAATACGACGGGTTCGCCACCGCCGCCAGCGCGGAGACCCGCAGCCGCCGCGGTCGTGCCGGGTCTCGGGTCATAGTGCCAGTGTGGCCCGCGCCGGCACCGCGCGTGGCCGTTTCAGCCACCGCCGGAAGACGACGTCGGACAGCCCGTTCTCCTCCGGCCCCCGGTCTAGCCTTGAGTGGTCGCGCTGCGCAAAAAAAAGGGGGTGACAGCGACGTCCACCAGCCGGTCAACGCTATCCGACACCGACGGTCCGCAGGTGATCCGCGTTCCGGGACACGTTCCAGGAAGCGGATGACACCCGCCCCCGGTCGCCGGGTGGCGCCGGCGATCCTGGTGGCGGTGACGGCGGTATGGGCGGCCGGTTTTGCCGTCGTCCAGTTTGTCCGGGTGCGCAGCGGTGAGGTGGGCTTCCTGGATCTGCTGGTGTACCGCTCCGGCGGTCATGCGATGCTGACCGGCCACTGTCTGTACTGCGCCGACTTCGCTGCGGTCAACCAGTCGCCGAAGGGACTGCCGTTCACCTACCCGCCGTTCGCAGCCGTGGTGTTCGTTCCGCTGGCGCTCGTGCCGGCCCCCCTGGCGGCCGCGGCGACGGTGCTGGTCAACATCGCCGCCGCCGCGATCCTTTTCGGTGTCGTGGTCATGGCCGCGGGCAACGACCGGAACCGGCAGGCGCCCGTGTCGATCCGCAGCGGGGCCGTGACATTCGCTGCGGCCGCCGGTTTCGTGCTCACCGTGCCGGTGCAGGCCAACTTCGCCTACGGCCAGGTGGGTCTGGTCCTGGCTGCCGCGGTGGCTCTCGACGTCCTGCTGCCGGCCACGCCCTGGCCGCGCGGACTGCTCGTCGGCCTGGCGGCGGCGATCAAACTGACGCCCGCGGTCTTCCTCGGCTACTTCCTGCTGACGCGGCAGTGGCGGGCCCTGGCCGTGTCGCTGGCCGCCGCGGCGTCCGCGACGACCGCCGGGTGGCTCGCCGATCCCGCCGATACCGTGCGCTACCTCACCTCGACGGTCGCCGATCCGGCGCGAATCGGCGATCTGACATTCGCCGCCAACCAGTCGCTGCGCGGGATCATCGAGCGCATCCCGGCGCTCGACGGCTTCCGGGGCGTGCTGTGGACCGCGGCGACGGTCGCGGTGCTCGCGGTGGGTGCCGTCGCGATCGAGGCCGGCAGGCGGCACGCGGAACCGGTCGCCTCCATGTTGGCCGCCGCGTTCGTCGGGCTGCTGTGCTCGCCGGTGTCGTGGGGCCATCACTGGGTCTGGCTGTCGGCGACGGTGGCCTACCTGGTGATGCGCTGGAGCGCCACCGGCCAAGCGCGCAACCTGGCCGGGGCGCTGCTCGTCGCCGCCGTCACGCTGGTGCCGCCGTGGATTCTGCTGCCCGCCGGCGACGGCCGGGAGCGACTGTGGAATCCGTTGCAGCACCTGCTCGGTGCCACCTGGGCGGTTGCCGCGCTGCTGCTGCTGGCGGTGTTCGCGGCGGCAACGCCGCCGCCCCCGGCCTCCGCGCCGGGTATCTAGCCGGGGACCCGGCTGGCGACCGACTGCGAACTCCGGTGCCGGGAATTCGGAACGGCCCAGACCGCATCGGCCGGCGTCTGGGCGGGTTGGGCCCGCTGCGGGTGTCCGGCGCCGACACCGATCCGATTGCCAACCCCGATCTGCGGGCCCGCACCCTAGCATCAGTCGGGTCTGCGGGTAAACGGCCGAGCGGTGAGATCAACACCATGATCGCGATTCCGGCAGCACTGGGTAACCTCGGTGTCGTGGTTGACCCATCCGTGGCGGCCGGTGGATACACCGCCGCGATTGCCGGTGCACAGACCGCGCAAGATGCCTGCGACCGACTCAACGCCGCGGGGTTCTCGGCGGCGGTGCAGGACGAGTCACTGGTCATCGACGGCGGCAAGGCGACCGCGAGCCCCTATGAGGGCGTCAACAAGATCGGCGACCACTTCTATCTCTGGTGCATCCAGGACCAGAGCGGCGAGCTCAGCCACTGTGTGGCACGCGGACCGCACGGGAGCTGCCCGCCCCGGCATTGACGGGGTTATGCCTCCGGGGCGGCCTCGCCGGTCGCCTCCGCGGCAGCCTCGGCCGTCGCCTCCCGGACTGCCCGCGCCGCAGCCCGGATCTGCGGTGTCACCAGCATCACCTGGCCCAGCACGCCGTTGACGAAACCCGGCGAGTCGTCGGTGGACAGCTCCTTGGCCAGCTGCACCGCCTCGTCGACGGCAACCGGTTCCGGCACGTCGTCGGCGTGCAGCAACTCCCACACCGCCACCCGCAGGATGGCCCGGTCCACCGCCGGCAGCCGTTCCAGCGTCCAGCCCTGCAGGTGCGAGCTGATCAGGTCGTCGATATGGGCGCTGTGCTCGCTCACCCCACGGGCCACCGCGGCCGTGTAGGGGTGCACCGGCGCGACCTCCGGCGTGGCGTCGGCCAGCGCGGTCCGCGTCTCGACCAGCTGGGCGGGGGTGAACCCGCGAGCCTCGGCTTCGAACAGCAGGTCGACCGCGCGCTTGCGGGCCGGATGACGCCCCTTCACGGGTCGCGCGGGGCGCATGCTCAGGCGGACTCAGGCATTGACCCGGCCCAGGTAACTGCCGTCGCGGGTGTCCACCTTCAGCTTGTCGCCGGTGTTGATGAACAGCGGCACGTTGATCTGCGCCCCGGTCTGCACGGTTGCCGGTTTGGTGCCGGCACTGGACCGGTCGCCCTGCAGGCCCGGCTCGGTGTGGGTGACCTCCAGTTCGACGCTGACCGGCAACTCGAGGTACAGCGGAGCGCCGTTGTGGAACGCGATCTGCACCGGCATGCTCTCCAGCAGGTAGTTCGCCGCGTCGCCGACCAGAGCCTCGGTCAGCGGGTGCTGCTCGTAGTCCTCGCTGTCCATGAACACGAAGTCGGCGCCGTCGCGGTACAGGTAGGTGGCGTCGCGGCGGTCCACGGTGGCGGTCTCCACCTTGACCCCGGCGTTGTAGGTCCTGTCCACCACCTTGCCCGAGACCACGTTCTTCAGCTTGGTGCGCACGAATGCCGGCCCCTTGCCGGGTTTGACGTGCTGGAACTCGACGATGCTCCACAGCTGGCCGTCGATCACCAGCACCAGGCCGTTCTTGAAGTCAGCGGTTGAGGCCACGGTCTTCTGCGTCTCCTAGGTCAGGATGGTCAGTTCCCTGGGGAACCGAGTCAGCAATTCCGGGCGCTGCCCGGCGGTATCGGCCACGACGAGGGTGTCCTCGATACGGACACCACCCTGATCGGGCAAATAGACACCGGGCTCCACGGTCACCACGGCACCGGCAAGCAGTGTACCGTCCGCCGCCGCGTTGATTCCCGGCGCTTCGTGGATCCGCAGACCCACCCCGTGACCCAGGCCGTGGCCGAAGTGCTCCGCATGGCCCGCGTCGGCGATCACCCGGCGGGCCGCGGCGTCCACGTCGCGCAGGGCGGCGCCCGGCTGCAGCGCGGCCCGGCCGGCCCGCTGCGCGGTGGCGACCAGCTGGTACAGCTCCCGCTGCCAGTCGGCGGCCGCGCCCAGCACGAATGTTCGGGTCATGTCCGAGTGGTAGCCGGCCACCAGCGCGCCGAAGTCGATCTTGACGAAGTCTCCGGATTTCAACACGGCATCGGTCGGCCGGTGGTGCGGCACCGCCGAGTTCGGCCCGGCGGCCACGATCGTCTCGAACGCCGCGGCGTCGGCACCGTGGTCGAGCATCAGGGCCTCCAGTTCCCGGCCGACCTCCCGCTCGGTGCGCCCCGGCCGCAAACCGCCGCCTTCGGTCAGCGCGCCGAGCGCGGCGACGGCCGCTTCGCAGGCCAGCCGCAGCAGCGCAACCTCGCCGGCGTCCTTGACCTCGCGCAACGCCTCCACCGCACCCGAGGCCCGGACCAGTTCGGCGGTGCCTGCCGCTCCGAAAGCCGCGGACAGCGCATCGAAGCCGTCCACCGTGACCACGTGGCTTTCGAAACCCAGCCGCCGCACCCCGCCCGCCGCGGCCCGCGCCGCCAGCCGGCATCCGCCCGCCCGGTCGATCACCACCTCCAGGTCGGGTGCCTGGCGGGCCGCCTGGGTGCGGTAGCGGCCGTCGGTGGCCAGCACCGCCGGAGCGTCGTCGGCGTACACCAGCAGTGCGCCGGCCGACCCGCTGAACCCGGACAGGTAGCGCACGTTGACCGGGTCGCTGACCAGGAGCGCATCCAGGCCGGCGGTGCCGATCCGGGCACGAAGATCGTCCCGGCGCGAGGAATGTGTCACGGCCCGTGACGCTACTCGCTACGCTGTGGCCTCATGACTGACTGGTTGCAGCGTGGATTGGCCTTCGCCGCCGCGATGGTTGTGCTCCGGGTGATCCAGGGTGTCCTGATCAACACCTGGGAGTCGCAGTCCGCTCTCATCAGCGTGGTGCTGCTGACCCTGTTCGTGATCGGCGTGACGGTCTGGGGCGTGCTCGACGGCCGCGACGACGCCGCCGCCAACCCGGACCCGGACCGGCGTCGCGACCTGGCGATGAGGTGGCTGGTCGCCGGGCTGGTTGCCGGTGCGATCGGCGGGGCGGTCGCCTGGCTGATCTCGCTGATCGACAGGGCCCTGTACGCCGCCGGACTCGTCAGCGAGCTCACCGTCTTCGCGGCCTTCACCGCGCTGCTGGTGTTCGTGCCGGCGATGGCCGGGGTGGTGCTCGGCCGCTGGCTGATCGACCGCGGATACGCGAAGGCCCCCCAGCGGCACCACGGTATAGCTGCCCACGCCGAGGACCGGGCCGACACCGACGTGTTCGCGGCGGTCGGCGCCGGTGCGACAGCGGCCGCCGGCACCACCGGCACCGTAGCGGTCACCGACTGGCCCACCGAGGAACTCCCCGCCGACACCGGGCAGACCGGGGCGGCGACCGAGGAGATCACCGCCACCATCCCCGTCGAAGGCGAGCCCGCCGGCGAGAACGGCTGACCCGGCCCCGGCCGCGGTGTCAGTCCTGCGTCTCCGCCAGGTAGCGCAGCGCCAGCAGGTAGCCCCGCACCCCCAGGCCGACGACCACCCCGGTGGCGATCGGACTCAGGTAGGAGTGCCGCCGGAAGTCTTCGCGGGCATGCACATTGGAGATGTGCACCTCGATCAGCGGGGCGCGCAGTTCGGCGCAGGCGTCCCGCAGCGCCACCGACGTGTGCGTCAGCCCGCCCGCGTTGAGGATCACCGGTTCCTGCGCGTCGGCCGCCCGGTGAATCCACTCCAGCAGCTGCGCTTCGCTGTCGCTTTGCCGGACAACGACTTTCACTCCCAGTTCGACGGCCTCCCGCTCGATCAGCTCGGCCAGGTCGTCGTGGGTGGTGTGCCCGTACAGTTCGGGTTCGCGCCGGCCCAGCCGGCCCAGGTTCGGGCCGTTGACGACGTTGACCCGGTTCACCGCCGGCTCAATTCGACGCGCTTTCCGACCTCGGCGTAGGCCGCGGCCAGCAGCGCCGGATCCGGGCCTTCCAGCCGGCCCGGTTTGGCCAGGCCGTCCAGGACGACGAACCGCAGCACCCCGGCCCGGGTCTTCTTGTCCCCGGCCATGTATTCCAGCAGCGTCGGCAGCGCGTCGTCGTCGTAGCTGACCGGCAGGCCCAACGAGATCAGGATGGCGCGGTGTCGGTCGGCGGTGGCGTCGTCGAGTCGCCCGGCCAGCCTTGCCAATTCGGCGGCGAAGACCAGCCCCACCGACACCGCGTCGCCGTGCCGCCAGCGGTAGTGTTCCGCCGCCTCGATCGCGTGCGCCAGGGTGTGGCCGTAGTTGAGAATCTCCCGCAGACCGGATTCCTTCTCGTCGGCGGCAACCACGGCGGCCTTGACCGCGATCGCGCGCCGGACCAGTTCGCCGAGCACGTCGCCCCCCGGGTCCAGCGCGGCTTTCGGGTCGGCTTCGATGAGGTCGAGGATCACCGGGTCGGCGATGAAGCCGGCCTTCACCACCTCGGCCATCCCGGTGACGATCTCCCTGGGCGGCAACGTCTCCAGCGTGGCCAGGTCGACGACGACGGCGTCCGGCTGGTGGAATGCGCCGACCAGGTTCTTGCCCGCCTCGGTGTTGATTCCGGTCTTCCCGCCGACGGCGGCGTCGACCATCGCCAGCAGCGTGGTGGGCACATGCACGATCGAGATGCCGCGCAGCCAGGTCGCCGCGGCGAAGCCCGCCACGTCGGTGGCGGCGCCGCCGCCGAGGCTGACCAGTGCGTCCTTGCGGCCGACGCCGATGCGGCCCAGCACGTCGTAGATGAACGCCAGCACCCGCATGTCTTTGCCGTCCTCGGCGTCCGGGATCTCAACCCGGTGGGCCTCGATACCGTTGTCGGACAAGCGGGTTCGGATGGCCTCCGCGGTCACGGCGAGGGTCGGCTGATGCAGGATCGCGACCCGGTGCCGGCCGGCGAGCAACTCGGCCAGCTCACCGAGCAGGCCGGTGCCGATCACCACCGGATACGGCGGGTCGGTGGCCACTTCGACGGTGACCGGTTCGGTGCTGTCAGTCATCTGCGTCCTTCGGTGCGACGGGCGGCCAGTGCTGCGGCCGTGGCGGGTGTGGGTGGTGACGATGCGGGCCGCTCGGCGGGAACGGCGCGGGTCGGCGGCTGCGCTTGCAGCCGGGACACGATATAGCGCACCACCGCCCGCGGGCTGCGCCGGTTGGTGTTGACCCGGATCGTGGCGGCGCGCCGGTAGAGCGGTACCCGCTGGCGCATCAGGGCTCTGAATGTCGAGCACTTCTCGGCCTCGTTCTTTCCGGCCAGCAGTGGACGCACGATGCTGCCGCCGGTGCGGCGCACCCCTTCGCCTGCGCTGATCTCCAGGAAGACCACGGTGTGGCCGGCCAGCGCCTCGCGCACCCCGGCGCTGGTGATCGCACCGCCGCCCAGCGACAGCACGCCGTTGTGAGTGGCCAGCGCAGCACGCACCACGTCCTCCTCGATGCGGCGGAACCCGGCCTCGCCGTCGGTGGCGAAGATATCGGCGATGCTGCGGCCGGTGCGGGCTTCGATGGCGGCGTCGGTGTCGAGCAGGTCGACGTCGAGCGCCTTGGCCAGCCGTCGGCCGATGGTGGACTTACCCGCCCCGGGTAGCCCCACCAGTACCGCCTTGGGCGCCATCGCCGCTCACCCCGACGCCCGGGTCGGGTCGCTCACCGGTTCCCGGTCAGCCACCCAGCGCCGGTATCCCTCGACGTTGCGCCGGGTTTCGGTCAGCGAGTCGCCGCCGAACTTCGCCAGCGCGGCACGGGCCAGCACCAACGCCACCATCGCCTCGGCGACCACCCCGGCCGCCGGCACCGCGCAGACGTCGGAGCGCTGGTGAATGGCGACCGCTTCGTCACCGGTGGCCATGTCGACGGTGGACAGTGCCCGCGGCACCGTGGAGATCGGCTTCATCGCGGCACGCACCCGCAGCAGCTGGCCGTTGGTCATCCCGCCCTCCAGCCCGCCGGCCCGATTGGTGGATCGGGAGATGCCGTCGGGACCGGGGTACATCTCGTCGTGGGCGCAGCTGCCGCGCCGGCGCGCGGTGGTGAACCCGTCGCCGATCTCCACCCCCTTGATCGCCTGGATGCCCATCACGGCGCCGGCCAGTTGACTGTCCAGCCGGTCGTCGCCGCTGGTGAACGATCCCAATCCGACCGGCAGGCCGGTTGCGACCACCTCCACCACTCCGCCCAGGGTGTCACCGTCGGACTTGGCCGCCTCGATCTCGGCGATCATCAGCTCCTCGGTCCGCCGGTCGAACGCCCGCACCGGACTGGCGTCGATGCCGGCCAGGTCCCCGGGTTGCGGCGGCGGACCGTCGTAGGGCTCCGACGCGCCGATGGAGATGACGTGCGAGAGCACCCGAACACCCAGCGCCTGGTCGAGGAAGGCCCGGGCGACGGCTCCGGCGGCGACCCGCGCCGCGGTCTCGCGGGCGCTGGCGCGCTCGAGCACCGGCCGGGCGTCGTCGAAGCCGTACTTGAGCATCCCGGCGTAGTCGGCGTGGCCGGGCCGCGGCCGGGTCAGCGGTTCGTTGCGGGCCCCGCCGTCACGATCGAGGACACCGGGGTCGACCGGGTCGGCGGCCATCACGGTCTCCCATTTCGGCCACTCGCTGTTGCCGATCTCGATCGCGATCGGGCCGCCCAGCGTGCTGCCGTGCCGCAACCCGGCCAGCACGGTCACCGCGTCGGCCTCGAACTTCATCCGGGCACCCCGGCCGTAGCCCAGGCGGCGCCGGGCAAGCTGAGCGGCGATGTCCTCGGAGGTGACGGCTACCCCGGCGATCATGCCTTCCACCACGGCCACCAAGGCGCGACCGTGCGATTCACCCGCGGTGATCCAACGCAACACGAGTCCCATCTTCCCACGCCGGTTCGTGCAGTCGGACAGGTAGCAGCCGATGGTTACCGAAAGGGGCGGTGCGGCTCAGGAACCGTTGGCACCGTTGGCCGGGGTCAGGTAGGTGACCGCGTCGGGACCGTTGATGGCCGAAGTGACGGCTTCCAGGGGGTTGCTGGTCTTGCCGGCGAAGCCGTCGAGCAGTTGCTCGAAGTCCTGGTCCGAACCTTCCGGTTCGATGACGATCAGCGGTACATGGGCAGGCAACCCGAGCTGTCCGGAATCGAGCAGACCGACGCCGGCCGGGTTGGCGTTGCTGCCCGATGTCTGCAGGAACAGTCCCAGCCACGCCGCGGTCGCGTCCGCCTCCCCGGCATTGGAGAGTTCGATCGCCGGCACCTGCACGTCGGGCAGTGACGGCGTGGTCGGGAACGTGGCGATCAGGGTGGGACCGGCGACCAGGATGCCCGCGGCGATGCCGCCGAGCAGAACTCGGTTCATGGTCCCCTCCCTCCGGTTACCTCGGTCTTGCTATACCTGAATCGCATACTACCTGAAAGCTGTCTAAGTAACAATGGATTGCACGGTGAAATTCCACCACGTTGTCGGCCTTGTCGGCATTGTCGGCCCTGTCGGCCCTGTCGGCCCTGTCGGCCCTGTCACCGCCAGCGCGACGGCCGCCACGCTGGCCAGACACATCGATGGTCCGTGCGGGACACCGCGGGTGCCGGGCCGGGCCGGGCCGACCAGCGCCCACAGCGCGGTCAGCACCGGCGCGGCCAGTGCCGCCAGCAGCCACACGTCGGCCCCGAAGAAGCCGGTCAGCGCCCCCGTCCCGAGCGCCAGCTTGACGTCCCCGGCGCCCAGCGCGGCCGGGCTGACCAGGTGTACCACCAGATACACCGTGGCCAGCGCCACCGCTCCGGCCAGTGCCGCCGGCCCGCGACCGGCGACCACCGCGACGCCCAGCACCACCGCGGCGCCGGGCACGGTCAGCCAGTTGGGCAGCCGTTGCCACCGGATGTCATACCCGCTCAGCGCCACCGACCAGGGCAGCGCCGCCAGCAGCAGTCCCGCTCCCATCGGGGCAGTGTCAGCCCGGCTCCGCCAGCGCACAAGTCATCGCCGCCCGCGGTGCGGGCAGCCCGGTGAACATCTCCACCTGGGGGTAGGCCTGATGCAGCAGCATCTGCAGCCCGCTGATCACCGTCCCGCCCGCCTCGGCCACCGCCACCGCCAGTGGCGTCGGCCACGGGTCGTAGATCGCGTCCAACAGCACCGGAACCGCCGCCAGCACCGCCGCGTATCGCCCCGCCACCTCGGCCGGAACGGTGCTGACCAGCACCTCGGCCGCCCGGACCGTCTCGGCCAGCGTCGCGTCGTCGATTCCGTGGAACTGTGCCGGCACCCCGAGTCCGCGGGCCAGCTCCACCACCCTTGCCGCCTTGTCGGGGTTGCGCGCGACGACCGCGACGCCGTCGACGCCGAGCTCGGCCAGCGCCACCACCGCGGCCGGTGCGGTACCACCCGACCCGAGCACCACCGCGCGCCCGGACACCGCGCCGAGCGCGCCGGTCACCCCGTCCACGTCGGTGTTGTCGGCCAGCCAGCCGGTTGCCGTACGCACCAGCGTGTTGGCCGATCCGACCAGCTCGGCGCGGGCGGTGCGTCGGTCGGCGAACCGCAGGGCGGCGAACTTGCCGGGCATGGTGACCGACACGCCGACCCACTCCGGCCCGAAACCGCCCACCAGCGGCGGCAACCCGGCGGCGTCGCACTCGATGCGGTCATAGGTCCAGTCGGTCAGGCCCAGCGCCCGGTAGGCCGCCAGGTGCAGCTGCGGCGACCGGGAGTGTGCGATCGGCGAACCGAGCACTCCCGCCCGCCGGGCGCCCGGCCTACCGGGAGCTGTCCAGGACACCGTTGTGCTTCGCCAGCTCGATGTTGGCCAGATGTTGCTGGTAGTCGCGGGTGAACAAGGTGGTGCCGTCGGTGTCGATCGTGACGAAGTACAACCAGTCCCCCGGTTCGGGCTGCTCGGCCGCGCCGAGCGCCTCCGCGCCGGGCGAACAGATCGGGGTCGCCGGCAGCCCGGACCGCACATAGGTGTTCCACGGCGTGTGCCGGGCCCGGTCGCGGTCGGTGGTGGCCACCTCGCGGCGATCCAGCGGGTAGTTCACCGTGGAGTCGAACTCCAGGGTGCGGTGCGCCAGCAGCCGGTTGTAGATGACCCGGGCCACCTTGGGGAAGTCCTGCGGTTTGGCTTCCCGCTGCACCAGCGATGCCACCACCAGCACGTCGTAGGGCGACATCTGCAGAGAGTCGGCGGTGGCCTGCAGCCCGGACCGCGCATAGCTGTCGGTGCCGAAGCCGATCAGCGTCGCCAGAATGTCCTCGGCCGGTGCCTGCGGGTTGATGTTCCAGGTGCCCGGGGCGATCAGGCCCTCCAACCGGCGATGGTCGTCGCCCATCGCGCTCACCCGCTGCACCGCCCACCCGGGCACCAGCAGTGCCGTCGTCGCGGAATGCGTCGCCGCGGCCCGCAGTTCACCGACCGCAACGCAGTGCCGGTCGCCGTCCAACTCGACGCAGGTGGACTGGGAGATCAACGAAAAGATGCCCGGGGTCACCTGATTGGTCTTCAGGTCGGTGGTGTCGTCGAGTTGCTGGCCTTCCGGGATCACCAGCCGACCGACCCGGTTCTCCTTGTCGGTGAGCCGCTGTACCGCCGAGGCCGCCGGAATCTCGGTGCGCAGCCGGTAGAAGCCGGGCTGGATCGCCGCGATCTTGGCGTCGCCGTACGCGGCGTCGACGAACGCCTTGACGGTGGCGACCACACCGGCGTCGTGCAGCGTCTCGCCGATCACGGTGGTCGAGTCACCGGCGCGCACCTCGATCACCAGATCGTGTCTGCCGTCGCCGCGGTAGTCGGTGACCGGGCCGGCCAGTCGCTGCCACAGCTTCGGACCGAGAAACACCGCCGCAGCGACCACAATCAACAGTCCCAGGGCCAGCGCTGCCCGGCGGCGGCGCTGCTGGCGCCGGAGTCGTTCGGCGCGCATCCGCTGGCGGCGGCTCATCCGATGCCGCGGCCCGGCCGCCACCGCCTGCGGGGTTGCCCGGGTCCGTCCCTGCGGCCGCGGATCAGCCATCCTCGGCTCCCGGCGGCGGTGCGCAGCGCGCACGGCGGGCGTCCAGCCAGCTCTGCAGGATCGTCACCGCCGCCGCCTGATCGATGACCGCCCGTTGACGCCTGGACCGCATCCCGGCCTCCCGCAGTGCCCGTTGCGCACTGACCGTGCTCAACCGCTCGTCGGCCAGCCGCACCGGGGTCGGCGCGATCAGGCCGGCCAGCGAGTCGGCCACCCCGATGGCGTCGCGGGCGGCGGCCCCGGTCCGGTCGGCCAGCGTGCGCGGCAACCCGACCACCACCTCGACCGCGGACAGTTCGGCGACCAGGTCGGCCAGCCGGCGCAGATGCGAGCCGGACGAGTCCCGGCGGACGGTCTCCACCGGGGTGGCCAGGATGGCGTCCGGGTCGCTGCAGGCCACCCCGATGCGCACGCTACCCACGTCCACGCCGAGGCGCCGCCCGCGGCCGGGATCATCGGGACCGCCGGGCCGGTCGGGAGCGCGGTGCTGCGGCGCGGTCACGACGGCCGGCTCTGCGCAATCGCCGATCGGATCGCTTCCAGGGCGGCGTCGATACCGGACCCGTCCTGGCCGGAGCCCTGCGCCAGATCGGCCTTTCCGCCGCCGCGGCCGGTCACCGCCGCCGCCAGCGCTTTGACCAGCTCGTCGGCGCGCAACCCCAACTGCTGCGCTGCGGGGTTTGCGGCGACCACATACGGCACGGTCTGGTCGGCCTCGGCGATCAGTGCCACCACCGCCGGATCGCCGCCCAGCTTGCCGCGGATGTCACCGGCCAGCGAGCGCAGGTCGGCCCCGGTCATGCCGCCGGGCATCCGCTGCGCCACCACCCGGACCGCACCGATGCGCTGCGCCTCGGCGGCGGCGCTGGCCGCCGCCGCGCGCGCGCCGGCCAGCCGGACCCGCTCGAGTTCTTTCTCTGCCGCCTTGAGCCGCTGGACCAGGTTCTCCACCCGGGCCGGCACCTCCTCGGAGGGCACCTTCAGCGACGACGCCAGCCCCGCCATCAGGGCCCGCTCCCGGGACAGGTGCTGAAAAGATTCCAGGCCGACGTAGGCCTCCACCCGGCGCACCCCGGATCCCACCGACGATTCGCCGAGGATGGTCACCGGCCCGATCTGTGCGGAGTTGCGCACATGGGTGCCGCCGCACAGCTCCACCGAGAACGGCCCGCCGATCTCCACCACCCGGACCCGGTCGGGGTAGCGCTCGCCGAACATCGCCATGGCGCCCATCGCCTTCGCCTTCTCCAGCTCCTCGACGAAGGTGTGCACCTCGAAGTCGGCCTGCACCGCTTCGTTGGTCACCTCTTCGACCTGCTGACGCTGCTCCTCGGTCAGCGGTCCCTGCCAGTTGAAGTCGAACCGCAGGTAGCCCGGCCGGTTCAGCGACCCGGCCTGAACGGCGTTGGGGCCCAGCACCTGGCGCAGCGCGCCATGCACCAGGTGGGTTCCCGAATGCCCCTGGGTGGCGCCCCTGCGCCAAGCCGGGTCCACCGCGACCACAACGGTGTCGCCCTCGACGAACTCACCGGACTCCACGTTGACCCGGTGCACGAAAAGGGTGTGCGCGACCTTCTGCACGTCGGTGACGGCGGCCCTGGCCCCGGTCCCGCTGCCGGTGACGGTGCCGGCGTCGGCGATCTGCCCACCCGACTCGGCGTACAGCGGGGTCCGGTCCAGCACCAGCTCGATCTGCTCGACACCCGCCCCGGTCCGGCCGGCACCGACGTGTGCCACCACCGGCACCCGCCTGCCGTCGACGAAGATGCCCAGAATCCGCGCCTCGGAGGTCAACTCGTCGAAACCGGTGAACTCGGTGGGTCCGGCGTCGATCAACTCGCGGTACGCGCTCAGGTCGGCGTGGGCGTGCTTGCGGGCCGCGGCATCGGCCTTGGCCCGCTGCCGCTGCTCCGCCATCAGCTCGCGGAAGCCGGCCTCGTCCACGGCCAGACCGGCCTCGGCCGCCATCTCGAGGGTGAGCTCGATCGGGAAACCGTAGGTGTCGTGCAGGGTGAACGCGTCGGTTCCGGACAGCGCGGCGGCGCCGGCGGCCCTGGTGGCCCGGGCGGCATCGTCGAACAGCCTGGACCCCGCTGCCAGGGTGCGGTTGAAGGCGGTCTCCTCGGCCACCGCAATCCGGTTGATCCGCTCGAAGTCGACGACCAGCTCCGGGTATGACGGCCCCATGGTGTCGCGGACGCAGCCCATCAGCTCACCCACTATCGGGGTGTCGATACCCAGCAGCTTTGCCGACCGGATCACCCGGCGCAGCAACCGGCGCAGCACGTAACCGCGGCCGTCGTTACCCGGGCTGACCCCGTCCCCGATCAGGATCGCCGCGGTGCGGGAATGGTCGGCGATGATCCGGTAGCGCACGTCGTCAGCGTGGTTGCCGATGTCATAGCCCCGGGGCGCGTGGCGGGCGACCAGGTCGATCACCGGCCGGACCAGGTCGGTCTCGTAGACGTTGTGCACACCCTGCAGCACGAACGCGACCCGCTCCACGCCCATCCCGGTGTCGATGTTCTTGCGTGGCAGCGGACCGAGGATCTCGAAGTTCTCCTTGCCGGCACCCTCCCCGCGCTCATTCTGCATGAACACCAGGTTCCACAGCTCGATGTAACGGTCCTCGTTGGCGATCGGGCCGCCGGCGACGCCGAACTGCGGGCCCCGGTCGTAGTAGATCTCCGACGACGGCCCGCACGGACCGGGGATCCCCATCGACCAGTAGTTGTCGGCCATGCCGCGCCGCTGGATCCGCTCCGTCGGCAGCCCGGCCACCTCCTGCCACAGCTGCACGGCTTCGTCGTCATCGAGATAGACCGTGACCCAAAGCCTCTCGCGGTCCAGACCGTAACCGCCGTCGTCGATGCCGTTGGTCAGCAGCGCCCACGCCAACTCGATGGCGCCGCGCTTGAAGTAGTCGCCGAACGAGAAGTTGCCGGCCATCTGAAAGAAGGTGTTGTGCCGGGTGGTGATACCCACCTCGTCGATGTCCGGGGTCCGGATGCACTTCTGGATGCTGGTGGCGGTCCGGTACGGCGGGGTGCGCTGCCCCAGGAAGTACGGCACGAACTGCACCATGCCGGCGTTGATGAACAACAGGTTGGGGTCGTCGAGGATCACCGAAGCACTGGGCACCTCGGTGTGGCCCGCCTGCACGAAGTGATCGAGGAAGCGTTTCCTGATCTCGTGTGTCTGCACGTCTTTGCTGTCCTTGTAGCTGTCCTGGTTGCTGTCCTGATGGCTGTCCCGATGGCCTTGGGGCGACCGCACTACAGTACCGGGCTGTACCGGTCCGGGACTCGTACTACCCGCGCAGGAAGCCCAGCCGCACCGACCGGCGCGGGTTGTCGGGGTTGAGGTCCACCGGAACCACGCTTCACCGGGCGCCAGGCAGCGGTGCGCCACCGGCCGGATCGGCGGTCTGACGCCGAGCGACCCGGACGTCCGCGGAATCCCCGAGACGGATCGCACGGGTTCGGCCCGTCACGTCAACGCCGGCGGCGGACGATCGCGCGCAGCCGCTCCAATCGGGCGGCGATGACACGCTCGGCACCCCTGCCGGTGGGCCGGTAGTAGTCGGCGCCGACCAGTTCGTCAGGTGGATATTGTTGCGGCACAACACCATCGGGGTGGTCATGGGAGTACCGGTAACCGACGGCGTTGCCGAGCGCCGGTGCGCCGGCATAGTGCCCGTCGCGCAGATGCGGCGGCACCAGCCCCGCCTTGCCGGCCTTGATGTCGGCCATCGCCGCGCCCAACGCGGTGGTGACCGCGTTGGACTTGGGCGCGGTGGCCAGGTGCACGCATGCGTGCGCCAGCGTCAGCTGCGCCTCCGGCATGCCGATCAAAGCCACCGTCTGGGCGGCGGCTACCGCGGTCGGCAGCGCGGTCGGGTCGGCCATCCCGATGTCCTCGCTGGCCAGGATCAACAGCCGGCGGGCGATGAAGCGCGGGTCCTCCCCGGCGACCAGCATCCGGGCCAGGTAGTGCAGCGCCGCGTCGACGTCGGAGCCGCGCACCGACTTGATGAACGCGCTGATCACGTCATAGTGCTGGTCGCCGTCGCGGTCGTAGCGGACCGCGGCCCGGTCCAGCGACTGTTCGACGGTCTCCATCGTGACCTGCCCGGTCCCGGCCCCCGGCGTCCCCACCGTCTCAGCCGCCACCTCCAACGCGGTGAGCGCCCGGCGGGCGTCGCCGGCAGCCAGCCGAACCAGCAGGTCGACGGCATCCGAGGTGACCTCGGTACGCCCGCCCAGCCCGCGCGGGTCGGCGACGGCGCGCTGCACCACCGTCTGGATGCCGTCGGCGGTCAGCGGCTGCAACTGCAGGATCAGCGACCGCGACAGCAGCGGAGCGACCACCGAGAACGACGGGTTCTCGGTGGTCGCCGCCACCAGCAGCACCACGCGATTCTCCACCGCGGACAGCAGCGCGTCCTGCTGAGTCTTGGAGAACCGGTGCACCTCGTCGATGAACAGCACGGTCTGGTCGCCGTAGGCCGCCGCCCGCCGGGCGGCGTCGATGACGGCCCGCACCTCTTTGACCCCCGCCGACAGCGCCGAAAGTGCCTCGAAGCGCCGGCCCGTCGCCTGTGAGATCAGCGATGCCAGCGTGGTCTTGCCGGTTCCCGGCGGCCCGTACAGGATGACCGAGGCCGCGCCGGAACCGTCGACCAGGCGGCGCAACGGCGAACCCGGTCCCAGCAGATGATCCTGTCCGACCACCTCGTCGAGGGTGGTCGGACGCATCCGGACCGCCAACGGCGCGATCTGCGAACCACCGCCGTTGCGACCGGGCTCGCCGGGCTCGCCGGGGACGCCGAACAGACCGTCAGCCACGACCTCAGGCATACCACGCCGCGGCCACCAGGACAGCGGCGAACTCGACACAGCGAGTCGGGGGGAAAGCAGCCCGTGCCGGGGCGGCATTTGCTACATTCGCCCGACGCGCATCCGCGACAGTGAGGAGCGGTGATGAGTCAGCCGACGGACTTCCCGGGCAATCCAGAAGATCCCCGCGGTTCCGGCCCGGCGCCGGGTGGTTACCCGGAGCCCGATGACGGTGCTCCCCCGCCGAGCTATGGCCAACCGCCGGCATCGCCGAGCTACGGCCAGCCCTCACCACCCCCCGGCTACGGCCAACCGCAGGCCGCCCCCGGCTACGGCCAACCATCGGCGCCGCCGGGCTACGGCCAGCCCTCACCACCCCCCGGCTACGGCCAACCGCAGGCTGCCCCCGGCTACGGCCAACCGCAGGCCGCCCCCGGCTACGGCCAGCCACCGGCGCCGCCCGGCTACGGCCAACCCCCGGCCGCCCCCGGCTACGGCCAACCCTCACCACCCCCCGGCTACGGCCAACCGCAGGCCGCCCCCGGCTACGGCCAACCGCCACCACCGAGCTACGGCGCACCGCCCGCGGGCTACGGCCAGCCCGCCGCCGGCTACCCGCCGGCGCCGGCCTACGGCAGCCCACCGGGCCAGCAGTTCAGCGTGGGCGAGGCCTTCAGTTGGGCGTGGAACAAGTTCACCAAGCACCCGGCAGAACTCATCGTTCCGTTCCTGATCTATGCGGTGGCGATGATAGGCCTGACCCTCATACTGGGTGCGATCGCCGGGGCCTTCGGCGCACTGGACATCCTGAGCAGCGTCGACACCGTAGACACCGTAGACACCGCGGGCGGGTACACCGACACCACGTCGACGGTCAGCGGCGTCGGCTTCATCGGTTTCTTCATCGTCATGATCCTGCTGATGTTCGTCGTCATCGTGGCCGCGATGTACGTTCAGGCGGCGTATCTCTCGGGTTGTCTGGACATCGCCGACGGCAAGCCGATCACCATCGGCTCGTTCCTGCGCGCCCGCAACTTCGGCAACGCGATCCTCACCGCGATCCTGGTCGCCCTGGGCACCGCCGTCGGCGCGTTGTTTTGCGTCATCCCCGGCATCATCTTCGGCTTCCTGGCCATGTTCTCCATCGCCTTCGTCATCGACCGCTCACTGCCGGCCGTCGACTCGGTGAAGGCCAGCATCGGCACGGTCCGGTCGAACATCGGCGGCGCACTGCTGTCCTACCTGGTGCAGGCGCTGGTGATGTGGGCCGGCGGACTGGTGCTCGGCGTGGGCATGCTGGTTGCCGGCCCGCTGGCCTTACTGATCCAGGTCTACACCTACCGGAGGCTCTCCGGCGGCTTCGTGGCCCCGATTCAGCCCTGAGGGCGGGTCACGAAGTCGATCAGCTCCTCGACGCGGCCGATCAGCTCCGGCTCGAGGTCGGTCCAGTCCCGGACGCTGCCGCGGATGCGTCGCCATGCGGCGGCAATGTCGGCCTGACCGGCATGCGGCCAGCCCAGGGCGGCGCAGATTCCGTGCTTCCATTCCACCGACCGCGGCACGCCCGGCCACCGCGCAAGCCCGAGCCGGTCTGGCTTGACGGCCTGCCAGATGTCGACGAACGGGTGCCCGACCACCAGGGTGTGCTCACCACCCGGCCCACGGCGCACGGTGTCGGCGATACGGCTCTCCTTCGAGCCGGCTACCAGGTGGTCGACCAGCACGCCGAGCCGGCGTCCCGGCCCCGGCCGGAACTGCTCGACGATGCCGGCCAGGTCGTCGATGCCGCCCAGTTGCTCGACCACCACACCCTCGACGCGCAGGTCGGCACCCCAGATCTGTTCGACGAGCTCGGCGTCGTGGCGGCCTTCGACGTAGATCCGGCTGGCCAGCGCGACCCTGGCGCGTGCCACCGGCACCGCCACCGAGCCCGACGCCGTGCGGCGGTTACCGCCTGACGCGACCGGCCGCGGTTCGGTGAGGATCACCGGCTTGCCGTCGATCAGGTAGCCGGGACCGACCGGAAACCCCCGGGTGCGGCCACCCCGGTCCTCCAGATCCATCCGGCCGTACTCGAAGCGGACCACGGCGCCGACATAGCCGCTCTGGACGTCCTCGACCACCATGCCCAACTGCACCGGCACCGGGGTGGACCGGACCCGGTGGGCGGCGTGCGGGTTGTCGGCGAGAACGTCGATGCCATAGCGATCAGCCACCCGAGAGATCCTACACATCAGTCACACCAATAACAGTGATCACTCTAGTCAACTCATATCACAGATCATACGAATCAGTAACAACTCTAAAAACTTGAGTCACAAGAGCAACATCTTCATCAATAGATTCATTCATAACTCCTGAATCGCCGGTTACAAAAAGTTTACAAACGCAACATTAATCGCGTTAAGCTCGGCAACCTCATACGTTCACAACCATCACGGAGGTTGTTATATGTACCGGACACTGATCCACGATGCGGTCCGGTGCCTGACACGGTGCGGTTCGCTGGCCGTATCCGGCGCGCTGACCGGCGGGGCGATGCTGCTGTTGGGGCCGTCCGCGGCGGTGGCGAACGCCGACGGAGTGGATTGGGACGCCGTCGCCGAATGCGAGTCCGGCGGCGACTGGAAGGCCGACACCGGCAACGGCTTCTACGGTGGCCTGCAGTTCAAGGAATCGACGTGGAAGGAGTTCGGCGGCAAGGGCTCAGCAGCCAGGGCGTCGCGGTCCGAGCAGATCGCGGTGGCCAACCGGGTGCTGGCCGGGCAGGGTCCGGGGGCGTGGCCCAAATGCGGCCCCGACAGGTTTCCCGCACCGAAGGACGGACCGGCGACGGCGCAACTGCGGCAACCGCTGCGGCATCTGGTTCAAACGTTATGGGATGCCCTGCCGCAATGAACTGCGGGGAGGGAATCGGTTCGTGATAGGCCGGCTATCTGCTACTGCGGCGCCGGGGTCTTGATCTGGGGTGCGGCGGCAACGGCGTCCATACCTGATTCCTTGCGCTGCTGCGCGGTGATCGGCGCCGGAGCATCGGTCAGCGGGTCGACTCCGCCACCGGTCTTGGGGAACGCGATGACATCCCGGATCGACTCCACCCCGGCCAGCAGGGCCACCACCCGGTCCCAGCCGAACGCCAGCCCGCCGTGCGGCGGGGCGCCGAAGCTGAACGCGTCCAGCAGGAACCCGAATTTCTCGGTGGCCTCGGCTTCGCCCAGCCCCATCACCTTGAACACCTGCTGCTGGATGTCACGCCGGTGGATACGGATCGAGCCGCCGCCGATCTCGTTGCCGTTGCACACCACGTCGTAGGCGTCGGCCAGCACCGCGCCGGGGTCGGTCTGCACCGCGGCCTCGTGCCCGGGCCGGGGGGAGGTGAAGGCGTGATGCACCGCGGTCCAGGCCCCGGTCCCGACGGCGACGTCCCCGGCCGCGGTCGCGTCGTCGGCGGGCTCGAACAGTGGCGGGTCCACCACCCAGGCGAACGCCCAGGCATCCGGGTCGATCAGGTCCAGGCGTCGTGCGATCTCTCCCCGTGCCGCACCGAGCAGTGCGCGCGACGCCTTGGCCGGTCCTGCCGAGAAGAAGATGCAGTCCCCCGGTGCCGCGCCGACGTGGCCGGCCAGTCCGGCGCGTTCGGTCTCGGAGAGGTTCTTGGCCACCGGCCCGGAGAGCTCACCGTCCTCGCCGACCAGCACATAGGCCAGGCCCCGGTGCCCGCGCTGTTTGGCCCACTCCTGCCAGCCGTCCAGCGTGCGGCGCGGCTGCGACGCGCCGCCCGGCATCACCACCGCCCCCACGTAGGGCGCCCGGAACACCCGGAACGCGGTGTCGGCGAAGAATTCGGTGCATTCGACCAACTCCAGGCCGAACCGCAGGTCGGGTTTGTCGGAGCCGAACCGGCGCATCGCCTCCGCGTAGCTGATCCGCGGCAGCGGCAGCGGCAAGTCGTAGCCGATCAGCCCCCACAGCGCCTTGAGCACCTGTTCGGCCACCGCGATCACGTCCTCGGCGTCGACGAAGCTCATCTCCAGGTCGAGCTGGGTGAACTCGGGCTGGCGGTCGGCCCGGAAGTCCTCGTCCCGATAGCAGCGGGCGATCTGGTAGTAGCGTTCCATCCCGGCCACCATCAGCAACTGCTTGAACAGCTGCGGGCTCTGCGGTAGCGCGTAGAACGAGCCGGGCTGCAACCGGGCCGGCACCAGGAAGTCGCGCGCGCCCTCCGGGGTGGAGCGGGTCAGCGTCGGCGTCTCGATCTCGACGAAGTCGTGGCCGGCCAGCACCGCCCGCGCGGCCGCGTTCACCTTGGACCGCAGCCGCAGCGCCGCACCGGGACCGTCCTCCCGGCGCAGATCCAGGTATCGGTAGCGCAGCCGGGCCTCCTCGCCCGCCGGCTCGTCGAGCTGAAACGGCAGCGCTGCGCTCTCGCCGAGCACGGTCAGCGACGTCGCGTTGACCTCAATTTCCCCGGTGGCCAGCTCCGGGTTCTCGTTGCCGGCCGGACGCACCTCGACGACGCCGGTGACCGCCACGCAGAACTCGGCGCGCAGCCGGTGGGCCTGGGCCAGCACCGCGGGGTCGCTGGAATCACCGAAGACCACCTGGACCACCCCGGAGGCGTCGCGCAGGTCGATGAAGATCACCCCGCCGTGGTCACGGCGGCGTGCCACCCAGCCGGCCAAAGTCACGGTGAGCCCGGCGTCAGTGGCCCGCATTGCACCGGCGTCGTGGCTGCGCAGCACAAATACCCCCTTTTGCAGATGGTCCGGCAACGGTTTGATAGCGCGCCCAGTCTAGACGCACGCGTCCTCTAAGCTGGCACACTGTGACCCCTGACGCCGGCGACAACATCGACGACACCGACTACGACGAAGGCAGCACCTACAACGACGGCGAAGACGACACCGAAGACGACGGCTACGACGACACCGAAGACGACACCGAAGACGACGGCTACGACGGCGACTCACCGAAGAAGAACAAGAGCCTCAAGTGGGGATTGATTGCCGTGACGGTGCTTGCCGTCGTGGCCATCACGCTGGTCGCGGTGGTGCTGTGGGGCGGCAGCCCCGACAAGGGCGCATCGGACGGGTCCACGAACGCCAGCCGGGAGGCCGCGGCCTCGGGAATCGCCAGCGCCAACGACACCGGCCCGGTTGCGGTCATCATCGACGACCCCAGCTGCGTGGCGTGGAGTTCGATCAGCAGCAACCTGGCCACCACGCTGTCACTGCTCGGACACGGCAACTGGATCACCCGCGACCAGGCAATCCCGGCGTCGGCGTGGGACGAGGAGATGAAGAAGGCGTACGCCGCCGCCGGACAGGTGGTGCGCAGCGCCGCGGCGCAAACCGTCGGCCTGGTCAAACTGACCCCGCACCGGGTGATGCGAGAGCTCTACGAGCAGTTCATCGCCTACGCGCGGGCTTTCGTCGAGCGCATCCCCAACTACACCCCGGCCGATGCCAGCCTGGGCGGCACGGCACACAGCGCGGCGTCGGCGCTTGCCTCGATCTGCGGTGCCATCAGCAACGGGTCCGCCGCCGCGCGCGGCCCGCTGGTGGAGTCGCAGTCGCCGCCCACCAAGACCGTGCCGCCGGGGAACCCCACCAACCCGCAGCGCTATCTGCTCTCGCCGAATGCGGTGTGCGCTGACTGGCAGGCCGCGCTGAACAAGTTCGGCGCGGAGACCGACGAGTGGCGCAGCCTTGACCCCAGTGTCCCGTCGATGTACTGGAATCCGCAGCAGAAGGCCGTCAACCTGGCGGTGGCGCCGGTGATGATCAGCTATGCG
Organism: uncultured Mycobacterium sp.; assembly: GCA_964525125.1. GTDB lineage: Bacteria > Actinomycetota > Actinomycetes > Mycobacteriales > Mycobacteriaceae > Mycobacterium. Next base: position 129,820 of record CAZGGK010000004.1, read on the forward strand.
AACAAGCTGCAGCAGTTGGGGCGCCGCAGCTCCAACCCCGTCCTGCAGGACTTCGCCGACCTGTCGGCGCAGTACCGCCGGGCGTTCGCGGTGGCGCTTCCGACGTACGCCCCGGCCGACAATGACCTGGCCAATGCCGCCAACTTCGTGTCCACCACGGTGCTCGGGGCTTGCTCGGCGGTGTCGCCGGGCCGGTGACACAAGACCCGGTAACACAAGACCGGGCGCCGGCAACACCGAAAAACGTAACGCCGCGGCGAGATCCCGAGGGATTCTCGCCGCGGCGTTGCGTTGTCCCGGCTTTGGCGATCAGGCCCAGCTGGAGCCCACGGCCGAGTCGGTCTGAGCCATGTTCTGGCCGG
>CAZGGK010000005.1:0-13664 GCA_964525125.1 uncultured Mycobacterium sp.
CCCACCCCGCCCAGCAACCCGTTGAGCGTCGTCCCGCCCAAACCGACCGCATCCAGCAACCCGGCCAGCGTGGTGTTGTCCAAGTCCAGCTGGGCCAGCATCGCGCCCAGGCCGACACTGTCCAGCCCGACCGCACCCAGTAGGCCGTTGAGGGAGGAGTCGCCCAGGCCCACCCCGCCCAACAGACCGTTGAGCGTCATCCCGCCCAGGCCGAGCTGATCGAGGACGGTGTCCAGGCTGTTGCCGCCCACACCCAGGTCGGTGAGCAGACCATTGAGGGTGGTCCCGCCCACCCCCATGCCGCTGAGCAGGTCGTTGAGGTTCACGCCGCCGAGTTGGACGGCCCTCAGCAGGTCGCCCAGGTTCAAGGCGACGTCCATCGGCTGCGCGGGAACGAGCAGCCCATTGAAGGCCGGGATGCTGAGCAGTCCCAGCACGTCGAGGCTTTGCCGTCCGTTGAGCAGTGCGTCGAGCAGCACGGCCGGAGCCTGCAGCAGGGCGGTGATCGACGCGCTCAGGTCACCGGCCGTCAGGACGTCCTTGCCGACCTCGCTGATGGCCGTGATGGTGGTGACCAGCGGACCGATCAAGCCGACACCCAGGGTCAACGGTGTCAGCAGGTCGACGCTCACTCCGCCGGGGAAGGGAAAGAATTCCGCTCCGATGGTCGGCAGCAGGGTGGTCAGCAGGCTGATTACGCGCTGCAGATTGGCCGCGATCTCGCCGGGGATCGCTGCGATCGACATCGGGTCGGCAATCGCCTGGTCGAGGTAACCCTGCCAATTAGCTGCGATCTGCCCGAGGACGGGGAACGGATCGCCGGCCCAGTCCTGGCCTGATGCATGCAGGTTGGCCAGCGTATTGGCGATGAGGTCGTCATACCGGGTGAATAGGTCACCGGTCGCCGTCGACAGCGCGATGATCGGGACCGGGGCCGCGATCGCATCGGGGACGGGCACCTTTCCGACTGTCACGAAGGTACCGGTGGCGATGACGAGGCCGGTAGTCGCGTAGCGACGGGCTGTGTGTTGCATGAGCGGCTCCCTCACACGGCGGTCCACCTAAGGTAAAGCTGATAACTATGTACTTATAGGGGCGAAAGTCCTCAAAACCCGCTTGAGGGTGCGCGGTCGTGGATCGTCACCCGACAATCCGTGCCAGCTCCGACCGAATGCGGCCGGCGACACCATCCACCGGTGCGACGTGCCGGTGTGGTGGCGGCCGGTCCGGCAGACCATGGCTGCATCAGTGGCCTGCATTGATCGCTCGGTGCACACGAGACCTTCTTCAAGACAACTGGTTGACCTCGCAGCAGACGATACTCGGATACATATTCCGTGTCTACGTTTCACATTTATTCTTGTCAGATGCCCTCACCGACCAACGCCCCCAACCGCATAGCGGCAGCGGAGGGCCCGACGGACGTAGACGGCATCCTCGATGCCGCACTCGGCGTGTTCGCCGAACTCGGATTGCGGCGGGCCACCGTAGACGACGTCGCCAAGCGGGCCGGGGTCGGCCGGGTGACGGTCTACCGCCGCATCGGGGGTAAGCCCGAGCTGGTCCGCGCCGTGCTGGGCCGCGAGTCCCAGCGGCTCTTCGCCGTCGTCACGGCCGCCGCCGAGGCAACCGGCGGATTCGCCGATCGTGTCGCGGTGAGCTTCGCCGTGATGGTGACCGCGGTGCGGGAGAACCCGGTGTGGCAACGCCTGCTGTCGCTGGAGCCGGACATGCTGATCCAGCAACTCACGCTGGCCGGCGGCGACGTGCTGATCGCCGCGGTGAACACCACCACCCGAGTTCTCGACCCGCAGTCAGCCGGTGCGGCATCGCCGACGCTGATCGCGCGAGCCGAGGTGCTGGTGCGCATCACCCACTCGGTCCTGCTCACCCCGCGTGCCGCGGTCCCCCTCGACAGCTACGACGAATTGGTGGCGTTCGCCCGTCGGTATCTGGTGCCGATCGCCACGGCGGACAGCCAGCCGGACGGTGCAGTCGACGCGTAGCGCGAGCAGCCCGTGCCGTCTGCCGACTCAGAAGCCGGCCGGCGCCCACGGTTCTATCGCCGCCATCGAGCCCGCACTCGCCGCCAGGAACGCAGACACCAGCGCGGACACCGACGAGACCTCCGGGGTGTCGATGATGCCGGCGCCGTAGGCCGAGGCCGCCAGGCTCGCCAGCACCGGGGTATCGGCCGACAGCGTCATCTGATAGGTGGCCGGGTCGGCCATCGCCGCTGCGAACGCCGCCACACCCTGCGTCGACGCGGCGGACAGCGCGGTGAGCACGTCGGCGAAATTGACGTCGGTGAAGAACATGTTGTCGGTGGTCACCACGTTCGGCGGGCCGGGATCCCAGCCGTGGGCCATGTCACCGAAGCCGAGGTTCACCAGGATCCGCGTGGTGGGCTCCAACAGGTCATAGAGCGGTTGCCCGAGCACCGGCATCAGCTGCAGCGGCGCCAGCAGCGGCAAGCTGTCGGAGGGGATCATGTAGTAGTTGGTCAGGCCCTCACCCGCCGCCGGCAGCGCGACGGCGTTGGCCAGCTGATCCGGCGTCAGGCCCAGGTACCCGGTGTGCTGGAACAGCAGGCCCAGATAGGAATTGAGCACCGCCAGCAGGTTCATCGAATGATGCGGGTGGTCGGCATAGCCGTCGTACTCGATCGTGTAGACGTCGGTCGGGTAGAGGCTGTCCGGCGTGGCGTTGCCCAGCGGGATGTTCAGGAACGGGACGAGGGTGTCGGTACCCGCGGGCAGATCGATCGAGGTCAGCCAGCCCCCGTTGGGGGCGGCGGGATTGCCGACCAGGATGAAGTGCACGTAGTCGCTCGGCACGCCCGCTTCGTGGAGTTGCTCCATGGTGAACGTGGTCAGGGCCGCGCTCTGCGAGTAGCCGAACACCACTACCGGGTTGGCGGCGTCCACGTCGCCGGTGGCGATCTGCTGCTGGATCGCCGCGGTCAGGATCTGCGCCCCCTCCATCTCGGACTGGTAGAGGTTGTACGGCGACTCAGGTGTCGTCAGCGCGATCGCGGTGCCGGTGAATCCGTGCGGTTGCAGGTAGAGCCTGTCGACGGTGTCCACATACTGCTGGGTCGGCGTCGGAATCATGCTCGGCCCCATGATCAGGGCGGTGCCGCCGCCGAGTCCGGCGCCGGCGTCGTGGCCTGCGGTGAGCCGGACCGCGACATCGTGCGGGTCCAGCGCGGAAGCCATCGACAGCGGCGCCGCGATGAGGCCGGCAGTGAGGGCCACCACACTCAGGCCGGCTCCCGTGCGCCTGATCGGCTTCTGGCATTCGTCAAACATCGGCACGTCCTCGTCGAGCGATCGAGATGCCCCGCATACCCGATGCCTTGGTGTCCTGCGTCACTCTACTAGGTCGGGCCTTAATGCGCGATAAGTCTCGAAGGGGTATCTTCTCAGCAACTCGTCGAGTTAGATCGGCAGCAGCCCGTGTTTACGCTGCACCCGCGGCCACTTCTGCTTGTCGGCCAGCAGCCGCAGCGACCTGCGCAGCAGCAGCCGGGTCTCGTGCGGCTGGATGACCGCGTCGATGAAGCCCCGTTCGGCGGCGATCCACGGAATGGCCATGTTCAGGTTGTAACCCTCGATGAAGTCCCGCTTGACCTGCTGAGCCTCCGGCGCGGTCGGGTCGGGAAAACGCTTCATCAACAGCTGGGCCGCGCCGTCGGCGCCGATCACCGCGATCCGCGCGGTGGGCCAGGCGAAGTTCAGATCTGCCGACAACTGCTTGGAGCCCATCACCGCGTACGCCCCGCCGTAGGACTTGCGGATGGTGATGGTCACCTTGGGTACGTCGGCCTCCACAACGGCGTTGAGGAACCGGCCGCCGCGCTTGATGATGCCGCCCTTCTCCTGCTCCACGCCCGGCAGGAATCCGGGGGTGTCGACGACGAAGACGATGGGCATGTTGAACGAGTCGCAGAACCGCACGAAGCCGGCCGCCTTGTCGGATGCCTCGTTGTCGATCGCGCCGGACATGTACATCGGCTGGTTGGCGATCACCCCGACCGGCCGGCCGTCCACCCGGGCGAAGCCGGTGATCATCGCCTGACCGCGCTGGGCGGCGACGTCCAGGAAGTCACCGTCGTCGAAGATCCGCAGCAGGATCTCGTGCATGTCGTAGGCGGTGTTGTCCGCGTCCGGCACGATCGAGTCCAGCTCCAGATCGTGGCTGGTGATGTCGGGCTCCAGACCGGGGTTGACGATCGGCGGGTCGTCAAAGGTGTTGGCGGGCAGGAACGAGAGGTAGTCGCGCGCGTACTGGAACGCCGCCGCCTCGTCTTCGACCACCTGGTGGATGTTGCCGTAGCGGGCCTGCGCGTCGGCGCCGCCCAACTCGTCGAGGCTGACGTCCTCACCGGTGACGTCCTTGATCACGTCCGGGCCGGTGACGAACATGTAGCCCTGGTCGCGCACCGCCACCACCAGGTCGGTCTGGATCGGCGAATAGACCGCTCCCCCAGCGCATTTGCCCAAGATGATGGAGATCTCCGGGACCATGCCGCGCAGCAGCTCGTGGCGGCGGCCCAACTCGGCATACCAGGCCAGCGAGGTGACCGCGTCCTGGATGCGGGCGCCACCGGAGTCGTTGATGCCGATCATCGGGCAGCCCACCATCGCCACCCACTCCATCAACCTGGCCACCTTGCGGCCGAACATCTCTCCCACGGTGCCCTGGAACACCGTCTGGTCGTGGCTGAACACCCCGACCGGCCGGCCGTTGATCCGGCCGTGCCCGGTGACGACACCGTCGCCGAACAGCGCGTTCGGATCCCCCGGCGTCTTGCACAGTGCGCCGATCTCGAGGAACGTGCCCGGGTCCAGCAGCGCGTGGATGCGCGCCCGGGCACTGGGGATGCCCTTCTTCTCCCGCTTGGCGACGGCCTTCTCACCGCCGGGTTCCTTGGCCAGCTCCAGCTTTTCGCGCAGTTCGGCCAGCAGTTCGGCGGTGGTCTTGTTACTCACGCGCTCTCGCTCTCGGCTTCGATGCGGTTGATCGCCGCACTCATGTGGGCACCCACCTTGGCAATGTACGGCTCGTCGATGGCCTGGATGTGCTCGCCCCCGATGGGCACCACCTCCAGGTCGGAGACGTATTCGCCCCAGCCGCCATCCGGCTTGCGGGTGGCGTAGGCGGGCTCGAACACGATGGCGTCGTCGTGGTAGCGGTCGGCCATGTACAGCGTGACGTGCCCGTCGTAGGGCTGGATCTCGATGGTGTCCAGCGCCCGGTTGTCCAGGTACGACGTGCGCTGGTGCTCGATGATGCCGCCCGGGATCTGCACGCCGCTCTGCGCGACGGCCTCCAGCACGAAGCGGACCTGGCCCTCGTCGTCGAGCTTCTCCAGTTCCTCGTACGGGATCTCGGGGACCTCGACGTTGAAGGTGCGCTCGGCGAAGCGGGCGTAACGGTCCCAGCGCGCGCGCATGCCTTCCCTGCTCTGGTCGATCGGCTCGCCGGGCAGCACCAGGTCGATCAGCCCGAGGTAGCGCACGTCGGCACCGGCCCGCCGCAGGCCGATCGCGCAGGCGTAGGCCAGCGCCCCGCCCAGCGACCAGCCCGCCAGCAGGAACGGGCCGTCGTGCAGCTCCAGCAGTTTCGGTACGTACTCGGCGGCACGCTCCTCGATGGAGCCCTCGACCCGCTCGATGCCGTACACCGGGATGTCCGCGGGCAGCCGCTTCATCAGCGGTTCGTAGACCACGGTCGAACCGCCGGCCGGGTGGAACAGGAAGAGCGGAATCGCCTTGGATCCCTCGGATCTGGCGCGCAGGGTGCGGACGAAGCCGTCCACCACCCCCTCCTCGAGCTGGTCTCGAACGACGGTCGCCAGAGCCTCGATGCTGGTAGCCGATTTCACGTCTTCACTCGTGACGACGCCGTCGGCCCGTTCGGAGAGCCGGGCTGCCATCTTCTCGGCGGTCGCATCGTCGAGCGCGGGCAGTTCGTTGAAGATGCCGCCCGGCGACTTTCCGGTGACGATCGCCCAGGTCGCGAACGTGACCCGCTCGGCGGCGTCCCGGGGCGGAACGTCGGCGCCCAGCGCCTCGGTCACCGCCTCGGAGGTGAGCACCTTGGCGGCCGCGGCGGCGGCGGTCTTGCTGCTCACCCCGGCCGGGCCTTCAGGGTTGGTGGGCGGGGGCGGCACCGGGATGTCCGACGGCGGTGGCGGCGGCGCATGGGGCGCGTCCTCGGTCACCGGCGGCGGGGCGTCTGCGGCCACTTTTGCGCCGGCGATCATCGCGGCCTGTTCGGCGGCGATCTCCTCGGCGGTCTGGGTCTTCTGGTGTTCGTGCAGCGCCTCGACCTCGTCGCGGTGCTCGACCGCGTAGCGGATCATCTCCTCGACGTTGTAGAGGTTCGCGTCCCGCACCGCGGTCAGCTGGATCGGGGGCAGGTCGAAGTCGTACTCGACCCGGTTCTTGATCCGCACCGCCATCAGCGAGTCCAGCCCGAGCTCGATCAGCGGCACCTCCCACGGCAGGTCCTCGGGCTCGTAACCCATGGCGCCACCGACGATGACGCCCAGCCGGTCGGCCACCGTCTCCCCGGACTCCGGCGACCACTTGGCGAAGCCGGCGGCCAGCCCCGCCCCCGCGGTCAGGTTGTCGTGCAGGATCTCCGCGTCATCGACCTCGGGCTCGGCCGGCGCCGCAACAGTTTCCGCGACCACACCGACACTGACCGCTACCGGCAATGCGGCCGCCGTCCCGCCCCGACTCACCACCGCGTCGTAGACCAGTGTGAACGACTCCCCGATGCGGGCATGCACCTGCACCGCGGCGCCGCCGGGGTGACGGGTCAGCGTGGTCACCAGCCGGGCGCCGTCGCCGGGCACCGCCCGCTGCTCGGAAGCCACCAGCGCGGCGCCCGGAAGAACCGCCGCCGCAGCGGCTTTCACCAGGGCGGCCAGGTCGGTCGTACCGCGCGGAGCGAATTCGAAGACGTGCCGGCCGTCCGGCAGCGAAACGTGCGAACCGGGCATCACCCCGGATGCATCCCCGGAGAAGTGCGCGTCCAGCCAGTGCGGCTTGCGGCGGAACCGCGTCGGCGGAATGTCGGCGAACTCCTCCGGCCCGACCGGCCCCTCGGCGCGGCGCGGGAACAGCGTGCGGAAGTCCAGGTCGTGGCCGTGCACGAACAGTTGAGCCATCGCCGTGGTCATCGAGTCGACCTCGTCGGACTTGCGGGCCAGGGTGGCGATCAACTGAGCATCGGGCAGGCCGGCGACGGCGGTGGTCAGCCCAACCTGCATGAGCGCCACCGGGTTCGGCGCCAACTCCAGGAACGTGGTGTGCCCGCTGTCGACCGCGTTGCGGATGCCGTGGGTGAAGTAGACGCTGTGCCGCAGTCCCTTCTTCCAGTAGTCCACGTCGTGGATCGGCTCGCCGCCGGGCCGCAGGTGGTTACCCTCGTGCACGGTGGAGAAGTAGCCGCAGGTCAGCGGCATTGGGTGAATGCCCTGCAGTTCGGCGGAGAGCTCCCCGAGCAGCGGATCCATCTGGGAGGTGTGGCTGGCGCCCTTGGTCTGCAGCTTGCGGGCGAAGCGGCCCTCGGCCTCGCAGCGGGCGACGATCGCGTCGACCTGCTCGGGCGGGCCGCCGATCACGGTCTGGCTGGGCGCGGCGTAGACGCACACCTCCAGACCGGGGAAGTCGGAGAACACCGTTTTGATCTCGTCGGCGGAGTACTCCACCAGCGCCATCAGCCGGATGTACTCGCCGAACAGCATCGCCTCGCCCTCGCCCATCAGGTGCGCGCGCGAGCAGATGGCACGTGCGGCGTCGCGCAGCGACAACCCACCGGCGAAGTAGGCGGCCGCGGGTTCCCCCAGCGACTGGCCGATCACCGCGGTGGGCCGCGCACCGTGCGCCCGGAGCAGTTCGCCGAGCGCGATCTGGATGGCGAAGATCACCACCTGGACGTACTCGATGTGGTTGTCGCTGGCGTAATCCTGCGCATCGTCGAGGATCAGCTCGACGATCGAATAGCCGCGTTCGTCCTGGATCAGCGCGTCGCAGCGGTCGATCCACTCGGCGAAAACCGGCTCGCGCAGATACAGACTCTTGGCCATCTTGCGGTGCTGGGCACCGAAACCGGCGAACACCCACACCGGGCCGCCGGTCACCGGGCCGTCGGCGCTGTACACGCCCGGCTTCTGCCTGCCCTCGGCCACCGCGCGCAGGCCGGCGACCGCCTCGTCGTGGTCGTGGGCCAGCACCACCGCGCGAGACCGGCCGTGGTTGCGCCGGGACAGTGCCCGCCCGATCGACTCCAGCGAGGACGCCCGGCCCGCCTCGCTGTCGATCCAGTCGGCCAGCTCGGCGGCGGCGGCCTTCTTGCGGGAGCTGAGAAACGCCGAAACAGCCAGCGGAACAAGCGGTTTCACCGGGTCGGCTGCGGCCAGCTCGGCCAGCCCGATCTCCTTGAGCCGCAACGCCTCGTCGGTCAGCCCGGGCAGTTCGTATTCTTCCTCGTCGGCGCTGATCACCCGGTCGTGGGCGTCCAGGAACTCGCCGTACTCGTCGAAGCGCGGCCCGCCGCTGTCCTCGACATCGGACTCTTCCGGAACCGGTTGCACGTCAACCTGTTCCGGCTCACGCTGGATCACGTCGCGCGGCAGCACCTCGCGCAGCACCAGGTGCGCGTTGGCGCCGCCGAACCCGAAGCCGGACACCCCGGCCACCGCGTAGCCGCCGTAGCGCGGCCAGTCGGCGACGGTGTCGGCAACCAACAGGTGCGTGGCGTCGAAGTCGATGTAGGGGTTGGGGCCGGCGTAGTTGATCGACGGCGGAATCTTGTCGTGCGCCAGGGCCAGCACCATCTTGGCCAGGCTGGCCGCCCCGGCAGCCGATTCCAGGTGTCCCACATTGGATTTGACCGCGCCGAGCAGCGCCGGCCTGTCGGCGGCCCGGCCGCGGCCGATCACCCGGCCCAGTGCTTCGGCCTCGATCGGGTCGCCGAGGATGGTCCCGGTGCCGTGCGCCTCGATGTAGTCGACCGTGCGCGGGTCGATGCCGGCGTTCTTGTATGCCTTGCGCAGCACCGCCTCCTGGGCGTCCGGATTGGGTGCCAGCAGCCCGTTGGACCGGCCGTCGTGGTTGATCGCCGACCCGGCGATCACCGCCAGGATCGTGTCGCCGTCGCGGCGGGCGTCCTCGACCCGCTTGAGCACCAGCATCCCGCCGCCCTCGGAGCGGGCATAGCCGTCGGCGTCGGCGGAGAACGACTTGATCCGGCCGTCGGGTGCCAGCACACCGCCGACCTCGTCGAACCCGACCGTCACCAGCGGGGTGATCAGTGCGTTGACCCCGCCGACCACCGCGACGTCACACTCGCCGGAGCGCAGCGCCTGCACCCCGGAGTGCGCGGCGACCAGCGACGACGAGCAGGCGGTGTCCACCGCCACCGACGGGCCGTGGAAGTCGTAGAAGTAGGACACCCGGTTGGCGATGATCGAGCTCGCGGTACCGGTGATGGCGTACGGGTGCGCCACGCTCGGGTCCGACATCGCCAGGAAGCTGTAGTCGTTCAGCGAACTGCCGATGTACACCCCGACCGACTCACCGCGCAGGCTGGAGGCCGGGATGCGGGCGTGCTCCAGCGCCTCCCAGGTCAGCTCGAGTGCCATCCGCTGCTGCGGGTCGATGTTGTCGGCTTCCATCTTCGACAGCGCGAAGAACTCGGCGTCGAAGCCCTTGATGTCGCTCAGGTAACCGCCACGGGTGCGGGCCTTGCCCACCCGTTCGGCGATCCGCGGCTCGGACAGGAACTCCGACCAGCGGCCCTCGGGCAGCTCGGTGATCGCGTCGAAGCCCGCCAGCAGTTTGCGCCAGGTCTCGTCCGGGGTGTTCATGTCGCCCGGGAACCGGGTGGCCAGCCCCACCACCGCGATGTCGGCGAGGTCGTGGTCGCGGGACCAGTCCTCGGCGTCGGCACCGTCGGCGGCCACCGGTTCGCCCTCGACGATGACGGTGGCCAGTGCCTCGATGGTGGGGTGGCGGAACGCCACCGTCGCCGACAGCGTGACCCCGGTGAGATCCTCGATGTCGGAGGCCATCGCCACCGCGTCCCGCGACGACAGGCCCAGTTCGACCATCGGGGCGGTCTCGTTGACCGCATCCGGCGACTGGCCGGTTGCCTTGGCCACCCAGTTGCGCAGCCAGGCCCGCATCTCAGAGACGGTCAGGTCGGTTCGGCCGGTCGCGCGCACCGGGGCGTCATCGCCATCCGAAGCGCCGGAGTCGCCGGAGTCGGGCTCGAAAGCGTCGGTCATGACTGGTCCGGGAAGGAGTTCGGGGCGGCCGCGCCGCTGCGCAGGCTGCCGTCCAGGTAGACGGCCCGGCAGGCACGCCGGCCGATCTTGCCGCTGGAGGTGCGCGGCACCGTGCCAGCCGCCACCAGCAGCACGTCGCGCACCGTCACCCCGTGCCGCACCGCGATCGCCGCCCGGATGTCGTCGACGATCGGCTGGTAGTCCAGCTTGTGTGCGCCGACGGCGCGCTCGCCGACGATCACCAGCTGCTCGGAGGTGTCCTCCGGGTCGTATTTCAGGCCGGTGTGCGGATTGTCGAACACCTCCTGCGGCAGTTCGTTGGCCGGCACCGAGAACGCGGCGACGTAGCCGGTTCGCAGTGCCCGGCTGGCTTCCTGCGCCGAGTACTCCAGGTCCTGCGGGTAGTGGTTGCGGCCGTCCACGATGACCAGGTCCTTGACCCGGCCGGTGATGTAGAGGTGGTCGTCGTAGTAGGCGCCGTAGTCGCCGGTGCGCGTCCAGAAACCGTCGTCGGGTGCGCCTTCGGCGCGGGACGGGCTGGTCCGCGACTTCAGCACGTTCTCAAAGGTCTCGGTGGTCTCGTCCGGCCGGTTCCAGTAGCCGGCGCCCATGTTGTTGCCCTGCAGCCAGATCTCGCCGACCTGGCCGTCGGGCAGCTCGGCGCCGGTCTCGGCGTCGACGATGATCGCCCACTGGTCGACCCCGACCTTGCCGGCCGACACCTGGGTGACCGCACCGGCCGCGTCCGGCGCGACCTCGACGAACCGGTTCTCGTTGTTGAGCGCCTCCCGGTCCACGTGGATCATCCGGGGACCCTCGTCCAACGGGGTGGTGGAGACGAACAGGGTGGCCTCGGCCAGCCCGTAGGACGGCTTGATCACGCCTTCCCGCAACCCGTACGGCGCGAACGCCTCGGTGAACTTGCGCACCGACGCCGGCGAGACCGGCTCGCTGCCGTTGAGGATCGCCTTGACGTTGCTCAGGTCCAGCGGCGGGTCGCCGTCTTTCGGCAGGCCGCGCGCCGCGGCGTGCTCGAACGCGAAGTTCGGCGCCACCGAGTAGCACTCACCGGTCTCGCCCTCGCGGCGCGCCATCTCGCGGATCCAGCGGTAGGGCCGGCGCACGAACGCCGCCGGCGTCATGAACGTGAACTGCTGACCGAGCACCGACGACAGCAGGATGGTGATCAGGCCCATGTCATGGAAGAACGGCAGCCAGGTGACGCCGCGGTCGCCCTCCCGGCCCTGCATGGCGTGGATCACCTGCACCACGTTGTGCGGCAGGTTGAGGTGGGTGATCTGCACACCGGTCGGGGTGCGGGTGGAGCCGGAGGTGTACTGCAGGTAGGCGACGGCGTCGCGTTCCACCGACGGCAGCTCCCAGGTGGCGCCGACCTCGGCCGGCACCGCGTCGACGGCGATCACCCGGGGCCGGGCGTTGGCCGGCCGGCTGCGGAAGAACTTGCGCACGCCTTCGGCGGAGTCGCTGGTGGTCAGGATCGCCGACGGCGTGCAGTCGTCGAGCACCGCGTGCAGCCGGCCGACGTGACCGGGTTCACCCGGGTCGAACAGCGGCACCGCGATCCGGCCGGAGTACAGGATCCCGAAGAACGCCACCAGGTAGTCCAGGTTCTGCGGGCACAGGATCGCGACCCGGTCACCGGGCTGGGTGACCTGTTGCAGCCGGGCGCCGACCGCGCGGTTGCGGGCGCCGAAGTCGGCCCAGGAGATCTCGCGCACCTCGCCGTCGCGCTCGACCGCGTAGTCCAGGAACCGGTACGCCACCCTGTCGCCGCGCAGCGCGGCCCAGCGCTCGACGGTTCGGACCAGGCTGGCGTTGTCCGGGAACCGGATCTTGCCGTCGCGGACATACGGGTTGTTGTACCCCGTGTGGGCTACCACGGCCATGCCAAATCTCCTGTCGAAATCCTGCGGCGGGTCAGTCGCCGGGCGCACCCGCGCCCCGGCTTGTCATACCCTGTCACGGCCCGGCCGTCCGCCGGGACCATTTGCTCTTAAATATCTCTTAATGTTAGGGGGCGGGGCGCCGCAAGCCAAATCAATCGGTGCCGATTGTGATGCCCTTGTGACCCGCGTCTGTGACCCGCGCCGCCGACGTCACCCGTGTTTGGGATGCGGTGCGTTCTCGACCAGGTTGCGCGACCAGTCCAGCGTCCACTGGGTGGCGGACTGGCCGTCATGACTCCAGAAGTCCGCGGTGCCGTAGAACGCGTGCACCGGCTGGCCGGCGCCCCCGGCCAGCGTCTCCAGGGTGGCCGGCAGTTTGCCGAGGCTGAACGCCTCGCGTGGGGCCGCGCAGATCAGGTCGCCGACCGCGCAGATCTCGTTGGCGCGCTGATCCAGCGCGCCGAAGCCGCCATCCCGGGGGCCGGTCATGGTCAGCCCCAGCCCGGAGAGGATCGGCACCTCGTGCAGGGTGACCTCGGCGCCCTGTCCCGGTGGGGTCGGGGGCACGTCGAGACCGACGCCCTGCTGTCGGCGCCCGTCGGCGATCAGCGTCACCCCGAGCACCAGGTCCTCGTCGACCGGGCCGCGGCCGTTGCCGATGTCGCTGGCGATGTCGCCGGCGATCACCGCACCCTGCGAGAACCCGACCAGCACGTAGCTGGTCAGCGGGCACCGCTGGTTCATCTCGGTCATCGCCTTGACCATCGCCCGGGTGCCCTCGGCCCGGCTGTCGTTGTAGGAGATCTGCTTGTCGGCGGAGAGCGGGTTATGGAACTCCGCGGTGTAGGGGACGGTGTAGGTCTGGACCCGGCCGGTGTCGAACTGTTCGGCGATCGGCCGGCTGACGGTGAGCAGCAGCGCCTTGGGGAACTCGGTGGGGTTCAGCGGGTCGTCGGTCGGCGACGACTCCCAGGTGCCGGGCACGGCGACCAGCTGCACGTCCGGACAGCTGGCATCCTGGAATGCCGGCCGGGGCTTCTTGGCGCCCGGCGCCGACGTGGTCGGCGGCACGATCTGCGGCTCGCCGGCGCTGGGCGGCCCGCTCGGCGCCGGGCGGCGCATCCATACCACCACCCCCACCACGACGACGCCCACCACCACCACCATCGAGGCGGCCGCGATCCAGGCCAGTATGCGGTGCCTCCGGCGCCGGGCGGCCTGGGAGCTTCGGGAAGTCCGGGAACGTTTTGCCATCGGTGTTCACCGTACCGGCTCGGCGGGGTGCGGCAGGCCTCGCCGGCTGACACTGCGCTAGCGGACCGCTGGGCCCTTCGCGCGATCACGCTTCGCCCGGCTGGCGCCGCGCCCCTGGCGAACGAGCCCGTAGGTCGGCCCGGCTGCACACTCAACGCCCCGGCTGCACACTCAACGCCCCGGCTGCACACTCAACG